>JAEOSR010000090.1 GCA_016840285.1 Candidatus Hodarchaeota archaeon | reverse complement strand
TGAAAGTACTATCAGGTGTAATCTACGACACACAGCCAAACATAAAACGAGAGTTTCCATTATTCCTAGAGAAAAACGGTTGGGCGGACTCGTAGGAAGCACACTCCTTTAGGTGTGTGTAGTTCACGAGGATTTCTGACTTAAAATCATCTTAGTAGTACTTTTGATTATTTCGCTAGGAGAGGAGAAAACCAATAGATACCTTAATCTTTTACTAAAAATTCATCTAACTGATCTAGTGCTTTTTCTCGTTTTAATCTATGACGTTCGAGAAATGTATTGATTTTCTCGATCAAAATTGCTTTTAACTCTCCAGTAAGTAAATCTCCATTCCGGTAGTCTTCCTCGATTGTTTTAATCTTGTTATCGTCAGGTTCAAAGAGGATTTTGAGCCATTGGAAACTGACATCAATATCTGGGTCGCCCCCTTTCTTCCGATGTTCCGCTATAGACACTTGTCCTCCAGAAAATGCATATTTTTTGATCTTATTTTCCACAGTATTGGGATCATCTGTTACATATACCGTTTGAGTGGGATCGGAAGCGGACATCTTACCTTCAGGCCCACCAAGAGCAGGAAGGAATGAACATTGAATACTGGCTGGTTTATAGTATCCTAGCCTTGGAAGGACGTCTCGGGCCAATCGGAAGTGGGGATCTTGATCTATCGCGTGAGGAATGAGACAGGGAACATTCTTTCCTTGCCTAACACTTTCAAGAACCGCAGGAACAGCTTGAATGCTTGTGTAAAAGACACTTCCAATATTGACAGAATTATCAAATCCAAATGACGCTTTAACAGTTGAGTAAGTAATTTTTTTGGCGATGGGAAGCGCAATGTTGTAGAACGTTTGAGCATTGTCCGTATCAATAAGAATTTCCGTATTCTTAGGATCAAATCCTAAAGCAATCACATCACAAGCGTTCTTGATTGCATAGGAATGAGTATCTTGTTTACTTAATTTTTCTTCAAATAAGAATTTCTCATCATCCGTTAATTGAAATATAAACTTAACACCAAACTTATCTTGTAGCCACTTAGTAAAAATCCACGGAACTAAGTGCCCAAGGTGAATATCCTCAGAAGGCCCCCGACCAGTGTATAGGTAGTATTTATTTCCTTTTTCCCATTGATCCAGAATGAAATTCATATCTCGATGAGTAAAAAATATTCCACGACGTAGCATATAATGTAATTCACCAGTATGCTTTCTAATTCTTTCAAGTAGGGCCTGATCAATTGGTTCTGTTCCAAATCGTTCCATAAGCTTGTCATAGTCTACTTTTCCCTGTACTTCCCATGGTGTAACAACGAAATCATTACTATTTTCTTTCTTCATTGTTTAGATACTCCTAAAGGATTACTCTTGTTGATACATTGTGATATCTGTTGATCTGGTGTTTTTTCTTATCAATTTTCCAATAATTATTTCTGCAATTATTTGAAGATTCTAGGTGCATAAGCTGCAGACTCCTCTATTGTATAAATTTCTTAAAAAAAAATGCAAAATCTAAAGAGTATGCTCAATCTTAACATTTTTGAATTGATAAAAAGTGCTGGTGGTCGCCCACTAGCGACAGATTCCATTGGTAGAGCATTCTCATCTCCAGATGGTTGGTTTTATTTGTTATATTAAAATCTTACTAGTGGGGATTATTAGCTTCATTGAAAACAAGGTGTGAAATAGAAAAATGGAAACATCTGGGTTTTTTGAGGACAAATAATGCCAATTGATTTAGGGATATTAGTTGATCCTAACGTTTCTCAATCCTTGATAATTGAACTTGACTGTCATTTAATGAATGTGTTTCCGTTCAACAAGGTTGATGTAAATAAATCAGTTCAACTTCCTAGTTCTTGCTGGAATGCATCTCGACGTCAGTTTGATGCGAATTGTCTGTTAGCTTTTGCATCGTCTCGTAATCGTACTGGGATTGTGGTATTAATAATCTCTAAAGATGCATATATACCAGGGCTGAATTTTGTGTTTGGTATAGCATCAAAAGGTTTAGGTGCAGTTGTTACAGTTTATAGACTTGAAAATGACCCAGAATTTGTGCAAAAAGAAATTACTCATGAACTGGGACATGTGTTTGGATTGAGACATTGTTCTCTTCCCTGTGTTATGACGTTCTCAAACAGTGTGTGGGAAGCCAAGCAGAAAAGCGGTACTTTTTGCGAGAAATGTAAAAATCTAATAAAAAAAGATTTCTAGAACCAGATACTATTTTCTAATCAAAGATAGAAATAGGTTATTTCATCTAAGAATCGTTAAAGATACCTGGGATTCAAAATGATAAAAGAAAGTGTTTTCAATGAAGTTTTAACCCAAGCATATAGAAGAATGCACAGATACACTTGTGCTGAAGCGTCATTGCAAGCGTTACTAACACTATGGAATCTACCACTTGAAGAATATTCATGGGCCACAGGAGGATATTTAGGGGCAATACTATCAGGAGAAACAACATGTGGCCTTCTAATAGGTAGTAGCATAGCTCTTGGATTTCTTAGCGGTCAAGGGACGAACGAGATTCCTGAAAATTGTGAAAGTGAGAGAAATGATGCCATAGAAGCCGTAGGGGAATTGTATAATGGATTTTTGGAGGAATTCGGTTCTACTAAGTGTAAAGAACTAAGTCAGGTAGATTTTAGCAAGGGAGAAGAGATTGGTGAATATATCGCAACAAAAGGTTGGAAGAAGACCTGTGATATATTCTTAGAATTCGTGATGAGAAAATGTATGTCCTTAGCTAAAGAAAGGGAAGTTTAAAATTTCTCAGCTGCCCCATTTAGTAAGTCTCGGGCTTCTGTAGAAAACCAGTGCTCAATGAAGATATGTTCTTTTTCTGCTAAATATTCAATAATCTGTGTTTTAACTATTTCTATTTGATTACGTTTGATTCTTTCGAATGCTCCTCGTGGTAATGCTCCTAATATTTTTGCTTTTTCAATCGCTTTACTTAGTACTTGCTCCAAAGGAAACACATTGTTAACCATACCCATTTGAAGCAATTCCTCGGAAGGATAGAAATCACCAACATATGTTATCTCCTGCGCATACCGTGAGCCAACGATCTGTCGTAGAATACAGTCTCCTGGGTACGGAATTGGAACCCCCAGTTTAACCTCATTAAGTCCCATGAGCTTACGGCCTTCTGCAATAAATCGATAGTCACAACAAAGAGCTAAGATGCAACCACCTGCTATCGCATGTCCTGTTAATGCCGCAATAGAAGGTTTAGGGAAAGAAAATAGATCTAGACAAAGTTGATTGTATGATTGATAAAAAACCTTGAATTCATTCCGAGGAAGTTTAATCAATTCTGGAATATCAAAACCGATAGCAAAGAACTTATTATTTGCACTAGAAAGTACAACGCTGTGGATTTCTGGGTCAGCCTTTATTTTTTGAAGATTTTTGGTGATCTGTTTCACTAATTCAAGATTTATCGCATTTGTGATTCCACGATTTAGTTTCAGTACTCCTACATTCTCAGAAACTTCTAAACTGATCATATCTGGCTACCAGCTTCTCGAAATTATCTAATAAAAACGAAGAAAACATTCCATATATCATATAAAGCAATTTCAGACTGGGCAAAATTTAAGTGATTTTTTCTCGTTAAAAATGCCAAAAAAGGTTATCAATTGAACAGGTATTAATTTTACATGCTTTTCATAAAGCAAATCCAAATTTTTGTTCAGCATACCAAGGATTCTTTGCTAGAAAAGATCTGAATCTCTCCATTGATTCAGGGAGGCTTGTACCATTTGATTGGAAACCATATGATTTTAACTTTTCACTATCAATCCATACATCCTGTCCTAATTTGTCAAATAAGACTGGAAGCAGAAATGAGTGTTCTTGGGGTTTTTTAATCTTACGGATAATACGAGCAACATAATAGAGGGGTTTGAACACAAAAAGAGGGATGGAAATTATGGATAAATTTTTCTTTTGTAAGGCCTGACTTAATTCTAGAACAACCTCGCGGAGAGTCGGATTAAAACTTACGAGATTAAACTCCTCACCGTTTCCTTTTGTAAAATCAGAAAAGTATACAATCGCAGAGGCCACATCCTTTACATCAACAAGACTAATTCTATCTTTTCCACCACAAGGTAAAGGTGCAAAACAGCCTATAAACATTCGTGCTAAAACGTCTAATGTTGAACCAGATCCACCAATAATACCAGATGGACGTAAAATTGTTATTAATTTCTCTGGATGATTTTTTTGGTACTCTTGAACAAGAATTTCTCCTAATGCCTTTGTTAATTCATAATTTTTATTGAGAGTGAGATCAATCCCACTAGTTTCTGTAACACCTCGACCATTTTTTCCAGTCATATGGCCATATACAGCAACCGAAGAGAGATGAATCATCTTTTTGATCTGGTTCTGATGAAAACCTTGCAAGATTCTCTTTGTTCCACAGACATTGACATCGTAAAGGAGCTCGTAAGGCTGCCAAAAGTTAAAAATTGCCCCTGAATGAATTATTAGGGAGTTCTGGGGATCAGGTACTTCTGTGAATGCTAATACATCATCATCACTTCTTAAATTCCCTGAAAAGATGTCAACACCTTTATCAACACAGTGTTGTAGAAATCGTTGTTGATGAGGATTTCTCTTTTTTTTACGAACTAATAACCGAATTTTTTCAGGTCGATTGACGTAGGATGGTTCGTCAAGTAAATGATGAACGAGATGTTGGCCAACTAACCCCGTTCCACCTGTAATTAATATTGTCACTCAGCAGCCCTCTTGTAGGATATACATAATTTGTAGGGATATTTCAATAAAATAACCCAAAAAATATGAAGAGAAAATTATTCAGTACATTAAGCAGAGGAGACTGAAATGCCCGAATCTACTTCTGTAGGGAATAAAAAATTGCTTCAGAGATACCAACAACTAGTTATTACTATTAGAAGTGATCCGCTGCTAAGTTTGGTTGTCTTTCAGTTTTTAGTTCTTGGAATAATTGGTTTAACAGGATTCGTAGGTTGGTGGTTGTCTCTAATTTTCGAGCTATCTGCTCCAGGGTATTTAAATTATATTACAGATCATCTTGAACATTGGACGGTCAACTTTTCTTGGTGGGGAGTGTTGAGCTTGTGTGTAGGACTCATAAGCTTTACAGCAGCCATTTTAATAAGAAAAAATGACCTTTTTGGAACTGTAATTGGTTTATTTGCTTTTTTTTTAGGGTTTATGACAAATATGCTCGTCGCTCGTAATCCGCCTGCTCATATTGCAGTAGGAGTCATCGTTGGTTGGATTATAATAATACCCACTATTTTCTACCTCATTAGACTAAAGACTGATAATGAGGGATCACAACTTCAAGCATGAAAAACCTTAAGAAATTTCAGATATATCAGGGAATCATGTTTAATCCTGGAAATATTGGTACATTAAAGCTACAAAATCGTTTCGTTCGCTCTGCTACTGCTGAATTCATTGCAAACGATGAAAATGGTACGGTAACTGAAGAATATCATTTATTGTACTCAAAACTCGCATCAGGGAAAATTGGGCTTATAATTCAAGGACATCTATATATTTCGGATGAGGGGAAGGCTCACAAACACATGGCTGGCATAGCACATGATACCCAGATAGCTGGTTTGAAAGAAATTACAAACCTAGTTCATAAAGCAGATACAGGTAATTTGATCGCTGCTCAATTGAATCATGGTGGTTCTCATTCGGTAAGCACCAAAACTGCTTCACTCCGAGAGGATAAAGAAGTCAAGATTATGAATGAAGAGGACATTGAGAACGTAATTAAAGGATTTAGAGAGGCTGCTTTACGTGCAAAAAAAGCTGGTTATGATGCGGTTCAAATTCACTCTGCTCATGGTTATTTATTGAGCCAATTCCTCTCTACTAAAACAAATAAACGGACTGATTCTTGGGGGGGAAGTTTGAACAATAGAGCTCAATTCTTATTGTCAGTTTATAATGCGATAAGATCAGCTGTTGGATCTAATTATCCAGTGTTAGTGAAAATGAATGGATCAGATGATCCCTTGGAAGGATTTACAGTAGAAGAAGGTTCTAAAGTAGCGAGTTGGTTAGCTAATGAAGGACTTGATGCCATCGAGATAAGTGGAATGAAGTCTACTCGTCCAGTTAAAATTGAAAAGGAGGGGTATTTTGTTTCTACTGGAAGAAAAATCAAACCACTTATTGGAGATATGCCACTTATCTTAGTTGGAGGCCTCCGTTCCCTATCACAGATGCAAGAACTCCGTGATGAATATGCTGACTTTATTTCGTTGTGTCGTCCTTTTATTAGAGAACCAGATCTGGTACAGAAGTTCAGATCGGGAAAAGAAAGAGCTGACTGTACTTCCTGCAATCGCTGCCTTAAAGAACGAATCGTTACAAAATGTTTAGAACTTGAATAATTGATTCTTCAGTTTTCAAATGAAAAGGATAAATAAACCTAATACTACGAATAAGATCCCAGAAAACAGATTAATTTTATCTCTCGGAAGCTTTTTTGCTACTTTTTCACCAGCATATACTCCAATTCCATTTACAAAATATAGTGCGATTACAGCTCCAAATAATACTCCCCAGGGATCAAACTGAGTTGCTAATCCCACTCCCATTAACATTGTTTTATCACCTAACTCAGCTAAAAACATGAAGGACAACGAACCAATAAATCCCCCCTTCTGAACAACTTCCTTCAAATAGATGTCACAATGTTCTATATCAGGACAATTTTCATGAGGTTCAGTGCAAATTTCCATTTTAACTGGACAGATTCGGACAGATTTATCGTACCGCTTTTTTAAGTTAATTACTAAGAACAATATCCCACCTAGAATAAAAAGAATGCCAATGATAGGTTTTAGTAAGGAAACATCTATTGTATTTTTCATCAGGGTCCCAATTATTACTGCCATTATTGTAACACCTGTTAACCCAAAAATGGCTCCTAAGAACACTTTTACTGGACTTCGATACTTCATACTCAAAGCAAATGCAGCCAGTTGAGTTTTATCTCCCAGCTCCATGATAAAAATTGCTGAAAATGATAATAGAAGGGCTTGAGCTAAGTCAACAATGGACATATCAAATAATTTCCTAAAAAAAAGTTCAATAGACACATATTAAAGGTAGAAAATAATATTTGCGATAACATTCTTCGTTTGGTGTAATACATGTGTCGATGGTGTGTTGAGCATACAGCGCGTAAAGTCTGGTATTTAGAGCCATCAAACCATAATCTAGGAACAATAAACAGGTTCCAAAGGTTTTGGGATTGGCATATTGACATGGGAATACTCTATGGAACCATAGATGACATCTCGAAAAAAACCAAACCTTGGGGATTCCCCAAAAAGAATTTCTATAACTTCTATGCCAAAAAAATTCACGGTGGGCAAGTTGTTTCATCGTTGGAAGAGTCACTGAAGATTCTCGAAATGAGTCAAGATGTTTATCTTACTTACTGTAGTTGTAGGCATTCAACACATTCCGAGCATCCTAAGCTATATAAGTGCATTTTACTGAATAATGATGCTGAACAGGCTCGTCGATGGGATGGGAAAGCTAAACTAAAAGGAAAACCAACAATCGGAACATTTGTTGACCCTGAAGACGCTAGAGAGATTGTCATCGAATCTAGGAAAGAGGAACATTGTTTTCAAACCATTCTTTGGAAGTGGCCTCCCCGTGTTGCATGTTTGTGTAATTGTGACCAATTTTGTGCCTCTTGGTGGGCCCCGAGATCGATTGGGGACAACTTCCCTCATTCTATCAATCTAGTGTAATCAACGTAAATGCCTGTGACAAATGTGGGATTTGTGTTAATTTTTGTCATAAAAAAGCGCTAACTCTTGATGATGAAAGCGGTCCTCAACTTGATGAAGAGAAGTGCTTAGGTTGTGGTCTATGCGTCGAAAATTGTCCTCATGATGTATTCGATCTTATTCCCCGTGAAGTCATTTTTGACCGTCAAATAGGAAAACAAGTTGATTTGGTATCAAATGCTCCTTAGGTTAATGAATTTTTCAGTAAGTAGCTGTATCTATTATTAGAAATTAGTACAATCAAAGGATGATGTTCTTTGAATCCTTTTGAAATTAGTATTGCATTCCAAACTAATAAGCAGATTGATGAATATGGCACCTTAGCACAACAAGTAGAAAATCTTGGTTTTGATGGAATAACAGTATATAATGATATGCTCTATCAACCAGCATGGTTACCACTACTAGAAATTGCTCGAAATACAAAAAAAATCCGAATAGGTCCAGCCTCTGTTAACCCTTTCATCACACATCCTATTCATATCGCAGGAAGTATTGCAATAATTGATCGGTATTCCTGTGGCCGTACATACCTCGGTTTAGCTCGGGGTGCATGGTTAGATTTTGTAGGAATAAAACCTGAAAACCCAATTCATGGATTAAATGAAGCAATGGGTTGTATTCGCCATTTATTAAACCAATCTACCGAGGCTTATTCAAGTACTCATTTTCCGTTGAAAGGAGGAGATTCATTTCGTTGGGAAATCCTCCGATCTAATATCCCCTTTTTAATTGGCACATGGGGACCTAAAACGATCCAAATCTGCATTCATCAAATTACTGAAGTTAAGTTGGGAGGAACAGCGAATTCTGCTGCTGTTCTCTGGATTAAAAGGCAGATCAAAAATGCTGCGTCAATAAAAGGATTGGATGCGTCTGAGATTGGAGTTGTAGTTGGTTCTGTCACTGTGGTGGATCAAGATGGAGATAAAGCCCGAAATTTAGCACGAAAAGAAGTAGCACTTTATTTGCCAATTGTAGCTAGCCTTGATCCTACAATAAAACTAGATTCAGATTTAATTGCTTGCATTCAAAAGGCCTCATCAAAATATAACTATATCGAAGCAAGTAGATATATTGATGATGAAATTTTACGCTTGTTTGCTTTTGCAGGAACACCCGAGGAGATAACTAATCAAACATTAGAACTATTTTCTGCTGGGACAAGTCGTGTTGAGTTTGGAACGCCTCATGGTGTAAAAACGGAACACCAAGGATTGCAACTACTTGGTAAAGAAGTTTTACCTAGTATTAAAGAGAAGCTGAGATGATATTTAATAATTCAATAATGATAATAACATTTATTATATCTACACTTTAAATTTCAAAGAATAATTGGTTGAACAACAAGATGGGAAAAATATCCATAGCTCAACAGAAACTCATATTTCTTTTCTTACTTGTTATATTCATAGGATCTCTAGTTTTACTAATTTTTCAAATTATTCCAATCCCAATAGGTGGAGAATCATTACCCACACCAGATTTAAAGGGGCATTTACCATTAAGTTCAGCAATCCACCAGTCAAAAATAACAAACGACCTTAGAGATTATCCACTTGAAATCAGAGAGATTTCACAGATAATGTGGGCTCTCCAAGGTATAACTCACAGTGTTGGTAAAAGAACAGTTCCTTCTGCAGGTGCGACCTATCCCTTGGAGATTTTTTTAGTTCACAATGGATCTAATACATTGAAGAAAGGTTGTTATAATTATATCCCCCAAGAACATAAGCTAAGACATGTTTCTTCATCATATAATTCAACAAAGTTATTGTCGTCTCTCCTTGGTGAAGATCAAGACGCAGTTTCCAATGTTACTACTGTATTCCTAATTTTAGCTGATTATGCTCGTACTACCTATAGGTATAATTCCGATCATTCGCTATATCCCTATCGGGGAGTACAGTATGTTCATTTGGAGGTAGGGCATGCTATTCAGAATTTTTTACTACAGCTGACTTCTCTGAAATTAAAATCACGTATAGTTGTTAATTTCAATTCCGAAACAATACAAAACTTTCTCAATACAACCTTAATCCCTATGACTGTGCTGCCAGTTGGAATTAATGGAGTTAATAATTCACCATTATTAAGGTTCAGAAAACTCAATACAGTTACTACAGAAGAAATGACCATTGAGCAAGCTATTGTAAAACGAAAATCTATAAGAGATTACCTAGATGGTAATATCCCCTTATCCGTGGTTTTTGACATTGTAAACGATAGTGTTCAATTTCCATACCTATTAGGAGGAAATTTGTACTTAGATCTAAGATTAGTTATCGGTGAAGTTGATGGATTGATAAACGGATCTTATCTTTTTTTTATGGAAAATCACTCTCTCAATCTAATAATCCCTAAAGATCTGCGATTAAAACTCAGTGAAGCAGGTCTAAACCAGATAATGATCGAAAAAGCCCAACTAGATATTGTTATTTCCATTAATACAACTTGGATAAATGAACAACCTGATCCTAATCTGTGCCATCGTATAATGATGTATAATATCGGTATGTTGGCTCAAAATGTCTATCTAAAATGTGCAACATATGGTCTAGGAACCGTTGTGGTTGGTGCATTATATGAGGGGAAGACGTCTCAAGTGATTGATCTTTCTAATTCGCATACTCCCATCTATATCATTCCTATCGGTTTAGTGCCAGAATATTTTGAAGAAGAAGTAGCAAATCAGTTTCCATTAACTGATCTAGCCAGAATTTGTGGTATTTTGGCTTACATTCCCTTTTATATTTGCTTGTATTTTTCTCTCCCCATAGTAAGACGAAAAATGACACAGAAAATGCGTTGGATACATTGTATTACAGGGATTATCGCATTCATAGGAGTTATATTTCATTTTATGGTTATTCATGGTCATGTTCGGGATCTTTGGGATTTTTTAAGCATCAATCCATATTTTAATGCCATCTTTCGCTTTATAACTGGTATCTTTTCATTCCCAGTAACGCGATATGACATAGGTATCTACTTAGCGAACCTGAATATTGTCTTAGGCATCACTGCAGTCGTAACTGGAATTATTTTTGCTTTCAAGATGGTTCGAAAAAGAAAACTGATTAAAAGAATTCACAAGTATACCGTCTTCTCTATACTAGTATTTATGCTCATACATGCTTTACTGAATAGAACTATGTTTATAACCAAACCTCTCGTTTTCCTTCTATTAAATATAATGATAGTCGATCTATTTTTTATATTGTACCTCTCCCCCACAATAGCTAAAGATATTTTTAAAAAGGGAGAAAGAATAACTTCTGTATCACAAGAAGAATAGGAGCTGACTTTTTTGCCTTGTACAACGCGAAAACGTATTGCAATCTGTTGTCATGGGTTTTTAGGTGCTCCAGTAATGCTACATGAAGTCGAGAGTATACTAAATGAAGATCCTTTTGACCAGATTTATGATAAAGTATTCAATATTTCCTACTATAGCTCAAAATATGGGGTGAACTTTAGTCGCCCTTACGACTTAAAAACTCCAATATATGATGAAAATACAACTCAAACTTTGGCTCATCATTTTTACGCACAAATCTGTGCTGTACTTAAGAATTATAAAGAAGAAGTTTGTTTGGATATTTTTGCACACTCCATGGGTGGATTAGTAACACGTAGTATGTTAAAATATCTATCAAAGGAGAAGGATAATAGTATTTGGATCAGAAATGGAATTATCAACAATATCTTTTTATTAGGAACCCCAAATCATGGAACGAGGTTAGCACAACGTTCTCTAAATATTCCGATTGATATCTTAATAACAGGATTAAACTTAGTATTTGAGCTCCCCGATGGAGTAACATCAGACGATCTTCAATTATTCAAGTCACAATTCATGCAAATGGTTCCAAATTCTATCTTTCTTAAACAACTCAATCAACGTTCAAAAAATATTGAAGAACTCATCACTTGGGTCACCGTGAGAGGGCTGAGGTGGGTTAAGCAGCTTGGTTGGTTACCAGTTGTGTGGCAGCCGTTCCTCTTCAGAAAATTGTGGATCGATCATCATTTTCCATTCTTACATGTTGGTCTAATCCCTAATGATGGACTTGTGGATGCGAGTCGTGTACCTCTTAAATTTGCGACTAATTTAACAGTTCCTTCTGCTACTCATATGGATCTTCTTAATTGGAAGACAAAAAAATCTGGAAAACAGGTTTTAGGTCTACTCAAACCGATAATTCTTACCAATGAGGAAAAAATGATTAAATCCTCAAACACAATGGTTAAACCCAGAGCAATGGAAGAATTAAACATGAATATAAGCTATGAATCTATACCAGAGTCAGAGTTAAAACCAAAATTTATGTCAGAAGACGATTTAGGTTTTGGTAAGATATTCACTGACAGAATGTTTGTCATGAAGTATAAGAATGGTGCCTGGGAGAATCCTATGATAAAAAAATACTCACCAATAACACTCGATCCCTCGGCTATCGTTCTACATTATGGTCAGGAAATTTTCGAAGGACAAAAAGCTTTTAACACTCCAGATGGTCATATAAATTTGTTTCGTCCAGAACGTAATGCTTTACGCTTTAATTCTTCCGCTAAACGCATGGTAATGCCAGAGATAGACCCAGATGTCTATTTAACTGGATTGAAGGAACTAATAATACTTGAAAAAGATTGGGTTCCTAAATCTGCTGGCACATCGTTATATATTAGGCCAACAATGATTGGAACAGAACCAGGTTTAGGTCTTAGACCATCCACAGACTATCTCTTCTATATTATTCTCTCACCTTCTGGGCCTTTTTTCCCTGAAGGATTCCAATGTGTAAGGATCTTTGTTAGTGAATTTTATATTCGAGCGGCTCCTGGTGGTACTGGTAACGCAAAGACAGGAGGTAATTATGCAGCTAGTTTATTAGCAGGTAGTGAGACAGAACAGTTCAAGTGTGGTCAAGTATTATGGTTAGATGCTATTCACAAGAAATACGTTGAGGAGGTTGGGGGTAGTAATATTTTCCTTGTATATGAAGAAATTATCTATACAGCGCCTTTAACCTCTGGTACGATATTAGCTGGAGTTACCAGAGATAGTATTATTCAACTTGCGAAAGATAAAGGATTGAAAGTGAAAGAAAAAGCACTTGCTATCGATGACGTCATAAAGGGCATAGATAATGGAAAAATATCTGAAGTATTCATGAGTGGAACTGCTGCATCAATAGCACCAGCAGGGAGTCTTTATTATCATAACAAAGAACATATAATAAACAATTTTGAGATTGGTGATATAACAAAGGTGTTGTATAAACAACTGACCGATATCCAATATGGCCGAGTTGAGGATCCCTACGGTTGGATCGTAAGAGTAATATGAAAGGGTTGCTAATAGTTGACTCTTTTGTAGGCGGTTAATATGACGATTGATATTAACGAATCAAATCCTGATGAATTATGGATAATTCATCAAGGAAGTAAACTACAGAGTATCTTTTTTGCGATTATGGGTTTCCTTTTTCAAGTATTGTTTGTATGGGCTTATTGGAGTTTTTTAGACGCGTCAGGCCCTTGGGCGTTCTTTTGGCTTGGTTTGATAAATAGTGAATTTTTTCCTCTTACTTCATTATTATTTTTATTTGGTGGAGGTTGTTTTTTAGTCGCTATAAAGGAAGCATTTTGGATTGAATGTTGGATTATCAAAAGAGAGTTGTCTCTGAAAATCCCAGGCATACAGAAGCAATGGCAACTCTTCAGCTGGTCCAGAACTAAAACAATTTCAAAAGATAAAATTCAATCACTCAGAATTCACACAATTCCATTAGACACTTTGAAACTCTTTAATCGTTATCAACTTGAAGTGGATCATCAGGGTTCTATTAATTCACCCTTAGAGACTTCTGTGCTCTATTCAGATGATAGTGAATTAGCAGGTGGCACAATATTAAGATTAGCTGAAAAAATCCAGGCTTTGTTAAATATAACAGAAGGAATTGAACGGCTGGAAGCTCAAGTGCAAAATCATGTCAAGAAAAAAGAAGGGAGGAAGAGGGGTATTTGAAATCGATTCTGTTGTATTAGAAATATTGTGTAGGATCTCTCATACCTCGTTTTTTACGATCACGAGCAGCTAAAGTTTTGAATTCAGTACGAAGCTCTGTGGGTAAACGACTTGGTTTCTTGTACCCTTCAATAGTATCCTTTGCATAAGAATAAAGGAAAGAACGGAAAGCTACTTTCATGGGCATCGTAACAACATTATAAGGTAATGTTCCCAGAATGAGAAATATGAAAGCGAAAATGATACCAAATCCAATATCTTGACTAACTGCAAATCCTAAGCCAAATCCAATCACGATCCATAATAAAGAATTAATTATGGCAAAAATAAACGTTGTCAATCCAAATCCAGACTCACCTACTAACACATCTAATAATGAATTCCAGGTCGTCTTTGCTGAATCTTTAATGGAATCTTTTAATCCTCGTTTATTCTGCACAATCGAGATAAGTGTAAAATAGTTCATAAACATCCAGATCGCGCCAAGGATCGAAATAAACAAACCTGCAATGGCACCACCAACCAACCCAGCAATAACTGCACCACCACTACGAGTATCCGTAGTTCTTGCTTGACTTCTTCCTGCTGATGTAACTATTTGCATAATCATCTTAACAGTTGCCATTGCAAAAGCAAATTTTATGATTATAGGAAACACTTGACGTACATCTTTCATAGCAGAATTCAGGTCTGGATCCAAGCCTCGATACCAATCACTAGCATACGAGACTACTCCAGCAGATAGGCTGTAATAAATCCCCAAATATACTATCATGTAAAAATATTCGAATAAAATGGCAAAAATATAACCAGGGAGAGTGAGCTCAGTTTCACCGACGGAATTCTCAACTGTGAAAAGACTGAGGATTTCAAAAAAACCAAAAAGCATGAAAAAACCCGTAATAATAGAATAAATTCCAAGAAGGATAGGCATTGCTATTACTGCTTTTTCGTCTAGTACAAGTTGAGCGGAAAATTCAACAAATTGTCCAGAGCGTTTAATTAAAGTAAATTTCCAAATAACGAAAAGAAAGAATAATGCACCAAGCCCTGCAATAATTAATGCGATAAAGACCGATTCTGGATCAGAGATATAAATTAAAGCTCCAGCTGCTATCATAAATAGAGGAAAAAGAATGCACACCGCAATTGTGACTTCTTGAGCAAGTTTACTCATAATCCAGACGATAATATATGCTAAAATGATTGTAATAAATAAAAAGATGGCAGCGAAAGCGATTAGAAGTGGTAAGAAAGGCATAGTAACTGGGATTACTATATAGAAGACCTCTGAAATTGACTCTAATATATCGGCATTTTCAGGAGCAAAAATAAAATGAACAAAAGAATATGCTCCAAAAGCATAAAGAATTACTACTATCACTAAATATAGCCAAGTTGGCGTACTAGAAAAATCTGTTTGTATGTCAGGTTTTTTATAATCCGATGTACTCATATTTATTCACCATAAGATGATTCAATAATCAGTCTTTGTTGTTTCACATGAAATGGGGTTCATTAATTGGGTGTTATCATACTATTAATCTGATTTGATTTATTAAAAAAGTTATCCCTTATTAACAAATAAAAAGCATTCCTACCGAAAAATTAGAGCTTCTATTTAGCAGCTTCAAATTTTATTATGGAGGAAACAGAAGTATCCAAGAATTTCCTGCCAAATGCTGTTGATAGGGCATACTTTCCCCGAAAACCAGTACAATGACAAGGAGCGATTATTTTCATCGGAAATTCCTTTAATTCTTGAATTGTCCAAGATAAACGATCATATGATGCGTCATGAAGGTGCAGCCCACCTACAATTCCAACTATTTTTCTAGAATCAGTCAATTCTATTACTCTGGCAACTGTGTTTACTATTCCCGCATGACAACATCCTGCAAGAATTACTACAGAGTCATCACCTAAATGAAAAACTAAAGAAAGGTCGTCTTCTATCTCATCTGGAATGGATTTTCCGTTTTTCATTGTTGTGACATCTTTGAGGTTACCTGATAAGACTTCATAGTCATTTCTACGAAGAACTTCACCTGTGGTCATAACTGATTCAGTAAAATCATGAGGTGTTGTTGTTGTTATTAGATCAGCTTGTTTCTTTAAGTCATCAATTGATTCAAAGAATCCTTGAATACCTATATCAAATTTTTTTCCTTTTTCAATAAAAATCTTAGGTGAAAGAGCTTGAGGATGACAGATCACGGGGATTCGTTTTTTCGTCAAAGCTATCGCCTCTTTCAATCCTCCTACATGATCCCAATGGCCGTGACTTAGCACTATTGCATCAATAGTAGTAAGATCAATCTTAAGGTTCTTGATATTGTTAAGAAATGCAACAGGGGAGGGGCCAGTATCAAATAAGATTTTTAATTCCGAATCAGAGAATTGGACTTTGGAAAGGGCAGAGAAACCACTTTCACCAAGTGTTCCTCCAGGGCCAGAAATATTTTCAACCAATATTTGTATTTCTAACTTTTGAATGCTCATTAGATCACATCTTCAACCTAGATCTATATAATAATCGATATCAAGCAGTCATTTTGCGCGAGTAGGTCACCTTTGGGTAACTTTTAAGGGCACCTAGGCTTTGGATTAGAAAACATCCAATCAGATAATAAATAACTATTTTTTGCATAATTACACGAACGAATAATGAGATTTCGCTATAACTTTCGGGGAAGAATGCTGTTACCAATGATATTGCTCCATACAAAGCAATAAGACAACCAAATACTAAAAAAACAAGATGATAAATTCGGGGGATAATTGCAATATCTTTGAATAAAAAATACATTAACATTGATACCATAAATGAAAGAATAAAAGCTAGAAGTACAATCAAATCATGTAATTGGGGGAAAAGGTCAGCAGGAGTCAATGCGATACAACCAAAGAATACCGCATTTAAGACTCCTAATTTGGAGAGAACGTTCAGACGCTCAAGTTTCTCGCCATTAATAAGCCCAGGAATTGCAATGAAATATGTTGCGAATGCAATACTAGCCACAAAAAGTGCAATGAAAAAAAGAATAGCGGAAAATGTATTTGGATTACCAAAAGATTCTATCCTCCCAAGATCACTAAAAAAATTTAAATAAAAGATATAACCTGAACTATTCGGATTAATACGTGTTCCTCCTCCATAGCTCACCATAGCTAAGGATGAAAGAACTATAAATTGTATACATCCAATAATTGTAAATAAAAACACATATTGCCTCCAATTACTTCTTTTCAAAACGTATTCACCATAACCGTCATTTGGGAATGTCCACGATTACCCCAATAATAATAGGGAATAAAAATCGCTTTCAATCCATCATCAGTCATGCCTTCGATTATATTAATGTCTTTAAATCGTTCGGTTGGTTCAACATGTAGCGTTTTGCCGATGATCCTTGAGTTAAAAATATCAATGTTTGGATTGTCAATATTCTCCAAACAATAAACAATTGGTCCCCGTGTTATAGTTGATTCTCTGAAATCATTTTTCACTTTAGGATGGGATTGAAGGATTTTTATTTTCATAGGAAAATTAAGATCTATTCTATCACCTGGATTCCACTCTCTTTCCAAAGAAATATAATAAGATCTGAAGGGGGAGTATCCTGAAGCTGTTTCTGGTTGGTTGGGTTCATTTTTAATGATTTTTTGATTCTCATTGTTGATTTTTAAGGAATAATTATCCACCCAACTAGGGATTCTTAGATAGAATGTTAAGAATTCTGATGATTTTAGGTCCAGTTTAATTTGAATATTACCCTGCCAAGGAAAATGTGAAGCTAAGGCGACTTTAACTGGTGATATTGATTCTAGAGTAGTTTGAGTTTCATTGCCAATATACTGGTGAATCCATATTGTTCTTCCTTGACAAGAAAAAATATACTGTCCCAATGAGGCCCAAGTCCGTGATAGGTTTGAAGGACAACAGGGGATGGCAAACCACTCTTTACGAGTTACATCGCCTCTTGAAACGAGCGGATTCTTGTACAGATATGATTTACCATCCTGAGATATTCCAACAGAAGCCGCATTATAGAGTTGCCACTCTAAGAGATCCGCATACTTGGCCTCTGCAGTAAGAAGTGTCATCTCCCAATTCCAAAATATTGATCCTAGTGCTCCACATGTTTCGCAGTAAGCATATTCTGGGTTCAATTCAAAATCTCGTCCAAATCCCTCTATCCCTGGTATTGAACCAATACCACCTGTTACAAACATCTTTTTACGAACCATATGATCCCATACAATTTGTAGAGTTGGGAGGTATTTCTTATCCGTTTCAAAAGAGTACATGGCTGCAGCTGTCATCAGATATGTAAAGCGTACAGCATGTCCTTCTGGTATTGTTTGCTTTTCTAAGGGCCGATGTGTCTGAAAATATTTCCCAGAGGCGTAATTGAAAAAAACACGATGTTTAAATCCTGAAGGAAATGTTGTATAGACATTCTCAGGCAATTGAAAGTCTTTATCTTCAGGATGGTTGATCAAATGCGTTTCTCTTAGTTTCTCAACTACTCCTAGCCTTCTATTATGATTAAAATTCTGTTTTAATAAGGTTAACCACTTAAATCTAGATTTTCCCCTTCGTTGAAGAAATTCACCCGCTAATTTCAAGTATTGTTTCTTCTTTGTGATTCGAAAGAGCTTTATCAGCGCTATTTCAATTTCTTGATGTCCTGGAATTGCAGTAGTACTTGTATTCACTTGGAGAAATTGATGCTCTAAGAGATCAGCTACCCTTATCGCGAGCTCGAGTATCTTTGACTCGTGACTAAATTCATAGTGTGATATTAAAGCCTCTATTAAATGTCCTAAACAATATAACTCGTGTTCTATCCATAAATTTGTCCATCGTTTTGCAGGAAAATGAATTTGATTGAATGTATTAATATATCCATTTTCTAAAGACTTCTGAATAATTCTAATGAATTCATCTATTTTCACTTTTAACTTATCAGAGGGAAAAATAGAATAAATTCGACATGCAGCATCTAACCATTTATAAGCGTCAGAATCAGAAAAGAACCAGCCTTCCCGAAATCCTTCTTCAGTCTCACCTATTAGGATTAGAAAATTGTCGAAACATCGATATTTCTCAAGCTGACTCCACTGATGAAAAATTGCATCTTCTTTATTCATTGCTAGGCGAGGATTCCAAAAAGGATCGTCAATATGAACTTGTTTAAGGGACAACTGATTGCTTAGCCGAACCATAACTAACCAGATACCATAATAGGGAATATTTAATAAATATTGCTGACGAATAGTCGATTAGAAGCTGTTACATGGACTTGTATACATACTGGGAATGATCTGTTTAATTTATCAAAGAAGTGTCTGATAGATGACAATAACCGAAAGAATAAAGCATGTTACACAGTTAATCCTCAAAGGACAGCTTAAAACAGCATTATCAGAAGTGGAAGACTTAGAAAAGAAAATAAAAAAGAAAGAGGAAATTGTAACAGTTAAACTCTTAAAAATTAAGATTTTAATCAAGTTAGGAAATCTTGAAGGAGCATTAGGGCTAGCTGATCAAGCATTAAAGGAAATTAAAAAGGCTAATATTATATTACAAATGGTTGATGCTATCATATTAAGAACGGAAGCTTTATGGAGACTCGGAAATTATAGTGAAAGTTTTGATATGGTTGAAAAAGGAGAACGGCTCCTCGATAGAATTCCTCAAGCCCAAGAAAGATTACAAAGAGAAGCATCGTTAATTTATAATAAAGCAAATATTTTATTTTTAAAAGGAGATGTAGAAGAAGCACTTAAATTCGGACAAGAAGGAATAAACTTACAGCAAAATGAAATTGGGAATGACCACTCTATTGCGGAATTTTGTACCTTCCTTGGTGTCATATACTGGAATCAGGGACGATTTGATCGTGCATTAGCTCAATATCGTCAAAGTTTCATTATTTTTGAAAAATTAAAAGATCGGAGAGGGATAGGTATAAATCTTAGTAATATTGGGTCTGTTTATCAAGAACGTGGTAATCTTGATTTAGCACTTGAATATAAACAAAATGCTCTACAAATTCTAGAAGAAGTTGGTGACCAGCGAAATTTCGCTCTCACACTCCAAAATATTGGTGAAATTTATACAAGTAAAGGAGATTTAACCTTAGCTTTCGAGTACGCACAAAGAAGCCTAGCTATCTTCGAGGAGCTAGGCAGTAAGCTCTCGGTTGCTGAAAACTTGATTTTTATTGGTGATATATTTAAAACCAAAGGAGATTTAGATTCAGCTTTAGAATTCTATGAGAGAAGCCTCGATCTTTACCAAGAGATGGGAAGGCCTGGTGCACTACCCCTTGCTAGTATAGGAGAAATATTTCATGCTCAAGAAAAATACAAGCTAGCATTAGAAAATTATAAACAAAGTCTTGATTCTTTTGAAAAGATGGGATACGAACCTCTAGAAACTAGGACTCTTTATTATAATTTGATTCGATTAAGTATTGATACAAACGCACTTGATCAAGCAAAGGAATATATTCAGCGAATACAAAAAATTAATGAAAAAGAAGATAATATTGTTCTCAGCCAAATTTGTCGCGTAGCTGAAGCCCTGCTTCTGAAAACCAGTAAGAGGATCACAAACATAGCTAAAGCACAAAAATTGCTTCAACAGGTAGCAGAAGAGAAAATCATCTTTTTTGAATTAACCGTTGATGCTGTTCTCAATTTATGTGATCTCTTGTTGGCTGAATTACGAACATTTGGTAATGAGGAGATTCTTAGCGAGGTAAAGAGCTGGTCCAACAAATTACTTGAACTAGCTCAGAAACAACACTCTTTTTCTTTACTTGCAGAGACATATCTTCTCCAATCAAGGCTAGCTTTGCTAGAACTAGATATCGAACAAGCTCAAATTCTACTGGATAAAGCGAAAAACTTAGCAGATAAAAATGACCTACAGCAACTGCACACAAAAATAATGGATGAACAGTTCTTTTTACATGAACAGTCAAGTAAGTGGGAGCGTTTAACTGGACAAAAGCTCTCTATAAAGGATCGGATTAATTTAATCCAACTGGAAGATCTATTGGATCGAATGATTCATAAAAGGATCTTTCAAAAACAAGAAGAAATCATAGATTATGCAGCAGAAGCTTCTGCCTTGGTTGAAAAATGGGAAAAAGAAGACGAATAATTTTTAATTGTATAGAAGACTTTTTTCAACGAAGAAGCTTGTAAATCATTGTCACTTCTTAATTATTCGTTGAGCTGTGTCAACATGAATAAAAAGGAAGAAATAGAGGAATTCCAAGAAAAAATAGAAAGAGTTACGAAAAAACTCTTTAAAGAGTGGGACTCGCTTGAGAAAATTAAAGAACAACCTCAAGAACCATTAGAATTCCTGATACACTTAGAAGAATTAGTAAGAAGAGAAGTGGGAAACGAAGAGGGGGAAATCAGGATTGTAAATACTATCGAAAAAATGGTTAGAACACGAAAGGATCTCGGTGAAATAATACTTGGAGATAACGTCATTAAAAAAATCGAAATTATCGATGAATATAAAGGGAAGGGTAGACCTCTAAAATCAATTGCTTATTTTCACTTATTACCAGTAATGGATGCCAGAAAACCAATTGCACGTGTACTCGAATGGACGTTAAGTCATCATCCGAGTTGGGTCATTTGGTATACCAGTCCAGTGGCAAAAGGATTACAATCCAGAACAGAGGGGGAATATCTAGTTGTGCACAGTCTGAATGAAAAAGAATCAGAGGACTATGAACTTCTCTTAAAATTCCGTAAGTACCCATGCTTTGGAAGAAGTGATGGTATTGATATTCTACTTGGATACGAAAAAAGCAAAGATGCAGTTGAATTTGTTGAAGAGTTTTTACATACGATCATAGAAAGAAATTTGTACGGAGATCCAAAATTTTTACAATTCTTACAGAACTATCGAAAAACAAAGCTAGATTTAACTGACACCTGACCTTATTTTCTAAATATTGGTCTCACAAAAGACCACGTTTTAAGAGCTACAATTAGGCTAAAAATAATAATCCCGAGTAACAGGACAGCTAAGAATAGTGCTTGTTCAGAAATGAACCGTAATAATGCCCAAGGAAGGGTAATAAAGCTAAAAATGAGACTAATAAGCAGTGAATACATCCCCCTTTGTTGCCAAAGAAGTAATTTTTCATCATCTTCTTCAATGCCTCTATTAGATTTATACATTAACATTTGAATCATTCCGACACGTAAAAAGCACGCATAGGAAATAAGGCTTAGTAAAAATAAGCTGACGAATATAATAAGCATATATTCAAAATGAGTTGGCCACAATTCATTAAGATTCAACGTAGTTAATATCCTAATGATGAAATCTCCCAGCAAAGTAATTTCAGCTAGGAGGGGATCATTCAAGAAAGGAAATACATCAGCTCCTTCTGCTTTAACACTGATAATAAATGCACATGTTGCCATGTAGAATCCAGCCAAAATAGCGCTAGCTGTGGAGAAATGTCCAGCAAAATCCATAATTGATTCTTTTTCTGCAGCTTTGTTAAACTCTTGATTTCTAGCCATATTACTCATTCCAAGGTTTATTGATTTGACTTGATATTTAATTATGAATTAACCTTATCAAAAACATAATGTAGATGGTATTGTGGTGATTTTTCTATTTTAAACCTTTTTATGTATCATATCCTTAGCTTTCATTCTGCCACGATAAGTATCCTTATATTCGGCCTATTTAAAGCCTGAAACGCTCCTAAAATATATTTCAACTTCTAAATATTTTAGCAGCCGTCCTGATTGACTTTGGTGGATTGAGTTGCTTAAAAATCAGAATAGTAAATGGTCAGAAGAGGAACTTGTGTCATTTAAAAGTAGATGGAGAGCAATCACTATTCCAATCAATATTAAGATTGATACTCAACAAACTGCTTTATTCCTAGAACATGTGATACAAATTATTGAATTAGCAGAAAAAATCGCAGTAACAGACTGTATCTGTCGAACAAAACTCCAGAATTGTGATTATCCTCGAAAAGTGTGTCTATCGCTCGGCAAAAACGCAATTAAGAGTGTATCTGAAGGTACCGCGGAATTTATTTCCAAAGACGAGGCCAAAAAAATCGTTATGGAAACACATGAGAGCGGACTTGTTCATTTAGCGTTACATCGGCCTGGAGACGATGAAAAGAATATTCAAGCGATCTGTAGTTGTTGTTCCTGTTGTTGTCATGCCCTCCAAGGACTTCTATTAATGAATATGAAAGGATTTGTGAAATCAAGTGAATTTATCTCAATACAAGACACAGAAAAATGTATCGAATGTGGAGAATGTATTGATTGGTGTCAATTTAATGCAAGAATTCTAGATGACAAAGATAATATGATCTATAATCCAAATCTCTGTTTTGGTTGTGGACTATGCATCACCAGCTGTTCTCAGAATGCAATTAAAATGATTAAACGCCCATTAAACAAAATCAAGTAAGAAACTATCCGGAACTAAACAAGATGAGTAACCAAAAAATCGTCATAGTGAAAGGAAGCCCCCGAAAAAAGGAAAATAGCAATATTTTAGCTGAATCTTTAGCAAAAGGTGCTAAGGACAATAATGCAGAGGTGGAGAAATTTTATTCAAGAAAATATGTAGGTTTACCCCGTTTCATGATTTTGTCAAATACCTTTTTTGACCAAATCATCATTGGATTTCTAGAACACGGTTGCTTGAATATCTTATGAATTCTAAACGATTCTAAATCTTTCTTTTCTGTATTCCAGAATGAAGCTAGGGTTTCCGTAAGATCCCATGCTTCTTGAGCAGATGATGCAGAAATAAATGCACAATTGTCCATTCTTCTGTCGTCGAAAACAAGTGTGTACTTAGCACAATATAGCTTTTCAATCAAACCGTTATTCGACATCATTTTCCCTATACAAATTATTGTGTAAACGTATCATAAACTTTTGAATGATTCAGATAACATATGGATGGCGTAGTAGTTTCCAGGTAGTACAATCTTATAAAACATTGTTTTGAAATGCCTAGTTCTCTTGATTAATTATTATCTCTTACGCTCTCAAGATGAAAATAGAACACTCTATGTAGTTGTATTAACAATATAATCGATTTATCAAATAAAATACTTTTTTAGTAGAGAAAACAAAAATTATTTTGCTATCGAAAGCAAGTGGAATTTGCTTTGTGAGGCGAAAGAATTATCAATCACAGGAAAATTAAACTTCCTATAAGGATCACAACTCATCTAATCATCTTGCAGGTGATATAAATGCTCACTAGGGCACTAACACAGAAAGAACAGGAGATTTTGTTAAGAATCCAAGAATTTGTGAGACGATGTCATGCAAAAAGCGACTCTCATGACTACTCTCATGTATTTATGGTTACTCGTACTGCAATTCAAATCAGTAAGAATATAGAAGATCCAATAGATCCTTTTATAGTGGTAGCAGGAGCTTTACTACATGATATTGGCAAAACGACTAATGACTTTGCGGGTTTCCATGGTTTATTCGGAGGTAGTATCGCAGAAGAATTTCTTGAAGGTTTAGAAATTGATAATACTTTGAGTGAGAGAATTTGTCGTGTGGTCGTACGTCATACACCTACTTCGAGTATTCCACCTGTAACCCCAGAAGAAAAGGTGGTTTATGATGCGGACACCCTAGATCGTCTAGGGTTGATGGGACTATTACGTGGATTCATTGGAAAGGAAGGATCTATGCAAGAGATCCTTGAAAAGTACATGACCCGACGACAGCAAGATTATGAAAAGTTAAATTACGAATATTCTCGTGAACTAGGAATGATGGGAAATCAAGAACTAGAGGGCTTCTCACATGTAATTCAAAAGAGACTCGATGATAGAATGAGTAGTATCGATGCTATTTTTGAAAAAGAAGGATTAATCAACAAGAAGACCAAGAAAAAATAGAGAAGTAATAAAAAATAACCAAGATATCCCTTTTAATCCCAAAAACTTTTGAGAAAAATCAATAGGCATAATAAAATGACTGGAAAGATTGTGGATAAGAGAACAAAGGTCACACCAAGTATTTTACGTTGCTTAGTGATCTTTATATTACTCTATATAATCATCATGGTAATCTTAACCATTATCATCGATCCCAACATACTAAAAACATAGAGAAATGGGTTTCTGATTGATTTTTCTTCCAGTTAAGCGGGATTCCAAGATAAACGATCAAATTCTCTTTATATAATAAGATTGTATAGTTGAGAAGAATGGAAGCAAAAGGTCTTCCCGATAGACTAAATTGAGAGATGGATAGTCTAACGAGAAATAGACTAAGTTAATCAGCCCAAAATAGAGGTTTGGGTTGTCCCATAATGGAAATTCTTGATTTCCAGTAAAACTAGTGCCAATTATGGAACCATTTGTTGTGTGTAGATATTGTGGAGAATTGTTCTTTGAGATTTCGTTTTACTAATCAGCAATTGTAAACCATTCTATTACCATAAGTTCGCTTGAGATAACGGAATTCCACTTGATATTTTTCTTTGATCTTCACTAATACCTTCAAAAATGTCTTCAACAAGCTCCTCTCCGTCACTAAGTCTGCTAATTTGATGATGACTACCTTTTGTTATTGAGGAAATTATTTTAGTTACAGTAAAACCATAGGTTTCACGTCCAACATAATGTGGATTTGTATTCACAACTACAGTATGGATCCTTTCCTTTTCAATTGCTTTAGAAACTGAGACCACATCTTTAACAGCTAAATCTTCAAATTGTCTCAAAGCGACTCCCATCTCCTCAAAATTACGAATCTCCCCAGTCTCTAGACTTCTGTGAAGGGGAACATTTGCGTTTCCATCTGTTATAATTGCAATGACAGGGATTGTTGCTCTATCTCTACGTCTTGTTTCCTTTAAAACATCCAATGCTTTTAACATACCAGCTGCCAAAGGAGTGAATCCACTGATTTTCAATCCGAATAATTTATTTGCTACCACACCTAGATTTGTTATAGGATGTTGAACAACAACAGCTATTGTATCTTTAAGAGCTACTATTCCTACTTTATCTCTATAGCGGTAAGCCTCTCTATGTAACCTTAGAAGGGCTTCTTTACTAGCTTCAATATTGAACATCATAGATCCGCTAAGATCAATGACAAAGATTAGTGTCATAGGAGCTTTGTATATTCTTAATTTTTCACGAACATCCTTTAAGGATATACTCAGAGATGTCTCATGAGACGGTTCACGATTATTCTGATGTCTCGCTGCAGCTCTAATTGTGGCGGGTAAATGAATATCTTGTGGCTTACCCTTTGGAAACTTCCACCCCCATGGTCGGCCACGATGAAGAGTGGTTATTGTCTCTGCTCGTTTTCCTGCTGAATTGCTAACTCCCTTGAATGGAGATTTTTTTAGAGTAGGCGGTTTAAATGGCAAAAAGATACTGTTTTTTATCCTCGAGAGTAAAGAATTGCCTTTTGTCATCTGTGTGGATTTTACAGCAAAAGAAACTGAAGGGATTCCCTTAAACTTCCCCCTTTCAACTCCATCCGAAATCTCCCCTTTCACATCATCCGCCTGTTTCATAACACCATCTAAGATAGGAGAGTCTTGTGAAGTTTTCTTCATCCTCTTTCCAATAGCAAAGCTTGGACTAATCCTGCTAAAAAATTGGAATACTCGTGCTCGAGCCTTACTACTCCTCCTTTCTGCAAAGGCTTGTTCTTTATCAGTTGCTTCTTCTGGGGCCCAAATCATGACTCGGCCTTTCGGTTTTTCGCGCTTTTTTTTTTATCAGTTTCAGAAGATTCTATTTTTTCGACGTATTTTACATCTTTTACCTTTGCCATGAATAATTTTGAAATTTCCTCTGGAGTTGCAGGATCGAGAAAACCTCCCTCTCTCGTTCTATGTTTTAAGGTAAGTTCTGAAGCGATCAAAATGTCATCTGGGGTGACTCGAGTTCTATTTTCAAAGGCTGCTAGTGTTTGTGCTGTTTTACTAATGACAATGTCAGGTCTCATCCCATCAACCTGAAGATCCAAGCAAGTGAGACATATGGCTTCAAGAAGTTTTTCAGGCAATTCAACTTTTGACAGTATCGTTCTTGCTGCAATTATTCGATTTCGTAATTCTTCTTGATGTACTTTATAGTTTTCGATGAAACTTTCAGGATTCGATTCAAACTCAATGGTTCTCTTGACTACTTCCATTCTATCTTCAACAGTCATAATTCGTTCAACACTTACAGATAAAGGGAAGCGATCTAAGAGTTGTGGTCTAAGTTGTCCCTCCTCGGGGTTCATGGTTCCAATGAATACGAATCGGGAGGGATGACGAACTGATATTCCTTCACGTTCTACCACATTCCATCCTGTTGCAGCTGCATCTAACAAATCATCAGCAACATGATCAGGTAGCAAATTGACTTCATCAACATATAAAATATTTTGATTTGCTTCTGCAAGGATCCCTGGCTCTAAAGCTCCAATACCGTGTTTTATTGCTTTTTCAACATCCAGACTCCCAACAACTCGATCCTCTGTTGCTCCCAAGGGTAGATCTACGACTATCATTTCCCTGTTTTCTATTTCAAATTGTTCTCCTTTTCGATATTTTTCGCTGCATGCCTCACACATATTTGTTAGATCATGAGGATTACAACTAAATGAACATCCCTTTACTACTTCTAGTTTTGGAAGAATATCGGCTAATCCTCGAGCAACTGTGGTTTTTCCAGAACCTTTTGGTCCTTGTATCAACATCCCTCCAATTTTAGGATTAATTGCATTTGCAATGGTGGCTAATTTTAATTTGTCCATCGCCACGATGGCCGAGAAAGGGAATGCTATTCTCTTTTGGGTCAGTTGCATCAATCCTACATAATTATGATGTATTCTCCTAAATCAAGTATGCGAAAAACTATTCCTATATTATTGTTGTTGTATATGAAAAATTTACAGACATGACAATATTCATCGATATTTATAGTATCTGAAGATGAACAATATTGCCACATCAACTAGCCTTATTTGTGTCTGCTAAAAAACACTATTATCGCTTTGGAAACCTTCTGGAACTGTTAGATTCAACTAAATGTTGATAAAATAATATAGAAGGTTCCAATTGAGGACTATGCAATGGAAATGCGTCAACTTACTTCTGAAGACAGAGAAGCCTTTGCTCGGTTAGCACGATATGCATTCGAGCCTGCACGAAACACCTATGAGGGTGTTGTTCCAGAGGATTATGAAGAAACACAGCCACACCTTAAGGATATGAGTCAGGTTTATGGCTGTTTTGACAAGGATGTATTAGTCTCCTCATTCGCATATTTTACTTCAATTGTTGTCATTAGAAACAAGGAGTTTCCAATGTCTGGCATTTGGGGAGTAGCGACAGCACCCCATTATCGTAATAGAGGACTTATACGACAGCTAATGCATCTAACATTAGAAAAAATGTATAATGAAAAACTCCTAATCTCATGTCTGTATCCTTTTAAATTCTCATTTTACCAAAAATTTGGCTGGAAGCTTGCAAATATCAATCATCGATACCACATTGAGACAGATAAATTTATATTCTGTCCAGTTTCAGATAGAACAGTACGAGAAGTCTTTGAGCTTGATGATCTCAAAGAAGTTTATTCTAATATCGCAGGAAAAAAATATAATTACATGGTAAAGCGAGTAGAGAAAGATTGGCGACGAAAGGTTAACCCTAAAGAACCTGGGTATCTCTTTGTATGTTATGATACCAACGATAATCCATGTGGCTACTTAATTGCGAGATTTATGGAACACCAACCAGCAAGTAATGGAGTAGAAAATAGCGCTGACACCATTTATTTACAAGAGTTCTTTTGGTACGATCGAAAAACCAAACAAGCATTGTTTAACTTCCTTAAAAGGCATATGGATCACCGAAAATATGTTGTATTCTCCACCCCTGATCCCAATATCTTGGCTTCTCTTATAGAAGCAAGAATAAAAGCTAATGAAGTATTTCCTGGTTCAATGGCTCGAATAGTGGATGTAAAACAAGTCGTCGAAGCTTTAGACTATTCAAAAGAAGTTAAATTTGTCTTGAAGGTAAATGATCCAATATGTGAATGGAATAACAAAACCTTTATTTTTTTCGTTACAGAAGGTAGAGCGTTTTTAGAGGAGACGTCACAATCACCCGATGTGACCATAGATATTGGGTCTCTATCACAAATGATTGTGGGATTCAGAACTGCATCCCAATTGTATGATTCATGGGAGATAGATTGTTCAGAAAAGATGTTTCCGATACTCAATCAGCTATTTCCTCCACAAACCAACTTTTACAGGGAATTCTTCTGAAAAGGATGTTTTCTGTGGAATTCTAGGAAAAAAGTATCACAAGCTCAATATTACCTAAAAATCTTGCAGTTAATGAAGGATTTTTCAAGCTGTTACCTACGTGAAAAATGTACTTTTTCTATGGAGATTTTTATGAATGATGGACTCTGAGACAAACATCCTTGAGATTAGATTGTTTATTGTTGAGTTTAAGCGAGCAATGCTTATATGTATACTTCTTCTAATATCAATTGGTTTGGGAATAATTGTAAGATCTTATTATCCCCAGACTGCCCCACTTAGCTTTAATGAATTACAGGATACACTTCCACCTTTTTTCTTCGCTTTACATATCACTGCTCAAATAACATCTATTTTAATGATTTTTTTAGCAGGATATTTCATTGCAGCTTATCGAATCGAGCGAAAAACCAGGAAATGTCAAATGCAGACAAGCTCCATTGATTAATTAGATAATAATCCTAACTCCTCGATTCCACAATCTTTCAAGAATTCTCTCGGAGCTTTTATTAAGTTGATTTAATCCTATATCAAAAGCTTGGAGATTGGTGAGATTTAAAAGGGTACTGGGAAGCGATGTAAGCTGGTTATCTCTTAGGACAATCTCTTGCAAGTTTTTAAGATCGCCTAGAGAGTCAGGAAGAAAAGTTAAGTTATTAGACTTCAAATAAAGAACACGAAGTGATCTGAGGTTTCCTAATGAATCAGGAAGAGTTGCAAGCTGATTATGATAAAGATCCAAGAACCAAAGGTTCTTAAGTGAACCAATAGAATCAGGAAGAGATCTCAATAAATTATCTCGCACACTTAGTTTCTCAAGATTAGAAAGTTTTCCAATACTTCTAGGTAGGATGGATAACCTATTATCAGATAAAATTAGTTTTTTGAGTTTAGAAAGATTATCCAAGGGGATTTCTGGTAAAGAATTTAGTTGATTATGCTCTAAATCTAGGATTCTTAGATTTATTAAGGTTCCTAGTGCCTTGGGAAGTGATGATAAATAATTATAGCTTAAAACAAGGGTTTCAAGATGCTTTAAGTTTCCTAGTATGTCTGGTAAAGATGTTAAGCGATTAACATCCAATTTCAAGGTTTTTAAATGGACAAAGTATTTTATGGTTTCAGGTAACGAGGTCAATTCATTATTACTCAATATTAACCGATCTAAAGATTCAGGTTGGTCGATATCAGGAAATTTCGTTAATCCTTTCCTAGATAAATCTATCTCCATTTTTTAGCAGATTCCTTTGTATTAATCTTACTACTTCAAGTCCTATTAAAAAGTTTAAAACAAGTAAAATCTCAAGGATAAAGGATGATAAAATGGAAATCCAAGTTATAATTCCAATTCTATATAACAAACATTTTGAAGATGTAATAACCCAGGAATATAAAGCTAGAGCACAGCCTGATACAAAAATTTCAGTAACAAGTTTGGAAAAAGGACCTGCTTCAATCGAATCTATGTACGACGAGCAGATAGCTTCTCCATGGATATTGAAAAAGGTATTAGATGCTGAGAAAGATGCATTTGATGCTGTTATCATAGATTGTATGGGTGACCCCGCCCTATATGCTGCAAGAGAAATTACACAAATCCCTATTGTAGGGCCAGGTGAGGCCTCATTAGCTTTAGCATACATCATCGGGCATAAATATTCGGTACTGGTTGTCCTTAAGGGAGTGATTCCACGATTTGAAAATAAAATAAGAATGTACGGGTTTTTAGAAAGATTAGCCTCTGTAAGGTCTATCGAGATCCCAGTGCTCAGACTTGAAAAAGAAGAAAAGATACAAAATACCCTTTTAGTTGAAGCAAGGAAAGCGATAGAAGAAGATGGGGCTGACACAATAATCCTAGGATGTACTGGGATCTTGGGAATCGCAAATGAGTTGCAGGAAACTCTGGGAATTCCAGTCATAGATCCAACAGTTGCCTCGTTAAAGATGGCCGAAGCTCTCGTTGAAATGGAAATATCACATAGTAAAAGAGCTTATCCATATCCCCCAGATAAAATTCGAAAATTACAATGAGTTATCCAAAGGTGATTGAATGAAGAAGTGTGGGTTACCTGGAATAACAAAAGACCAAATGCAAGAAGTAGATCGATTAATGATGGAAGAGTATCAAGTCCCAGTAGAATTAATGATGGAACATGCCGGATTGAATCTTGCTCGACTGGCCGTAAAAAAGATGTATAACAAATCGTGCACTTTTCAAGTAATAGCTGGTTCAGGAAATAATGGTGGTGGAGGATTGGTTGCAGCAAGGCGACTTACCTCCTGGGGATTAAAAACTGAGGTCTATTTTCCTAAAGGAGTAAACTCTCTTCGTGATGTTCCAATGAAACAGTTAATACGCCTACGAAAAGCTGGAATTCCACTGTTTGATGGGATCCCCTTAGCTTCTACGACTAACAATAGCAATCAACTAGTCCTTGATTGTTATATTGGTTATGGATTTACAGATCACCCAGATAAAGTCTCGGATCAAGTTTTCTCGTATTTGAAGAATCAACAAGTAGTCCTATCTCTTGATACTCCATCAGGCCTTGATGTGACAACAGGAGCGGATTCAGGAGGGATTGAACCATCTGCAACACTAACAATTGCTTTTGTTAAAGAAGGATTGTTAAAAACGCATAATAATTCCTTGGGGGAGTTATTTCTCGCTGATATTGGAGTCCCATCAGATGTTTATCAACATAAATTAGGGATTGATTGGACTTTCCCATTTGATACTCGGGAACTTGAAACACTCAAAGAAGCTTTTAGTAAGGATTCACTACAACGAGTTTCGATACATAAAAGAGCTGATCACAATCAAATATTCTGGAAGGTAAATTAGATATAATACCAAATTTACAATTAGCTTAAGAGGGAAATCTAATGAAAATTCGAAACTTGGTATTTTTTTGGCTGATTTTTTGTGTTGTTTGTATTATAAGTTATTTTTCCCTACATGAGCTTCATTCTACAAATGTCTGGGATAGTATCGGAGTTTCCCAAGCTCAAATAGATCCTTATGTTTCGACTGCCCTGAACTTCATTGAAGTAACGTTTATTCTGGGATGTGGTTTGGTTACGGGGATTTTAATCTGGAAAGGTATCTTTTATCTTTCCTATACAGGAGACCCCTTAATTAAATTCTCTCTAGAGATGCTTCAATCATGGATTACTCTTTCAGGATTTGAAGTTTCACTGATTATTTATGCTGAAATTTCTTCTTTTCTTGTAAGAGGCAATCTCTTCCCCATTTATTTCGATAACAATGATATAATTGACATTAGTTGGATAAATTTAATTCTAGTGAGTCTTTTTTATGCGTTTATAGGTTTTCAAGCTTTGAGGAAGAAACTCGGGTTGGGAAGGTTTATTCCTAGAGTTGCTCTTGATATTGGTCAAGTAACAGCAATAACTATCATAGGTGTATTGATATTAGTACCTTTTGGATTGATAGAATTCATCCTAAATCCAGAAAGCTATACAATAACAGCGTTATCAGCATTATTGATGTCAATCTTGATATACTTTTATTATGTCATAAGCATTGTAGGAATTATAGAAGTTGTTTTGTCACTTGGTAAAAGGATAGAGAGAGAACAAGAACTGGCTCAAGAAGAATTTAATACAACAATTTTCTTCTTACAGACATCCGCAATTCTAATTCCATTATTACTTATTTCAAATTTATTTCCTTTTCCCGTTTATCTTCTAACGGTAAATCCAACTTTATGGGTTATTTTATTCGTTCTAATTCTTGTAATCTCGTTTTTTACGTTAATTTTTTATCATATCATAAATAGAATGACCCCTGAGCTATTCGATAATTTCGAGTCAAGTATGGAATACTTAAAGTACCAATTTGAAAAAGTATTCGCTCTCAGGGGATCAATGTTTAATTATCCACAACCAGCAAATATCCTGGAAGGGGGGAAAAAAACAAAAACAATCTCAGGGCGGTGGCAAAAAGTCACATTGAAGATGGCTTGTGGTCACTGCTATCATGTATTTCAAACACAAGCGTTCAGAGATGGTTCTAAAGTTAAACCAGTACCTTGCCCTTTCTGCGGATCAAAGGGAACCACACCAGTTTGGGAATGAATTTCTTTAATAGGGAGGGTGTATGGGGAAAACTTTAAAGGGAAAAGAGAAAATTCAGATTATTTCAAAGTGAATCATAACAGAGTTAGTAGTTCGTGAGGTGTCGAACATTCAAGACATATTAACAGAAATTATATCATATGGTAAACGATTAGGAGCAAGCTTTGTAGAATTACGTTCACAATCAGTTGAAAGAACTGCAATTGAGCTTTTAGATGGGAAGGGAAATGTTATACATGGATTTGATCAAGGTACAGCAATTCGTATGTTAGTAGATGGTGCCTGGGGATTCGTATCCGTTGCGTCGAGTGACCCTCTCATATTGAAAAAAGGGGCTAAAGATGCGTATAGTTTAGCTAAGTTAGGGGCTAAAAACACACGTGATCCAGTAGAACTTTATCCAGTACAACCCTTTTCTGACATAATCAGAAAAAAATTGGATATTGATCCACGAGAAATTTCCTCTGCTGAGAAGAAAGATCGATTTGTTCAGATGCATAAGAGAATCATCAAATTGGATGAAAAACAACGTATTCTAGGATCAACCATAGCTTATACAGATATTACTGGAACCCAATACTACCAAAATTCTGATGATATAGAAGTTACAATGGATAAATGCATAACTTGGGGTAAAGTAAATGGAAATGGAAAAGATGGAACCGCACGAGCTGGGTCTCGAGAGGAAATGGGTAGTAGTGGTGGATATTCACCTTTTAACCAAGGAAATCTGGATGAAGTGGCGGAAATTGTGGCACAACGAATTATCACGAATCTTGAAGCAAAAAATGCCAGGGGAGGAGTTTTTCCCGCAGTATTAGGGCCACCTGTTGCAGGAGTGTTTGCTCATGAAGCCTGTGGACATCTCTTTGAGGCAGATATAACAGAAAATGGAATTATTGGAACAACTCTTGGGAAAAAAATCGCGTCAGAGCATGCTACAATTATTGATGATGGAACAATTCCTAATGCGATTGGTTCTTTCGCTTATGATGACGAGGGGACTTCTGCACAAAAAACAGTCATCTTGGATCAAGGTAGAGCGAGTGCACTCTTAACTAATAGGGAATATGCACATAAATTCGCTAAACTCACCGAAAATACTAATACTGATATTACAGTTACACCCTCTGGGAATGCACGAGCTTTTGACTTTCGAGTAGAACCACTTATTCGGATGAGAAACACATATTTCGCTCCAGGTGATTTTACAATGGAGGAGCTTTTCGAGGAAATCGATTTCGGTTATTATTTTGTGGCATTCTTAGGCGGTGAAGCGTCAGGGGAAGGTACATTCACAGTTGGAGTAAATGAAGCGTTTGAGATTGTTGATGGGGAATTGGGTCAATCAGTTAGAGGAGCTTCAATGAGTGGGAATACTATGGAAACTTTGCTAGGAATATCGGGAGCGGGAAAAAAAGACACATTTCACATGACAGCAGGTAGGTGCGGAAAGTTCCAAACTGCGTTTACAGGAGATGGAGGGCCCCTGATTCGTGTCGATGCAATAAACGTAGTAGGAGAAGCGTAGGAGGAATAAATGTGGATTTAAATGATTTGAAATACTTTGCAACATTAGCGATGGATGTAGGGGAAAAACAAAAACCAGACGAGTTTGAAGTGTACCTCCAGTATTCAGATGTTACAGAGGTGCAGATAGAAAATGGACGATTAGGACAAACAAGTCAAAAGATTGACAACGGGATGGGATTCAGGATTGCGTATGGAAAACAAACTGGACTGGGTTTTACAAGTAGATTAGAAGAAGAATTCATAATCCAAACTATCCAAAATACAGCAATATCTGCTCAGAAGAGTAAAGATAACGAAGAATGGGTAGGGCTACCGAAAAAATCAAGACAATCCACAAACAAGGCATTTTCCAATCAAAAATTATTGGATACACCCCTTGAAGATCTGATAGAGATATCATCAGATATTTTGACTAGCTGTAAAGTTGAAGGAGTTCAGGATCCCATTATCCCTGTTTTTGGAGGGGTAGATCTCATAGGGAAGAAAACAATTGTCATGAATTCACATGGAATAGATGCAAGTAACGAAATCTCAATTTTTTTTTGTTTTCTTGGAGCACTTTCAGTTAAGGAGGGGAAACCAGGTCCATTGCATTTAGATTATAGGATATCACGGGAAGAGATCCTGGGGGATGCAAACAGTTTTTCTGCAGAAATAGCAAAAGAAGCCTATAAATTGGCTTTAGCTAAAAAAATAACAGTTCCAAAACGTATACCAGTAGTACTGGATCCTGTAGCGTTGAGTTCAATCGGATCGTATGTATTCTTACCCTCAGTGAAAGCTGACAAAAAACAACAAGGAAATTCATTTTTAGCAGATCGGTTGGGTGAAGAATTTTTTCCTAAAGATCTAGAAATGTATGATGATGGGACTAGATCCGAAAGTCCTAATTCCAGTAATTTTGATGCAGAAGGAATAGCAAAACAGAAAACAGTAATTTTTAAAGATGGGATATTTCAGAATTTTCTCTATGATTCCACCAGCGCTGCCAAAGATAATACACAGAGTACGGGAAATGCCCAGCGGGTAGATACAAGTGGAGTAAATCCAGGAGCATATGCAAACGCCCCCTCGGTCGGGGTAAACAATTGGGTGGTCAAACCAGGGACAATTGAGCTAGATACCTTGATCGAAGATATAAAATATGGAATTCTGATTAATAACATACAGGGGGCTCATCAAGGAGCTCCTGAAACAGGAGATTACACAGGAGTAATTAATCCTGGGTATATCATTGAAAATGGAGAGCTTACGGATCCAGTTCTAGGATTAGGGGTCGCAGGAAATGTACTAGATACCTTTAACAATTTTGAAGGTGCATCACGTACTGTAAAACCTGGTATAGGATTCTTTCTTACTACTAATGACTCTCTTCTCCCCCATACTCGTTTCAAAGAAATGCGGATAGTATCGTAATTATTACTTCATTTAAACATGGGTATGATCTTCTTTAGTCAACCTCTTAATTTCGAGAAAAATACCCAGATTTTTAATAAGATTCTACTTTTACTCCATTTTTAAGAATAAATTTCTGATATACATATCTATACTAGGCCCAAGGTGATTGAATGAAAAAATATGACCTAATTGTAATAGGAACGGGATCCGCGATGAATTTAGTGAGTCCTATTCTTCAACAGAACCCATCAATGAAAGTTGCAGTAATAGATAAAGATGAACCTGGCGGGATATGTTTAACCCGTGGATGTATTCCTACAAAGATTTTACTCTACCCAGCAGAATTAGTTCGTGAAATTGAGCGTGCAAAACAACTCGGTATCAATGTAGAAATTAGTGATGTAAATTTTTCCGAAATAATGACTCGTATGCGATCTTTGATCGATGAGGATATTGAAAATATCAGAGAAGGCCTTTCTCGTTCAGAAGATATTGATTATTACCCTATTGTGGCAGAATTTGTCGCTCCTTATGAACTTGAAGTCGGAGATGAAAGAATCACCTCAAAAACAATATTTCTTTGTACAGGATCCAAACCTATTATTCCTCCTATTAAGGGACTAGAAGAAATAGGCTATCATACTAGTGATAGTATTTTACACATCAAACAGCTCCCTAAAAGCTTGATAATCATTGGAGGAGGCTATATTGCTGCGGAATATGGACACTTCTTCTCAGCAATGGGGTCAAAGGTTACTATTATAGGGAGAAATCCGCAATTTCTTCCTCAGGAAGAACCTGAAGTTTCCGTATTAGCTAAGAGTGAGCTATCAAAGCATATGCAAATTTTCACAAATCACGAAGCTCTTGAAAGTAATTTACATGGAGACCTCAAGGAAATTATAGCTAAAAATCGTGAAAATGGTGATTTGGTAAAATTTATTGCTGAAGAGGTATTAATTGCGGCAGGAAGAGGTTCTAATAATGAAATCTTACATCCAGAGAAAGCAGGGATAGAAACTGATGAGAAAGGATGGATCAAAGTAAATGAATATCTAGAATCCTCACAACCAAATGTCTGGGTCTTTGGAGATGCTAATGGAAAACACCTGTTCAAGCATGTGGGAAATTATGAATCAATGGTAGTGTACTATAACGCGGTACTAAAGAACAAAGTAAAGGTCGATTATCATGCGATACCCAGTGCTGTATTTACATATCCAGAAATTGCTAGAGTAGGATTGCGCGAAAAAGAAGCCATTGCTGAATATGGGGAAGATAGCATCATCATCGGTTATCAAAAGTATGAGGATACAGCTAAAGGGATGGCTATGGATGTTAAAGATTATTTTGTGAAAGTTATCCTTGACAAGGATCGAAAAATATTAGGAGCACATATTATAGGCCCACAGGCAAGTGTTTTGATCCAAGAGATTATCACTCTTATGTATACACCAGAAAGGAGCAGTTATCCAATCAATCGAGGCATGCATATTCATCCTGCTCTTAGTGAGGTTGTAGAACGAGCATTTGGTAGATTGATGCGACCAAGAGACTATCATGCCTTTTTAGAAGGAGTAGCTAGACATCATCATTGAATAAGAGAAGAAAGATTTTTCTTTATCGAGAAAACAAAGCTTGGTTTGGAGGTTTAAACTTGGTTGATGACGTTGAAAAGATCCCTCTTTTTTCTAAATTCCCCCAAGTCGATCAGATAGGAATTGTTGTAAAGGATATGGAAACAAGTGTGAAATTCTATGAACAAATGTTTGGCCCCCCCTTTTTAACATTGGAATCAGGCGTTGATTCAGGTAAATTAAAGATTGGATTATTTCAAGTGGGTGACATACAGCTCGAGTTGATTGAGGTTCTTGAAGGAGAAACTATTCATTCGAAATTTCTTAAAGAAAGAGGAGAAGGGCTTCATCATATAGGATTTATTGTTGAAGATATAGAAGAGGAATTATCAAGACTGGAGAAGGAGGGAATAACAGTGCTGGAGAAAGGTATAGTCCAAGAGATGGTTAAGTTTGCCTATCTAGACACTGAGAAGAGTTTGGGTATCATTTTAGAGCTTATTCAATTAGTACTTGAGAAGGGATAATTACCAAATAATGAAAAACAAAGAAAGTTTAGAAATAAAAGAGTCTTACTCTTTTTGGTGAGTCCTTCTTCCTATAATCTTGCACTGAAATATAGATTTAAATTTATTTAATTTCGTTGATCTTCTATATTTTCTACAAAGTAGGTTATTTTGTGATAGTCCAGTTAAAGTGTGGGAAGATCTCATTCTTAGGGTTTCTTCTTCTTATTTTATTTCTTACTCTGTCCTATGGGGTCGGAAATTCAAATATCGAGCTTGATATTGAAGAAGTTGTTTTTATCACAGCAAGCGGTGCTTTTGATATTTGGGTAGAGGATGATTTTGCTTATGTAACCTGTGGTTATCAAGGTTTGAGGATTTTTGACATCAGTGATCATACTAATATAACTGAAGTCAAACATATAGAGCAATCATATAATGAGGGTTTTGCTCATCAAATTATCGTTAAGAATAGTATTGCTTACATTGGTAATGGAAAAGGTGGGTTGTGGATAATCAATATTACTAATCCCATAAATCCCGAAGTGATACCAGATTTCGTGGGCCCTGATCCTGGGCTTTATGGTTGGGATGTCAAGATTAAGGAAAATATTTTGTTTCTCGCAAGTGGTACACCTAATGGCAATTTTCCTGGTATTGCTGTTATTAATATAACTAACCCAGAAGATCCTTTTTTAATAACAATTTTTAATAGAAGTGTAGTAACTGATATTGAATTAATTAATGAGAATTTATTTTTTGTTTCAGAATTCGGAGGTGTTACAATCGTAGATATCAGTAACGCTTCTGATCCTTCCCTTATAAATGAATTTAATCCACCTGATATTACTAATGAAGTGATTGGCACTGGAATACTTATAAACGATGATTTAGCTTATAGTTGCGTTTATGAGCATGAATTACGTATATTTAATATATCAAATCCCCTAAATATTGTTCCTCTTGAAATAAATATTAGTGATAACATTTCTCCATTCCATGCTACTGATCACGATGAACTAATCTTTTTTACTGATCTATCCAGAGGTGTTTATGTATATAATTTCTCTATTCCTGAAAAACCAATCCGTATAGGTTACTTATTGAACCATTTTCAACCCTACATTCCAAGATCTTTCCAAGACACCTTTTATTTAACATATCAGGGAGCTGGGTTTGCAATACACAATATTTCAGAAAAGGTTCCTTTAACAACAGTTATTTCTCTAACATCATTCAAAGAACCTTCAACAACATGTTCAACTAGTAAAACAACCCCAGTAAGTACTCATGGATTAACTTCGATAATGTTGCTTGTAACAATGTTAGGGTTTGTCTTAGTTAAGAAATCCGCACGAAAACAATTCTAATCCAATTGGGCATTAAATATATCTAAGCCCCAAAGTCAAACTTTCTATCTTGCTTAGTTCTCCCAAATAGTGGTTCGTTTATTTTTAGATATATTGAAGAAGTTTCTTCATATAATTAAAAAATGGTTTTACTTCAGGCATTATGACTTGCTGTGGATCAAAAACACCTTCAACATATAATCCTCTTTATCTTATCTTTTTCATTAAATCTGGAATGAATAACATAATATTTATTCAGGGAAGTTGATTAAGCGCGGATAAGGTTAGAACACTAATGGATCCAGTAGTTTTAGGTATCTCTGGTAGTGCAGTCCCAAATAATAACACAGATCGAGCTGCGAAGGGTGTTCTGGAAGCCAGCGGTCTCGAGTTCGAATTTATTAAGCTCACTGAAATCATTTGTTTTCAATTTCACACAAAGGAATCCTTTGAACACGAAATTAATCCTAAGAAAATCTTCTAGTTATGGTTTTTTCATGTAAAAAGAATGCTGCAATGAGAGAAAAAAGAGTGAATACTATTAAAATGCTGAAATCTAAGAATAATCCTATGGATCCAAAAGAACTATCTGTTCCAACGCCAATATTTATAATATCAAGGAAATAAGTAAGAGGTGAAATTGCTGCTAATGGAGCGGAAGAGATGGGCATAAATAAAGGGCTTATGAATATTAGTGGAAATTTAATAAAGATTGTTAAAATCATTGTATTAGCAGGCATGTCAGTTGGAGGTACTGATAATATTAAGGAGAAACTAGAGAATGCTAGAGCAGCAATAATAATCCCCAAGAAAATTAACAACAAATTCATTTGTAATCCAAGTAAAACTCCCCCTAGAATCAAAGGAACTGTGGAGAAAATAAAGCCAAAAACGAACGAGCTCCATAAATTCCCTAATAGTATAGTTTTTACTGAGATTGGACATGTTATTAATCTCTCAAGAGTCATTTGCCTTGTTTCCCACGGGAAAACAACTGGACCGATGGAAGTTGAAGTCAAAAAGAGTACCATAGCCATAAGGCCAGAAACAATATAGATTGGTGTAATGTTTCTCCCAACAGTAAATGCAAAAAATAACATTACTGGAAAGAGTATTCCTTGAATAACTACAGGCCCCTTATTATAATATATCCGTAAATCTTTCTTCATAATTACAAGAGAACGTTTTAATTGGGTCATGATGGATGTTGGATCATCTAAAAAGAATTCAGTATTTTCCTGCATGTTATACTCCTCCTTCATTAATAATTCTCAAAAAAACATCTTGTAGATGAGGTTCGTAAGTATTTATTCTAGCTATTTTCAAATCAGATGATTTAGCATACTCAATAATATCACAAAGACCATTGTTAAGATTACTTACAATAATCCGGTAATAATCTCCAATTCTTAAAACCTCTTTGATAAATGGGAGATTTTCTATTTCTATTTGGGAAATATCCTTTTCCTCGAAATAAACATCTAACGCCTGATATTCTTGCTTTAGTTTACGTAGATCCTGTGGTGTATCCAATTCTACTAGCTTTCCTTTATTTATAATCCCTATTCTGTCACATAACTCATTTGCAACGTCCATGTTGTGCGTAGTTAGAAGTATTGTCATACCTATTTTGTTATAATCTTTTATCAGACTTTTAATAATGATACTACTTTGTACATCCAAACCTGAAGTTGGTTCATCGAGGAATAGGATTTTTGGTTCACTCATTAAGGCCATACATAATAATAATCGTTGTTTCATTCCTTTGGAGTATTTTTTTGCCTTAAAATTACGTTTTTCATAGAGTTCAAACTTGGTTAATAGATCCTTAGCTCGTTGGTTGCGTTTATTCTTGTGAACACCATATAGTTCGCCCATCAACTCTAGATTTTGTAGACCAGTTAGATCTAAGTAAGCATTTGCCATTTCTGGTACATTACCAATTATTTGTTGAATCATAATTTTCTTCTTCGAGAAATCTTTCCCAAAAACGGTGATATTCCCTATTGTAGGTTCTAATACTCCTGTTAACATACGTATCGTTGTTGTTTTTCCAGCACCATTAGGGCCTAATAATCCAAATATTTCCCCCTTTTTCACATCAAAACTGATATTATCAACAGCTCGTATAACATTCCCATTGGTGACCTCCCTGTTAGAACTTTTGTGTCTATTGGTAGATAATTTACGGATTTTAGTTTTTTTGTGTATATGAAAATATTTGGATAGATCATTTACTTTAATTACAACACTTGTATCCATAATAATCAACTTAGGAGAGAAATATGAGTTGCCCTTTTCTCATGATGTTATATCCTGATCATTGTGACCTTGAAACTGTTCAAATTTCGAACATTTTTGATATACCATTTCAAACATTACATCGATGGCTTATTAATATGAGATAACAATTATACGTAATTTCATATATAATTTTTTGAGGGTTGCTAATAGTTGACTCTTTTGTAGGCTTTTATAGCTAATCCTAGTAACTCTTTTGCCAAAGAAAATAGGGAGTTTATAAATGAATAATGTTTTCTAATACCAGAACTTCCATAGAATTCGTCGCTGAGAGTTCCCCAGAGACGTTAAACGCTTGTGGAGAGTTTGTAAGACCTGGTTCTCCTGGGCACGACTCTATGAATCAGGAATGAGCTGTTTTTATCGTTCGCGATAAAAGCCTAGGTATCACGGAACGGTATAGAAATTCAAGTTTTATGAAAAAGATGAAATTTTCGATCCATCTGACTTTTTCATTTCTATTCAACCAATTCGGGTTCTTTGGATTATAAATGAGGAGTTATCGAACTCAATTCTGCGAATAATTGTCGGAATTAATACACGATTGTGGGAGGGGATATATAATGCCATTATTCCAGCAAGAAACGGAAAAATTGATGAATTCTGGATTTCTTTTATGGTAGATTTCGATCCAGATAACATGGGATTTTAATCCTTTCTATATATATAATATGTCTTTCTTAAGAGAACATAATTTTTTTGTTCTTAATGGAACTTCTGGATTAGGAATGAATAATCATCTTCTTTGAAATATTGAAGAAGAGCCTAAACAACGATTCTCCAAAATTATATCTATAGACACGATTACTGGTGGTAAGGGTTTTCATTTTCAGGATTGGCAGGTAACCACATCATAGAGATGGCAAAGAAGTATAAAAAGCGGATTTAAATGCCCTCAAATTATTCATAAAAGTAGCTCCAAAGTTAGGAATGAGTGGATTTATATTGTCAAATGAAAAAAATCGTGCGTCATGGGATCTTCTAAGCGATTATTATCAAAGTACAACTTTTATTTCATTAACGGATGTACACTATGGTCCATACAGTCCTGGAGAAAAAACCCTTAAGGTGATAGGGGATGTAGACGGGTTGGACGTCCTTGAGCTAGGGTGTGGAGGCGGACAAAATGCTATTGTACTTGCGAAATGGGGAGCTAAGACCGTTAAGGCGCTTGATCAATCCACCAAACAACTGGAATATGCAAGAAAACTCGCTAGTAGTCAAAATGTAGAGATTGAGTTTCTACAAAGTAGCATGGAAGATCTATCTATATTACATGGTACCTCATTTGATTTGATAGTATCATCACATGCCTTGAGCTATGTAGAACACCTTCAGACTGTCTTAGATGAAAGTTTTCGGGTACTCCGAGAAACAGGGAGGATTGTGATATGTATTCTTCACCCCTTGATGCCAGTGGTCTGGGAAGCAATGGAAGAAGGCAAGTTTGAAAAAATCCGCAGTTACTTTAATAATGAACGGGATACTTGGAGTTGGGAAGATAAAGAAGGACGAAAAATAGCCTCGTTTGGAAGTACATATTATCGCTTTGACCAGATAATAAATGGATTAATTGCTGCTGGTTTCCAGATTGAACGAATAGTAGAACCTCCAGGTTACTCTATTGAAGAGGTACAAGAGTTAGGTGATACGGTTCCTTATCAAAACGCGGATAAAATTGATACTAAGTTCATTACCATTAATCAGAAAATTCCATTTTCTTTGATTGTGTCAGCTGTTAAGACCATTTGAAGATAACAATGAAACAAACCTATACGTTATTCAACTACTCTCTGGCAAAATTGTATCAAACGGGCTATAGAACGAATTAAATATCCCTTAGGTATATTTGCATGACCCATTGCAGGTCGTACATGGAACTCAATCTCATCTCCACGATCATAGAGGTTGTTTACAAAGTCCCAGACAGGCTTTAAGGGTGTACGAGTATCATTAGCAAATTGGACGACACCAAGAGGTTTGCTTACCTTTTCCCAATCATTTAGGGGTGAAGATTCCTTTAAAAATGGCCGACTCTCCTCATTATCCATTGGACCAAATAATAATACAACAAATTGTTTGAATACTTCATCTACAGCTTGATCATACATATATTCCCAATCTGAAATTGCAGCTTCAGCCCAACCCGCGCAAAACTCGAAGAGCTCTGGTTTAGTTAATGCTCTTAAGGTCATATACCCTCCATAAGATCCTCCAGTAATAATTACTTTTTTAGGATTCACATTATGTTTATCAATAAGCATGTTTATTCCAGAGACGATATCCATTAGATCTGCCTTACCAATCTCTCTAAAGTTTGCTCTCTGGAACGTTTCTCCGTATCCTGTAGATCCACGAAAATTAGGACGAAAAACAACAAATTCTTCTTGAGCTAGAATTTGATAAGTCCCCACAAAAGAATCTACATCTTGGCCCATCGGTCCACCATGAACAAAAACCACCATAGGATACCCTTCTTTAGGTATAGGGGTAGAAGGTTTCATTACGAATCCATGAATTTCAAGTCCATCTGTGGAATTCCAATACTCACTTATTGATTGAACTAGTGGAAATGCTTCTGTACCGATTTCTGGTGATCTTTTCTTTGTAAGCTGAGTGTATTCCTGAGATAGAAGATCGTACATCCATAGATTATGTCGAGTTGTAGCATCTGCGTGGACAAAGAACAAGACATTTTTGTTATCTATTTCACGAATCTTGACAAGCTTGTTAATTCCTTCTGGGAATAGAAGTTCAGTCAAAACCTGTGACTCGACATGAATCGAATAAATTTTATCTCGGGCATCTTTTGAAGCAGAAAAATAAAGATTATCTCCTTTTTGGTCCCAGATAACTTTTTCAATCTCTCCCTCAGGTGTTGGCAGCAGAATAGTTTCCTTAGGATCAAGGTTAAACAGAGCTAATGTACTCTTATCTCTAGTAAGATATGGAAAAATGGGTTTTGTCGGATGCCATAATCCAAAAAACACCCATGAACTTGCAACAGGAATTGACTGAATAACCTCGTTATTGATTGGATTGATAATGATTTCGTCGGATTTATTTGTTACAGAAGTAAGTATAGTAAATTTTATCATGTTTGGATGTTTCCAATGACCGATGAGAGGGATTCCTTCACCTTCCCACAAAACATTCTCCTCAGAATCAAGTTTGTTATTAAATAGGCTTACTCTATTCATTTTCTTTTGTGAATACCCCCATACGAGTTGAGTACCATTAGGGTTCCAATTTACCCATAAATGCCTTCCTGATGTTGTACTTAATCTTTCTAATGGAATAGACTTTTCATCATGAGTCGTAGGTAACCGATATAACTCACTATCTTCTTTTCCTGAATAGTCAATAGGGAGAGCGATCCAAGAATCATCAGGAGAGAACCGTGCGTCAACTGTGAAAGCATTTTCTGGAAGAATGGGGATATGGTCATTTGGATTATCCAAGGAGGTTAAATGGAGGATCATCGCGTTACTTGGGGTCAAAAAAAGACTTGTAGCTAGATTCTTTACATTGCCTATATCAAATGGAATGTACGGTTGAGTTTCGAGTATTAATTTTATTCTTTCAAACAGATCCATAAATCATCACATTGTCTTTGCAATTAATTCGTTTAAAGCAACTCAATCAGAAGCAACTTTCATCCTCATAATATCTTTTTAAAGGTACTCCTCTCTCTTTTTGAAACAAGTTCTGATTGTTATTTTATCTGTTATCAGACACAAATATCATTTACTAAAGATATATATACTGGGAACCATCAATGAAAGGTTTATAATTGACTCGGATGCTTGTAGATAGGAGAAGGATATGGAAAATATGTCCACACAAGAAGTAATAATTAGAATAATGAAAGAAGAAGATCTCGATAGAATCATCGAGATAGACAATAAGGTTCTTAAAGAAAGCCGACCAGAATATTGGGAAAGAAAAGTTGAAATGACTGGAAAGAAATCACCTCTACCATCACTAGTAGCAGAAATGGAAGATGAAGTAGTTGGTTTCATCTTTGCTGAGGCAAGTGGCTGGGAGTATGGTGTGCCAGAGAATATTGGTTGGATTGATACGATCGGAGTTGATCCAGTTTATCAGAAAAAGGGGATCGGACAATTATTAATGAAAGAACTCCTTAATTATATGAAAAAAGTGGGTGTTGATACCGTTTATACACTCGTCAACTGGCGAGACTGGGAATTACTTCGATTTTTCAATGGGATTGGATTCACACGAGGTGATATGATTAATCTCGAGCTTAAAATCAATGAATAATTGTTAATGAGATTTTAAACAAAGACGGAGATTTCAATGGATCAATTAAAGCAGAATATGATTTTAAAAGAAGAGCTTAGTTGGAAAATAAAGAAGGATATCACGTATGATAAGGAATCCTTCGTGGATTATTTACGGAAAGAAAAAGAGATATTTGATCATCCTCGATCAGGACGCCAAAAAATCATAGCTCTGATCATTTCTATTATTCTAGGATTTCTTGGTTTAAGTTCCTTATTATTCTCAATTGAAGTGATTTCTGAGGTCGTCTTTTTTAAAACATTTACAACTCCTGAAGAATTTGGTAGTGTTCCCCGCGAAGTATCTGCTGGTTTAATGATCTCTGTTGGATTTGCTACTTTCCTAGGAATTATATTCTCAATTATAACAATCTTATACAGTATATTTCTCATTACACCTAATTGGAGTGGTTATCATGATAAAATGTTGTTTCTTTTTAAGAGGTTGGAAAATATTGGTCTGATTGACAACTTCATTGGTTTCAATGAAACGAATGGGAAAGGGAAATTCCAGCTTAAGAAAATTCCAATTGATATCGACCTTGAATGGATTTATCCATTTATTTTTGATGCGTTCCCTCCTTTATTATTCGAGTTATTACTGCTTTCTTTTCTTCTACCATTTTTAGTTACGACAACAATTTCAAGCTTCTTTGCATTCCTTAATGTGGAGTGGGTCACACTTCTTTTCCTAGGTTCCCTTTTAGTATTGATTCTCATCGGTTTTGAACAGAGTGGACTAGCGATATATCGTAGCTGGAAGAAGTATAGCCGTGTCCTTGGCTCCATGATATATAGGCAACAGGAGATTATACATTCCCTAATTCTTAATAAAAGTGATGAAATGACCATTATACGGCACCAAAACAATTTAACACGACTTGTTTCAATGTCTTCCTTTCCCATTCCTCAACTGATTCGTGTTTCAGCTGTAATTCCCCTTTTTGGATCATTACTTGGATACGTGATTGCAATAACCGCAATTACATGAAATCATTATTAATCCTGCTATTAAATCCTCCCCTGATTCACCAAAATCTGTTTCTAGAGAACTAAAGAGTTTTCCACTATTTTGAACTGTAATTATTTCAATGTATACAGGTCCAAAAAAAAGTCTTAATCCTCCGAAGAGAATACCGCCTACCAAGAAATTACATAATCCTAGAAGTCTAAAGGAGGGATTAATCTGAACCTTATCAGAATAAACGATTCCAACAAATAAACTTAGAATAATTCCAAATCCTACCTTAATGAAGATCCGAATCAGCGTGATATATGATTTTCTGGGTTTCATAATCACCTCTCCAATAGATATTCAAAATATAATTACAAATTCTTCTTTCATTTATGCCTAAAATGAAAGGTATAAAATTTGGTGATGTTAATAATAAAATGAATAAATCGATTTTGACAGTGATATGCCAATAATACGATTTGCTTCAAAGAATGACTATACTAGATCATTAAACACATTTAATCAGCGGTTAGTACAATGACCCCAGAAGGAAAAGCCATCACTGAGAATAAAAGATCACAAGATCAAAGTACATATTATTTGGAGGAGGGAAATTATGTCACAGGTTATTATGCCACACTAGTTTACGTTATGAGCGGTTTAGTGAAAGCAGTTTACGTTTTAGAAACATTTCAGAAAAATAAATATGAGATTTTATCAAAGAATTGCGAATTAGCATCAGTTCCGCTTTTTGAAGTACACTCTCCAAATGAAGAATTTAAAGATGTAGAAGTTTTTGCAGTTGTAGATAAACCACAAATAAAAGTCTAATTCTTTTATACAAATGAAAAAAGGGAAAATTTAGAAGCTTTTAATTTGAAATGGTTTACTTTATCAACATAGATAGCATTCTAATTCTATGACAATAACAAGAAAATCTCTAGAAATATTGGAGAAAATTCAAAAATGAAGAAAACAAAATTAAATAAATTTACAATTTCTATGCTCTGTCTTCTACTCCTTTCATTACTTATAATATCAACAACACTACAAATAACCCAAGGAACTTCCTCGTCATCCATTGGAAGAAAGATAATTACTCCTAATCCCTCTGTTAACTCATATTCGGACTTTTGGGAATCAGCCTGGGTATGGGTTAATCATGATGGAGGGATTAACGCCCGAGCAGAGCTTAATTCTAAGGATCTAGGATTTGGGGAACAGAACCTTAATCTTTTCATAGCAAGCTATCGAGATGTCTATGACATTTTTGATCATGCTAACTGGTGGTTCAGGCCAACAGATGATCCAGGAGACCAGAATACTGAAGTAGAAATCCACTTTAGAACCAATAATGCTGAGCTAGCTAGAGAATACGCTGATTTAATCGTTGATTACATGAGCCGAGGTTTATTAATTCACTATGAGTACGAAGGAACATGGGCATGGGAAGATTGGCGAGGTGACACGTGGACCGATCTCACTGCTGTTCGTTATCGTTCTCACATAGTCTGGCCATGGTTCACTGAGTTTATCAATGATGAAATCATTCCTCGAAATATCGGAGGGCTAGCTGAAACCATTAATGTGACAGAAGCAAACCATATCAATGCGTGGGCGTGGCCGTCTGGAGGTGGCGATCCAGCGATTGGTTTTGCCTTTGGTTTCGATTTCAACTATGACATTTCTGATATTATGAGTGGATCTCACACACTAACAATGAATGAACTGATCCACACAGAAAAGATCCAAAGAAACAATTATCAGAATCATTTATGGATTAACTATGCTCTCCCCAATGTTACAGCAATAACGCATACCCCTTCGTCTAATACTAGTTCTACTACAATTTATCGGAAATATCATCCTCCTCCTGAGCCATGGCTTAAGGAACATTACTGGGATGTCGATTTCCAAATCTTTGATGATGTCTATACCGATCTATCAGTCAGCTTTGACTATAACTTTGTCCCACACTACCTACAATCAAGGATGGAAGCATCGTTAGTCGTTAATCATTATGGTTATTTGTACAAAGGCATTAATCTACGAGGAGAATTCTCGAGAGTTGTTAATTTTGAATTATTAACAAATTGGGATCCTAACATAGTAATAATGGAATTGTCCTTCCGACCGAACAGAGAGAGCTTGTGGAATAGTTTTGAGCTCACTATCGTTTACAACGATATCGATGATCATTACAGTGCAGCAAACAATCTAGCTATGGATATCGAAACTCACTTGAGTATCGATTTCACAAGTAATCACACTGACCACAATAGTTGGGACTGGCATCGCCTACACTATGAAGGAAACACCTATCGCTTCCATAGCGATGATTTTACTCAAGTGAAGAGTCAGAATCTCCTATCTGATAACTACAATCTAATCGAGAGTACTCCAGTCTTTGAAAATCAAGACATGACCACAACAGAATATAGACAATTTTCTTATTATCGTCCTGATGTAGATCAATGGATAGATGAAATAGATTTCTGGTGGAATCCACTGGCAGAAGAAGTGGTTAATCCAACAAAAACCTATTCAGGATCAGTAGTAAATGAGGATATCAACTTATTATCAGAATGGAGTTGGTCATCGTTCCCATTCAGCAGTAATTATTCTGTTTCCAGTTTTCCCATAATTGTTCCTTATGAAGCTTATGCTGTCTATCCTCGCGAAAACAACGGATGGGGTTGGCATATCAATTCCTGGGAGGATCCTTGGTGGGATATAAGATATATCAATCACAATTTGGAAATATACACAGAAGCAGCCTCTCTTGAGTTCGTTGATGAAGATTATAATCCCAATGGGACTGTATTCGATGATTTTGGGTTATTTTTCGATTATACATTCCTTGAAGACGATGTAGATACCCAACCACCAAGTGGGAACTTTTATTACCACAATTTCACCACAGGAGATAAATACTGGGGTGAAGACGTCCAAGAACAAGGTGTCACCTTTACAGGAACGGATAACCATCTCCACGTGAAGATATGGGATGAAAACTCACATGGTGTCCATCACTTTGGATGGCCATTCTATTACTGGAATGGAACGGATTGGGATCAACGTTTTGGCTCCTCAGGAATTAAAGAAACAACAGTAAAAGCATATTTTGCTGATTTACCAGCCCGAATAGCACAATTTGAACAAGAAATCCCAGTGACGGTTTGGTGGGAAAATTATCCAACTATAGACTATAACATCACGTGGGACACAACTGATGGATTCGCAGATGGAGAATGGACACTTGTTGCTTACAGTGAAGACAATGATGGCAATTGGGTAGACTTTGGGATACACAATTTATTAGTGGATAATTATGATAGCGCTGCCACCAATGCTCCAGTCATTGATCTTATTACCGCAGAGAATGAATCTGTTTACGGAACCCATACTATGCGTGTAGAAGTGACCGATGATGTAGAAGTATTTGCAGTGGTCTTGACTAGGGATTTCACAGGTTTTCTATTAAATGACACAGATGACGATAACATCTTTGAGTTCAACTGGAATACTTTAGGTGAAGCTGAGAATAGTGTTCACTTCTTTACGATAACTGTATGGGACATGGATGGTCACAAGGTAATTTATGATTTCTACCTTCAGGTAGACAACGTTAGACCAGGAATCCCTCCAACAATAGATGTTATCTCCCCAAGTGCAGTGGGTGAAACATTAACAGGCAGTTTCACATTCGAGGTCGAAGTAATCGACGATCTAGGAATTCAATCAGTTAAAATGCAGATTGATCAAGGGCCAATGTACACCATGACTTACAATGATGTAACAGGTTATTATGAGAGAACGCATGATCTCACCAAAGAAGTGAATGGGGATCGGATTCTCAACATAACAGTTGTTGATATTGATGAAAATCAACACACTGAACATGAGAAGATTGGATTCACCGTTATTGGTGGTCAGGAAGGACCAACAGTTAGTGATCCCCCTGAATGGAGTTCTAGTCGTTCAAATCTCCCAGAAAATCTCAGTGATTACGTTGAAGGGGGTAATTTAATCGATTATGACCCCGTTTCTGGTGATATTGACTTTGAAGTTGCAGTGAAAGACGATCGTCAGATAACAACGGTAGGTTTCAAGGTTCAGATTGTTGAAGACTTTGATCCTGTCACTGGGGAACCAGATTTAGGCAGTATTGTAGAAAATACTGACATGGACGAAGCTGGAACAGATGCAGGGTGGTCTATGTATGAATACTCGTGGGATAGTACTGGATCTGCTGATAATTACTATCTCTGTGAGATTGACGTACAAGATGATGATACAGTGGTAAATCACCTGTATATCCTTATTTTAATACAGGTAGATAATGTAGAGGACACAGCTCCAGCTATCGGCGCTCCAGGGTTCGAATTTGAAGTGCTTCTCTTCAGTCTGACCAGTATGTACTTGGTTGCCACTCTCATCAGACGTAAAAGAAAATAGGTTGTACTAAGTAGGGATTTATTTCCCTCCCCATTATTTCTTTTTTTTCTTTGTTTGCCAAATTTTTTTTGATTTTTTTTCTGGCGATATTTTTATTAATTAATGACCTCTAATCATCAGAAATTCTGTGTATATTGTTGTTGCTCCTTTTTCCAGCTTCATTCTTATAGAATTATAACTCAGTCATATGTCATGATTTGATATATGTCCATAATAGACATATTTATAAATATGATTGTAATTCATGTATATGGTGATAAATTATGAATCACACTAATGAAAAAATACCAACTGATGAATTTGGTCCTTCTCCTTCAAATGAAGACTATTTTCACTTTCCAAAGGGGTTTTTTAACTGTAATTTCCCATTTATGATGTCAGAGCACCATGATTCACCCCCATCACCGCCATTTAGATCTAGAAGACATCATAAACCACCATTCTTCCATTTTCCTGGTCGTCATGACCCATTTATACCTCCTTTCCCCCTAACCCGAGGAGCATTCAGAGATCTAAAATACTTCTTTATCTTGACAATGTTAGCTGATCACACCGAGGGTATCACAGGCTATCAGATTCAAGAGAAGTATAAAATCCCCAGGAGTAATGTAATTCGCATTTTAGGAAAACTAGAAGAGAAAGAATATGTCGATACAGTAGAATCAATTGCTGATGGCAGAGCCCAGAAGAAATATCGAATAACGACTAAGGGTAAAGAGTACTTAGATAAATTAAAAGAAGAGTGGGCAACAAAACTTGCTTTCTTTTCGGATTTAGCTCCCCCTGAAAGATATGGTCATCCTTTTGCACGACCAAGATTGTATAGAAAGATGGTTGCAGAAATCAATGATTTTCAGTCCAAGGAGGATGCTTTGGATTATTTCCAAGGATATAGATCCTCCCTAAAGAAGCGGATCAAAAAGACACAAAAACGGTTAGATGTGCTAACATCGGCGAAAACAGAAGTAGATACAATTGTCCAAAAGATAGGAGAATCAGATGAACTTAAGAAGGATGAACTCAAAGGTTTACTAGAAAAAATCAAAAAGAAAGTACGGGAACCAGAAGAAAAGGATCATTAAATCTCAGGTTTGTAATATCATTTCCTTTGATTTCAGATCCTCAAGTAATTTACATGGTTTTACCTTGATAATCCAATTACGAAGTGGATTTTCATAAAGGAGGGAGGGATTCTCTTTCACTTCATCATTAGTAGCAAGAATTTTTCCTATCAATATAGGAAAGGTATTAATCGCTTTGTTCGCTTCATATATTCTCTGTATTCGTCACCAAATGCTTCGATCATCATTTTTTCCTCGAAAAGTAATCTGTGTCTGAAAATCATGAAGTAGATAATCCAGATAGCAATTAATACAAATAAACTCCTGAATGCGAGATAGAATCCAATTATTCCCACTACTCCTCCTGCATAAATTGGATGACGGATGTACCCAAAGATTCCTGAAGTTATCAAGGTCTGATCATCTTTAACATCTAAGATACCCTCACCATATTGTTTGAGCTGGTATCTACCTGTTATAGTAATACAACCTCCAATGAGAAAAATAAGGACACCAAGAATAGCTATAGCTAAACTGTCCCAAATCGGAAAATACTGTGATATGAAGAGTTTGGATTCATAGAATGATAGGGCAATGATAACTGGGTTTAAAAGGAATAAACTGAGTATTATCAAAGAATAGAGTCGATTAGTTGTCCAATCTTCTTCAATACTCTCAGAAAAGGGTCGGAATATTGTGTCTATAATACCAAGAAGATAAGAGAGAAGAAGAGTAAGAAGAAAAATGAGATTTTCTGGTTTGAAGTAAATATCAGGGGCAAGGAGAAGTAACCATAAATTGGGGTACACGAAATACCACAGAATAATATATAATATCTTTCTATAGAGAGGTTTCATGTTAATCACTCAATTGATAAGCAAATTGAGAAAAGAAATCTAAAATTATAATATAAATCTAACCTTAAAGGAATAACAGACATTATATCCCTAAAAAACTACGTAATGAAGGATTCATTTCAGCGACTCTTTCTTTACTTATTAGATCAAAATATTGTCTCATAATACTGACCGAGAGAAGAATGCCCATTCCCGAGCCTATTGCACCAAAGAAATCTGCAAAAGCAGCAAGAGAACCGATGAACAATCCCCCTATTATTGCTATTGTAGGAATATACATTTCTAACCTACGTTCAACAATCTTTCTACTTCGTCGCCATCCTGGCATTTGCATACCTGATTGCAGAAACTGGCTTGCAACGTCACGAGGGCCCATTCCTGCGGTTTCCAACCACATTACTGAGAAAATAACTGAGAGCACAATTAGAATCGTTGCATAAACTAAAGCACGAAAAATAGATCCGAATGTATTAGCGGGATTAAATATTCCAAAATCACCAACAAGCGATCGTGGTGGGGTCAAGAAATAAACAAGACCAGATTGAGGAACATATTGCTGAGACGTTTCATCAACAGTAAATGTTCCTAAAAACAGAGCCAGTGGATTGGTGATTGTACCTTGTCCTCCGCCACTCGCATTCCAAACCATCTGAGTAATTAAGTAAATATCAGCAAATACTGCAGATGTTAGAATGACGGGGATATTTGACACATAGAGTAGTTTAATGGGGTAAGTGGAACGAATTCCCTTGTATTGAGCATATGAAATCGGGATTTCGATCCGCATTGATTCAAAATAGATCACAATAATAAACACAACTATAGAAGCAATCACAGAAAGGAGAGAGAGGGAAGGTAAATTGACATTCTCTGCTGGACTATACCGGAAAAATAACGCTCCAATTGCTTCAATCGGATTCCGTTGTGTTGCCCAAGCATAAAAAGCAAGGGCAATACCTCTATAAGATGTTACAGGGGGATCACCTGGTCCTTCCCCGAAATCTTGTGCCGCAAATAATCCTTGAAAAATCTGTAAAGCAACACCACCCGCGATAAACAGAGAAATGCCAGATCCTAAACCCCACCCTTTCTGAATCATCTCATCCAGGAGGATGATGATGATACCTGCTGCTAATAATTGAGTAATGATAGCCAGTTGATTATCGAGATTAAGATTAGGTTCGTAAGTTCCCCCAATCAAGAAAGCAACCGCTTCTATAATTGTCATTGCAACTGACATGACCTTCTGTGCGCCAGTGTAGAGGGATCTCTCCTCTGGATCTCCCATATTGACTGAGATGATTTTTGACCCAACTAAGATTTGCATAATAAGTCCGGCGGTCACTATCGGGCCAATTCCAAGTTCTGCGAGTGATCCTTGAGTTGAGGCTGTAATTGTGCGCATAAAAGCCAAAGGGTCAGCTCCTTCATACTGAGATCCAATAATCGGAGTAGATGCCATTACAAAATAAATGACCAGAGCAGCAAATGTCCAAACTACTTTTTCATTGAAATGAACCTCACGAGTCGGTTTGACGACTTCTGGAGTGATTGACATAAACGGCCGAATCGCTTGAAGAAACTTAGAGGTCATAAACTAAACATCACAAATGAGAATCAGTGTAAAGGCAAAAATTTATTCTGTTCAAATATTAAGGTCAAACTGTGAGACACAACTTGTCATTCCCTCCACATTTCTCCTTTTATTACTTTATGGTACAATTTCCATACCTTTTTGTTACTGTTAAACATACTAGTACAATTTTTTAACTAACAGAAACTATAAAAGATGGTAATCATTATTCAGGTGTGATGGTGGGGTCAATTTTTTATAAATCGAGAAAAAAGAAACTTTTGGGAATACTGTTAACCATAATTGTTTTTCTATCTTTCTTTCATTTCTTGACCCTTCTTCCAATATTTCAATCATCTGAAGGTAGTGGAATTTTTGTTTCTCCTGTTTGCTCATCAAATTTAATCAGACCACCGCAAAGCAATACTTTACAAGATCCTCATGTAGTTATTCTAGTGAAGAAGATACTTACACGAGAAAAGCTATTCAATCTTCCTATAGCCTTCATTGGAAAATGGAGATTTGAGAATCAACAAAATAGAAACGAAAAAATCCCTGCAAATAGATCAATTATCAAGGAAACCATTGAACAAAGTCCAGGAATCACTCTTCGAGAAATTCAACGCAAAACAGGACTTGCGATCGGAGTAATTCAATATCATCTTGGTCGTCTTGAAACTGCTGAAATCGAAGCATTTATGTTGGGTAGATGTAAGCACTTTTTCCTAAGACAATGCCAATTCTCATTAAAAGAAAAAATGTGGTTTTCAGTTTTACGGAACAAAAATGTTAGAACTATCTTACAGTTCCTTGAATCAAAGACAAAAGTATGTATACAAAAGGATATTGTAAATTTCACTGGTATTAGTAAAGTAATGGTCTCTTATTATGTCAAAAAACTTGAGCAATTTGGTATTATTAGACGTAGACATCATCAACTGAAAATCGCGGAAGATTATCTCTACCTCATCAATGACTTACCAAATTTTAAGATCAACTAACAAGATATTTTTATTTCAATCCTGCAATAGACCAAGACGCACCTCTCATTAATACCACAAAAGAAAGAAAAATCTGTTTAGTGCGATAGAAATGAGAAGACATGATATTCATACCCATACAACTTATTCAGATGGTCTTCTTTCCCCTGAGAACTTGATTAAACAAGCTAAACGTAAAAATCTTGAGGTATTAGGCATATGTGATCACGGGTTCTCAATGAAATTGATGGATACGTATCAAATAACATCCTGCCTTGAAAAATATCTTAATCATTTAATGAAAATAAAAAATACTCTGAATGGGCTGGAGTTAAAAATCGGAATTGAGATTGATGTGTCTAGAATCTATGGGATAAATCCTATTCAACTCCCGTTTGAAATTTTGAATCAATTTGATTATATCCTCTTTGAATATGTTAATACAAAAAAAGAATACTGGGGAGAAGTAGGAAATAGAGATATTTCTGAAATAATAGACATACGAAAAGAATTAGAGGTTCCTGTAGGACTTGCACATAATGATATTCAAGAAAATTATTACAGAAAGGAGACAGAAATAGCTACGATATTGGCACAACATGACATCTTTGTTGAAGTCCAAGAATCCGAATTACATCCACGAAGAGGAGTGGGAAGAAACACAAGGAAAGGATTAGACTACTATCTCCATTTTACTCAGAAATTAATTCAAGAGTTGGCCAATAAAAGAGTAAAAGTTGTTTGTGGTACCGACTCTCACACTGGCGAATATTTAGGGAAGCTCGAGAAAGTAATCCACTTTATCAAAGATAATAATCTTCAGTTCCACGAACTCGTCAAATAAAAAGTTGTATTAGCTACCTGGAGGATTACACATAAGACATGCCCAATTTCCTTGTTGGGCGTTATAATTAAACATATCGAAGAACCTAGCCTTTCGGAGTTGAATGATAAGGTTATCTTGCTCTTCAGATGTCAAGAACGGCTGTGAAATATAGCTTATAAAGTCCGCATCGTCTTTTGATCTGTATGCCTCATATGCGTCTTTTACCGCGTCCACTGCACCTCCTGCAGCTACAGGATGAATAACAGCCGCTCCTATTTTGACAGCTGAGAGTGCAATCTTCAACCATTTATTCCATGCTTTGGTTTCAGTAGTAAAACTCCTATCCGATGGATATAAGCATCGTTCATTTTGTATACAACAAGCAAAATGCAGGTTCATTGTTTTACGGATACGTCCTTCCGTTGAAAATTCCGAAGGAATAGGTAGTTTTTTCGCAATCTGAGATATAAAATCCTTGAGCTCTGCAACATTTTCATCAACATAAGTCTTGAGATCCTCATAGGAATGAACCATTTCACTAATTCTTATGTTTTGATCATCGATAGCGGAAGCAAACTCACGAACCGTTCTACCTTCATAAATATCCACAATGTGTTTCGCTTGATCTCGGATGTATTCTTGGGGGTCATCCTCCAAAGATTTAATTTTGTCAATGTATGGATCTAGTAAGGAACGATCCATTTCTCCGAGGTTTCTTATTTCCATTAAAGTAACGGTGTGTACATTATGATCAGGATCATCAAGCAACTCTACTAGAAACGGGAGAATTTCAGCCGCCACTTTGATAGACATTCGACCAACGAGACCAAGAATGTTTGGTGCTAGCATTTTTAGTGTATCATTGTACTCCATCGCTTCCTGAATTTCAGGAAGAATAGGTTGAATTAATTCTGGGTTTTTACGAGCAATTGCGCTAAAAATCATGACACTACTTGAAGCTGTGTGAGGTGAATGAATTGTCTCTTTGAGGTCATTAATGTAAGGATTGAGAATCACACTATTTTTCTTAGCCATCTCATTTAGGATCATCAATGCAATACTCGAATAATTTACATCTTTGACCATTTGAAGCAGAAAATCAATATTTTCCTCATAAAAGGGCGGATTGAACTTATATAACTCCCATAGCAGAGAGATCATCTCTGTCATTCCTCCTTTCACTAAATTGAAAATCTCAGGAACATAATCCTTGAACATTCGAGGATTTCGACTTACCATGGGTGAAACATAACCCATGGCACTATATTTTACTGTGTGCTTTTTTTCCATCAATTTAAAAAAAGTAGGTAGGGCTTGGATAAATTTTCGTTGGTCTGTTGTTATTGGTTGGCGAATAATATCTAAGAGACCTATGGCACAGATACCAACGAACCCCTCGGATTCATCGTCCATAGCGTAGTTCTCTGTTAAATACGTAACCGTCTCAAGGATATCATCAAAGTAATCTGTCCCTAAAGATGTCACTGAGGAGGCTACTGTCGAAATTGTGCTCCCTAGATACTGAATAACATAGTTATCAGAAGTTGTACGAATTATTTTTAGAAAAGAACGCATAAAGGGAGTCAGTTCATTAGGGTTTGCAGAAACTAACCCGTAAATCTCATCTATCGCGTTTTTCCTAACATCTTCACTAGGAGACGAAAGGTCAGCTAATAGTTTTTCGATGGGCATAATATATGAATTCTTATGCTGTTAATATATAACTTAATCCTATTATAAAATTCGTTATCACTACCTATTTAGTATCAAACGTCTGGGGGAGGTTTTGAAGTTTCTTTAGGAGGGTCGTCTGAAACCCGTGGTCTACAAAACTCTCCTCCTATCGGATGTCCAAACAGCTCATCAGACACTTGAGGAGGGTAATCACCTTGGAAAAATTATAATGGTTCCATAAATTAGTTCGTAGGTGGAAACCACTATTCTATTTGGCCATAGTAAACCTAGTTTTCCTTGTGCCATCGTGAACCAAAGAAAACCAAGGATATTTACGCATAATAGTAAGCATACGATGTCTGACTAAATGTAGAGCGAAGTAGCCTAACGTAGATTTGAAAGGAAAGTTTTTTCTACTTACAATGGAAGCAAACTGATCAAGCCATCGCCAACTACTCAACCTCAAATTTTTAACTAATAACCATTTATATCTCTCGATATTTATTCGATTATTAACAATACATTCAGATAAAACCCATCCTGATTGCCATGCAGGTTCAATACCCGCACCAGAAAGAGGATGTGCTAATCCAAGGACGTCTCCAACTCCAATAAATTCAATTCCATCTTTAATATTTGAAACGGGTATTTTTTTCTTATTACTCGGTATTGGTAAAAACCAGGCTTGTGGTTTGTCAGAAGGTAAATCTAAGCCATAACCATATTTATCGTTAATAAGATCAAAGAAATCATAAAATCTTTTCCAAAGAAACTCTCTGGAAGCCACAGCCCCAACACCGATATTAAGATGATCATTTTTGCCAACAAAAACCCAACCATACCCCATTTGCTTGTGGTCAAGAACAATCAGATTTGCATTCGGATATGAACAACCAAAAAATTTCCTGTCATACCGTAAAGTACGAGCCTTGTCATAAACGCTCCACTTTCTCCCCATTGCTATGTTTGTGAAACCACTATATCCGGTAGCTACTATTGTCTGTGGTGTGAAGAAATCATCATTAGGTGAGACCCTCTTGGTTTGAATCTCAATATTAGGTTCTTTTTCCAACCTTTCCATCAATTTATTTTGAAGATCATATCTTGTAGTTACACGAAAAACACCAACATCTTCCATATGACGGCCTGACCATAAACCTACTTTAAATCGTTCTGTATAGTGATCAGATTCATCTAAAATAATGTTTAATTCTTCACTTAAGTATCGTTCAAATTCAAGACTGATAGCTCCCCCACATGGTTTATTCCAAATTCTTGCTTCATAGAGTCTTACATAAAAACCTTTCTTAGAAAAATAATAAGCAGCAGAGAGGCCTGCGATGTTTCCTCCAATAATCGCAATCTCAGGTATCATTAAAGGGACTCCACAAAAAACAGAGATCTAATAATTCAGAACATATCAAAAATAATTTATCTTTTGGTTTATTACGATTAATGAAATCTCCAATTAATAAAAATGGTACAACAGATCAAGAATCAGAATTTTCTAGAGGTAGCTCGATTAGAAAAGTTGTACCTTGATCTTGGCCCTTACTCTGTGCTATGATTGTTCCACCGTGCTGTTCAACAATAATTCTACACAAATATAATCCAATCCCTGCTCCTTTTACAGAGTACTTTGTTCCAAGAGACACAAAAGGTTCAAAAATTCGTTCTAAGTTATGAGTCTCAATTCCTGCTCCATTATCCGTGATAGTTATTCGAACCAAGTGAGGAAGAGTGTGTACACGCATATCTATGTGTAAGCTTTCTTTGGGACTGTGTTTAATGGCATTATCTATCACATTATCAAAGACTTGCTGGAGTCGCTCAACATCGATTTCTACTGGGAGATACGTTTCTCCACAGGGGTGGAACTCAAACTTTTCTCCTAACAGGGTTTTATATGCTTGCATAACCTCATTGAGAAAGTTACAAAAATTCTTTAGGTGCTTTTCGATTTGAAAACTCTCTCTTTCAATCTTTGACAGGTCAGAGACATCTGTAATTAAACGGTCTAAGCGTGAAATATTCTTATGAATATAGTCAAAGCTTTTGTTAGTACGATCTTGAGGAAGATCGTTAGCATGATACTGAAGAAATTCTACAAATCCTTTAATAGTGGTTAAAGGAGTGCGCAATTCGTGTGATGTGGTCTCGATAAATCTCCTTCTGCGATCAGTAAGTTCTTTTTCTGTTTTTTCGACTTCTTTGCGTTCTGTAATGTCTCTGAACACCCATTCAAGGAGTGAAGCATTCATGTCTTTATTCGGTTGAAAACTCACGCTAACTAATGTATGAGATTGAGTCCCGTCTTTCTTCTTTAGGACTAATTCATAATTATCAACGAACTTCGTTTTCATTAACTGTTCCAGAATTAACTTCCGTTGGTTAGGATCTTGGTATAGAGAGATCGCATTTTTACCAACTAGTTCCTCAGAGCGGGTATAACCTAAAATTGTTGCCCTGCTGGATTGGCAGCGATAATATTTCCATCAAGAAGAGAGGTGACTAAACCTACTCTAGTCGTCTCATACAGGGTCCTATATCGTTCTTCACTGGTTTGAAGCTCTTTAGATGAGAGACTCTGTTCTGTATGAATGAATAATACGATTATTAAAGCTGTAAGTACAATACCCATGGTATAATTTACTAAAATAGCCATAACATCGTTAGATTGATATAATCCAAAAGATTCCCTTCTTATAGTATTGAAAACTATGATCATTGTCATCAAGACAAACATTCCTATGGTGATATAATACCAAATGATACTTCTAGCAAGGTACTTTCTAATTTCCCTACGCTTAATGACCCCCAAAAGTATTAATCCCCATGTCAAGAAGAAAAAGAACGTTAATGTTAATTGCCCTGCTAGTCCTTCCCCAATAATTAATATTAAAATGATTTGTCCAAAGAGAAGAAGAAGTGGTAAGGTTAATTGTACCTTCAGAGAAATAGGTCTAATATAAAGTATAATTCCAAGAATGATAAACAATGTGCCAAATGGTGTGATTAAACTATTCAATAGTATTAAAAAGTCAGCAAATTCTTTGTTTTCTACTAAACCTGATAAAATTGGTAATACTCCTGTGATAACCCATAAAATCCAGCCAAAAGTAAAAATCAGAAATCTTTCTTCTCTTTGTTTTAAAAAAAAGTCGAGCGAAACCACTACCCCCATTATTCGAATCATAGTCAGTAGAGTTAAGCTGTATATGACTAAGATGTTCATTTTGAGATAAACCACTCACTTTCAAATAGAGTAGGATTATTGATACATAATTGTGACTTTGACTCATTAAAAAGCAATCCTTTTAGAAAACGTCTCCCCAAACTTATTAACAACATCTGGGAATTTGCTTGAAAAAAATAGAATTAGAATGTCAATGAACCAATAATTTCGGTTTTCTTTGAGGTGAGTTAAGATGGACTATCGAAGAAGCTTTTTCTGCAATAGTAATTAACTCACGAAGAATTTCTTGAGAGATACTTGGAGGTTTAAATTCATTGAGAGCCTTATATTGTTCTAGAAACTCTTCCTTTGAAAGATTTTGATCACGTAGCATGCCTAGTAAACGATAACTACGCGTTGGTCTCTCAACCCATCGCATTATTTCATCTCCCTCTTCATCAGCAAAAATAACTAAAGGGATTTTCTTTCTTCCAGCAGTTGTATAAAAATCCTTTATATCTTCCGTAAAACTATCACGAGAAGCAATTCGGAAATCCCAATTGTCTAGTTCTTCAGCAAGTTTCGCTATAACAGGTACCCCATTTGCACAGTCACCACACCAAGACTCAGCAATACAAAGGACATGTAATTCTTCGTTTAATCGGGAGATCTGAACCTGAGATAGTTTATTTACTTCCTTTTCACTGATAGACCAACTGTCTTTCATTCTTTCTACATGTTTATCGCTTTTTTTGGTGTATTCCTCATAGGGAATGCCACTTTCAAACATTTTATTAAACAATTCTCGTTTTTTCACTTCTAAACACATCTATAATATTTTTATTGAAAATCATTGATATATGAGATAAATTTCAACAAATCAACCATGAAAGGATGATTGTTACCCTCTTGGATCTGATTATTGTGAGAATCCAAATAATTATAAGCTCATTCTTCTCACCACTAATAGTAGTTAGTAGAAAAACGCGAAGGAACAGGAAAGAACTTTGACATACGTTAAATCTGATAGATCTGATTTACATAAAGACTCACATCCCGAACAACTATTAAACTTGATGACAACAGTAGGTTTTTCGCTACCTCAAGCACGCGTATATCTAGAGTTAGTGAAGGTCAAAGAGTCCACAGCTGGTGATCTTTGCAAAGCAACAGGAGTAAAAGATTCTAGAATCTATAGTATATTGACAGAATTAGAACAAATTGGGCTTATTATGATTCAAACTTCGACTCCAAAGCTTTATATGGTCGTACCATTAGCAGAAGGACTACAGAACCTCCAAGAACGTTTGGATAACGATTTCAATCAAAAAAAGAACGCTATCAAGGAGCTTAATCTTCGATTGACTCCTTTGTTTGAATCTATTGTCTCTATTCCATCGGCTGTGGCGTTGATCGTAAAAGGAAGAAAGAATATCATCAATAAAATCCATTATGAGCTATCAAAAGTTGAGAAGGAGATTCTGATTCGTTTTCCCAATTACAAACTCTATTTTGAGTTTGAATCTGTTTTATTAGAATTACTAAATGCTGGAATGGGGATAAATGCCGGATTGTGTCAAATGTCAATTAAGAAATTAAAAGAGGAATCAAGTCGAATCCCCGAACTACCATTAACCATTTGTCAAAAATGCTGTGATTGCTTTTATTTAATGATTGATCAAAATTACTTACTATCTGTGTCCAATTGGAACTCTACTGATGTTTACGCTATCTGGACATCTGATACAAGTTTGATAAACATCACCTCATTCTTTAGTAGTTCGAATGTAGTACCCTAAGAAATGATGAAATTCACAATGGAAATAATGCTGAAAACGCCTCCTCTCTGTCTCCAGAAATAAACGCAAGAATTGAGCTCTTAAAATGGTTTAGCACTTGAATTCCCAATAAATGATAAGTTACCTCACTTAAAAGATGATAATCTTCTTCCGCTACTTTCAAACTGATTTCCTGAGAATCAAAATCAAGCCTTAAATAAGTTAAATTTTTCTTTAATACCCTAAACATTAGTCGCCAAAGAAAAGTTAAACCAATTCCCGGACTATATTTTCCTAATAAAACACGTGGATATAGAACAATTTGGTTTTCAGAGACATCCCAACCAATTAGCTCGCTTCTCTCGGTTAAGAACAATGCATATTCTAACATTTTATCCTTAACGGAGTCTGAATCTTTGAAATATCCCCCAAGCTCCGAGAATGATAGAAAGAACGGCCGCTGGGAATAACCATCTTCCTCTTCAATAATGTTAAGAGCATGTTGTGATAATACAGTTGAAGAGTATGCTGCAAGCGAATCTTGGTAGAAAGTCCAGAAAAAAATTGGCTTTCGATTTTCCCTCACGCTACGAACATACCAATAAAGGAAAATCATTTCTAAAAATACTAGAACGAGTAAAAAGCTGATATAAATAGGCATTAATGGATCATTCTCATCGAGCTGGATGAAATTTGATAATGCTGTCAGAATAATCAAGAGTTGTAATCCAAAATTTGGGATAAGCTGAAACAAATAATTTTGGCTTCTAGCTCTCAGATATATGATTATCAATACAATTAAGAATGGAATATTAATATATAGGTTGACTAATACTATTGCATAAAAGAATGACATGATTAATCCTCTCAGGGATGAGAAGCTACCATTTAATTGATTCCAATAAATTAAAATAGTTAACACAGCTATTATGAGAATCCAAACGGTAATTGCCACATACGATTGCTTTCGATATTCTCTTTGGAACTTTTCAAATCGTTTACTTACTAATTGTTCACTTCTGTTCATATTTAACACCAATGTGCTGATCATTCAGTTCTTGATTTATGAAAAGTGGATAATATCATATTTCATAAGCTTCTCAGCAAAGAGATAGGCTTCCTTTATTGAATAATAGTCAGAGATACCAGCTTTTGTGCAGATATCTAAGAATAGTTCTGGTTCCATGGTGGGATGGGGGATATACTTCATAAACTGACTTTCTGTTTCATTTAAACTGATTTTATAGCCAATTGTCTTTTTTGCTTTAGTTCGTACCTTAACAGAAATTTCATTAACTATATCTTTGTTATCTAAGTGAAATTGAACTCTTGGAGCTAAATTGGAATTTTCTCGAATCTGGGGGTTGGGAATGTTGTCTGAAATAGGTGGTACATCCATTGTTTCGGTAATTTCTGATAGATCAAGGGAAATATTGATTCTATCCACAAGAAGAGAGTAGAAAGTTGGCTTCCCAGGCCTGTGAGGGTATTGTTCACTCTTTAGGAAATTGTTTTCTGCTAGTAGGTGAAGATATTTCTTTGCTGTACTTATATGAATGTCTAAAAGTTTAGAAATGTCTGCTGCGCAAACTGCATTCTTCCTCTGGAAGGTCAAAGCTAAAATTTTGAGGCTGTACTCATTTGCGAAAATTTGTTGGAACAATGAATAATCTAATCTCCAATTAGACATTTTAAACACTTTTCAATATTTATCTATCTCCATTAGACTAATATTTAATTCTGCTTTTATACCTTTCTATCAAAGAAACATCCATAAGAATCTAATCACAAGAAAAATTTTTGAGTGTTAAGTAAAAGAAGTAATCAATGCAAAAGATACTCATTTGTGAAAGATAGGCTTTACCATTTGATAATACAGTTTAATAATTTCAGTGCCTAACAGTTGAAAAGCCTTCTCTACATTAATGTTTTTTTTAGCAGAAGTCTCGACATAATAAGTACTAAATTCATGAGTTCCTTGAACACTTTTTGTCAATTTATCAGCGAAGTCAAGCCCATGTTGGGTTGGCACTGGATCTGGAAAATTAGGATGGTTACGAAGATCATTTTTGGCCCCTATAATCAAAAGAGGTCGTTTTCCCTCACCGTTTAGGTTCCAATAAGAACTTATCCAATTCATAAGATTCGCGTAGGAATCATGATTTGTGATATCAAAAAAACAAAGTGCCCCAACAGCACCCCGGTAATAAAGATCACTAACAACTTTAAACCGGGGCTGTCCCGCAAGATCCCAAATTTGATATTTAATTGTGAAATGGGTGTCCGTTGGAGAATAGAAGAGGGTAATTTCTTTAGCTGCAAAATCCGCTCCAAGAGTCATAATATACTGTGCTCGGAAGGTTTCACCAAGCCAAGCTCGACGAAATGAGCTTTTGCCCACTCCTCCATCTCCGATTAATAATATTTTAGCTCTAAGGATAGATTTTGGCATTATTTTTCATATCCTTCAAAAAGAAAATTGAAAGATATTTTATTTCTCTCACTACCAATATTTTTTGTATTTTTGAATTGTAGAAATATTTAAGCGTTTTCATTCCAAAGCTGTAAACTTTGTATCATTCCTTCTTTCAATTCAAATCTATCACTGAGAGGTCTGTGTACTCTTGTTTTACTTCCAAAAAAAGAGTCAGATAATACCACTGACAGAATTAAGCATAGATCAATTAGGTGATAAGAACCATAGAACTTATTACTAAAAAACAGTATGAATGATCATCTTACTTCTAAGATTTTTTGTAATTCTTCTTCTTTTACATTCAGGAATCCTACTTCAGGTAATCTTTCCGTAAATATACGCCAATTTTCATTTTGCTTAAATATTTCTTTAAACAACGATAATGCTTGTGTTATATTATGTGTATTAGCTAACGATACAGCTGTCCAATATTTCATCTCGAGATTGTCTGGACACATCTCTTGGGCGGCATTATATTCATCTAAGGCCTTATCTACATCCCCCTTTTCCAGAAATCTATCAGCATTATTCATATGCTCATATGCTCGCTTTAATCTCATTAATCGGTTTAATTCTTTTAATGGTTCAACATGATCCTCTACTCTGAGATCAATCCATGGATCCTCCCACTTATTTTCAGCTACTTGCCCTCTAACTACCAATAATGCAGCTGATTGTTTTCCTCTGATATCTCCTCCCACAGATTCTGCTGCCTCGAGACTTTTAATTATCCGTTCTGGCAAGGATAATTCCTTAGAATTCTGAAAAACTTCAGCAATAGCAGTGCATACATTATCGGTTAGCATCATGTTCGCTTGAACTGAAAAATTATCCCCTAGTCGATGACTCGCGTGTTTAATACATTTCATTCCTGTATGTGTGGCTATTCTCCCATCTCGATCCAGAATGGCTACTTGTCTAACATCTTTTTCATCATCTGTGGACAACAGGATTTCAAGTGCTTCTTGTGGAGATTTGCCTTGTTTTAATAGTTCCAAACCACGTAATCCGAACGACTTGTTGATAAACGATTGAGTGGCCACCACCCCAACTCCTGCTTCTCCCCATGAGACAAGACCCCCGACTGAAAACCAGTGACTTTGTACTCCTACTCCCATTTCTCCTGTTTTTTGGTCTCTAGCTACAATAGAATATGTATGGATAGGTCTCTTAGATTTGCCCGCTTTCTTAAATGCCATATCTCTTTGATTAGTTCAAGGATTAAATAAATTTTGTGATAGATAATCCTGTATTATCTAACATAACATCCATCCGATTGACTTTTTCCTTTTGAACGGCCTTACTCAAAGAAAAGATGAATTTCCAAAAAATTAAACTCCTCTAAAAAAGAAGATCTCTTGAAAATTTTCTGTGAAATATTAAAAAGATAGCTTTGTCAGTAATCTTATCCGCAGAGGATATCTTAGATGGAACCTTACACATCCATAATTAAACAGTTGTGATCAACTAAAATGAAGAATGATTTTTCAGAAAGCTTACTCACGTTTCCCGGAACGGTATTCTTAGTTATTTCATTAATAATAATATATATCGCAGGAATGGTACTCTTTCCATATGATCTGTTTATTCAATCTCCAGAAGTTTTAAAGCAATTAGGAGAGAATGAAAAAGTATTACAAGGGGAAATTTATCGTCTATTTAGCGCAATGTTCATTCATGCGAATCTTGTTCATCTTACCTCAAATGTTTTGTTCTTGATTATCTTTGGGATCAGGGTAGAAGAATTGAAATCAACTCCCTTCCTAATCATCGGATTTCTTTTTTGTGGATTTGTCGGAAATGTGGCATCACTCTGCTGGTTCTTGCTAGCAATTCCCATGAATTCAGTTGGATCATCAGGAGCAATTTTTGGGCTTCTAGGAATAATCTATTACTTAGTACAAGGGAAAGCAAAGCATGAAAGACGACAATCGCAATATATGCTAATCATCTTCTTTCTGATTACAATCGGCCAGGATACTAATTTCATCGCCCATTTATTCGGATTGTTGGGGGGGATTTTCTTTGGCTGGTTAGATGTGAACTATTTTTCAAGAAAAAAGTAGTCCGAACTTCTCAATGATAGTGCTTCTTTGCTCGTGAGAATCGTGACATAACACCAGAAATCTCTCTACAAATGCAGGAATTACCTAAGCTATCAACCCTCCCACTAGTTTTCTGACGAAAGATTAAAAGATGAATCTCTTAATTGAAAAATCAAAAGCTATTTATAGAAAAAATTTGTTCTAATATAGAACAAAAAAGACAAGAGAATTCGTAGAAGACCTACCTCCTCTTAGTGTTGAACTTAAGGTAAACAAAACAACACAGAAAACAAATACCGAATATTTGTGTGAATAGAATTTTCTCAAATCTTTTCCTCCTTTTCAGATTAATCACATGAATTTTCACTTCTTTAAAAATCTAGATAAGGACTTTTTTTTCATCATTATCAGTATGACGAAAATGCAGATAACAATAACACCAGACATGCCTGGTATCGATCTTGAAGAGGAGGAAGTGCTAGATTTAACAGTAGATGAGTGAGATGTCATCGTAGTTTGGATTGTCTCGGATTGAACTATGATCTTAATTA
>JAEOSR010000089.1 GCA_016840285.1 Candidatus Hodarchaeota archaeon | reverse complement strand
TGATGACCTACTTCTTGCGACCACTGCCTGGGAGCAGTATTATAACACGTTTCGTGCCCAGATTTATGGCCTAGGGGGTGTTTCCTAGGTTTTTATAGAAATGCGCGCAATTCCGCGCGGCGCTCCTTATTCGAAAATCTACTAATACAAAGCAGTGGACGTCAATTGGTAAAGTGCTGGGAATGTGGGAAAGAGGTTGAAGAAGGATCAAAACATCAATTTTTCTTACGAGGATTTCATAATCATAATCCCGTTCTCCTCCAGAGAGAGCCTCACTAAAGCCCTCGGGGTAATATAAATCATTAGAGACGGAAAATTGCAAAATAATTCGAGTAGAGAAACAGAAACGACTTAATACAATGCTGGCTTGGTTAGCTCATGATTAGATTTTTAAAACCAAGAATTATGTAGATAATCCTGAAAATGACAACCCTTCTTCTCCATGTAATGGGTGCATTCTTGTGTTTGTTTTTCTTAAATCGATTACATGATTCTGAAATACCTCTAGAGCACATCTTGCTTTTATCTCTAGCTGCAACATTACCAGACGTAATAGATAAGACCTTGACAGGAACACGATATCCGTTCCATTCGTTATTGGTATCTGGATTATTCTTACTATTCTTAAATCTCTTTACTAGGTATTATATGAACTCAAAACCAGATTTTCAATTAAAATACCCCAATTTCGTGAACTATTTGCTCTTGGCCTCAATCGCCTTTTTAACCCATTCCATATTGGATCTAGAAGGATTTGTACCATTATTATATCCCCTTGATCAGCGTGGGTATCAATTAAATTTTGATATAGTAATTATTCAATCATTACCTCCTCAGATTTCTGATTTCTCAATTGGATTTCTCATTGAATCCTTTGATTATGATGTAACATATGACCGTGAGGGCCCTCTTATTTCAACATTTGATGTCCTTCTCGGTTTTCTTATAGGATTCCCAATCGTGGTTAAGGGTTTGCAAAAGCTGAAAATCACGGGAAGTAGCACGGAGTAGTTCTAATCATGAATAATACTGAAAATTCTCAAAAGACATTACGAATAATTATTACTGGAGGTTCCAGTGGTATTGGAAAAGCCATTGCTTTAGAAATGGCTCGAAGTAAACATTCTTTCTTCTTAATTGGACGAGATGAGGAAAAGCTGCAATCTGCTGCTAATAGTATCAACAATTTAGGAGGAACAGCCTTCTTTGGTATTGGTGATGTGGGTAGCGTAAGTGACGTTGAAAAATTGTTTATTGAAGCATTCGAGCTGTTAAAGGGAGTAGATGTCCTCGTGGCGAATGCTGGTGTCGGATATTTTGGTTTACTAGAAGAGATGACTGTACAAGAATTTGATGATCAATTTCAAACTAATGTGCGCGGTGTGTTTTTATGGTTAAAGAAGGTCTTACCAATCATGAAACAGCAAAATTCCGGCCAAATCATTGTCACTTCTTCAAATTTAGGCCTGAATACAGCTGGTCGAACTAGCATCTATAGTGCTACTAAACATGCCGTCCAAGCTATTGTGAGCTCGTTACGGGAAGAGCTTAAGGGAACTTTAGTAAAAGCAGCAACAATAAATCCAGGTTCAGTTTCGACACCTTGGTTTGATGGTAAGAATGTTGATCGTAATAAGATGTTAGCTGCGGGAGACGTGGCAAAAGTCGCCAGGTTAATTATTGACCAAAGTAGTACAAGTAACATCGATCATATACTACTATTACCTGGTGTCAACTAGAAAAGATGTGTTTCTATGGAAAAGCAAAAAATAGAGATTCCGAATACTTGGGAATTTAATTGTTTTGGATGTTCTCCTACAAATGTTCATGGGTTACAACTCCGTTTTTATCTGTCTGATAAAGGATGTTTTGCAGAATATACTGTTCCTGATTATTTCTGTGGATTTCATCAATGGGTTCATGGTGGAATCATTGCCAGTATGCTCGATGAAGTGGCCGCTTGGTCTATCATGTCTAATCTTTTCCGTGTTGGGATCACCCGTGAAATTACTACCAAATATCTGAATCCAGTTCAAGCAAACACATTAATTCATGTTGAAGGGAAAATTATTAGTTCTGACGAGAAAAGTGCAGTTGTACAGTCTAGAATCACTTCTGGGGATGGTGTGCTTCTCGCTGAGGCTGAAAGTAAATGGTCGATCCCCTCCACTTCCACTTTGGCGAAAATTGCAGGAATGGACGAAGAACAGCTGGACCGATTATTCCAGCGTGTTATCCAACCAATCCAACAACTTCACACTAAAGAATAGGGAAAACAGGAAATTAGAAATAGTTAGGAGAACTTAATGGCATTACAAGACCTTGGAGTTAATGATTCCTTTATTGACAAAGAACCTTATCCCCGATATCAAAAGATCTGGCGAGATCTTCTCGTAGGGAAGTTAAAAGAATCATTCAAATTAGAATTCAATAAAAAATTTGATTCCAGGTTATATGTTGATGAATTCTATTCTGAAAGCTATAATCGAACAATGAAGAATGCCATTAAGCTTTTACGAACCGTTGGCTGGCGTGATGAACCTTATGATAAACAACACTGGGGAAATTGGTTACATAGCCTTTCACCTTATCAAGGCCGAATGACTCCTTCTCTAGCTCACTGGCTCATAAAAATTTTTTCTAAAAAAGGAGATATTGTGTTAGATCCTTTTATGGGTGTCGGAACAATTCCTTTAGAAGCTGATTTTTTACAGAGGGGCGTTATTGGTATTGATCTGAATATTTACGGATACTTGGTAGCGAAAGGAAAATTTGAACGAAAGCCCATTGATTATTATCTAACGTATTTAAACGAAATTAGAAACATTAACACTTCAGAAATCGATATAAGTCATGTTTCAGACTGGATTCAAGCGTACTTTCACCCTGAAGCTCTTAAAGAGATTGTTTTTCTAAATCAAAAATTGAGAGATGAAAAGGAATACTTCTTACTTAGTTGTTTAATGGGGATTTTACACGGGAATCGTCCTGGCTATCTATCTGTTTGGACAGGCTGTATTATTCCAATGACTCCACGCCCAGTCACGCATCCGAATTATCGTCCTGATAAGGATAAACCAGAATATAGAGCTGTTATCCCACGGATGGCAGCAAAAATCATGCGAATGTATTCCACAGGATTCCCATTAGAAACGAAGGCGAAAATTATGCTTGGTGACGCTCGTCACTTGAAATTAGAGGAGGATTCAATTGATATAGTGATCTGTAGTCCTCCTTACTACAATACACTTGATTATGTCGGCCAAAATAGGGTACGTCTTTATTTTCTTGGATTAAACAAGGAAAAACAAGATGATCTTAGACAAGAATTAATCCAAGACAGTAAGAACTATTTAGATGATATGATTAAGGTAGGAGAAGAGCTTAAACGAGTGGTGAAGCATGATTCATTAATTGTTTTTGTCCTTGGTGATGTTCATCGGACTAAGTATTCGATAAACACAGCCAAGGAGATTTCTATCATTTATCAAAAAAGTCTTGGATTCAAAGAATTAGTTACAGTAAACGATGAAATCCCTTTAAATAAAATTGCAAGTCGATCTAAGAGAAGGAAATTCGATCGTATTCTTGTACTAGAAAATCAGAAATAATAATGGTTAATTGGTTTGGTAAATAATAAATTTGAAGTAGCACTCTTGGAAACGATAGAGAAATTTCTAGACATTCGTTTTCCAGTGCTCAATGAACAGATTAAATGGAATGATTTCGGAGTGTATATTCAAGACAACAATATTCACGGTCTTGGGTTTTATTTACAAAGAATAGAAGCTATCCCTAAAGAACTTTGGAGTTTTCATCATTTAGAAGTGTTAAATCTTGTTAATAACGGACTGGTCGAAATATCAGAAGAGATAGGATCTTTGCTTTCCTTAAAGGAGCTTTATATTGGAGGGAATAAAATCAGAATTCTTCCCAAATCCATTGAAAATCTGAAAAACCTGATCTATTTTTATTTACTTGAAGATATTTTGCTCAACATTCCCGTAGAGATTGGAAACTTAATCAACTTAAAGAAATTGTCAATATCAAGTAGAGAAACTGATATTATTCCCGCCCAAATCATTAATTTAAAAAATAAAGGTTATCGTATCTATTTTAATAATGAGGAAATTTAACTAACCAGATCCTTTAAATCTGGGGTAGCAGTACAAAAATTACAAAATAACTGGATTTTTTACTTCAAACTATATTAAATAATTAAGATTGGTTATTAGTAAAGCCACTTTTGTGCTGAAATTGTAGAACAAAATTCATTGACATCAATTCCTAACTCCTAATCAAACGGTTCTCCTAAGCTATTGGTGAAAGAATTGAAGTCAGTATTAATCGCATTTAGTTCTCGTTTCGGGAGTACTGATGAAATTGCTCATGACATCGCAGAAGAACTCGAGAAACACAAAATCATTACTCTAGTTCTTAATCTTAGGGATGGCCTAAAAATTCCCTCCCTAGAAGAATTTGATGGCATTATTGTTGGTTCTGGGATAAAAATGGGCCGTTGGACAAAGGAATCATACCAATTTTTGAAACAAAATCAAATCATACTTAACAGCAAAGTTTTAGGTTTATTTATGAGCTCTGGAGAAGCCTCAAACCCTAAAACTCAGGCTGAAGCCCGTAAAAAAATACCTAGAAAATGTCATGGACAAAGTTGGTGTAAAAGCAGATATGATAGAAGCTTTTGGGGGTATTTTCGATTTTTCCTCCAAGTCATCTTATTCCTTTCTTGAAAAGAAGATCATTCAAAAACTTGCGAGGTCTATTGAAGGAGGAATTACCATAGATGATGATAAGATGAATGATTTCCGAGATTGGGACCTGATCCGTAACTGGGCCAAAGATTTTTCCCATTTAGTGAAGACAGAAGATTAGGTCTGATTAAATGAAGCTTATCAGTACTATCATGAGGGGAGTCAATATTAGAGTTAATACCCCGATCCATCGTGTTTGTTGCGGAATATCAAATTTTATTTCGAGTTTTCCTACAGATTCAACGAAGTTTTTACTTTCCGGAATCGCGCTCATGTCTCCCATCCAGTTTGAGAGAGCTTTAGAGTGAATCGATTCAAATCTTCGCTGCATATTTACTACTGCCTGTCTGATCTTTGATTGGTCTCGATCTGCAAGAGCAATGATTCTTGTAAACACACCGTCTTCAATAATTATTTCTCGTTCTCCACGTTTGATTGATCGTAAATCTGCTTTATGGTCTTCGTCTAATTCTTTCGAAACACTTGAAATCGCAGTAAAAAAGCCCGAAATTAGGACTTCATCCGATTGAAATAGTTTTTGTCTCGTTGCGATTGGAATCCCATCAGGTATTTTGACAAGAAGTACATCATAGACCTTTGTAGGTTCATAAGTGAGAACGATAATGGCAATCCCAAGAATAACCATTAGTGAAAATGCAAAGATAATCGCAGCAAATCCACTCCCGTAAATGTCTGTGTTCGCTATAACATGTTCAAGGACTCCTGGGACAAAAAAGGAAAGAAAGAAAAAGAGTAGAATAATTCCAATCATATATATAATTGATACATCTTCCCTCGTTTCTTTGCTTAACACATTCTTGAGATCGTTATACCCAACTTTTAAAGTTGATAAAACTTCTCTTCTCATCATATACCATATAATGATAACTTATTGTGGAGTTCGGTTATTAAGAATTACTGCGAAGAATTTTCGATATTATTCTTTCTTCATCAAATTTTTATCTAGGAAGGACTATATAGAGTTTCATACTTAAAATTTGGACGTAATTGTTTTTAATGTAATAAGATTTTATAACGAATTAAATTAATTTCTAGAAGGATATATCTACAAACAAATTATTTAACAAACAGTCTATTAAAAGAAAATAAGAGTAGGTGCTTCAGAATATGAATAATTACAAAGTGAAGTCGAAGATCAGGGAATATCTGATAAAGAAACTGCCTGACAATCTTAAAGGACTCGTAGATCTGGCATATAATGCATGGTGGTCTTGGAATGCTGATGCACGAGAGATGTTTAGAATCCTTGATCCACCACTTTGGCATAGTAATCACAATCCGATTTATATTCTTAGAAATATTAGCGACGAACGCCTTGAAAGAATGGCTAATAAGAAAAATTTTGTGAATAGATATAAAAACGTAATACAACATTTTAAATCCGAAATGGGGAAAGATGCTGCTCATTTATGGTGGTATAAGGAATTTCCTGAACATTCAGATGAAATTATTGCATATTTAAGTATGGAGTATGGAATACATAATTCTATACCCATTTATTCGGGTGGATTGGGCATTTTGTCCGGTGATCATATTAAGGAAGCGTCAGACCTTGGGATTCCTATTATTGCGGTGGGTTTTCTATATCAGGAAGGCTACTTTACTCAAAAGATAAGTTCAACTCGAAATGGATGGCAAGAAGAAATCTTTAGGGAATATGACTTTGATGATTTACCGATCAAAGAGATTATTGACCCCAGTACAAATAAACCGCTATTGGTCTCTGTCAATTTCAAAAATGAAGTAGATGTAGTCGTAAAGGTTTGGAAAGTGGATGTAGGGCGAGTTCGTCTCTTTTTATTAGACTCTAATATTGAAGAAAATATCCCATGGTATCGTAATCTTACTGATAGGCTTTATGGAGGAGGTTCTGAACTTAGGTTCCAACAAGAACTCTTATTGGGCTTTGGTTCTGTTCGATTATTCAATAAAATTGGTATCAAACCAGCTATGTATCACCTTAATGAAGGTCATTGTAGTTTTTCATCCGTTGAGCGAATACGAGAGCTGATTGTTGATGGGGGAATGGATTTCACTGCAGCATTACAATCAGTTCGGAAGAAAACTCTATTCACAACACATACACCAGTACCTGCTGGACATGATGTTTTCCCATTCTGGTTGATAGATACTTATTTTAGTGGTGTGGCTCAGGAATTAGGTAAAGATAATTTATACTCTCTTGGCTCATACGATTTAGGACATGGTGCTGGGGTAGGGTTCAATATGACTGTTCTAGGTATGAGAACCTCAACGCGATTTAATGCTGTGGCAAAGTTACACAAAGAAATCTCTAGTAAGATGTTTGCACCATTATTCTCTGAATTAAAAAACAAATACGATGATTTTCATCCCTTAGATCATGTAACAAACGGAACTCATGTTCCAAGTTTTGTTTCCCAAATCTATCAGAATCTATTTAGTATGGTTAATGAAGATTGGTTATCATATCACGATGACCCAAAGTTTTGGGAGCGAATGTTAGATAAATATGTTATAACTGATTACGAGATTTGGGAATATCACCTAAGAGCTAAACAGCGATTATTCGAAAGGATGCGTGAAAATTCTCGCGAAAATCTTCAGGAAGGCTATTGGGACAAAGAAATGGCCCTTGTAAATGGTGCCCTCCTTGATCCAAATGTGCTTACTGTCGGTTTTGCACGCCGTTTTGCCACGTATAAAAGAGCCTGTTTGATTTTCTCAGATTTTAAACGTTTGAAAAAAATCGTCAACGATCCATATCGGCCAGTTCAATTTATTTTTACAGGGAAAGCTCATCCTGCTGATGATGCGGGAAAATCATTGATCCAACAGATTTTCAATCATGCTCGGAACCCAGAGCTTGGTCATCGAATCGCATTTATAGAAAATTATGATTTAAAGACAGCAAAAGCACTTTTGCAAGGAGTAGATATTTGGTTAAACAATCCTATCCGTTTTAATGAAGCTTCAGGAACTTCAGGCATGAAAGCAAGTATGAACTTCATCCCTAATTTCTCCATCTTGGATGGTTGGTGGGATGAAGGCTATAATAGAAAAAATGGGTGGGTTATCAATCCTGAGAACAAAGAAGAAAAGAGTAGAGGTGCACAAGACTGGAATGACGCTAAAAGCCTTTATGATGTGTTGGAAAATGATATAATCCCATTATTTTACGATTTTGAGGCGAAAAATATTCCCTTTCAATGGGTACGTGTCATGCGTGAAGCTGCATTGACTGTACTTCCCCACTTTTCTGCTCGGAGGATGTTAAAAGATTACTCAAAGAAACTCTATACAGCTATATTAGCAAAATGATAAAGCACTTTTAATGTCTTCCTTCCTTGTTACATCCATTTTTATTGTTTCTATTCTGCTATCAGCAGCAAACACCTTAAATCTTTCTTCAAATCAGTAGCATAAACTTGGAAACCACGTTCAGCGAGTTAATGAGTTGTGGACTTTCCAATTCCTGACCCAGCTCCTGTTATCAACACGGAACCATACTTTTTCGTAATTTAAATCAATAGAAATGGAATAAAAATCACCTGAAAAGTGTTTAGCAAAAACCAAAATTAGATTTTAGAAAAAAATTGAATTAGGGATGAATAATCATGTTCTTCTGGAGGAGTATCGTAATACTGGAGATTATGTTGCAATTCTTCTCTATTTTTCACTCCTGGAATAACAGTTGAAACAACAGGTTGGTCCAATATATGAGCTAGGTAACGAATCGCCGTACTCTCTGAAGGTATTGTTAACACTTTTCCCCCTGCTCCAGATTTATAAGCAGGAATCCTGACCTTCTTTCCATTCGATAACAATAGTCCCCCTGCAAATGGTTTAATAGCCACAAAGCCAATAGTGTGCTCGATACACGCTTGGAACAATTGTTGTCGTCTGGGATCTTTTTCTGAGAGGATATTATAATGAGTCATTATCAGATCAAATTCCCCACTTTCAACCGCTCGTAATGCGGTTGGTGGATGGTGAGTACTCATTCCAAGATAATTAGCTACTTGAGTCTGTTTCAACTCCTTAGCATACTGAATCAGTCCACGAGGTGCCATTATTTTGTCATATTCCCCAGGCGCGACAAATTGAATGACTGCAAAATCTATATAGTCTACACCTAAATGTTTTATGACTTCTTCAAAAGAGGACCTTGCTGATTTTTTTGACCTTAGTTTTCTATGTCTTCCATCCTTAATTCCAGCCCCGATATGACAGGCAAGAGTGACTTTTTCCCGTTCAGAGACAATTGTTTGGTTTAAAGCCTGAAGAAACGTGGGTTTTGTGAATACAATATCGATATAGTTCATTCCTGTTTGTAGGGCTGTTTGAACTGTATCAATGATGACATCAGTAGGTTGGTGAGTTAAATACTCCGTTCCCAGACCTATTTCACTAACTTCAAGAGATGTTCTTCCAAGTTTACGAAATTTCATACTAGGATCTCAACCTTATATATCGCACTAGACAATTTTAGAGGGGGAATATCAGTTAAATAACTCACTGAAGGGGTAAATAAATATAACGTAAAATTGGCATTTGAAGACAAATCGAACCTTTCAGATTAACTCACTCAAGTATTTAAAATTATTTTAAAACCTTAATTTTACGTAAATTTTACCCATGCTCTTGATGAGAAAAGAAAGATGAAGAATATGTTGTCTCAAGGCCCCTTACAACAAGTTGATCCGTTAATTTTTCTGTTAACTCCTATATTGATGGTAGTAATATTCCTTATCGCCTTAATCTTGATAAGAAAAGCCAACTTTTCCAAAAAAAAAGCCAACTCTTTATCCATAATTTCATTTCTTGGTGTTGGAGTTTTATTAGGTGGAAGGCCCAACCCAGTGAACGCTATCAATCAACTGCTCATTAATCTGAGTCCAACAACATCTATGTCCATTCCATTATTTTTTTCAGCATTGGGTGTTCTTTCTCTAATGCTTGGTTCAGTAATATTCTTCAGCAGGGTATATTGCGGTTATGCATGCCCTCTTGGATCTATGCAAGAATTAGCGTCAAAAATAAAATTTAAATCAAGTTTAAAAGAGCAAAGAAGAGTTAAGTTTCGCTTCGATCCCCCAGAGAAGACCATAAGAATCATCCGATGGATTTATTTCGGTGTTCTTGGAGTAACAGCAATTATATGGGGATTAGCTGTTTCACAGTTTTTAGATCCCTTCACTGGATTTCAATTAGTAATAGGTTTTTCTGATCTAGTATTATTTACAATTGTTTTCATCCTAGTGATTTTAATAACGAGTTTCTTTATTTATCGCCCCTGGTGTCGGTTATTCTGCCCATTTGGTGCTTTAGCTGGATTAATTTCATTTAGCCAGGCGAGGTATGTACGTACAGAAAAATGCACAGATTGTGGGTTATGTGAAAAGATCTGTCCCAGCCATGCCGCATATCGTGATAATACAAAAACGGAATGTTATTATTGCAATCGTTGTGTTGATATTTGTCCTGAAAACGCTATTGAATATGCAAAAGTGGCATCTAAGAATATCTGAACTTTTATTCTCAAACAGTTAGAAAATTGAAGTGAAACCAATGAGTTACTTTGGAGCAGCTCTTGGGACCGCAATTGGGATGATGATTGGTTTAGTGATATACTCAAATGCATGGCGAGTAAAATCATATCTTCCGAAAGAATATGACTTCACGCATGAGTGGGGAAAAAAATTTGTAAAAACTGACAAGAAGGCCTATACTTATACTATGAGATTATTAATAGGCATTTTCTTTCACCCCTTCATATTTGTGTTTATTTGGAGTCAAGAGGGGTTGTTAAAAATAAATTTGTTTAATAGTGATATTATTAGTGCGGTCGTGCTATTGGTATTTGAATCAATTATGTTTAGCATCGCCATTTGGTTCGAGATTGTAAAAATAGGACCAGCAACTCTTAAAACAAGGATAATTGCCTTACAAATGGGAGTCCATCTCATAATTGGGATTTTAATGGGGTATACCTACACATTGTTCTAGTAGGTAGTATATACACTCTTTTAGAGAACTCTCTCAATATCTAATTCTGAATGTAATCTTAATTTCGCAACATTGAGAAAGATTTACAACAACTTTTGAATCATAATTTGATGTTTGATGATTGATTCAACCACATTATCAAAAACTTGAAAGTTATCTTCATTTGTCTCATAATACAAAATATTCGGTTCATCTTCTAATTTTTCGGGATCTTCAATAATGATTTCCTTCGATTTTTCAAGGACATCAATAAAAATGACTGGTACATTTGGGTTTAAAGTCACCTTCTTAATATACTGAAAATATTTTTTGGCAGCAAGAAAAGAGTCTGAATTATCCCTTTCAAGAAGTATGATAGCTCCTGAGGATCCTTGATAGTAGAGACGTAATTTATCCAAGAATTCTTCTCCCGTTGCTTGAAGAAGGATAAGTTTTATGTTATAATTTTCGATTGAGAGGTTTATCGTTGAGATACTTATTCCCAAAGCTGCAAAGTTTCGATAGATGGATTCTTCTTTATGTTTTTTCAGCTTTTTCTGAATGAATTGGTTTCCGAGTACCTTAGGATGACTAAGAATACATATCTTAACCTTCTGCTCATCTTTCGGGACAGTTTCGGTCATTCTTCATCCGTCTTTGCTTAAGATCTATCTTCGATTCTTTAAAAGTCTTCACAAATTAAGAGGATGCGGATCACTCTTGTTGGGCTTCAGAAATGGGAATGTTTTAATCGAACTTAGACTAAAAGTATTCAATGATTTAATACTTCTACTTCCTTTAATACCATTGTATTCAGATGAACCATTATTATTCATGTTTTGCTTTATGTCGTGATTTTTCTCTTTTTCAACCGCATACCAAACAAGAAGCGAAGAACATTCACCTCTCGGATAATTAGAGTTAAGTCAAAAGTGATGACAATAGAAACAGAAATAATCAGTAGAAATCTTGGCAAGATCCATAGGTTTAAGGGGATTAAATAGAATACTACGACTACTAGAACCACTTGATGAAGTATATAGACAGTGATTGAAATCTCATTTAAAAATTTCAAAGATTTATGGTTAAAATTCAGATATTTCTTTCCAAGAGTCGATTTTTCTCTTTATTAAGGGAAATAAAGATTGGTAATACAAGTAAAGAATATATAAACAGCATCGCTGAATAAAATGTTTGAGAATATGTATCTCCTTCATGCTCCAACGCTTGTACTTGTATCTTTAATAGTAGCCACAATAATGTTACCCGTTGTTAAAATGTTTCGACTGGTGCTGTGAATATTCAAAAAGATGATGTTGAAATAGTAAAAATTAATCGTTCTAGAATCAAAAAATAAGTGGAATCTCAATGACGACCATACCTGAACTCATAGGAATCTATATTCGTGGATTAAAACAGCTCTTTTACTATAGACCGAGTAAAGAAGGAGAAAAGGGAAAACTTTCGATATTAAAGATACTCATACTTGTTGCTTACATTTTTGCTTACATTTTTACCTTTTATCAATTTTCAGAGTCGAATATTTCAGAAGCAGCCATTCTAGAATTTAGAAGTAATGGTCAATATATTCAAATTAATAGTAACTTAGATATTGATGGCAATTGGACAATCTCTTTATGGATAATGATAGATACAAGAGGAACATCTCAACCAATCATAGAAATATCTCAAGCCTTATCGTACGATGTTGGAATTGTTATATCTATTGTTTGGTGGGTCATTTCACCAATCTTAGTCCTAAGCGCTATACTTCTCTCTCTTGATATAGCTGCTAAGGATTATCCCAGATTGCTGAAAAGCAATAACAGAAAAAATATGAGGCAGGTAATTAGTCAACCTGACTAAATAGTTTTAAACTTAACAAAGGATTTTATGTTTAGAAATGAATCAAAATAGAGCTACTGAAATGACTGATAGAGTGACATTAGATACATCATTTTTAGTCAATCTAAAATTATTAGGCTATCTTCAACACCTCTGTAAGGTATTTTCGGAAGTAGTTCTTTCTCCCGAGGTTTGGAAAGAATCTTATCAATTTCACTCTGAATTGGATCAATTACATTGTATAAGAACCATTGAACTGACCAAAAAGGAGGATATAGAATCAAATTTATTGCACAACGAATTCATAAAGCAATTTCCCGGAAAACATCTTGGAGAAATCGAAACATTAGTATTAGCAAAATCGAGAGGTTATTATCTTGTTATCAGTGACAACTTTGCACCATGGTACATCAGAAAAAGCCATGAAGAGTATTCGAATGTTAAAATTTTCCGAGGAACTTACTTTTTTGGTAGATTGATTGAACTAGAAATAATAACTATTGATTCTCTCGAAAAACTAAAAGGAACTTACGCTCAAAAAGATATTACAAGAATGAAACGAAGGTTGAAGTAAGATGGGGACTGCAAAGAAATTAGCGGAAGAATACATAGAAGAATTTGAAGAACGAGAACTTGAATCAAGAGAAGAACGAAAGAAGTCAGTTAACTGGGAGCTCGTTAATAAAAACTGTACTCCTAAACAGATTGAAGCAATTAAGCTGTTTGTCGAGTATAGACTTTATGAAGGCGCAGCCTCAATCGCAGAAATGAGTATATTGGATTTTGTAAAATTATTAAATGAACTAGGCATTTCCCGCGGGTGAAATTTGGGGATAGGTATTGGAATGTAGATTAAATTTCACTCGTTAACAAGAAATCTATAGTTAATTGCATATAATGATGTTGATTTAGGGGTAAAAAAAAGAAATAGTGGTGAGATCAGGTTGTATAATAATAAAAACCAATAGGCATCAATCTCAGGGTACAGATCCCCTTTTTCTCGTGTCTCGACTGTCTCAAGATAAGGAAGATCTAGCACTTCTATCTCTGGTTCATCTACAGGGATTTCTGGTTCATTATGGCTCTTTTTTTCTTCATTCACAATATTTTCAACATTTCCTGAAGAATCTCTTTTGCTTATACTACTAGAATTTTGCACCACATGAAATGCAAAACTGGCCATCAATAGGATTGAGAGTACTACAGACTGGACACTCCTTGGTTTCCGTATCACTGATAACAGGTGAGATTTTCTCAGTAAGGGATTCTAAGGGGGTTAACATGATTTTTGATTGATCTACGACATCAATAGCCCAAAGACTTCCAAAGGATCCCAATTGTGCCATAATATTTGCTGGGAGTGTAAGTCGATTGTCACTATCCATCACAACCATTCGAGACATGTCCAATTGTGAAAGATCAATTCCTTTTCCATGTAAACCTAACAATAAACCGTCTCGTAGCTCAACACTTCGATCTGCATACCCAGCAACATGATTACTGTGTGTCGCTGAAAGCATGGTCATTCCTGTCTCACGATTCAGTTCTTTAAAGAGCTCTAAAAGCCTAACACTAGTCGTGAAGTCAACATTCCCAGTCGGTTCGTCAGCAATGATGAGTTTAGGATTATTTGCCATAGCTCTTGCGATAGCAACCCGTTGCCTCTCGCCACCACTTAAACGATTTGCAATTTGATTTTTCCTGTTCAGAACACCCATTAGGTCAAGTAGTTCAAGCGTACGCTTCTTTCGATATTGATATGGAAGACCATTAAGGGCCATGCTTTGATTGACATTATCAAATGCAGAAAGATCAAGAAGAAGGTTTCCTTCTTGAAAGACAAATCCAACCTGCCTTCTTCTAAAGAAGGTTAGCTCTTCTTCTGGAGTTTTATTGATCTCTTGCCCTTCGAAGAACACTGAACCAGCTGTTGGACGCATCAGACCTCCGATAATTTGTAATAAGGTTGATTTACCCGAACCTGAAGGACCTACAATGGATACAAATTCCCCAGGATCGAGATCAAAACTGACACCTTTGAGAGCGACTACGGATGCATGTTCTGCCTTTCCTCTGTAAATATGATAGATATTCTTAGCAGAAAGTAAATGATGAGACTCAGGAATTTCTACTTTTTGTTGATTTGTCGAATTATCTTTTATACTCATTTATATCATCTCATAATTCCCTAACTACTGTTGAAATCTTCGCTTTTGACGCACTACGAACACTTAGGAAAGTTGCTGATAGCATTGCAAAAAAGGTTACAAGCATTGCAAAAAGCAATTCTACCCAATCAAAGACTAATAGTCTATCAATTTGGGAACCACCTGTAGCAAGGGCACTTAAAGGAGTAATAAAAATATCCATAAACCCAAAGAAAGGATTAAATAGAATAGAAAGACCTAAACCGATAAATAATCCCCATAAAACAGATGTTAGAAGCAAAACGATGGTTTCACTGAATACAACCTTATAAATTTGACGCTGGGATGCTCCATAGCTTCGTAGTATAGCAAATTCTTTTTTACGCTGTTCCATTAAGATACTCATGAAAATAAAGGTTGCTAAAGTCGCTGCTACAAGTGAGATCACAAAATCCGCAGTAAGCAGTCCTGGTATACCGTAATCCATTTGTTTAATTTCATTTGCTTTTCGTATCTCACCCTGAAGAGTTGTTACTTTAATAACCCAGTCATTTTCAAGGAGACTGCTCTTAATTTCTTCTACATCGGCTGAATCCTTCACCTGTACAAGAAATTTCGAAGCTAGGATCTCTTTTGGATTCTCAACAAAATTTTCAATCAGTTGCACAAGGAATGGAGGGAAGTTTTCCTTATACTCCTCGGGGAAAGTGTCAAAGACAGATGCTAAAATAGAGAATTCCATCAAATCATGCAGAAGGCTGTGACTAATAATCAAAGAGCTACTCCCGATACCGGCAGGAGTGTGGTCAAACTCACCTAGAATAGTGAGGTTACAAGGAACGTAATCAAATTCTATCAAGAAACTCGTGGTGTTGAAAAAGTACGTTAAAATCTCTAAGGAGACATTTTGGTCTACTTTTAATCCTTTTTCAATAAGGGTACTCCGACCGATTAGACATCCATCTGGATTATTCTTCAACGCTCTCATTAGCTCATCTTTATTTTTATCCTCTTCATCAGGAAGAGCATCACTGTGCCATATTCCTACAGTATCATACACTTCTGGATCAACACTGTAAATTGAAACAGGATCATTACGTAGAATTCCTGCTGTGGAAGTGATGGCCATTGCCTCTTGGACATCATCAAGACTTTTGATATTTGATATAGTCGTAGTAGCGAAATTCATACTTGTCGTGATAGCTATATCAGCACCGATAGAATGTGTGATCATACGTTCTTGATGAGCTTCCCCTGATGACCCATGAACAGCAGCAAGAACCGCAAAAGAAACGGTCAGAGAAATAATGAGTGCTAGCCTAGGAATATCTCCTGATTTTCGGAAGATATTACCTTTGATTAAAACTGATACGTCCTTAAGAAAACCAACTCTTTTTACAATCGGGTCAGTTTTTGAGGGGAGCCAAACCGCTAGTCGAGCTACAACTGCCGCGCCACCAATCCAGAAAAAAGGTGGCCCTAAAAGCCCTAAAATTAGAACCATGGGCCCAAGATCTATTGCTACTCCATATTCTTGCAAGAAAACTAGAATGAGGACAAGGAGGCCTATCCCAAAAAAAATAATATCAAGATTATTTCGTCGAAGGAACCCCTCCTTTTTTGTCTCATCAGTTCGTCGAACTGTCTCTGTTATCTCCATAGAAATAAATGTATTCGCTTTTCCATTAACCATTATAATTAGGATGATAACAATAAATCCTCCAACGACGTAAAGAGCAGTTTGATCTATATCAATTAATAAGCGTAGAAAGTCAGGTAGTTCTTCGATCGCTGTATCACTCCACTTCATAAATCCTGTTGCAGTTCCAATTACCCAGGCTCCAAAAACAGCGACAATGTAGCCCACAATCAATCCTATAGCAGCTAACACGAGGGCTTCAAATAGGATTTTCCTCTTAATTTGTTTTGGACTTGCACCTTGAGTCTTTAAAATACCAACTTGATAACGCCTGTCATGTAAAGAGATATCTATACCGAAAGAGAGAAGGTAGAGAGATAGAATAGCAACAGGTATTGTTAAAATACCATCAAAGATGAAAATGAAAATACTCATGATTTCAAAAGGTAATAATTTCCCTTGAACCAGATTCGTCCCTAATAACATTTCATCTGCTTCAAATTCATTTATTAGTTGATTTATCTTCCTCGATACCCCTGATGGATTCGATAGATCAAAATCAGGATGATTTTCATTGATTTTTAGAGCACAATATCGCATCTCATTTTCTTTTAAGTCTTCGAAAAAAGTAGTTTTGTTTAATTTCTCCAAAAGTTCTTTTGGAATGTAGATCTCTCCTCCTCCACCACCAAATTCGATAGCTTCTGAGAATAGTCCTGCAGATGCCTCTTCTCCAGCAGTCATGATTCCAGCTATAGTAATATTTGCTAGAGCAACATTTGTTACTTTTTTTCTTTCGACAAAAGGATAACCTGGATCGTTTGGATCTTCAATCGCTATTGATAGTGTTAGCTCGCTCAATCGGTTTCCTTGGCTTAGTTTGGCTGACTCTGCTAAGGCCTCTGTTATAAGAACTCCATGATAATAGGGACTTGTATTTGTATAAATGTCAGGATCTGTTCCTGTAATTAACCTCTCTCGAATATTTACCCCTATTTCGCTATCATATAACTCCTCAGAATAAAGTATACCATATGAACCGCTATGAGTTTCATTGCTATATTCAACACGTATCTCAGCTTCAAGATATGACGGAGTATAAATAGTAGTGGAACCACCAGATTGCTGAACTATTGTCCGAGCATTACCATAGAGAATTTGGGAATCAGAAACCCAAGGATGTTCTAAGAATAGATCATTATAATCTTCTAGTTGATTATCAGTTAAAACGTCTTTAAAGTCCATCCTAATCTCATAAGGCGAACCTTCGATTATACTCTCATATACATTAGCCATTAATACCGTGGAGTAAAGTGATATTCCCGATAGAATGGATATACCCAAAATTAATCCCGCGGTCATCGATAAAGAACGTCTCTTATTTCTTTTTAACGAACGAATAGCATGCCAAAAGTAAGAAACTCTGTCTTTGGGTCTGAGACGTCCTGCTTTTGGAGTATTAGTAGTAGATTCATCACTCATTTTAGAGATCCTCCAGAATTTCATCTTCACGATGTAACGTCCCTTCTCGCAGGATCAGAATTCGGTCAGTTTTTTGTGCTACCTGAATATCATGAGTAACAATGATTACAGTGATCTTTTTCTCCGTGATGATTTCTCGAAATAATTCTATAATCGTATCTCCAGTCTTAGTATCGAGATTCCCAGTTGGTTCATCAGCTAGCAATATTTTTGGGTCATTTGCTAGCGCACGGGCAATAGCAACTCGTTGTTTTTCACCACCACTTAAATCATCAGGAATATGGTCAGACCGATGGGCTAATTGTACTTTCTCGAGCAGCTCTAGGGCTTTCTTCTTAGCTTTCTTCTCACTTATTCCTGTTAACATCATTGGGAACATGACATTCTCTAAAGCCGTCAAATATTCGAGGAGATTGAAATCTTGATAAATAATGGAGGATTTATGCCTGCGTGTTTCTACAAGATTTACTGCGGAAAGATCTTCTCCATCGATGAGGACTGTCCCCATTGTAATATCTTCAATACTAGATAAAATGTTTAGAAGAGTCGATTTCCCTGACCCACTAGGCCCCATAATGGCAACAAATTCTCCTGGTTTAACTTTCAGGCTTATTCCCATGAGAACCTGAATATCTTCGCCTCTTGGGATCTCAAATGTCTTGTAGAGGTCTGTTACTTCAATAATATCTTCCATTATCACTTACACCATTGAATTGGCTTTTTTTAAAGAGAATTAATGAAGGTTGTCTTAGCGGAATAGGAAAAAAAATAGAATTAGATCCAATAGTCACAAGACTTATGGTTATTTCCGTCTTGTCCCTTTTCTAAACTTGGGGCCAAGGGGATATGAGTATATTAATTTCGCAGTTGCATCATTCCTTTCTCGTCATCGTCGTTTTCTTCTTCATCCTTAGGATCTTCAGTACTCATGGTTCAACCTCTTTCTAGACAATTAACTGGTAAATTTTCGGATAGCCCACTCAACACTATATTTGAACTTAAATCTCCTACGCCAAATCACAGCAATTATCACAAAGAGAATTGAGTAAAATATTATAAAGATGAAAAAAAGCAAGTCATTTTGATAAAAAAACATCATTTCAATTGGAACGCCAAAAATGACATTATGGATAAAATAAATTGTTAATGATAGTTGGCCAAAGATAGCAAGAGGCATTAGTAGCTGTTTCAGTTTAGTGCGGTAGTTAAATGAAACATGGTCAAAATCAAAGATTACTAGCAGACTTATATTAACAATTGTCAGGATTCCCAGGGTGAAAAAAATGAAAGTAGTAGAAGCAGGATACATAACAGGTGTTGAGATATTTCTTTCAATGAATAAGGAAAAGAAAACTCCAATGATGTAAAAAATTGCTCCTATTACTAATAAAATAACTGCTTTTCGATTAGCCATTTTACTACTCTTGAGATCTGGGAGGTTTAAAGCGGTGGCAGCAATTCCCCCCATTAATCCAAATGAGAACCATGGGATAATGGGAGTAGTGCCATAATCAATCAAAGCATGCTTAATTATGTCCGTTAAATCTAGTTTTACTGAAAGGTCAATATACTGGGATGTTTCTGGATCCCAATAGTCGTGGAATATGAGGAAAATGGCAAGTAAGACCACAAGAATGCCAGCTAGTGAAGACACAAGGATTTTTTGGGCGTTATATCCTTGGTTTTCCAACCACCAAACTATTTCAAAGATTACAAGGAATGACAACGTAGTAAATCCAAATAAGTGAAAAAAGTTCCAAGTTAGGATATAGTTAATGAGCTCAAGTTCTCCACTCATGTTTTTGGTTAACCAGGCCACTAATGCCATAATAGATTGACCAAAAGAACCAACACAAAATAAAATAATTACTCTTCTGATAGAACGGCTCCTAACTTTCGCTCGGTCAGCCCCTGGGCCTTGTCGAAGGAGTGAGTTGGCTGCGTTAAAACCATAAACGTAGAAAAAGCATGGAAACACCATAAATGCAATTGTAATCAACCAAAAAAACACTAACGTTTTTTCTCCCGTATTACTGAAAAGAAGGAATAATTCTTTTCCTTTATACCAAGCATAAGCGCGTGATCGGTCATACCATAGTAGGGCATGGCCAAAAATCATCAAAAATAAAACGATCCCTTTCATCAAATCAACAGAATATACATAAAATGATTTTTGGGAACCTTCTGTTCGTGAGCTCATTGTGATGTTTCACCTTGTATTAATCGTTGTTCGTGTGCTTTCTTCAAGTAAAAAGGCACTATATCAGAATATTATAAATTTCCAAAGCATCATAAAATCTTATTTATGAATCTTTTGTTTAACTTAATTTTTTGACAAAAAGAAATGATTAAAGAATAAACTTTATTACTCGAAAGGAATAAATATATTATTATATCTCATTAGGACTTGAAAACATAACTGAATTTCTTTTTTTGTCACGTAGAATCTAATCGGTGACTTGGTGTGGCCAGTAATACCAATGAGAAATTTCCAGACAGAATAACGAGTCTAATAATGGACAAACACCTCGAAAAATCTGTCAATGAGTACAAGCGGGAAGAGATTGCTGGATTTACGACGAGATCCATTATTGGAATTGGTAGATATTACGCGACAAGACTTAAACGGAAAGCAGGAGTGGAAACAATTTCTGATTTGGCAAATCTTGATCATGAATTGGCAGATCAAATTGGTATAAGTCAAAAATTACTAGAAAAATGGACTTTATCCGCATCTATTATTTCCAGATTTGCTACCAGTACTGAAGTACCTTTATCATCTCATCGTATTTGCATAGCTGGGTTGGGGGCAGTAGGAAAAAGTTCTTTAATTAAAACCTTACAAACGCAAAGAACTTCACCTGTCGCCTTTCCCACGATGGGAGCTTCAATAGAGCACCTCAATTTTATCGGCTTGAAAATTGCCATATGGGATCTTGGAGGACAACCAAGTTTTCACAGACTTTATTTGGATGATCCAAAGCAGTTTCTATCAAAAACAATGCTACTAATCTTTGTATTGGACACACAGAGAGAAGAACGTGCAACGGAAGCAGCTCAGTATCTCAGTAATCTATTAATCAAATTTAAATATTTGAAAGAAAAACCTAAAATATACCTAGTTCTCCATAAATACGATCCAATCCTTGATAAAAACGAGCTTGACAAGTCTATCGAAGTCATTCTTAATGAAATTAGTCCTGTGTTGACTAAATATGATTATAGTTTTAGAACATTAAGAACAAGTATCTTCAACGTTGATGAACTAGTTAAAGTATTCTCACGAGTTTTTGCGGATGTCTCTCCCTTAAGTGAAATACTTTCTGATTCCTTAGCATTTTATTCGGAGTCACATGGGTTCACAGCAAGCTTTCTTCTTACAGAGAAATGTTTTATCGCTGCTGAATGGACTGCTCAATTAACAGCAGATCAGAGAGATAATTACTTTTTGGAAATCATGGAAGCAATTCGTAGAGAAGTCTATGAAAGCAAAAAGAGACATGAAAAGCTCGTAATTCTAAGTCAGATTGGAGGAACGTTTATTATCATTGATAGGCTAGAATTTGGTTCAATCAAGTTGTTCCTTTGTTCAATTAGTACCGAATTCAAAGCGGAAGAGGGGCCTGTAACCGAAAAATTTATCGTTGAAATCCGTCCATGGATTATTAACTTTTTCTCAATCATTACTTGAAGTAATTATATCGGCTATTTGATAAGCTCTTCTATTCTTTGTTTTTCCTCTATTGTAAGGTCTCCGTTTTCTTGACATCTTCTCATTAGATATAAAATTTTCAATCCATGCTTAAAATCATCTTCTGATTGGAAAGCTTTTGATCCTTCAGCACAACCTGATGGCAGGGGTTCATGTAATAAGCGGTATGGTAGTTGATCATACAATCCTGCTGCTCCTTCAAACTCTCTCATATTGAAATATCGTGATAAACTCCAGATATTCTGGGCGATTTCCCTCACATCAGTTTGAGACCCTGTGATTGTAGAATAAAGAGCTTGTCCATCCTCTAAGTTTAATGCAGGAATTATAGAATGAGTAAAATGGCAGATAATTAACGAATCTTTAATGATTTTCAGATCTTGTTCTTTAACAAGGCTTTCAACAATGTCAAGAGTCACCGGTTCCTCCTTGGGTGACTTTGTTGAGGTTGGCCAACCACGCAGATGGGATGCTCCAACTGCAGCCGTAGCATAACTTAATCCTAATGCCAATCTTCCACGTGGATCCCATGCAGCCATTTCTAAACCTTTGACATGGATTGCAAATTGCTCTGTCTCTTGCCCAAAAACCTCACTCGCTTTTTTTGTTCCTTCTGCTAATATTTCTCCCACTCCTTGTCTATTAGCAATTTTATGAATCAGTTTTAGTAAGCCTTCTTTATCCCCAAAAGCAATTTTGTCAGATTTGTACTTTTTTGGTACTAAATCCTTTTCAGAACATTCCATGAAAAAGCCTATAGCTGATCCTAGAGAGATTGTATCAAGCGAATGCATATTTGCTAAGTAATTGGCTTCGATGACCGTTTCAAAATCCACCCCACAATTGGGGCCAAACATCGCGAGTGTTTCGTACTCGGGAACCGCTACAATATGTCCTTCTTTTGCATATGAGAATTCGTCATTGAAAATATGAGAACATGAAATGACACATTTGTAGCAGGGTTTCTTTTTCGTAGTATACTGACTAATAGCTTCTTCTTCAAATAACGCTGGATTTTCAATTGTCCCTTCTTGGAAGTTTCGAACGGGGATTTGGTCTCTATTCGAAGCTACTGTTACTAAGTTTGGTGTTCCAATACGATATAATCTAAGGCCAGATGTACGACCCTGTGTTGCTCTATTGCGGAGTTGACTGGCTAGTTCATTCAAAGCCTCCATATCTGCTACAGAAATGTCTTTCTTCGAACCCTTGATTGCAATAGCTAATAAATTTTTACTCCCAAACACCGCTCCTACTCCACCACGACCTACATTGCGAAAACTTTCACTAGTTACACAAGCAAACTTAACCATATTTTCCCCTGCGACCCCAATTGACATGACTTTAACCTCTTCATTATC
>JAEOSR010000088.1 GCA_016840285.1 Candidatus Hodarchaeota archaeon | reverse complement strand
TGGTGTAATCTTTGGGAGGATAACCTATCCAGTATACCAATGCGAGAATTAGAATTCCCAAAGAAAATAATGATGAAAGGCTTGGATAGAGTAAGAAAAGGGGATTAGATAGAAGTTGACCCGAATACTCTCCTAAATTTCCAAAAGAACTGAAGTACCGTAGAATAAAACTAGAAAAGAAAAGAGGAAATGAAAGCAAAATTATACTACTAACAACGGTTAGAAAGCCCAATAACGCTTGTTTAATACCTTCACGATCTAGTATCAATAAATAAGGAATTAAAATGACGGAAATATATTTCCAATGAAATCCAAGCCCAATACTCAAGTAACTACATATCTGATACCGATTGTGTAAAACTAAGGGAAGTAAGAGAAATAAAATGGTTATTGCGGTCGCTTGTCCCTCAATTGCGGAGAATGGAATAGAGAAAACTAGGTAAGAAAACGCAAAACCTTTTTCGGAAATTTTAAGTTTGTTTTCTTTCCTTTCCTTGCTCCTCATTAATGAATAAATCACAAAAAAATTAAAGACATCCACACACGATAAAAACCACTTTGCTACCGTTGGTGAAAAGGGTAGTGAAGATAATCCAGCCCATAAAAGTAATTGTAAAGTAGGATAGTCATAAGTGGTATTGGGGTAAGAATATTCTCCTGTTAGAGGATCTTTGACGTCGTATGAAGAATCTATCTCTAATGGTGTCATGTCATACACACTGAAACCATGATCCCAGAAAGCTTTCCCATAAAAGAGATTTCGTTCGAAGTCACTAGTTACTAAAGGAGGAACAAACATTCCTACAAGAATATGAAGCAAGATGAGAGAGGGAATAAGAAGTTTTAATGATCCTAAATCGTTTGTTGTACTTTGTAGGTGAGAATAACACTGATACAACAATGATTGGTCTGAGTCCTGCATAATACAATATTCCAAGAATGTTTTCTGAAAGAAATAAATGCTTTTAATATGTTATAATGCAACTCTAACATGAGAATTATCTATCTAAAAGTCTTTATCTCAGGGTATAATATTCTGTATCTTTTTTGCATTATCGACCCCCTAAACTACTGAAGAACTTTTACATTCCTTTCTTTGGTTAATTGTGGGAAGAAGAGATTAGCACAGAGTTCTAGTGAGTGTAAACAATTAAGTATGACTTTAGAATTATTTTTACTAAGATATATTGATAAGAAATTAATGATTCTCAGAGTATCAAAGCATGTTATGTAGATATTGATTATTGTCGGATATTTCAAATTTCAAACATTTTAAAAGATTCAAGTATTACAAGTTAGGTAGGCTCCACTGGGAATATTTCTCTTGGAAATTCCCTAAGTTTTCGATAGCTAAGGAGAAATACAACTCTGCCTTCAATTTATGACGCTTTTAAAAAAGGAAAATCTCGAGCGGCTGATTGGAAGCAGATGTTCGAAGAAACACGCTCTTTAGCTGATGCTTTCAGAGATGATTTTATCCTAAAATCTCCTGATTCGTTTGTTTTGACAAAAGAAGTTCATCAATTAAGCCAGTTACTGGGACAAATCCTGAATGCCTCTTCTAAAAAAGAGGAAATATGCTCACAGGTTACAATTATCGGGCCTCAACGAAGTGGTAAAAGTACAACAGTTCAACAAATTGCTAATGAACTCAACCAGAATCTTGGAAAAGATTATACTCAATATAGAGCTTATGATTCTCACTTCTGGAGTTGGTGGGAGGAAGCTGAATTCAATTCGACTCAGCTCTTTTTTTTCGACAACATTTACCCTATATGGAGCCATTTTACACGACAATCCTTTAAGGATCTAACCAATCGCTCAAGTCATAAACGGATCCTAGTTGTAACTATTTTGAATTCGATAGAACATCATTGGTTACGATTTTCTCAAAAAACCTCTAGAATTAAAATTTTTGATACTGAGCCGTTTGAATTCCATTTTAAACGTCCTTCTCATCTTGAAATCGAAAATATTATCAAAAAACGGGCTGAATGTTTAGGAAAACCGAGTCTTTTCTCACCAGAAGTGATAGACGCAATTCAAAAGCGATCATTAGGATTACCTGGGTTAGCACTGTGGCTTATCAGAAATACAATTCTTGATCTCGAAAATCAAGAAAAAGGGGAAATAACTTCAACATCAATTCACAAAACTGCGCAATATTTAGGATTTGGTCCTGCGCTAAAAATCATATACGAACACGATCTTCAGTCATCTCATCAAGAGAATGAAAAAATCTGGCCTGAATTATACAAAGATAATAATTTAGATTCCTCTCCTCTAATGCAATCGCTTACCCAATTAAAAAGCATTACATCTTCTTGGAAACCTTTACTCGAAGAAATGCTTCTCTTAGCCCAACAGAATGATGAAATTAAACGTTCAGAATTACAGGAAAAAACTGGAATTAAGGAATCTTCTCTCACGTACCAATGTCAGAATCTTATAAAAGAAAAAATTGTCACTTATTCAAAAAAAGGACGGGAAGTATTCTATCAATTAAGGACACCTGTAAAAGAAGCTCTAGAACTAACATTATTTGCATCTTGATAGCTATTATTCCCTTGTTTCTGTTGTATCTTGCAATTGAACAGAAGTCCCAATACGATGAATATTTCTATATGATGCTCGTGGAATGGCATCCAATACCCATAGAGTACCTTCATCGTCAAAAATAAACTCGAGATCATAGTCAATCTCAAAATCTCGACGGATTTTCTTCGCAAGTTGAACAAGAGTCGTAAGATCTTGCTGATTCAAAGACAGGGCCTTCCTTTGCTCTGGTAAATTGTCAATAACAACCGCATGACGCTTATTAGGAGGAATGTGAGAAATTTTATCCTTATAGGAAGCAAAAGTCTCTAGGGGCTCCCCAATCTTCTGTTCATCAATAATGAAATGATCACAAAGGATCCCATTCTTCTCCTCATGTACTTGAGTTCCCCAATTAGCTCGAATATGGAGGTCTTTAATGTCATTTTTTATGCTAATAATTCCACATACTTTTGCTGAAACCATCTCTTCAACTATAACGGCAATTCTGACGTTATCAGGTGGTAATCCAGCCTGTATTAGGTCATTAAGCACATCAGCAGTAAAAGCGGATGCCCAGCAATTCTTTATAACTTGTATGATATCATGAATCTCTTTAAGATGAAAAAAAACCCCTCGACCTGAACAGGTATGTCTGGAGGAGTCTTCAACGTACGCAGATGTTCTAATTACCATGGACTCTGATTTAATTATATCCAGTAGTTTATAAATCTCTTCAGCAATTGGGTTTGCCATTTGCATGGGCATAGGAGACCTTACTATAATTTCTTGAATTTCTTCAGCAGTCTCTTCTGAATTTACAGGTGTTGCTTCTGCAATTAATTGATCTATTCGTTTATGACCTGGCATATTATTCATAAATCGTTTGAAAATCTTAGTAGTGATAACTACTCCTTGAGGCACATTATAACCTTTGGATATCAGACGAGAAAGTGAACAGGCTCTTTCCCCAAAAGTTTCAGCTCTAGAATAGTCAACATCAGCTAATCTTTGAATTGGATTGGCTTCATACATTGTTAAAATCGTTCCTACAACGTGAAAAGATTCCTCAAAAAACCTTGGGAGTTTTTTTCGAGGTCAATCAGATATTAATGCTGGTGATGTCAAGTTTTCTTTAAAGCCTTGGAATTTATAATTCTGTCGTTTAAATACAAGTATTAAAATCTAGCTATTAAGATTCTCACACATTATTTTTGTACTATTCTAATTTGAGAGAAAATCAAACAGGAATACTCTTTTGAATTTTTGGGATGTAAAATCTTAGTAAGAGGCTATTGGTAACAACTGAAACGGAACTCATTGCCATAGCTAATGCTGCAATTTCAGGAACCAGAGTTATTCCGAATGGAATGAACAAAATCCCAGCAGCGATAGGAATACCAATTACATTATAGAAAAAGGCCCAAAACAGGTTTTGTTTAATTTTAGTTATTGTTTTTCTGCTGAGCTGAATACTTGCCACAACATCTCTTAAATCCTCTTTAATGAGGACAATATCTCCAGTCTCAATAGCAACATCTGTACCACTGCCAATAGCTATACCAATATTAGCTTGGGCTAGAGCGGGAGCATCATTTATCCCATCACCAACCATACCCACAAATTTTCCCTCTTCTTGTATTTTTTCTACTATTTTCGCCTTATTTTCTGGTAAGACTTCAGCCATGACGTTTGTGATACCTACTTGGGATGCAATAGCCTTGGCTGTACGTTCATTATCACCCGTAACAAGATATACCTTTATACCCATTTGTTGTAATTGTAAAACCACTTCTTTACTGGACTCTTTAAGAGGATCAGCAATAGCTAGTAATCCGAGGAATTTATTGTTTATTGTAGAAATTACAACTGTTTTAGCCTGTTTTTCCAATTTTTGAATATATAAATTTAACTTATCTATCGGGCTCCCAATATTCTCAAATAATCTACGATTTCCAATTATAATTATATCCCCATTTATTCTAGCTCGAATACCATGACCAGGAATTGCTTCAAACTCTTTGGGTTCATATAATTCTAATCCCCTCTCTTCTGCTGATTCAATGATGGCCTGAGCAAGAGGATGTTCAGATCCTTTTTCTGCAGATGCAACCAATGCTAGAATTTCGTCTTCTACTTTACCTTCCATGAGTACTAGAATATCTGTTACTTTTGGAGTTCCTTTGGTTAGGGTACCAGTCTTATCAAAAACAATCGCATTAATCTTGTGAGCTCCTTCCAAAGCTTCTGCACTTTTGATAAGAATTCCTTGTTCGGCACCCTTCCCTGTACCTACCATAATAGCAGTAGGTGTAGCTAATCCTAGAGCACAGGGACAAGCAATTACAAGTACTGCTATCATTAGTTTGAATGGGAATACGAAACTGTTAATTTGTTGTCCCCACATAGAGGCTGGTAAAAGACCAATTAAAACTCCTGTATACCAGAAAGCGAATGTGATCAATGATATTAATATCACCGCAGGAACAAAACGCCCAGCCACAATATCAGCGAGTCGTTGGATGGGAGCTTTAGAAGCTTGGGCATCTTCAACTAGTTTAATTATCTGAGCTAAGGCTGTATCTGCTCCAACACGAGTAGCTTCAATGGTAAGTAATCCGTTCTTATTGATTGTTGCACCTATAACATGACTATTAACAGTTTTTTTGACAGGCATTGATTCACCAGTAATCATTGATTCATCAACACTAGAAATCCCGTCAATAACGACTCCATCGGCAGGAATTTTTTCTCCAGGTCGAATTAATAACATATCCCCGACCATTACTTCCTCGATTGGAATTTTTTCCTCTTTTCCATCACGAATTAATGTGGCTTCTTTAGCTTGTAAATCTATAAGCTTTCGAATCGCTTGAGACGTCTGTCCCTTTGCTCTTGCCTCCAAATATTTTCCTAGTAGAAGAAAAGTAATTAATAATGCAGCAGTCTCGAAAAATATTGCTTCAGGATCCTGAATAAGTATCCCGATCAAAGAATACCAAAACGCAGCGTTTGTTCCTAAAAATACAAGGACATCCATGTTAAATTGTCTGTGACGTAGTACTTTCAGGGCCCCATAATGAAACTGCCACCCTGCAACAAACATTACGGGAACGGTGAGTACCATGATTATTAGGTTGTTATTTGCTATTCCTGAAACTATATTTTCGGGAAAAGGTAATGTTAATGATAACCCGATCATGGGTCCCATACTAAGGATCAAAATTGGTACACTAAGAATGAGTGCCCCTAATAATCGCATTTTTTGGAGTCGTAGTTCTCTGGCTCTTTCAAGGCTTTCTTTATCTTCAGAAGTCATTTTATAAGAAGAAATTTTCCTTGCTCCATAACCAACACCCTTAATGAGGTTCAATATTTGATTTTCTGTAATATTTTCAGGATCAAAGGTCACACGAGCTTTTTCTGTTGCTAGATTGACATTATATTCAATTATTCCCTTTTGTTTAGCTAATACTTTTTCAATTGTGTTTACGCAACTTGCGCATGTCATCCCTGTTACAGCAAGACTAACAGCTTGAGAAGACTTAGATGAATCTTCAGCTCCATAACCTACATTTTCTACTGCTGTAACTAAAGAATCAACATCTGTTTTTCTTGGATTGTATTGAACTTGTGCCTTTTCTGTCATTAGGTTGACTGATACGCTTTGGACTCCCTCCACTTTTCTTAGCTCTTTTTCAATTGTTGAGACGCATGAAGCACATGTCATCCCAGAGATCCCTAAATTCGCTAACTGAAACTCTTGAGCTGGTATTTGGCGTTTTTCAGGAGTTTTTGTTATCTTGTGACTTCTATTAACCAATGATGAGGAAGCTAGAATATCGTCTTTTTGTGTTAGCTTTAAGGAGGTATCATCTTGTATAATCTGCATTAGTTTGTTATGATGAGTGGGAATGTCCTGCACTCCACATTCAGGACCCATCCAACAGACCAGTTTTGCTTCTCCATCAACCTTCTCAATATGCATAGGCTGTTTACAATGCATAGGAACAGGTTCTATGTGATCACAAACCTGACATTCAAACCCCTGAGACATCAAGATCACTTATCTAAATTAATCTGCATTTTTACCTTGTATAGGCTTGTTATGATGAGTGGGAATGTCCTGCACTCCACATTCAGGTCCCATCCAACAAACGATTTTTGCTTCTCCATCAACCTTCTCAATATGCATAGGCTGTTTACAATGCATAGGAATCGGCTCCGTGTATTCACATACTTGACAATTTAACTTCTGCGACATTTTTGTTACCTCTAATTCTTAAAATCTTCTTTATAAGTTAAATGAGTGCCCTATTCTTTGGTTTCTCAAGCTTTTGTAAGTCAATTGCCCGAAATAACAATTAACTTTTCTTTCTTAAGAATTGAGACTCTGATTTAATGAATTAACATAAAAACTCCTAAAAAGATCTCATATGAAAAATTAGGAGCTTTTTATCTGTATTCATCTGAGTTAAAATTCTGTAAAAACGTTTTGGAGTAGAATTCGTAATTCACTATGAAGTAAGAACGACGGTTATTTAGCAAAACATTTTGGTTTTCTTCTTCTATTGCTGCAAATACCAAGCGCAAGTACAATTTCTTTGCTCTGGTAACTGAGTGATGGCTTCATGAAAAATTTGCTTTAAACTAGCTGCTCGAGAGTTGAAAATGTCAAGAACTTCGATGTGACTCAATTCTTTTTGGAGACCTGCGGCCATATTTGTTACCACGGCTAAGACGCTATAACATATTCCAAGTTCACGACATAGTATTGCTTCTGATGAATTTGTCATCCCTACAATATCGGCACCCATTTGTTGCAGCGCTTTAATCTCAGCTGGTGTTTCAAAACGAGGCCCCATTGAAGTTGCATAAGTCCCTGCGGTGTGAGTATTGTGATCGTCTTCAAGAACTTTTGAAAGGATTTTACGGATCTCGGGGCAATAAGGTTCACTCATATCAAGATGAATAACCCCAGATTTTATTATTCCTTTTTGTAATTCTATACTAAAGTCTCCATCAAAAAATGTTATTGGACGGACAAAGTCAATAAATTGATCAAGTAGTATGTAATCTCCAGGGGTCATTGAGGTTCGTAAACTACCAACGGCACTTGTGGCAATGACTCTGGGGATAGCTAAAGAATGAAGAGCAAAAATATTCGCCTTAAAATTAATTTTATGAGGAGGGATACTATGATGACCCCCATGACGAGGTAAAAAATAAAGAGTTTTCCCTTCGAACTCTTGTTGGAAGATAGTTACTGGTTTGGAATCGAAAGGGGTACTAACGGAGATCTTTGATGGTTTTCTTAAGAATTCATAAAATCCTGATCCTCCTATGACACAGAATTTCTTATTACTTTCCATACCATCAGGTGTCTCCGTTCTAATTCGTTGAGAATATCACATATTGGTGGAAATGAGACGAATGCCAAAAATTAGATTTTTAATTTTTCCTCTTTCTTTGGATCGGTAAGTACAAGATAATGCTAAAAATAGCTATCATTTCGAATCCAGGAGTATTTTCAGCATGTTTGATGTCTGTAGGAATAACAATATCATTTATCACGATATCAGTATAGATTTCTTCCATGATTCTGGTGACATTCCCCCATCCACTTGGATAGAATACATTTTCTTCTATTCCCAGAGAATGGATTCCTGGGAAATTATCCTCACTCTGGTTAAATCTCTCAAACAAGGTTAAAATTGCTTTCGTATTATTTTTAGCAACACTTGGTACTGGTTCTTCTGTTGAAGACCGATTAGAATCAACAGTAACAACAGTTTTTGTGAATCCCTCAAGAATCCCCAAGGTATTGTTGTTCTGTAGAGCTGAGAAAATCAAATCAAACCCTTGCTTCTCTAACTCTTCAGCCAATTCTTTTGCCTCTTCAGAATTGGTCCAACTTTCCCAGAAATAATCTATATAGTATATTAAAATTTCTACTTCAGTGGTGTTGCGTAAAAAACCACTTTGAAATCCTGTAATCAGCTGCCATGAACGAGGGTCTGATTTAGGATTAGATATTTCGCTTGGCCAACTATTTCGATATGTACAAATCATTGCAATTTTTTGAGGGGTAGGAGACATTGTTTCTGCTGCTAGGGTTCCTGCAATAAAACCAACATGACTCTCATTAAAGCTAAATACCGCAGTATTATCGCCCAAGCTACTCCGTGGATGGGCAGGAACTTGACCAGATAAATCATAAAAGAGAAACTTTGTATCAGGATAATGTTCTGGTAGGTAATTCGCTTTTTTCTCACGTCTAAGCTCATAGCCCATAAAAACAATCAGATCATACTGTTCTGTGTTTACAAGCTCGTCGGCTAACTCGGTATGATTAGTTTTGGTCTCGTTATAATAGTATGTTATGGGTGATTTAGAGTAATTTGTAAGTGGGAATACGGTATAATTCATGTTATATGTTTGGTTGACATAATAGAACCCATTTAAGACATCGTTAATGAAATAGGAATCATAAAACTCTGGAGAATCCAAGATCACAGCGATATTCCTAATTGCTTGGTTACTACTAGCTGTTCCTTGAGGAGGAAGAATAATGTTAAAGCTAGTTGAAGCAAAGCAGAAAAGCAATACAATTACTAACAATATCTTCTTGAGTTGGAATTTCATGTGCGTGCCCCAATATGACTTAGATAGTAAGAGTGATCTTTCTTTCGCTATAAAAATAATTTCTTTTGATTGATTAGCATTGGATTAGTAACTCATCAAATATTTTATACTAAATCTAAATGTTTTGTCAACAAGTAGATATCACGAAAAGAGGAAAAAAAGCTAAAGTACAAAATTAACCAGGTTTAGCGAGAATTGCTCCGACCACTTGTTTCACACCATGAGTAACACCTTCAGTCATCATCCAACCATCGTTTCCTTTGTAACCATCTCCAACAAAGAAGAGATTGGGGATGACAGGGAAGTTTGAGAGATCGTTGCCTTGAATGGTCCAATTCACAGGCCATTTTTTATGAAATGTATGAACACATAATTCATTTTCCTCTTTCAGTTGGGGAAAGGTTTCTAGAAGTTCATCTCTAGCACGACGGGTATCACGGATGATATCAGAGGAATGAAAAACTTGATGAGTCAATAACAAATGTTCACCTTGTGGAGCGAGATTAGGTGATAAAGTTGTGGGTTCTACTGCTCCTTTTACATATTTATTCTCAGGAAATTGTGCTACAACCGATGTTTTAAGGATAGACGCCTTGGATCGGTAAGCAAAACCACCACCCTGTGCAGTTGGCATAGTTGGCAAACGATAAGGGATTTGACTTTTAGATAATAGATCATTCACTTGAGGATATCCTAAATTAAGAACAAAATGTTTTGCGCGAATTATAATTTCTTCGTTTGTTTTTCGATTCCGACAAACTGCTGATTTGATTTCAGTACCATCAATTTCTAATTTGACCAATTCACAATTCTTTTGAAGAATCGAACCATTTTTGCGAGAATATTCTACTAATCCAGTTGTAACAGCTTTACAACCTCCCATGGGTACTCCTGGTCGTCCCCCTTGGTTCAATCTCCTGAAAAAGCGAAACATGCCTGCTGTGGATATTTGGGAGATATTTATACTCAAAGCAAAACCAGTTAACGCATTAAAAAAGTTGTAAATTTGTGGATCTTCTGTCCGAGCTTCTAAAAACTCGTGAAACGATTCATTATGACGTTCTGAACGACGAACACTTGGGAATAATTTACGGAATATAAATGACCGTTGGCTAAGCTTTGGAAACGCTTTTAGAATTCCCCAAAATCTTCTATGTCTTATAGGTTGTTTTTGAGGCCAATACCAAGCTGTAAAATATTTATTTTCAGTGATTTCAAGAGGAAGATTCAAATCCCGCAAGAGGGCCACCCCCAAGGGACCATTACGGGAATGTGGGATCATATGTACAGCTCCAGTTGGGATTTCAAATCCGTGATGTTTGAGGGATGTGAATCGTCCTCCAAAAAAGGGCAGTTTTTCACCAAGAAAACACTTCTGACCATGGTGAGCTAATAAGCTTGCTGATAATAATCCACCAATTCCTCCCCCAGCAATGAATTGATCATAATGTTCCGTGATACTTTATTCCTCCCAATTTGGTTTTATTGCTGAAACAGGACATGTTATTAAACAAAGACCACATTTATTACATTTTTGTAAAAAATGTGATATTCCTTCCACCCTAAAACTTTTTTCAGGACAAACCATTAAACAATATGCACACCCCACACATTCATCTGGGTTGATCGAAATAATTGCAGACACCAACTTATGAAGAAAAAAACTCTTTAAATGTGAGAAGGGGAAGATCTTTCTTCCACAAATACGTTAATAGAAATATTTAAGAAATACTCGCGCAACCTTATACAATAATATAAAGTACATAATGTGAGTAAAATGCTTTCAAGACTCTCTCTAGTTGGACTGATAATTCTAATTTTAGGAAGTGTATCCCTTGTATTATTCACATTTCTACTCCCTCAATTAAATATTGGACTACCTTTAGTTGCTGGGGCTGGAAGGTCTGTAAATAAGGTAAGGATAAATTCGGGCGATAGTCAGAACATAAATTTAGGAGAAATTACTGGTGGACACGTACTTTGGGTCTCTATTCGAGTAACATTCATTCTCGAAGACGCAACCGACTATGATTGTACAGTCACACTGTTATATGATAGTGAAAATTTACGTAATCAACCTATTTCACAACCTATTAATTATAATGAGCAGCCAGGTAGGGGATATTTACAAAAGACAATTTCAACTACTATAATGCCTCCTGCTTCTTCGACCACATTCAATCTTTATCTAGATATTGAAAATGATGGTGACGACATAAGAGTAGGAGATAGACTTGTCCTGGCTACTTATTCTCTCTGGGCAACAGTTCTTCCTGTGATAATCGCCATCGCTGGTTTGGTTGTGACCGTTGTGGGAGTTGTTACAAGTCGAAAACCTTCAGTTCCTAAAGCAAAAGCTGTTCCTGGCGGATGGGAACCTACATTACAATGGGGTGGTGGAGCCGCTAAACAGCCTAAAATGGCGATTAAATCTACTGCAGCCCAACCTAAGAAAGCTAAGAAAGTCGTCAAAAAAGCTGCTCCAGGAGGAGCACAGCAGGCCTGTAAATTCTGTGGAAAACCAGTACCAACTTCTGCATACTTCTGTCCCCATTGTTATGGAAAATTACGATAAATTGCTTTTAGCAAACGAATACAAAAGAGAATTTATTCTTCTTACTCATAAATTAAGGCGAATAGAATCTTTTATTCTAATGATCTGGGGAGGTTACACATTCTTCAAATATTACCAGAATGAAAAGTGAATAAGAATGAAAAAAAATATTGGTGTCCTAACGGGAGGCGGAGATTGTCCAGGGTTAAATAGTGTATTATATGGAGTCCTCCTTAAAGCAATGGACAATGGACATACAGTTATTGGGATCGAAAAGGGATGGAAAGGCTTTCTTCAAAATATAACAAGAGAACTAGATATAACGAAATTGGACGATTTACATACCATTGGAGGTACCATACTCTATACATCCCGAACTAATCCTTATAAAGATGCCAAAAAGATAAAGGATCCAGCTGAAAGGCAAGATGCAATCGAGAAAACAGCAAAAAAGATGGCTGTTCACCTTAACACATTAGGAATTGATGCTTTAATTGCAATTGGGGGTGATGACACTCTAGGAGTTGCAGCAGCCATGCATCAATATGCTGGTGCTAATGTAATAGGTGTTCCAAAAACGATTGATAATGATCTTTCGAGTACTGATTATACTTTCGGATTTTGGTCTGCAATTCAACTAGCTTCAAACACAATGGACAATATCACAACAACATCTCGCTCTCACCAACGAATTTTTGTTGTGGAGGTGATGGGACGAGATGCTGGATGGTTGACCTTAGTAAGCGGGATTTCAACAGGAGCGGATATAATTTTAATCCCCGAAAGACCATTTGAATTTGAAACAGATATAGTAAATGTATTAAAAGAACGTGTACTAGCTGGACGAAAATACCACATTATTGCTTGCAGTGAAGGTGCAGTACCCACAAATGAATCATTGAAACGAGATTTTAAGACAATAACTCAAGAAACAATTGACAAATTACCAAAAGATAATTTTGGAAATCCATTGCTTTCGAAATTAAATATGTCAAAAATTATTGCACAAGAATTAAGTCTCAGAAATGATCTGAAAACTTTTTTTCTGAAATATAACGCGGAATATGAAGTTCGTGATATTGTCCTTGGTCACACCATGAGAGCGGGAACACCAAGCTCTTTTGATCGTATTCTTGGATTAAGGTTGGGGGCTAAGGCAGCACAACTAGTACAGGATGATCGTTACGGACTAATGGTTTGTCTTCGTGGAGAAAATATCGAAACAGTACCTTTATCAGCAGGAGCAAAAAAGAAACTTGTTCCACAAGACTCTGATTTACTCGAGCTATGTGATTTAATAACAAAGGTCAAATGTGAGAGTAAAAGATAAGCTCTGTCTGGTGAATTACCACTGCCAGAAGGACGAAGCCCTCTTGCAGGATGAAGTTAAAATAAAATCCATGGGGCAATACTTCACTCCCGCTAATATCGCTCATCTCATGGCCGATTTAATCTCAATTAGAACAAAAAAGAAGAAAATTCTTGAACCGAGTGCTGGCAAAGGTATTTTTCTTACAATATTAGCAAGTATGGGATATCAAGAGCTCACGGGGATAGAAATTGATCCTATCATTGCAAGTCAATCACCTATTCCAATAGAGACTGGAGATTTTTTCGATTTTCCAATTTCAAGGAAGTTTGATGTGGTAATTGGAAACCCACCCTATATTCGGTGGAAGAACCTCCCTCTTGAACAGCGGCAATATTTTAGTTCTTCATCATTCTGGCAGAAACGTATGAATGGTTTAACTGACATACTGCAACCATTCATATTCAAATGTGTGGATCATTTAAAAACAGGTGGAGAATTAATTTTTATCACACCGCTCTTTTGGATGCAAACACTTCATGCAGAACCATTACGAAGATTTTTAATAGAAAATGGCTCTCTAGAGATACTAATTAACTTTCATGAAACGCGAATTTTCCCGAAAGCAAACCTAAATCTAGTAATATTCAAATATCGAAAATCAAAGCAAAATTTACGCTTAAGAGTTATCAATCATTGGCAAAAGGGGAAACTAAATCCAAATATTCTCGACCGTATCCGTTGGCTCCTTCATGATTCATCATCATGGAAATTAACCTCTATCAAAGATGGAAATCTGGAATTTTTTGAAACCCACCAACCTAACAATTCATTACATTGGTGGTTTCTTCCACTTGAAATTGAAGAAAAAATATTACTTTTTGAACAAGCTTGTCAATTTTCCCCAGATATAGATGTAAACGGCCATAAAGTACGTCTTTCACATATCTATTCAAGGAATGATCTCACATTAATGGGATACCCCAAAAAAATTTGCAAAAAACTGAAATTAGGTAATAAAACATATTTTTCACCATCTTCTGATGCTAGATTGACAGATTACTTCACAGATAATGAAAAAATATCAACATCCCCTCCTCCACGCTACGTACAAATTGAGGATATAGTTGAAATTGGTAATGGCATGGTAAGCGGATTAGACAAAGCTTTTCAATTAAAATCGGATGGAAACTTGACTCAAGAAGAGACCCGACTGATAATCCCTGTAGCAAAAGCCAAGGCAATTCATCGTTTTTATGTAAAATCTTTAACAAATTACTTCTTAGTTAAACCAGGCGTCATTTCTACGGAAAGTGATCTGAAAAAAGATTTCCCGTCTCTTTATGAACAACTTCTACCCTTTAAAAGCGCTTTGAAGAAGCGATACCAATATAAAAGAAAAATTCCATATTGGGAATGGGTTTTCATTAGAAATTACGATCTTATGAAGGAGGCAGAAGCATTAATTTGTGTTCCCTGTAAGGATCGATTCGACAAGAGGGAACACTTTCGATTTGCTCTGTGTAAAAAAGGTATATTTACTACACAAGATGTTACTGTTTTGGTGAAATTCAGCTGGGTCAAAGAATCACCTGAATATATCACTGCTTTCTTAAACAGTAAAGAAGTATTTGAGTGGGTCAGAAATAAAGGTCTTATTCGTGGTGGGGTGGCGGAGTTTTCAGAAGAACCATTGAAACGCATCCCATTTCGTCTTATTAATTGGAAGTCCTCAAATGAGTGCCAAATTCACGATAGAATTGTAAACTTAGTTCGGAAAATCAACAAGACTAAATCAGAAGACTTTACTCTGATCTCTGAGATCAATGAGCTGATTTCTCAGCTAATTGTACATGGAAAATTATAATTCTCAACAATTATAAGAGGATCAATTAAGGGATATTTTGTGACAAACCGTACAAGAAATCAAAAATTAAAGTCACAGTATGAGAGTATAACGAAAATTAAAGAATGGATGGAAAATTGTAAATCCACTTTTAGTTTTACTTCCCCACCAATGGCTATCCATAATCAGGATGAATTTTTACTATCATATTTAGCTGGTTTGTGGTTATTGCGATTTCTTAATGAAAAAAAAGGTATTGAATCATCCATAGAGATTTTTAATAAACTAGAGGAATTAACAAATAATTGTCCACAGTTGAATGCTCTCTGGGATTTTCTTGACGCGGTCTTCAGTTTTCTTAATGAAAAAAAGATATTAGATTCGCTTCTTCTTATGAAAATCCCAGAATTACACGATTCATTGATTAGTGACTCGCTTGGTACATTATTGCAACAACTATTAACTTCTGATGATCGAAAAAGACTAGCAGCAAATTATACGACGAAAAACTCAGCAAATCTATTAATAGAAATACTAGATACAGATGTTCACTCCTCTATCATAGATCCTTTTTGTGGTTCAGGAAGGTTAATTTCAGCGTATTTAGAAAGTTTAAATTTTGGAAGTAAATTTCCTCGCATCAGAATCCATGATTTAATGCCTTCAGCAGTTCTTATTGCTTGCTGTCGTCTTGTTCTCATATTATCGAATAATAATCAGGATCTCTCTTTATTACACGCAACAATTGGTGATGCATTTACCACGTTCTCATCAGAAGAGTATTCTAAAGATCTTGGAAATTACGATTTAGTCTTGATAAACCCCCCGTTTACACGTACGCATCGGATAAATAGGAATCAAAGAAGAAACTTATTAGAAATTGAACAGCATTATACCCAATATCTTAGTGGACAGGTAGGTCTTCACATTTATGCCGTCCTATTAGCTGATCAATTGATGAATGAGAATGGTTTGTTAGGAGCAGTATTACCTGCTGCTACTATTCTTTCTCAATATTCTCGTGGAATCCATGAATTCTTTTTAAATAATTACCAAGTGAAAACTATTGCTTCCTCCGAGGATGAAAAAGCTTATTCTGAAGACAGTAACCTTCGAGAAATACTACTCATTGCAAGAAAGAACAAATGTAAAAAAAAGGAAAAAACTCAATTTTTACGATTAGATTCACATGAAAAATCTAGATGGCAAATTTCATCTATCCAAAAGATTCCTAAGAAATTGCTAGCAGAGGAATGGAATTGGACTATTTTCTTAAAGGATCCAGAGCTTCTTAATATTCGCAATCTTCTTCTTCAGTCAGGATTCATTAAAAGCGGTAATGATCTAAGTTTAGATATTGTTCGAGGGGTAGAGATGTATGGCCCAGATTTTTTTTTCATTCCAAATCGAAAGTGGAGCATTACATCCGAAAAGGAGTCTGAAATGATCCTAAAGAATGATGGAAACACTATTAATGTTCCAAAGAAATTTTTGATACGATCATTAAGAAAACCAGGCAAATATAACCAATTTATATCTCCTAAAGTGTCAGATTTTGCCTTATCTGTCTCAAAATTAGAAAATCTGTCTCAACCGTGGCTAAAAGACTATTTGGCTATTTCTGAACAGTTCGCAGCACCGGCTCAACGAAAATTTGGACAAGATTGGATTTCCCATATTCACAACCAGATAGAGACAAAAAAGCCCTGGGGACATCTGTTTTTCATTGATAAATTTGGAATCTCTTCAACAAGTGTTATGGGACATTTCTTTGAAACAAAACTAACCTGTTCAAAAAACTTTTATGTCCTTCGAAATTGTACAGCTAAGCAAGCAAAATTACATGCTGCCTGGCTAAATTCCACGCTTTTCATTGTTTTGTTTCTGTTATCTCGACGTGAAATTGGAGGGTCTTATGGTAGACTTCAAATAATTGATTACATGAAAGAACCTCTGTTTCTTGATTTTTCTCTATACCCATCACCGATAAGAGCCCAAATAATTCAACAATTCGATACAATGCGCAAATTTAAGCTTCCTAAGATTCCTGAACAGCTGCAACTTTCCCAAAGAAGAGCTCTAGATCGTGTAATCATCCAAGGACTACAGTTACCTAAGATAACAGAAGAATACTTAGAAATCAGTATATATTCACTTTTGAATAGAATTTTTACAAACCTAGAAAGAAGAGATAATAAAAAAAAAGCAAGGCAAGGATGATTAAATTTTAAGTCTTCTTAGTGATTAAATCTATTTCTGCTTGGTTTTTTCAACTTTCTCTTATAAAATAGTAGTAGTAAAGCCAGAAATCCCGAAAAAATACTAAAGGCTGTTGTATCATTCGCAAAAGAAGTTGTCATATCTGTAGAGGTTTCCATAGGGACGATCGTTGTGCCATTATTATGCTCAATCACTACTTTCTCAAGTGCAGCAGGCACATTGAGTAATCCGTATCCAAAAATTGGATCCTTCCCTTTAATACCTAAATCAGTACTAGTTTCATGAAGTATTGACCTAATTGTTTCAATTGACAGAGTATTATTTAGAGATAAAATTAAAGCTATCGCTCCAGACACCAAGGGGGCCGCAAAGGATGTTCCTGATCCAGTTTGAGGGGTCCATTTGCTGGGGTAGATCGAAGAAACGTTAAATCCAGGAGCGCATATTTCATTTTGTTCTCCAGGAGAAGAAAAATCTGCAATCTCACGCTCTTTAGTCGTTGCAGAAACAGCAATAACTTCCGAGTATTTTCCAGGGTAAGTAACTTCATCCTCGTTATTTCCAGTAACGCTAACAATAACCACACTTTCGTTATATGCCCGTTCAACAGCTGTATGAAATGATTCTGGAGGAGTACCATCCGCTTGGATTGATAGTTGAATTATTTCAGCTCCATTATTTACTGCGTAATCCATTGCTTCAATAAACATATCCCAATCACCTCCTTCAAATCGATTTTGATCATCAAGGAATCTTAAGGCCATCAATTGGATGTCTGGAGCAATTCCCACACTTATATGGTTATCATCATCTGCAGCAATCAAACCAGCTACAAATGTCCCATGTTTATGCCCTGGAGATGGATCATTATCATCATCACGGAAATCCCAGCCAACGATGTCATCTACATAATCATTCTCATCATCATCAATTCCATTACCAGGAATCTCATCAGTATTTCTCCATGATTGATTTACAAGATCTGGATGTGTAAAGTCAATTCCGCTATCAATTATCGCTACAACGATATTAGATCTGCCTTGTGTGTAATTCCAAGCTTTATCTACTCCTACATCTATAAGATTCCATTGGAAATAAGGGTCAATTGATGATAAGACCACTCTAGGAGCCATTGGGGCTGCTATCAACCCAAGAATCATAAGTAAACTCCAAATAGGTAAGAAAGTATGACTTTTCAGATTAAATTATCTCCATTTTAATCTCAATACCTAAAAGTTCAGCACGATGTTTCAAGATTTCGACTCCATATTTGGGTTTTCGTAGGCTGATCACCATTTCCCAATCATCATTTTCAAAAGTTTCATGTTCAACCTTAGTAAAATCATAACAAAAGGAACGAAATTGATGGTTAGGAGAATAAGAGCATTTAAATCGCTGTTTTGGTCTAAAATCGTCTATTTCAGCTATTAAAGGTTTTACATCATTGATTGCAGCAATTGGAATTATTGGAAACTCAGGAAAATGATTTGTTAAGAGTGTGAGCCGTTGTTTTAGAGCTTGATCATTTAATAAGTCTATTTTGTTGAGTATGATCAACCGATAATTCTGAGGATTAATCTCATTTATTGTCTGAATCGAAACCTGGGCTTTTCGAAGCACAAATTCAGATGCTTCGCTTCCATCTACAACGATAAGGAGAATATCAGCAGCTAAACTTTCTTCTAATGTTGACTTGAATGAATCGATTAGAAAAGTAGGAAGATCCTCAATAAACCCTACCGTATCCGTAATAAAAATTTTGATATCTTCAAGTTGGAAACTTCGTATACATGTATCTAATGTTTCAAATAAACGAGAACTTACAGTTGATGAATAGGAGTTTGTTAATGAATTCAAAACTGTAGATTTCCCAGCAGAAGTATATCCAACTATACTTACATACAGACTATCGTGATGTTGTCGTTTACGTGAAAGCCTACGTTTTTCTCGTTGTTTGCTTAATGAATTAAGCTTATCCCTAAGTCGTGACTCTGTTTGGGTCATTCTTGCTTCAAATTCGTTCAGAGGGTTTTCTCCAGTTCCAAAAAAACCTTCACGCTCAGAGTGCCATGCACCTCCTAATCCTAATCGGTGCATTAACCGTAAACGTTCCCGTGGGTGTTCATATTTTAATCGTGCCAGTTCAATTTGAAGCTTTGATTCCTCGGTCATTGCCCGTTCTGAAAATATTTCTAAAATGAGTTCAAATTTATCTAGTACTGAACATTCAAAGAGATTTTCTAAGTTAATATGGATTTTTGGGGTGAGATGTGAACCAACTAGAAGCAGCTCTGTAGAAAATTCCGAATCAAAACCTACTTTAATTTCATTAAGATAATAAGGTGAAAAAAAATACTTAGGGTTATTAGAAGTAATTTCAAACTCTTTGATAACACGATACCGAGCTGATGTTAATAGATGTCTCATCTCCTCATTCAAGAATTTTTGACGCTCATCAATAGGAAGAGGAAGTAAAAGTACACACTCTTGTGATGTCTGCAATGAATTTTCTGCATCAAATCGCATAAAACCGTCAAAAACGATCTTAATTAAATTTACTTTTAGAGAATATCGGTTTCTTAGATTACAGAATTAATTTTATCGATGAACTATCTTTTTAAATCTACTATACAATTGTTAAGGTAGAGAAGAAGTCTGAATAAAAATCGAAAAAATCTGATCATTATGAGTATTCAGAAAAAGAAGAGATTTAAAAAACTTGTACAGCCTCAAGAAGTAATGGTTTGGTATATTCTTCCCGCTATTCGTCGAGAAATAACCAACTCCCTTATAAAAGATTATCACCTACCACAAAAGGAAATTGCAAAACGATTCGGACTCACAGAACCAGCAATCAGTCAATATAAGAAGGGGGCGCGCGGTGACATTGAATTAAATCCAGACATTAAGGAAAAAGTGAAAGAAGCCGCCCGAAACATCGCAGAGGAGGATAGCAGTGCTCCTTCAGAAGTTCAAAGAATATTACAGTACATTCATAAAGGGGGTTTCCTTTGCGAATTTCATAGAAAATATGGGCTCGTTCATGAAGGCTGCAAGATGTGTAAAATCGACTAATGGATTTTCTTAAGTTTTACCTGGTCAAGTTTTATCAATTCGATGTTTTTTCTTTTTAGAATCGAACACCCCGTGTTCGAACTTATAATTCTATCGAAACTTTGCTTTCCTTGCATCAAGAGTTACTGTTGCTAGAGTGAGAGGGGGATTGAGCGTGAAGTTATACTTTTTTTTAATTATTTACGTTTTATATATTCCTCTTTTAAATACTTTCCATTAATGTATATATATAGTAAAACATTATCATAATACTTCAATATATGATTGTATAAGCTTTATAAGGGTATATTTTTCTATGATAGGTATAGATATTCAAGTGATCTGGAGACAAATATTGTGCTTTGCAACAAATGTAGTGACTGTAGTAGTAATTCAATGATTTATGATGAATCACGTGGAGAAATCATTTGTGCTGATTGTGGCCTGGTTGCCAATAGTGTGTTTTTCAGTCATGAACCAGAGTGGCGGGCATATAACTCAGAGGAAGAAAAAGCTAAAGTTCGTGTAGGACTTCCCACTTCTGTTTTAAACAATCGAGAAATGAGAACTGTTATTGGAGGGAAAAGAAAAGATTCCTATGGAAAGACTCTTGACACTGGCACTCAAGCTAAATTTGCACGTTTATCACAAATGGATGAACGAATCCAGGATAAAACTACTCGTAATCTTAAAAGTGCATTAATGGAATTGAAACGTATTAAATCTCATCTAAACCTTTCAGATGATGTTTCTGAGACAGCTGTACTATTATATAAATTAGCTTTGGGAAAGGATTTAATCAAAGGACGTTCAGTAATCGGTATGATTAGTGCAGCTATCTACCTCGCCTGTCGAAAGAAAAATGCTGCAATCACATTGAAGGATACAGCTGAAATGGCAAACATTTCCACTAAAGAATTAGGCCGCTGTATCCGCATTTTCCTCCAGAATATTAACATTAACAGTTCAACCCCAGATCCTGTAGCCCTAATTAATCGATTAGGTGAAAATTTAGGTCTTACAATGTATACTCGCAAAGTAGCTATAGATATTCTCATTGAGGCACGAGAGAGACGATTAACTGTGGGTAAAATTCCAATGTCTTTGGCTGCAGCAGCAATTTACATTGCTTCTATTCAAACTGGGGAAAGGCGGACTCAACAACAAATCGCTACACCCGCACGAACAACTCCTGTAACAATTAGGAATCGATTTAAAGAACTTGCAAAGGGATTAGGGTTAAATGAATTTAAAGTCAAAAGAGGAGCTGCTGCCAAACCTGTGATAATTCAAAATCCGACAACTTGGGTTCGTAAAAAAAGGCAGAATCATATATAAACTCCACAACTACCATTGAGTAAAGTACATTTCTTAAAATAAGGACGAAAGGAGGGACTTTCTTTCTTAGAAAGAACTAGCTCTTTTCTACGAAAGATTGGATATCAATGATAAAGAATTGAGATTCATTAATGAATTTTTTAATATTGATTGCTAAGAGAGAGCGTAAACTGTACTGTCCGTGAATTACCTTCAAAGTATCTAACGCTGTTCGTAAACGCCGAGAAAATTCAAACTGAGAGGGAATTAGTTCGCTTTCTTCTAATAAACAGAGGTCTGTAATTCGTTGTTCATAAGCTGCCATAGGTAGAAATAAGCTAGATTCCTCCATGTAACTCTGAAACGGTGTATCAGTTAATCTACCCAGTTTTTCAATCAATGTGTCTGCTGCTACTACCATACTCAAGACAATCATCTTTACAGCGAAGAGCTTATCTAATGTTGACTTAGCATTCACATATGTTCTGATAGAACTATTCAGATACGTATATGAATCATCAAAAACTGATACCAAAGGATTATTCCAAACCTTTTCTCATATTCTAATTCCTAAGAAGACAAACTAACTGAATTC
>JAEOSR010000087.1 GCA_016840285.1 Candidatus Hodarchaeota archaeon | reverse complement strand
GGAATAGAACCACTTAAAGGAATTGTACTTGTCGATAATATTCATAATTCACGGATTGCTGCATTGGGGATATCATTTGAAGAATTTAAAGAATATGGAAAAGATTACGCACTTCAGGTAATTAAAAACTCAAAAGCGCTCGCATATAGTTTAGATTCTCACAATATTCCCCTTCATGGAAAAGAAAAAGGATTTACAGAGTCTCACCAAGTATTAATGAAGATCCAAGATTTCAATGAAGGAGCTAAATTACGTGACATCTTGGCTACATATCAAATCATAACAGACGCAGGTATGCGTTTTGGAACAGCAGAACTAACCCGTTTAGGATTTCGTGATAAAGAGATGAAAATTCTTGGAAATATCATCGGTAAAATCCTTCATAGATCTTCTAAATCCCTACAACTTGAATCTAAGGAGATTAATACAATTAATGAGGAAATTCAAACACTCATTGACCTCTCAAAAAAATCTTATCTCAAGGAATAAAAACTCAAAAATCGTATCCTATCTTGGCTGCCCTATATCGAAAATCTAAATACTCGCTTCATTTTTCACATTAACTATAAAAACCTCGTGTGGGATCTTATTTATGGAAGAAACAGAATTTCGAGAACTCATCCAACAATATGCGATGCAATCAAGGTTAGAACAAGGGGAAGCAAGTCTCACGTCGGTTTTGAAATTAGTGATTACTGAGAATCCGCAATTAAAGACCCAAGTTCGATCCTCAGTTGCCATAGTAAAAGAAGAGATTGTTAAAGTAAACGAGATGGACAAAAATGATCTAGGAATGATTTCTGAAGAAATCGAAGCCGATGAATCCACCGAATATGAGATGCTCGAAAAGCTCGTACTTCAGAAGTTTTCTGGAGATGAAAAACTAGAAACCCAGATCAAGGCTTTAATCATCTATGGTTCCTATGCGAAGCGTTTACATGTAGTTGGGGAAAGTGACATTAATTTTGTTATTGTTCTAAGTTCTGATTCTTCTCAAACCGAAACAGAAGAGACTATCGAAAAAATTGGTCAGATAGCAGAACAGATTGTTACACCTGAAGTAGCTCATATCTTCGATCTAATGATCTTGAAGGAAGAAGATCTCACTCATTTGGACAAATTCGGACCTGATTTCAGTTTTATCCATGCACTCTATGCAAAGGATGGAGAAGTGAAACTCGGTGCTAATGTATTTGATTCTATGGATATCAATGATGAGAAAGTCCAACAAGCTGCACAAATGATATTGAGCGAGGCAATTATCCAGTTTGATGAGATTATTAATACTGCAAAAGAAGAAGGATTACCAGATACAGAGTTAGAATACATAATAGCACCTTCAATAATTGATATTGCTTTTGCTCTCTGTTGTTATAACGTTGGAGTCAAGGCAGTGACAATGGATTTAGTCAAACCAGATATCCATGAAGAATTCCGGGAGGTTTGGGGAGAAAAATCAGAGTTCTCTGAGTTTTATTCCTTTTTACAACAGGCACATGCCTTTAAACTTGGTATAAAACTGCCCAACTCACAAAACTTCATGCAGAAAAGCATTAAATTTATAGAAAAGGTTATAGAATTCGCTGGTTTAAAACAATCGTGATTAATTAATATTGTTGAGATATAAAATCCAGCAGATATTTCTCAAGAAAAGAAAATTGATTTTCGTATTGTCTCAGCTTCTGCAAAGCGTGTGAGTGAAATTTTTCGTGCTGCTTTTTATCGAGCCATTGTTTTTTCCTATATTCATTAGCTTGGTGTAGTAGATCAAGTAAATCGGATACTCTAGCAATTTGGTATTCTTCACTCTCATGGTCACTAAGGAGGATTTTCAGGGGATTTTTCACAGGCATAGAGACCTTCGATATAATGTTCTGAATTGCTCCTTCCTCAAGTTGTTGTTGAAATTGATCTAATGTTTCTGGAGAAATAAAGCGCGTGCTTTTATCTATATCAAAATACTCGGATTCATGGAGATCATGAAATAAGGCAATTAAAACAGCTTTCTGAATATCTAGCTTCTGTGTCTTAGATCCACGAAGATTATTTTCCAAAATACAAATATAATATGTTAGAGCGGCAACAGACCAAGAATGATCTGCGAGGGATTCAATAGAACTCAAAGGTACCCCTGCTCGCATCCAACCTTGTCTAAGGAGCCTTTTCATTTGTGTGATATTGTCAAGAAAATTCAATTTGTATCACCATAAATCAACCTAAAAATTTTTCCTAAACACCCCTTACGAAGATATAGAAGTAAAAAAGGTCAACAAATCAGGCCTTGATGTAAACCTTAAGTCGCTTATTAGAGATAGTTGTTTTCAGGATATTCTTTTCTTCCAAATCCTCTAGTAGCTGTTTCGCGACAGAGACACGGATATCTCGTTTTGCAGCTATCTCCTGTGGTGTAACGACAATTGATTTTCTTTTGGAATACTCTTCTTCCAATTCTTTAAGTAATTCTTTGTAATCATCGCCAACCACAAGGTTTCGCTCATAGCTGGAGTACTCGAAAATTTTACCCCAACGACGTTTTTTTCGAACTCTTTTATCAGAAAAACTCAATTAAACTTTCTCCAAGATATTCAACATGTTAAGTAACTTCTCTCGTCAGTAAGAGACGTTTAAAGGGGATTTAGACTATTTCAAGTTATCATATACAGATCTTTTATTCTTTTTGTGAGAGAAGGTTATTGTTGAAAAGAATTTCCAATTCACTAATTTTCACTTATTTAAAGGAAAAAATAAAAATCTTATTTATAACAACTAAACATCCCTTATAGTTTACTACCGCTAGAGGAAGACTCATTTAAGAATTTTCTAGCGTATTATGGGCGATGATGAAATTGGAAAAGAAGTGGTTTTTACTAGCTTGTTCTTTAGTTCCTATTTTTCTTTTAATTTTGACTCCAATAATTTCTAGTAACACATACCCTAATCAAACTGGAACTTTGGATACACTCCTTTTTCTGGAATCAGAATCACATGGAAAAATGAAGGAACGCTTAGATCTCGATAAAAATGTTCAATTAGACAGTCAGGACAGTCTTCCTGCATCAATAACCCAATACGATGGCTTAATTCTTATTGATTATGTCCCTAGTTCCTCAGAAATCAGTCAGATTCAATCCTTTTCTCAAAGTGGTAAGGGAATTCTGATTATAACAGGGCCAGACTTGACTGAGAATGCATCTTTATTATTAGCTTTAAATCTCACAACTAAGTCTAAAGGCCAAGTAATTAGCACAAGTACTCTTCCTCAACCATCAAACCTAGAACACCCAATAATTTCTAACATTGAATGGAATTCCGTACCAAGCGTCTTCAATGTATCTGCCTTTACATTATCTACTCATTCAACCGCTATTATCAAGAATTTGAATGGAGACGCTTTGATTTTTGAAACAGAACCAAATATTCTTGTCATAACCATTTGGCCTGAAGAAAGTCATAATGCAGAGTTTCTTATGTGGCCTTATACAAATTACCTGTTTCGATTAAGCGAAATGGATATTGTGGGAACAGAGAGTTCAGAAATACCTTCTTATGCGGATTGGGAATATTCACCAGTTCCCCATTTACTAGATACGACTTTTCTAGGCATAGGTGTTATCGTCATCAGTTTGGTCAGTCTGGGAGGATTTCTATACTCAAGAAAGTACTCACAAAAGAACCCAATATTAAAAGAAGATCTTGAAGCGTTATCTCAAGATGTAGAAGCTGATAAGGACTGGGAAGATATTGGAATGCATCGACAAATCTCCGGTTTCTTAGTACAACTATTTATTGGAATGCTTATTATTCTCCCTAACGCAATTATGACTTCTTTAGTTTTCCCTCTACTAATTCTTCCTTCCCCACAAGCAGTCGGTTTTTATGATTTCACGTATCATTTTTTTGAAGCATTATGGTTAATTTTCGATTTAGGAACAGCAACAGTGCTTGTAAAATTCTTTTCGGAACATAGAGTCAAACAGCCACAACAGGCTGTGAAATATATTCAAGTTTTCATTTGGTATCAAGTATTATCGGGATTAATACAACTTTTCTTCGTCTCCTTTCTTGGATCAATTATTTTTCCACGAACATTTCTTGCACATATGAGTTGGATGTTTGTAACCCACGCATTTTTCCAATGGCCGGCCTTTTTCATAGTATTTTTACTTATTTTCCGTGCAATGAACCGTCTTGATTTCTTCCAAGTACTTAATATACTCGTGTATGGAATCTTCACAATAACGTTACAATATTTTGTGATAGTACTGTTTCGTGTAGTCCTCGGACCAAATATTATTTTTGGGGATTCACTTGCAGGAGCAATTGGTTATTCTATAGGGAATTATGTTGTACGTATTGCAGCATTCTTAACTGGATTATGGATGTTCAAACGCTTAGGATTCTCTGTACGAAATCTTTTCCGGATAGATTTTTCGTGGTCAGAGATTAAAGAATCCCTAACATTCGGTGCTAAATGGGTATTTGGGAATATGTGGGTTCCCTTAGGTTGGTTCTTACAAGTTTTTTTACTGGCAGAATTCTTGCCAAACTACACAGAACAACAGGGTTTCTTTTCTATCGCTTGGGGATTAGCTCAAATCGTCATGTTAGTGGGGTTATTCGCTGAATCAATGCTTGGTGGGATTTCTGAATCCTATCACGCGAAACGGAAAACATTAACTCAATATTATGCAATCAATTCATTGAAATGGGGAGCTTTTTTCGATTTCTTTTTTGTGGCCATCTTACTAGCCATCGGCCCTAGATTTATTCTAGGGGGGGCTGGCCAAGAATGGGCTGGGGCTGCCATCATCATTCCGTGGTTATTATTCTTTCACGCGTTTGGTTTCTTAAGTTGGCTAGGGGATTGGATGTTTGCTGGTTCAAACCGACCTGGTTGGGCGGCAATGAGTTGGATTATTGAACAAAGCGTTCGAGCTGTCTTACTAATTATCTTTATCCCTCAGTATACATTCTTTACAGAAACTTTTGGCTCTCCTCTTGTAGCTGTAATGTTTGCCTATATTCCAGCATTGATCATCAAGGATATTTACATGTGGATAGCTATTCGACGATCCGAATATTTTCAGTTTAAATGGAAAGATTTAGCCTACCAAGGACTAATTATCCCTATAGTAACAGGAATTATTGTGTTCATACTTTCTGAGATCATGTGCATGATCATATGGGGAGGAGATATTATAACCTCAGTCATCATTCTGTTACTAGGCACTTTTCCTATGATTTATGTAGCTAGTTTCATTTTTGGATTCTTAGGTGGTTTTGATGAAAATACTCTAACGGAATTTAAACGTGCGGCATACATGTCAAAAGGTGTCGGATTCCTCGCCCGTGGATTGTACTGGGCAGCTGAAAAAGGCGCAAACATTTCACCTCTTCACAATAAGTTCCCAATATCTATTTATCAAGCAGCAGCAGACGAAGCAAAATCATTAACGGCAGAAAAGAAAGTATTAGTGATTTAAATGTTGAATTATTATGAGTAGTGCATTTGGGGCCAGTCTGCTTGCATATTGGCAAGGAGACTCCGAATCAAAACACATCATTGAGCGTGATGATGGTTACAAAGAAGAAATTGCTGTTGAGTATCTTTTCAAAAAACCCTTTGAATGGAGGAAGGAGGAAATTCAAGCACTGATCAAAATTCCTTCAAATTCAACTGTGCTCGATGTAGGATGTGGTGTTGGAAGAATAGCGATTTATTTACAAAAAAAGGGACATAAAGTAGTTGGCCTTGATTCATGTTTAGAAGCAATTCAGATTGCAGAAGCTCAAGGTTTACAATTAACCATTTTAAGCAATATTTGTAAATTAAAGGATCCTCCGATATTTAACTCGTTCGATGCAATATTAATGATGGGTAATAATTTTGGAATATGTGGAGATATCCCCAAAACGGAAAAATTACTTACACGATTTAGGACTTTTCTTTCACAAGACGGATTGTTGATTTATTCTTGTCTTGATCCCCTTAAAACTGACAATCCGACTCATTTAGCTTATCATAAACAAAACCTGAGGAAAGGAAGACCTCCAGGACTCGTTAAAATTCGATTATGCTATCAAAATATTAAGGACGAATGGTGGGATCTTCTATTTGTGGATGTTCCTACTGCAGAAGAAATATTAGAGAACACAGGATATCAAAAAATCGCTATTTATCAAGATTCTTCCTCTCCTGTATTCCATATGGTAGCAAAACAACAGTAATAAAGTCAATATCAGATAGATCACGCTTTTTTCAAATAGAAATAGCTGTATAGCCTTTTAAAATTTAATTTTTTGTATAAAGAGATTGCACTATCGTTCTCCCTGACAACCTGAAGAAATATGTGAGTACAACCATATTGCTTGGCCCATTTAACAGCCATATTAAGTAGAGAAGTCGCGACACCTTGTCTACGATAATTTGGATCAACTATAAGATCCATGATACCTAAATAACGGCGTTCTAAAACCCCTAATACTATTCCAACGATCTGACTACCTAAAACAGTAGCAAAATACTTCTTCTTGGGAAGAATAATACGATCCATTATGCTTAGCATCCCTCTCTTATCTTCCTTAGATCGATTATTTGCCAATCTAACAAAGGCTTGAGACCATTTTGTCTTTATTTTAGGATTATTTTTGTACTTAAATTCCTTAGATGATGGTATTTTGTTTAAATTGTCGATTTTATTTCCCATTATATCCACAATTGGATCTACCTGATAATTTCGTTCCATTAATTTCGATTTTAACTCTGATGGTGCGTAATAGTCATGAAGCATGAATTTAGTAGGTAGATTATGAATTTGATATGTTTTCTCGACTAAACTGATGTCTTCTTCTAGATTTTTACCAAAATAATACAATGGTAGAACAGAATTCGCTCGTGATGTTGCTCCCTCAGTAAATCGCAGGATCCATCCATTGAGAAAAAAATATTCTTTTGCTGGCCAACAATTATTGGCGATTTCTTGAACAAAAATCACCTCATCACGTTTTAGCATGACCTACACTTAACTACAAAAGAATTGGTTTTAGAATTAATTTACATATAAAAAGAGAGTAATTTCATTACCCCTTCAATAAGAAAACCAACAACACCTAATGTAATACACCCTTTCAACATCTTCTTAGATGGGGTGGAATTTTTAATTATTTCCTCTTCGGAACGATTGAAGCATAAATAACCACAATAAATAATGATAACGTCAATGATAAAAATTATCAAAATGAAAACTGGATTTATATAATAGCCCAAAATAAAAATTGGTAAGGGATCGACAATAATCAGCAGCAATAGGATTAGAAATCCAAGATTTCGAGCAGGTTTTACTCCGTATTTCAGAGCTATGGATTGGACATCTTTTATTTGGTCACCATGCACGTCTTCAATGTCTTTGATCACCTCTCTCCCGACGATTAATAAAAAGGAAAACAAGGCTGGAAATATCATGGTTTCAAAACTCCTTGTTAGGAAGCCACCATAAATAAATGGAATAGCAGTAAGAAGGCCAATCATGATATTTCCTGTGAATCCAGAACGTTTAAAGTAGATAGCATAAAGGTATAATAAAACTCCTCCGACAAGAGCAATGAAAGAGGCTTGAAGATTTATAAAGAAATTCTCATAGATATTAAGAAGAGGGGTGACAACACCAATCATGAAAAGAACAATTGAAAAGCCTTTAGCTTGACCTATTGTCATTAATCCTGAAGGAAGAGGACGATGGGGAGCATTAATCTTATCAATCTCAATATCAAAAACATCATTAATTGCATATCCTCCAACAGCAATTAGAAAGGTCGCGAAATAACCAAGTACGATACCAATAAGCTGACTCTGGCTTAAAGGTAGTTGATTTTCGCTAATTGCAGCAATCGCACCAATTACAACAGCAAAACCTGATAAGAAGGAATTCAGAGGACGACTAATTAGAAAGAGAGCAAATAGGGGTCGTGGTACCTTCCAAAAACTACCCTTCTTATTCATACACTACAGCTCTAATCTTCTATACAACTTTGACAAATTCTATCTCGCAATATTTTAAACTTGTGTACTTTACTTTAATTTCAAATGAAATTTTAAGGAATATAATTGAGAAATATAATACACTTCTGAAAACAATATCGTATTTAGTTCAAGTTGAACTGGAAAAAGAATTAACTGTAATAAGAGAAAAAGGGAAAGATAAAAGTAACGGAAGTTGACTATTCACTCGCTTCTTCTTTTTTCTTTTTTTCAATTGGTAGAGGTTTTATCCCATATGCTCCTACAGGAGGAAATCCACCACCAGAACCTCCCGCAGCACCACCTGAGAAGCCTGCAATTGGGATATTTGCTGGAATTAACATAATAGTCGCTCCTCCTTCCGTGGCAGCCTCAAAGAGGAGGTTAATCCAACGAAGCTCCATAGCAACAGGATTATCTATGTATTGGTTCGCTGCTTCTATCATTCCCTTAGCAGCTTCCTTTTCTGCCTGCGAAAGAGTGATACGGGCTCGTCGCTCTCGTTCAGCTTCTGCTTGTCGTGATATAGCCTCTTGTAATCTGCCTGGAACCACTACGTCACGAATTTCGACAGACATGATCTTTATTCCCCAGTTCTCTGTTTTCTCATCCACCAATTCTTGCATATGATGAGCAATCTTATCTCGTTCTGCAAGTACCTCATCCAACTCCGCCTGTCCTGTTACTTCTCGTAATGTCGTTTGAGCTACCCATTGGGTCGCAGTTTGGTATTGTTCAACTTCAAGGACTGTTTTTTCGACATCGATCACTCTGAAGAAGAGAACTGCATCTATCGATACTGGGACATTGTCTCTTGTTAAGCTCTGTTCAGACCTGAAAGAATATGTTTGAATCCGTGTGGAAATGATTGAAGGTATTTTATCAATTCCTGGTATTATCCAAAAAATTCCTGGCCCACGAAGCCCAGTATAGCGGCCAAGTCGTAATACTGGCGCACGTTCCCATTCTTTTACTATTCTAATTCCGCTGAGAATGTAAATAAAAATAAGAATAACAGCAAAAACTACTATAATTCCAAAGAAAAACTCATTTGTAGTCTGTCCAAAAAAACTCATTTTCACCATCTTGCCTGTAACTTTTATAGATAACTTTCTGAGTAAGGATGATAGTAAATCTTATTTAAATTAATGGTAGTGGAACTAGATATTACCTCCCTCTATACTGTTTAAAAATAGATAATTTCAAAAGGCAAACCATAGTTTTGGATTTAAATAGTGGAAATCATCAGAATGTCTTTTATTCGATTTAGTGTTGAATTCTCAATCATAGGACACGAGGAAGTAGGCCGTGCAACATTAATACGACAGTTGTCTCCACAAACTGTAGCATTGATTCGTTATCGGTTACGAAAACCAATTCAGTCCCGTATTGTTGTTCGTAATGGAGAGATTAGTATACCATTTAAAATTGGACGAGCGGTGCCTGAAACACCAAAGCGGGATGTAAAACGTGGTGAGGTCGCCTATTGGCCGCAGAGTCAGACTCTCATCATATTTCTTGAAGACAAAAAAATCAACTATCCTGTGAACATCGTAGGAGAAATTGATAACAATAAAATGAAATTCTTTAATCAACTCACCATTGGAAAATCTATCAGACTGGAAATGATTAAGCCAGCAATTGATGAAGAAGATTATCTTTGAATTGAAGGTCTTATTGTCCAAAAAACAGCCGTTCAGCAAGTCGAATAGGAAGCCCCACTCGCTGAATTTCTCGTGCTACTTCCCGAATGTCATATTCCACACGAATCCAGTCAAGTCGCATCGCTGAATCAGAATCAATCTCTATAATCCCCGCAGAGGCTCGTGGATCATTATCTCGAGGTTGTCCTACAGAACCTGGGTTAAAAATGACTTTACCACTCTTTTTACTCTGATAAATAAATGGTATATGAGTATGGCCGATAACAAGTACATGATCATCCCCGATCATATCCAATAGCTCATCCTTTCGTTCTCTTGAGTCTTCTGGATATACATAGTCAGCTAAATAATCTTTAGGGGAGGCATGAGTGAAGTAAAGCTTAACACCGCGTTCTTCAACTTTTAGATGCTCATTTTTGGCAAGGATTGATAAAAAAGTTTTGTTGTAAGTTGATAGCTGATCAAACGTCCAATGGACAGCTTCCACCGCCCATTTCTTGAATCCATCTGCATTTCCAGTCGCACACGCAACATCATGATTACCGATAACAGTAAACGCAAATGACTCTGCTATTTTGCACATTTCATTGGGATATGGGCCGTATCCTACAATGTCCCCCAGGCAAATGACATGATCAATGTTTTTCCCATATAGTTCACTGATTTTATCGTGAACTGCATTGTAAGCGGGAAGATTACTATGAAGATCAGCAAGTATTAAAATACGTAAAGGACGAGTTCCCATATAACACCAACAAATAATCAAGGTATCTATTGGGATGAAGCTATTTAATCCTATTCTTAAGTCATTTTTCTCTTTCGAGAAAAAGAGAAGAGGAAGGATAAATCACTCTGAAGTTAAAATGAAAATCTCAACTTCGTTCTCTGTCAGAGGTTCCTTTTTCCCTAATGCTGAGGTTAAGATCTCTAAAACAAGATTTTTAGCGGCATCTACTTCAAGACCTGTCTTATATTGTTTCCTTAGAGCATCGATCACCCGTTCATTGCCACTACCTGCAGCATAGGCTTTCACAGCGAAAAATGAGCCACCATTATCAACAAAGAATAGTTGTGCTTCTTTATTCACAGGATTAAACCCAGCAAGAATTAATGCTGTTCCGAAAGGTCTCAATCCACCTTGGATAGTGTGTCGGGCCATTAAATCACCTAAACGGGATGCTAAAGCGCGGACAGATATCTTTTCGCCATAAATCAAGCGATGTTGCTGAGCAACAAGACGAGATTGACCAATGAGAAGGTTTGAATCAGTAGATAACCCAGAAGCCACAGCATAAAGATCTTTATCAATTTCTTGGATTTTATCTGGTCTAACAACGAGATGATCGGCTAAAACTTCACCAGCCAATAATATAGTTTTATTGTCGATAATCATACCGATAGCGGCTGCCCCTCTTTCGGAAGCCTTTCGAGCATAAGAAAGTTGAACCAGTTCACCATCAGGGGACCAAATTGCAGCACTTTTATCGTATGGAACACGAGAATCGTACATTTGATTCACCTCACATGTCAATGTGGATTTCTTCAGCGACATCCTCTTTTGTGCTGAAAATCAATCCATCAATACCGTTTCCTGTTGCTAAATCTCGACCAATTGCTGTTTTCAACGCAGTGATTGCGAGTTCTTTTGCCTTAGCCTTTGTTAAATCAGGTTTCCATGATGATTCAAGAACACCCACCGCTAAAAGAGTTCCAGATCCAATAGCTATATAATCTTCCTCTGAGAGGGATCCGCTTGGATCTAATACATATACATGAGCCCCACGACGATCTACTCCTCCAACTAGGAGTTGTACCCACCATGGTTGATATCGGCGGAACCCGCCATGGATGATCGTTGCTAAAAGGCTTGAAGCGACCTTAATGCTTGGGCGGAAGCCGTTTTCCAATTCATAGAGGCGTAGTTCACTCTTCATTACATCTATGAGTGTCTGAGCGTCTGAAACTAGGCCAGCAATACCTATACCTGTATAATCGTTTAATTTATGTACTTTCTTAGCACGTTTGCTGGCAACGAAGGTTCCTGCTGATGCTCGTCGATCTGCAACCAAAATCATCCCGTCTGCAAATTTTAGAGCGAGACCAGTTGTACCTGTTACAAGTGGCATCTGATTTATATTGCCAGTATTTTGCATTGGATTAGTTGGAAAATTCATAGTTAATTTCTCCTTACTTTACAGTTTTTCTTTTGATGTAAAGCTTTTCTAACTCATTTTAACACATTTGTGTAAAATAATATATTGACTGGCTTTAAAGTGAAACAATCAATCTACCTTTTACTCATCATTAAAAGCGACTTGTATGAACAAATAGCCCGAATTGAGCAAAATGGTTATATTATCAACACTTTAACTTGAGAATTTACTGGTGAGCTTTCAACAAAGAATATTTGATTCTTCTAGAATTCCAGTGCTAATGCTGGTTTTGTTGGTTGAGCCCTTGGAGCTCTGTTTAATGGATCTACGAATTCATCGCTTTCAACTATATAAGCTGATACTGTACATTTGAATACTGTTTCCATGTATTTTGTATATCCTTCAACTGCTTCTTGTTCTTTGCGAGAGCCTAAAAATTCCTGTCGGAATATTTTTGCGTCCCCACGAATACGTTGCATTTCTTTGGCTACTATTTTCATCCTAGAGGAAAATTCTGGCATTGATTTTAATTGGCTCATGATTTTTCCCATGTTGAAAGCACCGTCTCCTACAATGTCTCGCACAGAAGAATACAATTCATGTTTCCACTCTGGTGCAATGTAAATAGATATACCACTGGGTGATGTTCTTTTTAATTCAATTATTGATTGAATATCTTCAATTAAGTTATTGATAAAAGACATCTGTTGATTCAGTATAACTCCTTCAGCTGGTACTTCAATGGAGGGTATCAAACGCAAAGAACAGAACTCAGAGTTACCCATTCGTTCGTTCAATTCTTCACAGATATGAGGTATCACGGGGCTTAGTACCACAATCCAAGGATCTAATATGAAGTGGAGTGCAGATTGCCGCTCGGCCTCTGGAATCCCAACTGAGGTTTTCTGATAAAACTCGACGTCACGTAACATTAGATGAAAACCATGTGAAACATAATCACGACCGTCAAATGTTTCTATTTGTTCAATGGCGTCCCTTAAATGTTGATGACATGTTGATACAAACGCACGGGTCATGAATGATGCTGCTTCTAAGTTAAATGGTTCAGCAGAGGGATTGCTAATAATTGAGTTGGTAACTTTCCAAAACTTTCGAATCCTAGATACAAGGGTGGTTACACCCTCTTCAGTCCAATTTAGTACAGTGTCAGCAGACCCAGCTGATACCAAGTAAAGTCGAGTCACATCGACAGAATACTTTTTTGGTAAATGTGCTATTGGAATGACATTCCCAGCAGACTTGGACATTTTTTTTCCTTCACGAATTACCATCTCATTTAATGAGAAATTCTTCAACCAATGTTTTTCAGGAAAAATTGCCACATGATGGAATATTGCAAACGATAAATGATTGCTAATATGACCAATAGCGGTATGTCGCAGATCATTTGGGTACCAATATTCAAATTCTTCTCGCATACTCTCTAAGAGTCCTGAATCAATATTGGTTTGTTTTGAAATTTCCTCGTAATTTCCTTTACCTAAAAAGACATAATCGAATACAGCAGGGATTAACTGGCTAGAAGTTATTTTATTTTTACGAATTTGCTCGATAATGGTATAGAATGACATGTAGATTACACTGTCAGATAACGACTCAATGATCCAACCTTGACCTTTTGTCAGAGGAAATTCGGTTCCTAAACCTCGTTTCCTGACACAAGGGCGACGATCCAACCAGTTAAAAGTACTCTCAAAGGAGCGGCGATATTTTTCTGGAACAATTGTCATTTGGTTTAAAGCACGCCAAGCAGTTGCTTTCCATTCTTTATCTCCGAAGTTCAAGAAATATTGATCAGGTATCACTGCGACTATTATTTCGCCACCACACCGACATATTGCTTTTCTTGAAACTTCATAGAAAGGACTAGCACGTCCTTCAATCTTCAAAGCTTGAGCTACTTCGTCTTTGGCTACTTCGACCTTCATACCCACAAATTCTTCAGTATTACCCATCATGACTCCATTATAAAATTCAGTGGAATATATCTCTTGAGTGGCTGCTTCTAATTTATCATAATCTTTCTGATCTTTTACACCCATACTTTCGACAATCTCAACTGCAGGACATTCACCATATGAATCCAATGAAATGAGAGCGATAGGTTTCAATTCTTGGATTTTTTCAGCCAATCCTTCAAAGGATTCAAGAGGGGAAGGATCTCTTTGTAAATCTCTTAATGCGATATAGTCATAAGGGGCATGAGCAGGTACAGAGTAAACAACTCCAGATGCATGATTAGGATCCACAAATGTTGCAGGTAGTATTGGTAGAGGACGATCAATAACCCGAGGAGCAAAAGCTTCTTTTCCTATCAAATTAGATCCAGGAAATTCGTCCATGACTTCTATCTTATGATTTTGCAATTGAAGCTTAGCTACAGCTTCTGAAGATACAATCCATTTTTCTCCATCTATTTTTATTCTCTTATAGATGGTAGTTGGATGTACCCAGATATTTGTGGCCCCATATATTGTTTCAGGACGGAAAGTGGCTGCAACCAGATACTCGTCTCCTAGGGAAAACTTTAACCCAACAAATTCTTGGACTTCGACCTTTTCAATATCAGCATCTTTGATGTCATCTTCACCTACAGCATTTTGACAATTCATACACCAAAGAATAGGGTATTCACCTTTTACGATCAGATTTTTAGCAATAATGTGACTGTATTGCCATTCAATGAATTTATTGTATTCAGGATCGCCGGTTGTGAACTGTCGATAGGTATCTAAGCTATACCCCATGGCTTTAAAATCAGATATCATATGCTTTGCGAAAAACATTGCTACATTCATGGGTTTAACAAACGATCGGACGATTTCAGAGACCTTCTTCTTGTCAGATTCATATATCTTAACGTAATCAGTATATCTTTCAACCTCTTTTTTATCTCCTGCTTCAATTTTAGCTGAAACAGACAGAACAGGTGTTCCAGTTATATGGAAAGCCATCGGCCATAAGGTATTGAACCCGAGTTGACGCTTATACCGAGTAAATAAATCTCCTAGCGTATAGGTACGTGTATGGCCAACATGGAGAGCTCCGGATGCATAAGGGTAAGCAACAGTGACGAAATATTTTGGCTTTGAATGATCTACTATTGCTTTGAAAATATCCTTCTCATCCCAACGTTCTTGCCATTTTTGTTCAACAGATCTCATTGTCTCAAAGAATTTTTCGACTGATGGTTGTTGTTCACTCATTGAATTTCACCATAACTCTCTGTTATTCTCATTTTATTGAAATCTACGCGATAGAAAAAAGTGTTTCTTTCCTTGATACTGGAAAAATAAGCAAAATTTTTTTCTGAGGTTGACTGAAAACGTTCTCTGAAAATCTGAAAAATTCTATTAAGGGAGAACGTAATTCCTCATTATAATTACCTCATCCCTGCACCACTTTGATGGTACTTATAAACATTTGGAATATGTCAAGTGTAGCTCCTTTGGACTGGATTGCAGAGAGAAAATAATACTTTTCATTTGCTAGATGCACAAAAAAGAAAGAAATAATAGAGACCAAGTTTTGTCTCTTCTGCGAAACTCACTTAGTTTGCCATGGTTGTTGTTGTATCACTAAGTTTGGCAACGATGGTATAATCCAAAAGATATTGTTGCAGAATATGCAGAAATTTGTTGGTCTCGGCTTTTGACACATTATACGCTACAATTTTAATTTTAGAAGTTGTAAATTCCGAAATAAGAATTTTTGAGCGATCTTCAGCATGGATCCACTCTAAGCGCCCCTCTCTATCAGAATAGTAATGGCCTATAAAACGAAAAGCCCCAAAATATTTGCCAGCCAACTTACTAATAATACTCTTCACTGGAAAATCTCGATTGGCTGTAATTGTAAACTCTTGTTTAGTTTCAGAATTCAAATTGGAATAATCTAGGAAGAACGATTGTTTGTGATAATAATCACGAATCATATCATAAGAATTTCGGTCTAAACCATATCCCCCATCAGGATTACGTTCAATTAACTGGTCTTCCTGTAATCGTTCCAGAGCACGGGAAAGCTTTTGTTGGTGGACATCTTTTAAAATCCGTCGAAGTCCATTAAAACGGAATGAATAATCTTTTTCACGTAATGATAATTCAGAGAGGACATGTTCTTCAAGTCTTGATAAATACTGGGGGATAAATTCGTCCTCTTCTTGATTCATAGTTTCCATTAATTCAACACATCCTATAAGGTTATTTCTACCTGAAATTTAAAAAGATAAAGAAAATGGCAGACCAACTGTACTTGAACTGAACGGGCCAGTCTAGTCAATCTTTACCCGAAATTTCTGTGATTGATTCTTAATCTTCTTGCCACGAATCTCAAGAACTCCATTATTAACAGAGCTTTTTATGCTCTTCACTTCTATTTTCGAAGGGAGTTTGATTGTCTCATTCAATTCCCTACTACCAGAAGTTCCTGTAAGTGTGATTTCTGAACCATTTTCGTCAATGTCGATTGCTAAAGTTTCCTTAGTAAATCCTGGTACTTCAATAATAGCTTTCAGATAATTATCTTCATCAATAAAATCGGCAAATCGCTCCATTGAGGTTGAGGTAGCAGGAAGTTGAGGTTCAGAACCTCCTTTTAATGGGAAGTTTAATTCAGGAAGACCGTGTTTATGACGCTGTTCTTTTAAATTTCCCCATTGACGAACTTCAGGTCGATAATTAGTATCTGGTCCAATTCGAACTGAATATCCATAAGTTATTGGTCCATTCTCTGGATTTTCGGAAGATCCTGAGTGCATGAGAGCATTTATCTCCTCTTGGAAGATCCGAAAAATATCGTTGAAGTTATAATTCCAAAAATCATCAGAAGATCGTTTTTTATGATTCATATTCATCACCTTGATGTAGATGCTTTCATATGATTAAATTCACAATATGTTTATAAATATTATCATACGGGATTGAGATTATTTCCTTCATTTTACAGTCGTTATATAACTACTTAACCTTAATTTGTCAAAATCAATAGTGGTGAATAAAAAGAAAATCTCAGAACAACAATCTTAACTATTATGATTTATTACTCTCTTGGAGTATGACAATTCTTGGTTGACGTTATTGCTGCTATTTTAATGGCCATTTTTCAAGGGGTCATCGAATGGCTCCCTATTAGTTCTGAAGGCCAATTATCTTTGTTTTTCGTCAATTTTTATGGCATAAATGAACTAGAAGCTGTTACACTGGCCTTATTGTTGCACCTTGGGACAATGATCTCTGTTTTGTGGGTTTTTCGATCTGATTTCAGAGAAATGACTGATGTAGACGCTAAAATCACTAAAGTGACACTCATAGCTACTTTAGGAACCGCGGTGACTGCCATTCCTATCGTACTAATCTTCAAAAACTATTGGAATACTTGGACTGAAATTCTTCCAATCCCACCCGATATCTTATTCACAGTATTTGTTGGAATTCTTTTAATCTTAACTGGATTGATTCTCACCAATCAACCAGAACAAGGTGTCCGTACCCTAAATTCTATTACTCAGAAAGAAGCTTTTTTACTTGGAATGGCCCAAGGGATCGCTGCATTACCTGGGATCAGTCGAAGTGGTATGACAATCACCATACTACTGATCATTGGATTGACTCAGCGAGATGCCTTACGCGTCAGCTTTATCATCTCTGTTCCAGCAGTATTGGGAGCCACGGCACTAGAATTCATTTTAAGCGGTTTTTCAATCCAAATTGATGCACTTAAAATTGGAGATATCTTATTTCCTTATTTATTATTAATTTTTACAATTTTATTGACTGCTATCATTGGAGTAGTCACGATGAGAAGTTTATTACGACTGAAGAACTTACCATACGATAAATTTTGTTTAACATTTGGTGCTGGCACTATTCTCCTTGCTGTGTTGTTATTAATCATTCAGGTTGTAAATTAACATGACGTTAATGCCAACTCATCTTAGTCTAGTGGGAATTTTATTCTGGACTTTCATCCCTGCTTCCGAAAAGGAAAGATTTCGACAAAAAAAACTTTATTTTTGGGTATTGATAGTTTTTACAATCCTCCCTGATCTGGATATCTTTATTGGGATCCATAGAGGAATCTTTCATAGTATCATCGTGCCTATGATCATGGCAATTCTTGGATCCGTGATCTACTACAATTATCAATACGTGAGTCATCCCTCTTCAGATGAGCAGAAGTTAGAAGACGACAGACGCAGCTTTATAGGACGATGTACCTTATACGCAGGAGTTTTTTGGTTAATTCATATTCTCCTTGACCTCGAATATCCAATAGCCCTTTTTTATCCTTTGTCTGATCGTCTCTACCAGTTTAATTTTGAAATTCTTTTCGATGTCATGCCTTGGTTTATATTACCAGCCACAATTGCTGGTATAGGCTTCAAAATCTCTGGTGTATCATATTTAAGAGGCTTAACAACATATTTTGTCAATCTACCACCTGCAATCAGGGAGGAAATTTATGGTCATAAGCCCATTGCCTTCACCATTGATGATTTCTTTGTCCATGTGTTATTATTTGTTATTTTTCTCATGTATGTAGCACGACCAATGATTCCATCTGTTAATTTGAGTCGTTTGTCTGAATTGCGAAAAAAAACCCGATTTGATGGCCCTATTTTGGGATTTGGTGTAATTTTACTAGTTGTTGGACTTGTTATTGGCCCAATGATTGGAACCCACACTATTGATTCTGATTTTATTCGCAGTTCGTTTCAGGCCTCTTCAACTGTCTTCTCCCCAACCATAGCAATGAAGTTTGAAACAACAAATTATTTGCTTCAACCCAACACGGTCTTCTCTTTAAAGGGTATATTGAGGACAACTTCTGATACTGATCCATTTGACCAAATTTTACTATTAACAACTCCAGAAAATTATAGTACCTTCTCTAGTGGCGTTTCAAAATTATTTAAACAGTATCCATTTAACACTAGTGACAATATTCTCGCCTTTGAAGCAAATTATACAATTTTATTAAAAGATCTTATCACCTATCCTCTAGCAATGAATTTAACAAACCTCAACGAAACTAGTTTACATTCTCAATTTTCTAGTGGATCATTTACTATAGTAGGAGTCATAGAGCAATGGAATTTCACCCAGATCCTTAATGGCAGTCACTTAATTGAGAACACCAGGCTAGAAGTAACAATAACATCAAGCCGTTTCACTCTTCTGACCTTTGGATTGGGATCAATAATTGCAGGAATAGGAGTAACCATTCTTTCAGTTAGGGTTAAAAAGAGG
>JAEOSR010000004.1 GCA_016840285.1 Candidatus Hodarchaeota archaeon | reverse complement strand
TTGGTTCTTAACTGGGTTAACATATTTTGAGTAGAGGATTTCTAACACATATCCATATCCTTGAGGAATGATTCTTCCCCCAATAATAGGTTGAATAGATTTAAACCGTGTTTTAACTTTGATATCAACAAAATTGGTACTTAGAATTTTATTTGTGAGACTGATTTGAGATTTTTTGAAAGGAACGATAAATTCGCCTTCTTTTCGTTTATATTTCGGTGGACGTGGTTTTTTGAAATATTTTTCTGGATGGTTTTTCCAATCTGCTGTTGAATTAAAAAATGATTTCCACATCTGTTCAAGAAGTTGCAAGATCTTAAGTGCGTTATGTAGGGGGAGTGTTTTGAAATTTGTGGATTTCTTTAACCGTTGCTGGAGTTCTGTTGCTTTTATCCACGCCCCCTCTGAAAAAAAGGCTTGCCGTACAATAAAATTAGCTTCATTGAATAGATTCTTTGATAGGTGGCATACATTCAATAGGGTAGGATGAGGTTTTAACCAAATACGTTCTGTGCGGATAACACGTTTTAGTTGGTTCAATTCCTATCCCAAGGAAAAAGGAGTTTTGCTAAGACATATTAGTAATTGTCTCTTTTCCTTAATAAGAACCCAAGATTCCAATTTTAAGAAACGATTGAAGCTGAATTGTTTTGGGTGAAATAATGTATGACTCACATTAATCATGTTAAGGTAACATTATATGTCTTCAAAGATAAATAATAATTTCTTTGCCGCAAAAAAAACAACATTACACTAGTTCGATGGCTCCACCCGATCACCCTAATCGCGATCATTGAACCAACTTTTCTTAGTGTACATCAAGCATGGAAAAAAGAATTGTTAAAAAATTCTAAGAAACCTATCAAAACAGTTGGTATGCAGTTGTTACTTAGATTGCTTGTATTTGGAATACTTATTCTAATAACGATACCCATTACATTCAATTTATAACGATTCTTTTATTGAGTAGTTATTTTTAATCTAAAAGATAAATAATTTAAAGGAAAATCTGAAGAAAAAATATATTCGTAATGTATGAAATCGAATAATCTTTAGGAGTTGAAAAAATGGCGGATGATGTATTTATTCTTCAAACATCTGGAATTCCCCTTTTTGCCAAATGTTATGGTGGAGATTATTGCAAATTACACCCTGATCACGCCTTACAAACAGGATTCTTAGCAGCAATGTATTCTTTTGCTGAAGAATCCTTTGGACAGGATGAATTAAAATCAGTAGTCTTCAACGATATCAGGTTAGATTTCAAAATCGATAAGGAAAAGGAAATCATAATGGTTTTTGCAAATCCATTAAGGACTGAAAAGGTTGAAGATCGTTTGAATCAAGCAATGAAGGTCTTCTTAGAAAAGTATGGTTCTAAAATCGGAGATTTTATCAAAGAAGATACCTTTCAGGAGTTCGAAAATGATTTACTCGACCTTGATATTGTACGTACTCAAGCAATGGGTAATATACTATCTCCTAAAATAAAAAAAGAGAAATCTTTGTGGAAAAGGCTAATGAGTCGCTTTAGAAGATAAGAGATTATCTCTGAATTTCCTCTTTAACTTCTTTCAAGGAAGCATGATGGATCGTAAGAGTCTTAAGTGTATGTAGATTCCTCTTTGTGCCAATTAATATGGCTATAGCATTACTAATTTCATAAGGAATTTGCTGAAATGATGTTAACATTGATTATTCACACATCCAACCTTCCTTGATCATAATATTTCATATTTACTTGTGCAAGAAAGACTGTAACAGATAATTCAAAATAAGAAGTGATTTAATGCTTTTGATGGAGATATTCCTCAGCAGTCATTTCTGGATCTAATAGATGACCACTCCGCTTCTTTTTTGTTTCAAGATATTGAATATTGAAAGGATTAACAGGGAAAATATGTTTAACACGCTCAGTAATCCTAATTTGCCATTTTTGAAGTTCAAGGAGTTTTTTTGGATTATTTGTAAGAAGTCTAATAGATTTAACACCAAGACTTTTTAGCATATGCCCTGCTAAATGGTAATCACGTTGGTCATCCTCAAAACCCAATGCTAAATTCGCATCAACAGTGTCCATACCCTGATCTTGTAACGCGTAAGCTTTTAATTTGTTCGTCAATCCAATACCACGGCCTTCTTGACGCAAATAGAGCACAATGCCCTCACCTTCCTCCTCGACTTTTCTCAAGGCACCTTCTAATTGATCCCTACAATCACATCTCAAGCTCCCGATTGCATCACCAGTCAAGCATTCAGAATGTAATCGAACTAGAACATTTTCTTTATTAACCACATCCCCTTTAACAAACGCCGCATGCTCTTTGTCATCACTTGTTTGGTAAAAGCCGATTCCGATAAAATTCCCAAAGCGTGAAGGTAATTTGGCTGCGGAAACGACTTTGACACAGAAGTGTTGCATTGGTTGGGGGCATTTATGATACTTATCTTTTTCAATGATATCGAGATAAGATTGAGGGATTGGAATAAACGCTTCTTCGTTTGCCATTATTGGGATTCTCCTCTATTATTAACAGGATAGATGGAATCAGATCAACAATATATATTCTTTTTTTGAAAAACAAAATAGAACATACATTTACAATATTGAGCTAATTGCTATAAAAAAACAATAATAAGTTCAATCTTTGGTTTTCTTTATCCTATAAAGGCAACATTCATCGCCTTGCCTCAAACATTTTTCTTTTGATGCTTTCTTTCCAACAAGTTCGCTGATAATTGTCTCATCAACAGTACAAACTAATGGATCGGCTTTAGCAATTTCATAGATTAGACAATTTAAGTTCTTTAGTGCGAAAGAATCTTCTTCCTCAACAAGTTCAGGGTATTTTCCATACTTAAGATAAACTTTAGCTAATGCTTCCAATCTGTTTCGTAGAGGATCTAGATCTTTATCTGGCTTCATTTCAGCCTCTACTTCATCACGGATTTCATCAGCGATTCGTTTTCCAACTTCTCTTAGAATCTCATTTGTTTCTGATACCCCAATACGTTCTTTGATTTCATTGATCAATTTTACTGAGAAGTCTGCATAGGCTTTCGGGAAAACACTTAAAGCTTCTTCAGTAATAGTGTAACCCATCGCAGGCCGACCACTTACTCCCTTCTTCTGAGACTTTGCAACAAATCCTTCCTTTTCCAGAACTATCAAGTATTGTCTGGTGGCGTTTATGCTAATATCTATTTCATCTGCGATTTCTTTTATTGTACTAGCATCTTCTGACGGACGATTTTGCAATAAGTATTGTAGAATTTTCTCTCGAGTCGTTACGTAATGCCCACTTTCTTCTTGTATTCCCAAAATAAACACTTTCTATTTCATTTCTAGTAAGCAAAATTAAATTTTTTGAGATTACACATTTCCACAATTATTTAAATTAATTAATAAAATAATCGTAAATTCTCTTTATAAATTTTAACCTAAAATAATGTTGGGAATCCCTAAACTCTTTACCCGAGTTTGTGATAGTTCTACTTATTTATTCCCTGTTGTCGAATATTCTTTTTGAATACAAATAAAATTAACAGAATGACTCCAGTGAGAGAAATAAATTCAATTAATCCTGCAACTACGAATGCAGTCACAAAAGATGCTTGTGTTTCTGAATACGCTAAAAATCCTCCAACAAATGGGCCCATTACTATTCCAATGTTTCCTAATAAATTGAAAAAACCCATTCCAGTGGCATTATCGTCCGCTTCAACTGTATCCCCAACGAGAGCCATAGCAGTTGGTCCAGTAAATCCATTACCTATTCCAAGAATAGTAAAACCGATGATTACAGCAAATAAACCGAATGATCCCAAATACCCCATTATAGTCAACATAACTCCAACAGTAATACTTCCGATGATTAATGGCTTATAACGGCCTATCTTATCAGACCATTTTCCCACAGGGTACTGTAAAACGATGAAAGGAAAAGCAAAAAGGCCTAAAACCATACCTCGGAGTTCAGGTTCAACATTTAACACAATTGGTAAGAAGAGAGGCAGAATGAATAAGATAAAACCAATGTGAAATCGATCTACAAAATTAAAAATTGCTGGAATTATCAGGCGAGGCTCTCGAAACACAATTGATACATTTTCTTTAAGTAATGGTTTTGGTATTAGTTGCCCTGGTTCTTTAAGAAAGACTAACGCTAAAAAAAAGACAAATAAACTTAATATTGATGCTGTATAATATGGTACAAAGACGCCTAAACCTGCAAGTATTCCTCCTAGTACAGGGCCACCTCCCATTGCCGCCGCTAGAAACATTCCAAAAATTCCCAAGTTTTTCCCCCGATTTCGTGCTGTTGATAAATCTAACACCATTGTCATCAGTGTCTGCCAACATACTACTGTAAAACTCCCCTGTATGAATCGGAAAATCAATAATAAGGGAAAATTCAAAGTTGTAGTCATCGCAAAGTAGAATACTGAAGATCCCGAGCTTCCCAGTAGGATGAATACCTTTCGTTTTCCAATTTGATTTGATAAGATTGCAGTCAGGACACCAACAATCAAATAGGAAGCATAGAGGGCTGTGTCAAAATAGGAAGCTTCCAACAGGTTTAGTTTGAGACGATCGATTAAAAATTCATATTGATTTGTGTGCAAGAGTGCTGGTGATAATATGGTCACTAGCACCAAGATACCTAGAATAATGATTTGTGGCATCGGTTCTGGTTCACTTTGCAGTTCTAGCTTGTCATCGTTGCTCATCTGTCATCATTTACTCAGATTAAGTGTGCATTATGAAACTGTTACGCAGAAACCTTATCATGGGAAAAATGAAGTGATAACCACTCCCACGAACAACCAGAGAAATGCGAACGCCATGAAAATTGAGGCAAGCTTAAAAATCTTGAATGTCCTTATATGAGATGGTTCTCTGAGATTTGTGAATGCTTGGAAGAGAATAAAGGCACAAAAAAGAATCAATGGAAGGAGGGCGAGTGTATTAATTTGTAATATGATTCCAGTTAGAACAACGATAGAAGCACTGAGAATTGCCGATAAGGTCACGATATAAATTGTTTGAGTTTGACTACGGACAACAGGCCACATAGGAACATTCGCATTCTTATATCCTTCTAAATTTTTAGGAATGAGAGCAAGTGTGAGAATATGTAACGGGATCCAGCATAAGACAAATGCTCCCATTAAAATTCCACCGAGATCTAAATAGCCAATTACAGCCGTGCGTCCCGCGATAGCTGGTAAGCCACCTGCGATGCCGCCAAAAATAATCGAAACTCGCGTCCGTCGCTTTAACAATAGCGAATAAACTACTACATCAAAGAAAAATCCTAAAAAGACAACAACCATCGTAACTAGATTGGTAAATACACCTACAGCTAAAATACCTGCTACTGTGAAGAGAACTCCATGTTTTAAAACCGTTGATGGGGGAACTCTTCGACTAGGCAAAGGACGATCTTTTGTTCGTTCCATAAGCGCATCAATGTCGCGATCGACATACATGTTCAGGAGAGTTGACCCTGTAATTGCAAAGAAGAGGCCTATGGTGAACCAAATAAAATGAAATAGGAAGATAACAGTGTCCCAAGCGCTGATCAGATAGGCAAAAATTGCAGTATAGAGAAGTAAAAAGGTCTGTTTGCTTTTAATCAGTTCACCATAGGTAGAAAAAGAAAGAGGGGGATATGTATAGGAAGTCACGTCTCCATATTCCTGTTGTTGGAGGGAAATTTCCGTTTCATTCATATTCTTTAGCCATTCCACGATTCAAAAGATATAGAGTTGAGTTTTATCATTCTGGAAACTCTTTGACATCTTTTCTTCCTTTAAGAATTTCAATAAGTTGATGGAAGCAAAATATTGTAATTGCAATGACAAAAAGCATTATACCAAGATCAAGTGCGAGAGGTAACCAAGCTGCAATCGAACCCCAATATTCCTGTACATCAACGTACTTAGTCAAATTAACGGCCCAATCCTGATCCAAGTGTGGAAAATACATATAGATGACTGCAAATCCGAACGCAATTGCACTTCCCGCAAATAATAACCAACCCATTAGTTTTCGTGGAATACCTTGAATATCTATCATGTCGATGAAAAGGAGTAGCAATACAACAAGGATATGAAAATACTGGAGTCAATTTTAATAGACCTTCCCAACAAGGAACATTCAGGATCTTCAAGATTGCTTCACTGTTCATAGATTTTGCTTTTATTTGGATATTTATTTGAGTTTTTGTGTCTTCACTGTTCTTTTAATGTATTTTACAAATCAATTCTTTTCAAATTATTACGAAAATCGTAAAATTACGAAGAATGAAAAACTACGAAAAACTTAAATATTGTTAATTAACAATTGTTAATTACATAATAAATATGGTGAAAATAATGATATATGATGAAATTGATCGTGAAATTTTGGAAATCCTCAATCGGGATGGGAGAACTAAATTTACTACCATTGCGAAAAAAATTAAACGAACTGAAGGCACAGTTCGCAATAGAGTTCGTCGTTTACGAGAGAAAGGGATTATTCAAGGTTTTCGTGTTGTTACTGACCCTGAGAATCTTGGTTTTAATGGTCAAGCCATTATTAAGTTCCATTTAGAACCTAGTTACGATACTTATGCCCAAATAGACCAACTCCCTTTTCTGTGTAAAACAGAGGATTGCAAGCTAATATCATTGTATAGATCTAATGGAGAAAGTTCATTCATTCTCGAAGTTCTCAGTAAGAGTAAACTAGACTTGGACTATTTCATTAAAGAATTACGGAAGTTCTCAGGAATAGAAGATATTGAAGTTCTTGTTAAAGAGCAAAAGATCTACGATCATCTTTCCTAAACTTCCTCTCGAATTCACTTTGTATCCTACAATTAACTATTAGTGTCTAAATCAATCCCCAAAATATTTAAGTAGGGAGGGAGAATTATCCCTTATAGAGATCAAGAAACTCATTAAGGGATAAAATCATGAAGGTAAAATTTCGATTCAGTGGACGAGGTGGGCAGGGGATCAAGTTTCTTGGAAGTGCACTAGTACGAGTTGCAATGGTTGCTGATTATCACGCAACGCTCTCTGTTGATTATACCCCTTCAGTTCGTGGTGGCCCCATTTTTTGTGATGTTGTTCTAAGCACTGATCCAATTTCTTACCCATATTGTGATGTAGATGCCGATTTCTTCGTAGCTATAGACCAAAAAGGATTTGAACGAGCCACAGAATGCATTAGTGAAACAACTGATTGCTTTGTTGATTCAGACTCTATTGATGATACAGCTGATAAAATCATCACGACCCCGTTTCACCGAATTCCCATTACAAGACGAGCCGATGAGAATAAAGTGACTGGGGCTGTCAACATTCTTTCTTTAGGATTCCTTTCGGAACATCTGAAAAAGAAAAAGGCCATTGATCTAACAGAGGATCAGTACATCCAAGTTTTCAACAATATGCGAGGTAGTGAGAATAATATTCGCACCTTCCAGCTTGGTAAGGCACTCTACCACGAATTTTTCGGTGATGCTGCATAAGAAACATCTTTCAAATTTTCAAGTGCTAAAACTGGATTGAAAACCCCCAATTTATTAGGGAATAGGAATAGATTGTTTTTTCCATTAACCAAAACACCTCAGGTTCCGTTTTTATAATTCACATCTAATACATAATTTAGAGGTGTAGATATCTGAGTGATCACTCCTCTCTATTTTCACACAAGCACGGATGATTTAACTATTAATATTTATGAAGCACTTATTTTCACGAAATCTGAGTATAACCACAAAAACCATTTTTAATTCTACTAATGTTCTTTTCCCCCTCCCTCGAATAAGGATCCATTCATATCTAGCATTAGAATTCATGATTTTTTTGATATTCAATTATAAAGCTAGTTGTTACAGTATTTAATATGATGTAACACATTTAAATTCAAAGAAATTTGTCTTTGAATGAGTCATATTAATGCGTTTTTATCTGTAAAATAACTTAGAATAGCTAAAATAAGCTATGGTGAAAAAATGCACATTCCTGATGGTTGGGTAGATCCTGCTTTCCTACTAATTACGTGGATCATCGTATTAGTTGTAATTGCGGTTTCTCTGTATAAGTTACGTGAATATGATCCGACACGAATTGCCTACATGGCAGTCTTAGGTGGAACCATTTTTGCGGCCCAAATGCTCAATTTTCCCATTCTTGGAGGAACCTCTGGCCATATGCTTGGTGGAGCTTTAGCTGCAGCTATTGTTGGACCGTGGGGGGCAGCTTTAATTATGGCGGTTGTCCTACTAATTCAGGCACTGCTTTTTGCTGATGGTGGAATCATTGCATTAGGGCCAAACGTTTTTAACATGGGTGTAGTTGGAGTCTTTGTGGGTTATATAGTGTTGAGATATCTCATGCTGAATGCAACTCCAGAAGAAAATAAGGTTCGCTATTATGGCGGTGTTTTTATTGGAGCATTCCTATCTGTTGTTGTTGCTTCTTTTTTTGCAGCAATCGAGATTGGAGTACCAATCCTTGTCAGTCCTTCCGCAATCCCGTTGATGGTAGCATTACCAACGATTCTTCTTTACCATATTCTGATTGGAATCGGTGAAGGAATTATTTCAACAGTTATTGTCCTGTACTTCAATTATATTCAAATGGATGTTTTTGTGGAAATAGAGAAACCCTCTCTTCAGTTACCTGGGACTCAGAGGTGAAATCAATGGAATTCAAACAAAAATATATTATTGGGGTTATAGTACTTCTAGGTATTTTATTGATTCTGTCTCCTTTTGCGGATCCAAACCCAGATGGCCTTGAAAAAGCGGCATTAGAAGATCACGATGCAGAGGAAGGCGAATCATTCGATCTAGGGTTCCTGACGGATTATGGAGCGGAAGGTTCTGTCCTTCATCAAATCTTGGGAAATGACTTGATCTCAACCATAATCTCTGGTTTAATTGGAGTGCTTATCGTATTTACTATCTTTATCATACCTTATTTCATTCTTAAGCAACGTGTTATGAAAACGTCTTATTAACGTAGGATTTGACCCTTCCGCTCTTTTCTTTATTCTGAAGGATGAGATTTGACAAGTTCCCATTTACAACAAATAAAACATATAAATCATTCAGTTCATGGACGTGCAATAGACGTTCGGAGTAAGATAATCACAACATTTTTTGTTATTCTAGCGTGTTCATTCCTCGTGGAATTAACTCAACTGTTCTGGTTTATTTTGATTTTTGTCCTATTTTTACTTCTTTTACGGCCCAGTAGGTTTTTTTTTAAATATAGTTTTACTACACTTCCAATAATTGTACCTTTATCAATCATTTCTTTTCTCTCTTTTAGTCCTTCCCCTGCTATTTATAAAAGTATATTTTACACGACCGTTCATAATAATTTGTCTTTTGCATTATTTTCTGGACTTCGTAGTTATTTAATTACTATGTTTGTCTTACTACTTGTGTATTCCGAAGCTGATTTTTTTGAAATCATTTATGGCTTAGATGAGCTTGGAATGCCAGAATTATTGACAAGCTTGACTTTTTTTACTTACCGATTTTTTTTCCTTATGCAAGAAGAGCTAGAACGGATTATTGAGGCACGATCCAATCGTCTATATGGCGAAAAACTCCGAATGAATATTAAATCATTAAAAGTCATTGGTAATATCATCGGAGGTTTATTAGCTCGATCATTTAAACGAGCAGAACATGTATCTGCTATTTTATCCGCAAGGGGATTTACTGGCAAATTAATGCACCCACATCATCCGTGGACAATCCAAGGGATCGTATTCTTTGTCCTGATGACTCTTATTACAATAATAATTATGATTATAGGTCAATTGTCCCCAATTATGATTCTGAGGGACTTATTATGAGTACATTAGTAAATAATCAGAAAGAATTTTCTACTAAGAAAGTCATTTTAGAGGTACAAGATTTATCTTTTTGCTATTCTCGAAATCAACCATTAGTACTCGAGAATGTATCCGTAAAATTTTTCCAAAATAATCTCACAGTTATAGCTGGTCCCAATGGTTCTGGGAAAACAACTTTAATGAAGCATTTTAACGGAATATTACTTCCACAGCAAGGACATATAATCGTATTCAATAAGCAAGTAACAAAAAAGAATAGAAGAGAGATTCAAAAACTAGTAGGATTGGTCTTTGAGAATCCTGATGACCAGATATTCTTTCCTAAGGTTTTTGATGATGTTGCTTTTGGCCCTAAAAACATGCAACTTCCTTTGGAGGAAATTCAGGATAGAGTGGAGGATGCTTTAGAAGAGGTTCAAATTACTCATCTAAAAAAGAAAGTTACGTTTAATTTATCGTTTGGAGAAAAAAAGAAAGTTGCGTTTGCTGGTATGTTGGCTATGCGACCAAAACTAATTATATTGGATGAACCAACAATTGGAATCGATCCATGGTCAAAACCCAGAATGATTGATACTATTCGGTCATTTACTAAAAAAAGAACAGTAGTTGTAATCACTCACGATAGAGATGTAATGAAAATAGCTAATCGAATTTTGTTGCTGAAACAAGGGAAAATTGTAGGGGATTTTTTGACTTATGAGGATTTTCAGGAACAAGAGTTTAAAAATATTTGATTTTTCGAGACTGAACTTAATGAATATATGTAACTAAATTGAAATAGTAAAAAATTAAAGATGGGTTAAAAATGACTCAGAAAGGTAATCGTGAGACAATCACTTTTTCATGTGAACCTGGACTTAAAAAGCTGATTTCTACTAAAGTTAAAGAATTTGGTTATCAGAATACTTCTCAAATGATTAGAGATGCTCTTCAAAAATTTTTCGAATCAGAGGAAGTCCTCAATAGTATTTCTGAAAATACTGAAGTGACCGTAATTATATCAGTTGTATATGACCATCACGACTTAAATACAATACAACAGTTTATAGAGTTACAACATCATTCAAATGTAGGTTTCTCTTCCCATTTTCACATGACTCAAAAAGAATGCTTAGAGAATTTAATAATCACTAATACAGCCAAAAACATACTTATTCTATTGAAAAACCTTCGATCTCTAGATGGACTGAAGTACATTTCTGTTAGATTGGTTTCTAGAGCACAAATGTGTTAAGATAGAAGAATAATGGTCTAAAATATTACAGAAATTATCGAATAAAAAGAGGACTTCCAAAAATATCCCAATTAAAGATCCTATACTTGTTGTTGATAATATTAGTTTCAAAGTGAAAAGGGAGAGATTTTTGGTCTGTTAAGTCCGAATGGAACAGAGAAAACAACATCAATTTGTATGTTAACGGGAGTATTAAAATCTACATTGGGAGCTAATCCAATTTTTGTTAAGGATTTCTTGAAGAATTTGATGACAATTCAGCAACTAATGGGAAATGTCCCAGAAAAAGCAAACGCATACCTAGATCTAACAGGACTACAAAATTAAGAACTAATTGGTGAATTATACGGTATTAAGAAAAAATTGCGTTATCAGCGAGCTGAAAATTTATTAAGGGAATTCGAACTCTTTGGTTTGCAATGTTCCCTTCAATAATCCACTCTCATGCTTGAAAAGAATGAAAAATCGGATTTGATTATCCTACAATAAAGCAATATGGAGTATATAGATTAATGACGGATTGATTCTAATCCTCTTTGATATTTAAATGAACGAAAGCTTTTCCAGAATTGAGAGCTGAAATCACTTTTTTTCTTGCCTGTTGCAAAATTCGCCACAAGGTTCCCCGTGAAATGTGCATTCTTTCAGCTGCCTGCTCTTGAGTTAAATTCTCTTCATCGACTAGTCGGAGGGCCTCTAATTCTGCATTAGAGAGATACAATACGATCTCGCCATTTAAGCTATTCCATTCTCTACTAATGAAAGGTTGAGCTTTGGGTCTTCCTCCCCTAAAACGCTTTCTTCTACCACCTTGGCTACCCCAGCTAGAACCTCTAATAAGTAACACTCTCCAACAATTATGATTACTCTTCTTTTTAAGGTTGTTTTTCAGGATTTTCTTACAATGACTTAAAAATATCCAATATATTTGAAATGTCCCACTGACTCATTCTTGAATTAGAAAATGTCAATTCTATCCAACAAAATTGTTTAGATTTTTAACAGGTTTTTTACCAATATCTAATCTAGATTTCATAGACACTTTGGGGATTTATTAAACTTCAGGTTTAACACAGAGAAGTCTAGAAATCGAGAGAGGAATTTTCCGTGAGAGTTCATTTATTTCAACCACCACTCCCTCATTATCAATATTTTTCACACGCATTTTTACTCCCACAGCATCAATATCATACGCTTCCAATTTCTTGGCAACGTCTGTGGAATGATCTTGGATTCTAGTCAGAGTTACTGGTATTCCTGCAGGAATTTCATGTAGACACTTATCTTCACAGCCTAGATCTTCATCTTTCTCTTTCATTGGTATGGGCATTCCAAAAGGGGTCATTTTCGATTTTAGCTTGCGATAGATGTATTCTGCAATTTCATCAGAGATTCCATGTTCAAGAAGACATGCTTGTTCATGAAGCTTGTTGAATGGCATATCAAATATTTGAAAGAGCATTGCTTCTGCAAGCCGATGATTCCGGGTAATTCGTCGAGCTATTTGATATCCCATTTTGGTTAAGTGAACACCTTCATAGGGAAGATAATCAACATAACCCCTTGGTTCTAGTTTTCGGCGTATAATATTTGTAAGTTGGGTTTTCGCGAGTTTGTTTACCATACTGTCCAATATTTCTCCCATCTTGACGCGTTGTCTTTCGCGCTTGGAGATATGCAAATTGAACAACACTTCCATAATATCCTCTTCGATGATTCGTAATCCCTGTCGTTCATTTGCATGCATATAAATTCACTTAGAATCCCTGAATGGATTGGAAGTATCGTTCACCTTCGAGGCTTCCTCTTTCAATAAATACCTCCAGGTATAAATAAGATTAATGAGCTATTGCACAAAACTAATATATAAGTCTTTTCGTTAAATACTAGAATAGAAACAAGAAAATCAAAACTATACAAATATCTCTTACTAATCTAGATGAGATAATTATGGTAAAAAGTTTTGTGCCATAGCTTTAAAGTAAAAGAAGCAATTCAGGAAGCGAACTTATGAAAAGATCTCAATCCAACTTGATTTTAATATGAGAAGTACTCTAGCAAAATGAAGAAACAATCTCATCCTGCAGAAATTCTGTGATCGTGACTGGTCTTTCATTAAGCATGTATTTGATACATAATTGGATTAATTCAATCTGTTTAGGATTATTTAAGTATAAAGCTCCTTTTCTATTTCATTTAAACTTGTTAGTGTTAATCCTTTGTCAAACGACAGTTCATAGAATGCTTAGGTCTAGCCGGCATACGATAGAAGTTAGCCTTTTAGCAATATTATAAGTAGACATCTTTTGCAGTTCCATACATACGAATTAAGACGAAATATTGATTTATTAGTTAATTTAAGATCAATAAAATTGTTCTGCATCGTTGTTTGTAACACAGTTATGACTTTATATCTCTTAGACAACAAGATCAAGAAGAAAGAATGTTTAAAACACGTAGAACTTAGACTTTGTTGGGAATAAAGATGAAAGTTGGAATAATAATTTGCGATCGCTATGGATCATGTGAGGGGGGAAAATGCTTTAGAGCAGTTCGAAATCGAGAGGGAGCATTTCGACGTTATTCAAAGGAGGAAACGCTAGAAGTTGTATCGTACACAACTTGTGGCGGTTGTCCTGGAGGAAATGTAGAAAACGCGGTCATTGGAATGAAAAATTATGGAGCTCAAGTGATTCATTTTGCTACAGGTGTGCTAGCAGGTTATCCTCCTTGTCTTTACCTTGATGTCCTTAAAAAATTCATTGAGGAAAAAACTGAGTTACCTGTTATTGTTGGAACACATCCTATGCCCACGAATTATATTGAGATGCATAAAGCACTAGATGATTGGTCGGAAACTCATAAAAAGATGTTAAGGGAATATGACTTAATTATTTCAGAAGAAACCGTTAAATATGATTCCTCCTTACCCGATTATGGGAAAAACCTTCAGAAAGAGCTACAAAGTTAACTATCTAAAACTCAGAGAGTTCTTATCATTTTCCAATTAATCTCAAAAAAAAAGAGAAAAGTTAGAGACGACAGAATGAAATTGATTAATTAATCCTTCTTTTCACTAGTCAATTCTGCTAATCTTTTCTCTACAAGTTCAATATGCTTTTTCAGATCAATTAAAGACTGCTCTAGATATTTTGATTCGTCTTCGGGTCTAAATGGAGCTGGCCAAGGAGGTACAGTCGCGGGGGAAAGAGGTGGTACATCAGGTGGATAATAATATGGATCTGGATAAAATCCCCGACCACGACCCCCCCCTCCTCCTCCTCTCCAACCGCGACCTCCTCCATAACCCCGCCCCCACCCCATTCCAGGCCCTTTTGTATATCCTGGAGTAGAGTATCCAGCACAATATCCTAATCCTCGACCAGTTCTCGATCCAAATCCCCATGGTCCAGTTCTATCTCCTCTAGGCATTTTATCACCAATGAGCTAATGCACAGAACTAGTATATAAATTTTGTGCTAATGCACAAAACTCTCAATACTCCCCCTCAATATATCATATTCCTCTAATTGGTTATATGACTAGATAATCTACCAAGAAATTTATTCTTTTATCTATCATTATCTAAGCAATAAAGTATATTCTATTCTATATGAAAAAATCCTTCTGAAAAATTCTATAATTGATGAAATTATCTATCATATTGCTTTGAAAAAAAGAGAGAAAATTGGATTAAAAATCCTAGCGTTATCTTCGTAATCGACTTTAGGTTCAGCCTGTTATCATTTCTAAGACTGGAGCGACTTTAATAGAATGCATTTTGAAACCTGCACTCAAATCCATACCCATACTCAATCCTAGCAATTCAGGATAAATAAAAACTGGAAGGGTGGTTTTTTCGAATTGCTTAGCCATTAATCGCTGACCTGTGTCATATTGGACGAAACATGTTGGACAAATTGTTACAAGGGCATTAGCTTTTGCTTTTTCTGCTCCTACTATCTTCTCATGTGCCATTGCTATCGCGGTATCTTGGTCAACACCTCGTGTCCCCGCTCCACAGCACATAAGTTTGTTCAGATAAGGAACTGCTTGAGCTCCTAAAGCTTCTACCATCTCATCGAGTCTATGTGGGCTCTCTGGATTATCTGTCTGGAGAATCTCAGGAGGTTTAACGAAGTGACACCCAGTATGAGTAGCCAACTTCACTCCTGTAAGAGGTTGTTGAACTTTAGCTGCAATTTTGTCTATTCCAACATCATCATACAAAACTTCAGCAAAATGTTTTACCTCAATACTACCCTTGAACTCACGACCTACGGCATTTAAATTCTCATTTACTTTATCTTTAAGACCAGAGTCGTTTTTCAACTTCGTGTTACTTACTTTCAACGTTTCAAAGCAACCACTGCATGCTGTAATGATATTGAGATTCTGATCTTCTGCAAGACATAGGTTCCGAGCTGCTAAAGTATACCAAGTGAGACTATCGAATCCTTGCACACCACCAGGGTCAGGACAACAAGCGAATGGTAAATCCATGAGCTCAATACCAAATTCAGGGAGTGTCTTACGGATTGATGTTTCAGCGAATGGAATCCTATATGGTATAGTACAGCCAACGAAAAATGCAAATTTTGCCATTAGCTTGTTTCCTCCTTTATCTGCTTTATTTTAGCTGAAGCCCCAGTAACTTCGAAGAGTTTTTGGAGTTCGCTGAGATCAGGTCTGGGTAATTCAGGTAGCTCTAGTTTTTCTCTTCTCTTCATGATAGATTGAGAAATGGCTGCTGTTGCCCCAGTTTCCAATATTGCTTCCATCTCTGCCACAATTCCAGGGGGTGCGTTCTTTACTTTTACAGCGAGGTTTTTCATCTCTGTGATGACATGTCCTACATCAATCCCTTGGGGACACCGAACGCTACAAGTGTAGCACATCGTACAGTACCATACCTGTTGGTCATCGAATATTTCCTCAGAGTAATCCCTTTGGAGTAATTTCTCCATGACTCTTCGAGGATTGAACTTGCCGTATTGTTTAAACACAGGACAGCCACCTGCACATGTACCGCATTGATAACACAGTTTTACGACCTCATAAAGTTCTTTCAATTCTTCGAGGAGTTCTGTTGATTCTATCATTTGTATATTCACCTTGTATTTGTCAATAACCTCTTCAGCGTTCCAATTTTCCTAATTTTTTGAGCGTATTCGACATCCGTACTAAACTAGACGCGAATCTGTCACTACTCATAAAGAATGTAGTCTGCTTCTCTAGCCGCCTAGGGTCAATTCCTGCGTATTCGAGCATAGCCTTAAGAATTTCTACACGAGTAGAAGATGCTTTTGATCCAGTATCATAATGACACTTGTCTTCATAACAACCAAGAATAATTATACCATCTGCGCCCATGGTAAACGTTTTTTGGATCATTCTAGCAGAAACATTTCCTGTACACTGAACTGGAAGAATTCTAACATTGTGAGGATATTTTCCAGCTATTTCTCCTTTCATGTCTGAAGTAGTTTTAAGCCGATAATTAGCAGTCATTCCAATGGCATCTGTTGCAGAATATGCACATTCCCAACAAGCAAAGGTGACAATAATTGGCTCAGGATTGTCATTCGCATCATAAAGTAATCCCTCGACCTGTTTAAGGATCTGATCTTCAGCGTAGTAATCAATGGTTATTGCTGAAGCGGGACATGAGGAAGCGCACTGTCCACAGCCCACACAAACAGTTGGACTCACTTGAATTTTGATGCCTGGATTAGCTACTTCAACAGCTTCAATAGCTCCGAAGGGACAAGCAGTTATACAAATCTCACACAGGGTACATTTATCATCATCAATCTCAGCAATTGGGAATCTCTTCTCCACTGTTCCTTTAGATAGGAGCATATTGAGATGACTTGCAGCAAATCCAGCTCGGGTTGTTGTAGTAGGAATGTCAGTTGGAGAGATGGCTGTGCCAGCTACAAACACGCCTGGTTGCTTAGTTTCCGTTGTTTTGAACTTTGAATAAAGAGACTTGAAATAACCAGACTCATCAATGTCAATTTTTAGTTTTTCTGCAAGTTCCTTGACTCCAGGACTTGGTACCATTGACATGGAGAGAGCAACCATATCTGTTTCGAAGGTCAATAGTTCATCAGCTTGAGAATCTTCTGCGTGAACGTATAAGGTTGTCCCATCACTCTCAATCTCTGCAGGACGGCCCCGGATGAATTTCACACCAAGATCACGAGCTTTGTTGTAGAATTCTTCGTAATTTGCACCCACGGCTCTGATATCGATATAACAACACGTTACATCGATTTCAGGATATTTTTCCTTTATCTTTATTGCATGTTTGATCCCAATCATACAACAGATATTAGAACACCAGATATTGTACTTCTGTGAGCGTGATCCCACGCAATTTATGATGACAAGACTCTCGACAGGACTACCATCTTTCTTTACTGGTTTCCCAAAAGTTGGCCCTGTGATATCAAGTAATCTGGCCAGTTCACTTTGTGTTACAACATTTTCATACCCAAGTGCCCCATAATGGTATTCTTCTACTAGTTTTGGATTATATTCTTCAAAACCAGTAGCAAGAATGACTCCACCAGCGGATATTTCATGAGTTATCGCTTTCATATCTAGGTCTATTGCATCTACTGGACAAGCCTTTGCACATTCTGTACAGCCTTCTTTGCACTCTTCTTTGTTAATGACATATTTTGTAGTGTTAGAATGAGGAGCAGGTAAGTGGGCAGCTTTTCGAGTTACTAATCCCAAATTCATTTCATCAGGCATATCAACAGGACATATATCTGCACAAAGACCGCAGTTCACACATTTGTCCATTTTTACATAGGTGGGTTCGCTGTTCACAGTAACTGAATAATTTCCAAGAGCTCCACTGACATCGGTCACTTCTGACTTTATGTAAAGCTGGATATTTGAATGGAGATCAAAAGCTGAACGATAGTGACATCGCCTCACGCTTTGTTGATCTAATCCCTTTATTCCTACATTGGGCATACATGTTGCACAGTCATCGCTAGGGAAGAACGTTCCAAGCTTTGTAGCATTCCCCCCAATATACGGATTACGGTCAATCAAGTGTACCGTGTGTCCTTTTTCAGCTAAATCTTGGGCAGCTTGAATACCTGCAGGACCAGCACCTATAATGACTGCTGCCTGAGAAATTTCAATTTTATGTGTCTCTACAGCGCTCTTAAAGGTAGCTTTGTTAAAGGCTCCTAATAGAACTGCTTTCGCATCCCTTGTAGCTAGTTCTTTGTCAGGATTGATCCATCCTATGTGCTCTCGTAAATTTGCACCAACAACTTGAAAAGGGGACATATGTAGTTCTTTAATCGTATCTTCGAATAAGTATCCAGCTGTTTTCGGGGTACATCCACCAAACACTATTGAGTCTGGATTCTCTCTATTTATTGTCTCTTTGAACCATGCTTTACCTTCTGGTGAGCAAAGGCTCTCGTGATACACACAGAAATTACCTTCTCCTGCTTTCTCTTTCATGAAATTTTGTAGGTCATCCCAATCAATGTTCTTAAGAGAACCTCCACAATTACATAAAAATGTACCAATCTTCATCGCACTCATCTTCGTTCATTCTCCCAGTTTTTCACAGTATGGGAGACTTTTCCCATATGATCTACAATATTAAGTTCAGTTGCTATAGCACCTGACCGTAAATAATGTGTAGCACAACTAAAGCAGGGATCATAAGCACGAATAATCATTTCGAGCCTGTTGAGTAATCCTTCTGCTGGTTCGGCATCTACAATTAACTCCTTAGCAGTAACATTGACAGATCGATTTATTGCTTCATTGTTACTTACTGTAGCTACAATTAAATTCACATCGGTTGTTATTCCCTTTTTATCAGTGACATAATGATGGAATAATGCACCTCGATGGGCTTCTAAAATTCCAACACCTTCACCTTCTCGAGCTTTGACGGGAGTTCTAAGTTTCGTTCCTGTGATGTCTGGATCTGCTACAAGATCCAAAATGGTTTCAACAGTATAAGCAAATTCGATTATCCTTGCGTAATTATAAAGGAGTGATTTGTTTGCTGGTCTACCAAATTTATTCCGAAACTCAGTAAGAAGTTCTTGTGCTATTGGTGTGTCAATTTTATCAGCAGCATTGATTCGAGCTAATGGACCAACGCGGTAACACCCCTCTTCAAAAGATCTTTTCTTATAATAAGGAAATTTCAGATAGGAATAATCTTTGACCCGTTCTGCAATAACATCACGATATTCGACACCTTGAAATTCCTCTAAAACTTGAGCATTAGTCCCTAGCAACCTAACTTTTCCGTTATAAAAATCCAATTCTCCTTCATTTCCAACCAATCCCATGTGCATTGTTGGGTAGTCACCAAGAGTATCAATAGCCTCAGAATATTTATCAAATAGTGATAATGCTAAATCTTTCGCTTCGATCAGAAACCCATTAGCTAAATCTTTTACTTCCCTTTCAATTTTGTCACGATTTTCATTGGAAAGCGGATGGGCTTGACCTCCAGGGACACATGTCACAGGATGTACTGTTCTGCCACCGATTATTTTAGTAATCTCTTGGCCAAGTTTACGAGCTGCTATCACTTTCTTTACTAGCTCAGGATTAGCGTCAAGCACACCAAAGACATTTCTTTTTGTAGGATCTGAGTCTGGCCCCATGACAAAGTCAGGTGCAGCCAAATAGAAGAAGTGTAACACATGACTATGGATATAAGAACCATAAAGCATAAGCTTCCTTAACTTAAACGCAGTAGGAGGAATATCTTCAGGTTCAAGACCGAAAGCATTGTCAACTGCTTTTCCTGAACACATATGGTGGGGAGCATGGCATATCCCGCACATGCGGGGAGTTATTAACGGCATCTCCTCAACAGGCCGTCCCACTAGAAATTTTTCAAATCCTCTAAGTTCAACAACTTTGACCTGGGAATCCACAAGTTTGTTATTCTCGTCAAGGAAGAGTTTGATTTCAGCATGGCCTTCGATTCGGGTTACTGGATCTACTTTGATAATTTTTGTTGCTTTCATTTTTTCGCTGCATCCTTAAAATTGTTAAATTTCGTAAAACCAAACTGATGCTGATACAATATCGGTATAGGATCATTCCCCATGGCTTCCATGACTTGCTCCATGGGAATGTCAGTAGACAATGTTCCTAAAAATGAGGCAGCATCAACACCAGGATCCCGATCAGGATTCAATGGCCCATGACAACCTCGACATGGTACTCCTACTTTTGGACACCGTGCATCACATAATCCCCAGGTGACTGGACCTAAACAAATATATCCCTGTTCCAGAAAACAGCGGTCTGGATCAATGTCTTCTCCAGCAGATTTATACCACCGTTTCAGTTCTGTGATCTTTGTATGCTTCTTCTCTCGTGGACAGGGTTCACAAACCGATTGATTTGGTAATTCCAGAGGTTTTCCTTCCAATAAGCTCATTACAGCTTGTGCAATCAGTTCAGGGACAGGAGGACAACCTGGAATCATTACATCTACATCGATAACAGAGGAGAGTGGTGCCACTTTCTCTGTCAATGGGGGTACATCGTCCTGAGGCTCTCTACCCAAAGGATTGTCTACTCCCATTGTGTTCTTGTAGACCTTATCAAATAGTTCTTCGCGTGTGTACATATTTGCAAGACTGGGAGTGCCTCCAAAACAGGCACAACTTCCTAGAGAAACAATAATTTTACAATTCTTCCGCATTTCTTTCGCTACATGTATGTTATGCTCATTCCTAATGCCCCCTGTTATGATTCCTACATCTGCTGGAACAAATTCTTTTACATCAGCAAGAACAGGAGATCTAACAATTTCCGCTTTAGCTAGAACATCAATGATTGCTTCATGGATGTCTAATAACGAAATATGGCATCCAGAACAGACCATGAGCCATTCAGTAGCAATTCTTGCTTTGCCACTCATTTTATACTATCCTCTTTACGTCTATAATCATTTAACTCTCATGAAAGAACAGATGTTTAAATTCAGAAAGAGTTTCTGGACTGTCTGAGTGAGGACTTTAACTTAGGACAATTTTAAAAAAGTTTGCTTGTAACTATTGTTAAATTAGTTGGATTTTGTATTAATTGTGGTTATTATGTCACTATTGACGCGTTGAATATTCTAAATGCATAAAGATTCACAAACTAATGAGAACGGGGGGAGTTAAACAACTTGAGCAGTTTTAGTGGCTACCTTTTTTACTTTCATTTTCACCTTTATTACGTCCTTATCTAGTTCATTCCGTCGAACATGTAGTTCTTAATGTATACAAAGAGCAAATGATCGATACCAAACATTAGCAAATTTCCCGAATGGAGCTAAGAAAATTAACTCAATAATCACGATAATATGAGCAATGAAGAATAGATATTTGCAAATTGGAAGTGCAGTAATATAAAAGCAAATCGTTACAAGAAATCTTGTTAAACCCACTAAAAATAATGGGACAGAAATACCCAGTCAGAAGTAATATAATGGTTCGAACCAAAAATTACTTCTTTAAAGAAATAAATCCTCCGTTAAACGTTCAGAAATCAGGTGACAAAATGTATTCGTCTGAATAAATCTAACAAACATAATAATTCAATCTGAAATTACAAAATTAGTTGTAATTACTACTAGGATAAGTGACTAACCTACTGAGGTAGGTGGATAATACCTGTACCCATAACAATAGTTAATAGTAGGTTACTGAGTTCATTTAGAACGTTCTAAAAGTGACTACTTTGTCACCATGTCTTATCTGAAGTAGATTTTTAATCTTAAAGACTATTCAAAAAACCTGTTCTGAATTATGAATTTCGGAATACCTAAAATTTCTAGGTTCGCCAAAAAAAATACAATCCCTTTTTTGTGTTGATAAAAAATGACAGAGATAACAGAAAGTTTAGATCTCCGTGGAGAAGTATGTCCTTATCCAGACGTCAAAAGTAAACGAAAAGTGAAAAAAATGAAGTCTGGAGAGGTACTAAAACTGATAATTGATTATCCACTATCAGCAGAACGGGTTCCAGAGACAATGAAATCATTGGGTCATGAAGTTCTTTCAGCTGAAAAAACTGGAACCTCAGAGTGGGTAATTCTAGTGAAAATCAAATAAAACAAAGGTGTGACTTATGGCATTAGATTTTGCAATAGTAGTAATTCCAGGAATAGTTATTGGAATTATTTTTGGATTTGTTTTACAACGTGGACGATTTTGTATGAACTCTGCTTTCAGGGATATAATACTTTTAAAACAATATACTCTACTAAAAGCGGTAGTTCTGGCAATAGTAATTCAAATGGTGGCTTTCCATCTGATGGATGCTCTCGATATCATTACCTTAGCTCCAAAACCTCTTGCCTGGGCAGGTAATATATTGGGTGGATTCCTATTCGGTATTGGAATGGCTTTAGCCGCTGGTTGTGCATCAGGAACGACATATCGGGTCGGCGAAGGAATGGTAGGATCACTAATGGCCTTATTAGGATTGTCACTCGGGGCCTATACTACAGCAGTAGGACTGCTTACTCCGATAAAGGATGAATTACGATCAGCTACAGCAATTGCTGCTGATGATGGATCAGCCTTAACCCTGGGTAATATCTTAGGTACTAGTATGGTAGATCTACTTACATGGATAATAGTAATAGTCGTTGCAGCGCTCATTGCTGCATACTTCATATGGAGAAGTTATTTACCATGGCAAAAAGCTGGAAACAAATTGGACTTCAGTGACTTAGGTAAAAAAATCTTCAAAGATGGTTGGGCTTGGTGGATAACAGGTATTGCCATTGCTTTGATTGGGTGTGTTGCTTTTGTTTCTTCAGCTGCTGCTGGCCGAAATTATCCGTTAGGTATTACAGCTGGCTGGGTTGCAGTTCTAAAATACTTCGTTGCTGGCTCTGACGTGGCTACCGCTGAAGCTGCTTTAAGTTGGATAGCATGGTTAGTGATTGGTGCTATTATTGGCGCTTTCATTGCTGCTTTCATTGCTGGAGAATTCAAACTCCGTGCTCCTAAAGAGGGGAAAATATTACTTTACCAATTTATTGGAGGTTCTTTAATGGGAGTCGGTGCAGTCACCGCAGCTGGTTGTAACATCGGCAATTTACTTAGTGGAATTCCCCAGCTATCTGTAGGTAGTATTTTAACTTCAATTTTCATCATTTTAGGCACTTGGATAATGGCCTATCTCTTATTTATGAGAGGAGAAGATTAAACAAAAACTACAACAAAAAGGGAAAATAATTCCCCCTTCTTTTTTTTAAGTAGAAATTAAATAAATGAGCAATTTCAATAGAGGAATAATTATGGCTAAAATTGGAATATTATTTTTTTCTGGGCCCCATCAATCACAGGCTCCAGAAACTGTTGTTGAATTAGCAAACGCGGCTTTGGATAAAGGATATGAAGTGCAAATCTTTTGTTACATGGATGCTGTAAATTCAGTATTAGAAAATCAGAAGAAGATTGAAGGAATCTTTGATGTTGAAGGAGGTTTTGAAGAAATAGTCCAAAAAGGCGCTTTAATTCGACTTTGTAGCTTATGTCTTCTAGTCCGTGGAACCGCAAAGAATTGTATGAAATGCAAGGATGCCAAAGGAAAAATCAAAAGAGCTGGGACTCCTGATATGGAGAATATCCTCAAAGAAACAGATAAATTCCTAGTCATTTGTTAGGAGAGTGTAAAATCATGCCAGAAGAAATGAATCTAGTAATACTTTTACGACAACCTCCTCATGGTACTCTTTATCCCGTTGAAGGACTACGTATGGCTGTGGCCACCGAGGATTTTGACCCTCGTGTGATAGCTATTAATGATGGTGTCTATACCTTTTTGAAAGAAACAGATAAAACTGTTTATCAGATGCACATCGACTTTCTGAAAGAAATCGAATTAGATATCTGGGTGGATAAGAAGGCACTGGAAGAACGAGGATTGACACAAGATGATTTAATCGATGAAGTAGAAGTTAAAAGTCATAAAGATGTGCTTGAAAATATCGTAGGGGCAACTACAGTCATTCCCCTTTAAGGTAAGGTTGAAAAAAACATGACGAAAATTTTATTCTTTTTAACTTGTAGAGACAAAACTGGAATTGAATTAGCACAAGAACATAACAATGAATCTGATCAAGTGTCTATCTGCCTTCTACAAGATGCAGTTTATAATGCAAATAAAACTGAAATCTTGATTCAAGAATTTATCATGAAGGGGAAGGTTTATGTAGGAAGAGAAGACGTAGAAAAACGTGGCCTCAAGAATTATGTTCATCCCGAAGTGAAGTTGTTAGATTATAGTGAGATAATCGATTTAGCAATTGAGAACGATAATATAATTAACTTATAATATCCTCTACATGTAGCCTCTTATTTTTATAAGAGGTAACCCTTTCCTATTTTGTATTAAAAATACTCCACTATTCCGCGAGCTCGATCTTTATGAGCAAAATAAAAACCACACCAACAGAGAGAATTGAAGATTATCTTGAGACAATCTTTCAAGTTACTAAAAGGAAGAAATTTGCCCAAGCTAAAGATATTGTAGAAATTCTAGGTGTCAGTCCACCAAGTGTTACTGAAATGTTCCAAAAGATGAAAGAACGAGGATTTATTAATTATAAAAAGTATTCTGGCGTAACACTAACAGAAGAAGGGGAAACAATCGCTTTAGAAATTCAGTTGAAGCATCAGATATTAAAGGATTTTCTCATGATTCTGGATATCAATGAGAAGACCGCTGTAGAAGAAGCGAGCGAAATCCAACATAGTGTGAGTGAAGAAACAATCGAAAAATTAATTCTCTTTATTGATTTCGTCAAAAAATCAAAAAAAACAGGTGGTTGGATTGACCATCTGGAATATTTTTTCAAAACGGGAGAATATGTTGAATGTCAACCGGCAAATAGAGAAAAATGTCCTGTACATTCTTGGAAGCAAAAAATTCAGTAACTTCTTGATTTCTTTAGAAGAAATTATTCCCCTACTTCGTTAGAAATCCGCTCGATAACCCCACAGGCGCCACAGCTATCTTGGCAGTCATGCTGCTTGAAAATTTTCTTACTAAAACCATTAGGAAAGAAAAGCCAAAAAGGTTTATCTGAAAAACCTTCTGACTCTTTGACAAAAAAGCTATTTCTCCGTTTAACTCCTGGGAGATGACTGAGGGGGAAAGTGTCAATAAAAGTGGTAATTTTTTCTCGAGTGTCAGCAACAAGACAAACTACAAGATTGTACTCAAAGCCAGAGAGAGAAAAAATGGCTGTGACGAGGGGACAATCATAGAAATAATCCAAAATTGCTTTCTCTGTTTGAGGATCTGTGATTTCGATGAAAGATAAAGCATGACTAAATTTCAGTTGAGAAAGATTTAATCCAATACCTTCAGAGATCAGGTTCTTTTCAATTAGATTATCATATCGTCTCTTTACTGTCCCTTTAGCCATACCAAGAGCTTTAGCAGCTTGAGTGAAAGATTCTCGAGGATATTTTTGAAAGAAGTCAATAATAGCTTTGTCTTTTTCATCCAACATTAAGAATCTAACCTCATCATTTGACATAACAAGCTTTCTTAAACTCTACCACTGAGAACTCCACGGAAATAGAAACGACTGAAATATTTTTTGATGTAGTAAAATAATCTGTTTGGAATGTATCCTAAACGAAGAGGAGGTCGGGTGTACGTGAAATCTAACACCATGGCTGAGGATAATCCCATCATCACAAAGCACTGAGCGTGCCCGTTATATTTAGCATTTAGCTTACCCTCTTTAATCAACCTCAGAATGTTTTTAGAGGCAACTTTTGCTTGATAGTGGGCAGTAGAACCAGCTTTCGATATTGGTAACTCAGTAGTGTCACCCACAGCAAAAATATTTGGATAAGCTTCGGATTGCATCCGTTCTTTGTCAACAATGATCCAACCTTGCTCATTTGCCAATTTCAGATCATCAATGTAGGTTGCGCCTTTGTGTGGAGGAACAAGAATTAACAGATCATAATTGATTTCCTCACCTTCTAAGGAACTTACTACTTTTTTCTCTGGAAATATTTCCTCTGTGTTGAAGAATTCATGAAGTTTAATATCTTTCTTCTCAAATTGCTTCTCGAATTTTTCAGAAGCTTGCTCGATTGAAAAAGCTCCTCCAAGAGGACTTAAGTAATGGATATTGACCTGCTCGAGCATTTTTCGGCGCTTGAAATAGTGATATAGCATGAATGTGACTTCAATAGGGGCAATAGGACATTTGTAAGGTAAATCAGCGACACCAGTTACTATATTCCCACCTTCAAAATTTGCTAAGGCATCACGCAACTTAAGAGTTGCTTCTTCATTGTAAAAGTGATGTGCTTCACTTGCGTAGCCTGGAACACTCTCATAATCATACTGTGCACCCGTAGCAATAACTAACCAGTCATAGGAAATGTCATTGCCACTTTCAAACTGCACTACTTGTTTTTGGGGGTCTAAATGCACAATTTCCTCTGTAAGAATTGAAACGTTTTTGTTAACAACTTTACGGAGGGGTCTATATTGTTTTTTTGTTTCTTTTTTATCGAATAAACGGTAAATTAAGTCTGGTTCATAAAAAACATTCTCGTTCTTTGATACGAGAGTGATATCAGCTATTTTTTTGGTTTTTCGTCCCAAAAGATTAGCAACGATGACACCACCAGTACCACCACCGAGAATGACAATATGGGGTTTCTTTTCATTAGAACTCATAGAAAAATCTCCTGTACTACAACAATAACATTCTACCTTACTTTTTTGACAACAAAGCGAGTATGGCCATTTTCTTCAAAAACACCAACCATATCGTGTTTTGCTTTGGCCACCCATTTAGGAATATCCCGAATGGAACCAGCATCTTTACTCCATACCTCGTAGATTCTGCCTACTTCGCCTCTCTTGATAGTTTTGATTAATTCCATCAAGGGGCCAGGACAATAACTTCCACGAGCATCAATTACTTGATCAGCAATAATTTCTTGATTCATATTCATTTTCACCTTTAAAATGTAATAACTTGATCAGCTTTCATGGCTTCCTCTGCTAAGGTATTTACACCAGCAACATCATCCACAAAAGGTAAGAGGTCATCTTTCTCCAACCCTAAAATTTCAGTGATTTGCACACAAGCAACAATTCGAAGCTCACCCAGATCCTTGAGATCCTCTAGCAGTTCCTTCCAGTGGACGAGCTTTCCCTCTTGTCGTGCTTGATTAATCTTATTCGATACTTCTGGAAACACACTAGTAACCTCAGGTTCAGGTGGAGCATCTTTTTTCAAGGCATAAACTGCATCATGCATGAAGAAGATGAACACTTCGTAATCACTTGTGATCGCACCAGAGGCGACCAATGCAACTGTTTGAAGTTTCTCAGTTGCTCCAGAATCACATATTAATACCAATTTGGACATATCAGTTCCTCCATGAATAAAAGAAAAGGAGAGATTTACATGAATAAGGTAATGTCAGCGTCTTTGGCAAACTCTAAGAACGAAGCAGCGCCACCAAGTTCGCAGCCATCGATAATATCCTCTTCTTTAATCCCCATTACGTCCATAGTCATCTGACAACCGATCATACGAACGTCAGACTCTAAACACGCATCGCGTAATTCTAAAAATTTGGCAACATTCGCCTTTTTCATCCAGCGATTCATCATCCAGGTTGCCATGCCAGTCATACCTGGGATCATACCAACAATATTGGGGACGGGCATTGGTGCTGCTGGATTAGCAATAGGACTCACTTTGAGTTTCTTACTTTTCTTCTTGTGGATTAAATTCAATCCATAAAAAGTAAAGAAAATAGCAACTTCCATGTCCATTGCTGCTGCGGTAGAAGCGAGAATAACTGGGGGGTAAGCAGCATCAAGCGTACCAGCAGAAGCAATAATTGCCATGCGTTTGGGCTTATCTTCACTTGGAGGAGTAATACTTTCAGATATAGATTCAGTCATAATATCACCATTCTACTTTTAATTTAGTCTTTTAACAAGAAAACGATAATCTTTGGGACCGCGCTCTTCCGCGGAAATGAGTTCCTGACCCGTGGTACGAGTCCAGGCTGGAATGTCCGCCATACTCCCAGGATCAGTAGCTAAAATTTCTAACACTTGGTTAAGTTCCAAGGCTTTCAATGCCTTTTTAGACTTTAAAACAGGCATAGGACAAGATAAGTTCCGTGCATCTAATGTTTGATGTACTTCAGCCATTTTACTATTCTTCCTAAACAACTTGAAACGAGATTATCGCCTTCCATCATCAAGAGATGAAAGGCAGAGAATGAACAGCTTAATCCCCTGAGTGAAAGATTGTCCGAGATGCGAAAGAATCAACATAATAGCTGTTTCTCACCCATACGGGAAAGCGGTGACATAATAAAGGACTAAGCTGTCCAATGACCAAATTGGCGCGCGGATTTATAAGGATATTGTCTGAACAGGCAATCACTTTATAAATACGTTGACTAGTCGCGAAGCGTAGGGGCAGGAGAGGGGAGATGGTGTTGATGTTGTTCAGTCATGTAATTAATATATAAATACATAATAAATACTTCATCTTAGATTGATCGGTTTTGTCCAAATTCTTCAATTGCTTCAAAAATTAAATTTTGTACCCGAAGAGGGACGCCTGATGAAATTATTCGATATAAAAGTCGTTCCTCATCCATTGATTGAATGAGTAGAATGGTGGGTCTTCTTACTTGGCCTGTTGAAATCAGTCTTTTCAATAAATTTCATCACTTTAAGGCTAACAACTCTATGTTCTGGATAATAACATTTTACCCTTTTTATAAAGTAGGATGTAACAATAATCCGCAGACTACAATATTCATCTTCCTGACTTGTTTTCTTCCTCCACGAAGTATCGAAAAGGTAGCTGCGGGGTCAGTAGGAGTAAATATTGCTCCTAGGAGGAGAGCAGTTGTTAAAGTTAACGATACTGGGGGAGGAGGCGAAATGAATAGAGTCATCAAGGAAAAAATTACGGTGGCAATGATTCCGATTATGAATGTTTTAATTACTACTCCAACAGTAGCTATAGACAAAATTGTCCCAAAATACTGTCTCACTTCCCGAATATTTAGATGCATGCCTTCTTTGAATAATATCACGATTAGCGCGATTTCTACAATAAATAATGTTATTTCATGTATGTCCTCTACAACTTATAATGGTTCCTGCGTGAGTGTGTTGATAGCTGCGAGAAAGATGCCAGTAAAAATCAATGGAATTGTCCTTGGAAAGTTGTTTCTTTCCGCAAATCGTCCTGCTAAAACTCCTGCGACAATTATTATAAATAAAGCAAAGGTGACATCAGTTTCTGACATTGGAAATTTCCTCAAATACTATTTTTCGACTCTCTAACGTTCAAGAGGCTTTGCATTTGAGTTAACAAATCTGGGTCTTGTAAAAGAACTTTAAGGATACTTGCTAAATCAGCAATAGAATTCAATTTATCGATATCAATTTGACTAAGAAAGTCCGCTAATTCTGCTTTATTTCCTGCTTTTTCGAATAAATCTATTTTTGTTTTGGTTTGCAACATGTTTAATTGTTTGAATAATTTATTAAACGATTGTTTGTCTGGTTCTGATGTTTGTAATAGCTCAGCTAATGTGACTCTAAATATTTGGGCATAGCGTTCACCATTTTCTAATTCCCACCACTCTAGATCCTCTTCTTCAATTTCGGGGTAAAAAATTTTCGCTGTTCTACAGTATACTTTTTCACATGATCGTGTTCCCTTTTTTTCCCGATAACCAGCAGCTGTTACTATCCCTGCGTCTTCTAATTTTTCTAAATGTCGGTAGATAGTTTTTAATGTATAAGTATAGTCTCCAGTATTTTGATCGTGAAAGAGATTGTGAATATCTTTTACACTCATTAGAGTATTTCGTAAAGCGGAAATAATCAGATAATGTTCTTTGATTAGATCTAATTCCTTTTTTGACACAAATTTCACATTTTGGGGTTTATACGTTATGTAAAAACAATATTCTGAGGATTTTTTGCTCGAATTATTTCCGTCCTTCATTCTAAGACACCCATGGAAAAGAAACGGGTCTATGACTGATGATTTAATGAATTTTCTTCGACTTAGAGGGAAATATGATATCAGTTAAATGTTAGCCATAATAGTAAATCTAATAAATGTTATTACAATCATTGACAGTGCTAGTTAATTAATGTCACTAACCGCGGAGAAACCACAATCAAACAAGTGAAGGAGAATTGCTGGTAGTGAACTTAATTTATCGAAATTATGAACCTAATCAGGGATTAGAAGAGCAACAAGCAAAAATCTATATAGAAGTATCAGGACTCCCTGCTGATGCAGAGGAGATTAAAATGCGCTTTAAAGGTGAAAAAAGAAACCCTCAGAGTGCTCGTTATGTTTTAACGGAGAATAATAAACTTTTAGCTTATGTACAGACCAGCAAATGGGCTGCAAGACCAGGAACGTATATTATAAGTTTCCCCTGGGCTTTACCAGAGTGTCCTCCCGAAGCTCAAGAAAAAATCTTTGATGATCTATTAACGTGGTTAAAGGATACTATTCATCCTCAAGTACTTGCTGGGGAAGTCGTATTTGATACAACTACAACAGATGACCGTATTGCATTTTTTCAGAGGAAAGGATTCATTGAAAAAGAACATCTTTATGTAAATAGCGTTGATTTCAATCTAATAGATGTTTGCAATTGGGAGATGACTGATGAAATTGCTTCTTATACGTGTAGATCAGGTACAACTGAAGATCTTGACCAAATAATTGAAGTATGTCACGCGGATAATTATATGCGTGATGTTTTCCCTAGTGTTGAGGAGGCTAAATACTACGTTGAAAATACTTTTCTAAAGGATGATCAGAACAAGCTGATCCTTAAAAACAATCAGATAGTCTCTGTAGGTCTTCCATATCGTAGAAAACTTACAAGGGGAAAAGATAAAGGACTTGAAATAATCAGTTTAACCTCTGCAACACGTCTTAACCATCCTCAAGCTTGGAAACGGTTGCTTATTGAAGTTAGTAAAGATTGTCGCAAAAGTGGTTGGCAGAATTTTCCCTTAAGAATTAGCACATTATTCTTTGGTTATTCAATGAATGCAATTCATCTAGCCGAACTACAAGACGAAATTGAAGATATTGCGGTTCTTTTAACCTATACGAATAGTTTGTAGACTATATTCATCCTTAGGATACCTTACAAAAATGATTAATGGAGAGAAAAAGAAAGTTGAAAGTTGGATTGCATATAGGAAAATTTGATTGGCCTGGAAGTCCAACTAACATAGGTGAAAGACTAGGAACAATCGCAAAAATTGCTGAGGATAATAGATTTTACAGCTTATGGGTTATGGATCATCTTTTCCAGCTAGGAACCCAGTATGGTACTATTCACGGTCCAGTTGAAGCTCCAATGTTGGATGGATACAGTACAATCACCTATTTAGCCGCTTTAACTCAGAAAATAAAAATTAGTCTTGCAATGACTTGTAATTTCTTCCGCCATCCAGGGTTACTAGTTAAAATAGTTTCAACCATTGATGTTCTATCAAAAGGCCGAACTTATCTCGGTATTGGTGCTGGTTGGTTTGAACATGAAGCCAAAGGACTAGGTATCCCTTTTCCCTCCTTAGCTGAACGGTTTAATCGCCTTGAAGAAACTCTACAAATTATTAAACAGATGTGGAACGGGAACCCTGATCCATATGAGGGGAATTATTACAGACTCTCAAAACCAATTAATAACCCCCAGCCATTGAGTGCTCCTCATCCCCCTATTATGATTGGTAGAGGTGGAGAGAAAAAGACATTAAGGCTTGTAGCTAAGTATGCAGATGCCTGCAATATAGTCGTTGGATCACCTGTTGAAGAGTTTGGAAACATGTACTTGAGCCACGATGCAGCAATTTATTACCTTCAAAGAAAAATTAATGTTTTAAAAAAGCATTGTAAGGACATTGGACGTCCTTACGACGAAATTGAAAAAACAGTAGTAACTTATATTAAATTGACCTCTGGTTCTATGAGTACTGATGAAATTATTACTTTTTGTGGCAAATTAGCAGAATTGGGCTTTCAACATGTCATTTTTAATATCCTAAATGTCCATGAGATTACCCCCCTCAACATACTAGGAAAAGAGGTCATCCCAACATTAGAAAAACCAAATAAAGAGATTTATCGCATTAAAAACGATGACATACTTAATTAAAGAGAAAAGGATGGCAGAGAAGGCGTTTCTCTTCGTTTTCCATAAATATATCTAAAATTCTCAAGACTAGGAGACAATGAATTGAGCTGAGACGGAGAATATGAATAATGAAAATACTGATAGGAATCCCTCTCTATAACGAACAAGCATATATTTCTGAGTGTATTCAAACCCTTTATGAATTTCTAACCGCAGAATGTTCAGAATATGAAATAACTGTGTTATTATTAGATGATGGGAGCACGGATAAATCCCGAGACATTTATCAAGAGTTATCAACACAATATCCCTTCAAATATATCAGACATAGGGATGGGCCTCTTGGGTATGGAAATACGATTCTAACATTATTTCAGCAGGCAAAATCAAATTATGATGTCCTAATTACATTTGATGCTGATTGTCAACACGCTCCTATTAGTATCAAAGAGATTTTAGATCTTCTTGATTCTAATTCCGATATCGATCTAGTTTCCACGAGTCGCTATCTCTCCTATCGCTTTTGGCATCAGAATACAAAAGTCCCAGTGGATCGGTATGTTCTAAACATGTTGATGACAAGAACTATCAACAAATGCTTTAATCTAGAAATAACAGATGCTTTCTGTGGGTTAAAAGGTTATAGGGTGTACTCCCTTCCAAATACTCTTGATCATGCTGGATATGCGTTTCCTTTGGTTTTCTGGCAATTTGTTTCACAAACAGGTCTTAAACTTAAGGAGATAGAAACATCAATAATATATCGGTTAGATCGTCGAAGTCGTGGTGAATGGAGCCATCGTGTAAAGGAATATTTCAGGGTTCTTGAGTCTATTATCTTTTCCCCTACATTGAAGCAGATTGTTCAACAAGATTACACACAAGCAATTGAGATGCTTACTGAAATAATGGATCATCAATTAAACTTCCCAATTTATACTTATAACGATTTCTTCAAGAGTAGTTATATCGATCAACTTAAATCGGACATAGGGAGAAAGGAAGAACAATTACCATGCTTATGCTATCAAAAGACCATCTACTATCCAATTAGATAAGACAATGTTCTATTTCAAAAATGATCCTAATATTATAAATGGAAAGCTGTAATGGAAAATCATGAGAAGGTGAGAAAAGTGGAATATCGGAACTTAGGTCGAACTGGGGTTAAAGTTAGCCCATTATGTTTAGGTACTATGAACTTTGGGTCTCGGACACCAGAGAGTGAAGCTATTGAGATAATCAATCAGGCAATCGATGCTGACTTGAATTTCATTGATACAGCGAATCTTTATGGTGATGCAAACGAGGGGGTGGGTCGCAGTGAAGAAATTATTGGGGAGGCTTTGAGGCAAAACGGTAAGCGGAAGCAGATTGTACTCGCTACAAAAGTATACTTTCCAATGGATCCTGACGATCCCAATAGTAGCGGATTAAGCCGTAGACACATCATCAGTGAGTGTGAAGCTTCTTTAAAACGGTTAGGGATAGATTATATTGACCTATATCAACTGCATCGTCCATCAGATTATATTCCAATTGATGAAACTCTTCGTGGACTAGATGATCTTGTTCATAGCGGGAAAATACGGTATATCGGTACTAGTGGATTTCCAGCCTGGCGAATTATCGAAGGACTCTGGGTATCAAATAAAGTATTATTGAATCGTTTTGTAACGGAACAACCATTCTACAACATGATAGACCGTTCCATTGAAAAAGACGTCATCCCAGTGGCTCAAAAATATAATATTGGTATTTTGCCATACTCTCCTCTAGATGGAGGTATTCTAACAGGTAAATACCACCGTAATATTCCCTTTCCTGACGATACACGATTTACTTTTGAACCTTGGAAAGGTGTATGGGACAGTGATCTGAATGAGGCAGTTTATGACCTGCTAGATGTATTAACAGAAATTATTGAGGAAAAAGGGTGCACAATGAGCCAATTCGCCCTTGCATGGGTAATGGCACAACCTGGGATTACCAGTGTTATCATAGGTCCACGCACTATGCAACAACTGAAGGAGAACTTAGGTGCATTGCATGTGAAGCTAACAAAAACAGATTTTCAACGAATTGACGCCCTGGTCGAACCAGGAAAGAGCCTTATTTGACGCTACATACACTTGAAGGTAAAGACATTGAATATTCACTTGCACCGATTTTATCAAGAGTAATTAAATTGATCAACCTAAAATGGGCATAGAGATGTAGAAAGAACAATTGAAATGCTTATGTAATCAAACAACTCGAAAATCAATCAAAAGTACCACAATTTAAGGATGAAAGAAAACCATGCAAGTCGTTTATCAATATTATAAACCAGATCAAGGTTTAGAAGACCTCCAAGCAAAAATTTATTCCGAAGTAACAGGTCGCCCTGCTTCAGGTGAAGAAATCAGAGCCCGATATAAGGATCAGAAAAAAGATCCAAAAACAACCCTATATGCACTAACAGAAGAAGGTGCCCCATTAGCATATGTACAAGCAACAGACTCAACTTCACATATAGGGCGAACACATATAAGCTATCCTTGGGCTCTACCAGCATGTTCAGTCGAAGTACAAGAGAAAATCTTTGATAAAGTCCTAGCATATCTACTACAGCGGGAAAAAACCTTAGAAATCACTGCTCCTTTAGTGCTTGATGTCGAAGGTATTGAAGAAAGAATACAATTTTTTACAAACAAAGGTTTCTCTGAAAAAGAAAGAATGTATTACTATTCTTATGATTTTGATATTAATGAAGTTTCTAGGTGGGAAATAACAAAAGAAATACATTCTTTCTCCTGTCGAGCGGCTACTCAAGAAGATCTCGAAGAATTGATTGAATTATGCAGAGTAGACCCAAATTGGCAGTTTTTAACCCAAGAAGTTGCTACAAATTATTTCCAAAATAAGGTGCTCAAAGATGGGAAAGCGGTATTAATTTTTCATCATAATCAAATCGTGGCCACAGGAGCCATTTTGAGAGCTCAACCAGGAACAACTGTTCTTATTGGCAAAGAAGAACGAATCTTATTGAGATTTTCAGCCGTGCGACCTGGATTTCACAACGCATGGAAGCGAATGCTTATTGGGTTGGCTAAAGAATGTGTGAATTCAGGTTGGACTGATATTCCGCTAAGGGTCAATTTCCGTTTCTATGCTAGTTCTACAAATGCGATTAATTTAGCAAAATTACTATCAGAATTCAATGATTTTGAGGTTCTTCTTGCTTATAAAAACAAATGATGGAACTATTAGATTAGATGTGCACTATCCCTAGAATAATTCACGAAAGAAAATATCCTGCTAAAAAATTAGTATTTCCTGATGAATGGAGCATAATAGAATGAAGACTATGAGACTAGGAAAAACTAACCTTAGTGTTTCAAGAATTGGCATTGGAGGTATTCCCATTCAACGACCATCTGAAGAAACAGCGATAAAAGTACTTCGACGGTGTTTTGATTTGGGAATTAATTATATTGATACTTCTATTGCCTATGGAACTAGTGAAAAACGTATAGGAAAAGCAATCATCGATTATCGTGATCATGTAATCATTGCTACAAAAACTGGATGGCGAAATAAAGAAATGGCCAATGAATGCTTAGAAAAGAGCTTGATTAATCTTCAGACTGATTATATAGATATCTGGCAGTTCCATAATGTGAGTACTCCTAGTGCATATGAACACGTGTTCAAACCTGAAGGAGCAATGGAAGCCGCACAACAAGCCTTAGAAGATGGAAAAATAAATCATATCGGCATTAGTAGTCATTCACTAGAAATTGCCCGAAGAGCCATCACTTCTGGAGTTTTTTCAACAGTTCTATTCCCTTTCAATTTTGTCAGGAATGAAGCTACTGAAGAATTGGTTTCATTGGCCCAAAAACATGATGTGGGTTTCGTAGCGATGAAGCCTTTTGCAGGTGGTAGTATCAAAGATGCTAATATAGCAATTAAGTACTTATTACAATATGATACCGTTTTACCGGTACCAGGAATCGAAAAAATCTCAGAAATCGAAGAAATTGTTGAAATCGTTAAGGGTTCATGGACTCTTACACCACAGGATCAGCAAATGATGAAAACCATCCATATGCAATTAGAAAAGACACTTTGTAGACAATGTGGGGAGTGTCAGCCTTGCCCACAAGGGGTTCATATTCAAATGTTAATGATTACTGAAGGTATGTGGCGTTTATGGCCCCGTGAGGAATTCCTTAATCGGTGGATGCCACCTTCGGTAGAAAGTTGGAGTAAGTGCAACCAATGTGAGGAATGTGAGGAAAAATGTCCTTATCACTTACCAATAAGGCACATCATCTCTGAAAATATAGAATTTTATAATAAAGTAGCGAAAGGATTAATTTAGGCTGTTAAAAGATGAGGAATTCTCATGAAAATTGGATTACAAATCTATCACTTTGATTGGCCTGGGAGTCCACAAAATGTAGGATCGAAATTAGTAGAAATGGCAAAAACTGCAGAACAAAATGGTTTTTCGAGTCTTTGGGTCATGGATCATCTATTTCAATTAGGGGGTGCATTTGGTCCTAGGGATGCACCAGTTTTAGAGGCTTATTGTACGATATCATATCTCGCAGCAGTTACGACACAAATAAAGATTGGAATTATGGTTACAAACAATGTCTGTCGGTACCCAGGGATGCTTGTGAAAGCAGTTTCGACTCTTGATCTTCTTTCAGGTGGACGGGCATATCTGGGAATTGGTGCTGGAGGGCAAGTAAAAGACGAGATAAGAGGTATGGGAATCCCAGCTTTTTCAAATAAAGAGATCATTGAACGTTTGGAGGAAACACTACAGATTGCGAAACAAATATGGTGTGGAGATACGTCACCATACAAAGGAAAACATTACCAACTTGAAAAACCTTGGAATAATCCTCCACCACTATCTCATCCTTACCCACCTATATTAATTGGACTGTGGAGAGGTGGAGACAATATGCTACGATTGGTTGCAAAATATGCGGACGCTTGTAACCTTCAATTTGGGAGTCCCTTGAAAGAATTCCCGATATGGATGAGAGAACGATATGAAAACCGTCAAGAATTTTTAAATGATAAACTTAGCAAATTAAAAATTTACTGTAAAGAAATTGGGCGTTCTTATGATGACATTGAATTAACGGTGCTTGGTACCATTCGTGTTGCATCAGATGCCATGACTATTAATGAAGTTGTGGATTTATGTCAGGAATTAGCAAACATGGGATTTAGCCATGTCATCTTTAATATGCCCAACTCTCATGATATAGATTCAATTGAAATTATTGGAAAGGAAATAATCCCTTTAGTAAAGCATATTTAATAAAGACTTAAAGCTAGTATGGCTCAAAAAAGATCATAGCTGAGGGGAGATAGACATTTTCCCATTCTTTATGGAAATAGAAACCTCTCCGTTTCATAGAATAAGGATATCAGTTATGAGAACATGTTGTTTCAATAACTAATCGATAATCGAAATAGTCTTAATGATCTGTTTCAGATATTGGCAATCATAATTTTGTGAGTTCATCGAATTCGATTGATGTGAGAAATATGTCGAAGATTACTCTAGATTTGAGGATTAAATCCTTTTCTTTTCACGCCAATGAACCATTGTTAATATCCTTCTATGTTTTTATCATATTATTTGATCTAATTGGTATCTTTTCGCTTCCTGTTATCATTCTTATCAAACGATTACGGTTTCGTGGTATAATAGCTAAAAGAAAGTGTATTACAGTCGTCAGTATAAAATAGAAATACACTGACTGGTGAATAAATCGTAAATCAATTCTCAACACCTCTAAAGGAGATACAATAAGCATAAAAAATGCAGTGAAAAAAGCAGGAAGATAATCTGGAAATAATATTTCTGACATGACTATTCCTGTTGAACCTATGACAAAGATTGCTATTAGATTCGTCAAGGTGAGCAATTTCTGTACAGAATGAAATTTCACCCCATATCTTTTCTCCTCTACTATATAATAATCATACTGTGGATATCGCGAGTCAGGAAGAATGTTTACTGCACAGAGGAAAATTATGACAAGATCCTAAAAATCTCTGACACCTGGAAAGATTTCTTTGGATTTTTTATATTTAATTATGAAATATAGATAGAAGAACAAAAACTAACAAGCAATGATCCCACCAAGAGCGAAATGGAAAATCTGGGTAAAATACTCAGTTCCAACAACATATGTCTTACTATAGAGCTCAAAGCCAGTAAAAAAGAATAGCAGCATAATAAGAACATGATTACAGTGATAGAATCTTTCTAATAGTGTATATCTCCCAACTGTTGTATCTTTGATGGTTTCAGGGATCTCTTCTTTGTTTATTGAATGAATTGTTTCTTCTATAGTTTTGTCTCCTCTTAGATTATGAACATCGGCCTGATGTGAATAAAAAGAGTCTTCTCATGAGATATTTTTAACTCTTGATAAGTGACATCCCATGATCTATTTTTGTCAGGAAGAAGCTTGATCATAAATGATTGATGTTTTATTACGAAATATTCAAATTCGACCTTTTCAAATCATCTTGGTAGTCTCAGTTTTCTGCTTTAAGTGAATGAAGATAGGTGTAGAGATTTGCCTAATATCACTCCAGAATTATGGATGAAATCGTGGGATTCCCATGTTAAGAAGAACTTGGAATATCCAACCAAGAGTCTTGGTATTCTTTATACCAATGCTATGACTAAATTCCCTGATAAACCTGCATGTTGGATGGTAAACAGAGAAATCACTTATAGGGAACTTTTAGAGCAAGTAAAAAAGTTTGCTTCATTTTTACAGCAGAATGGAGTGGAGAAAGGGGATGTGGTTACAATTTGTTTACCTAATTGTCCTCAGTATCTTATTGCTCATTTCAGTACCCTTCTTGTTGGTGCTGTAGCCTCAGGCTTGAATCCTCTCTTAAGTGAAAACGAATGTGCCTTTCAACTAAACAATAGCAGGAGTAAAGCTATCGTTACTATGGATGTAATTTATGATAAACGATTGAAGAAAATGTTGGATGTTGTTCCTACCCTTGAGATTATTATTGCCACAAATATCTCGGAATACATGGGTCTGAGTAAAGTGGCTGTTTTTTTCGGAAAACTAATCAGGAAAATTCCAAAAGGAAAAGTGGATGAATGGCCTGGAAGAATAGTCGTTAAATTTTCAGATATTATGGTAAACACAGCTACTGATGTAAAAGAAGTTGAAATTGATGTTGAAAACGATTTGGCTTTATTACAATACACAGGAGGCACTACAGGATCTCCAAAAGGAGCAGAGCTTACCCACAGTAATATAATTGCCATGCATACTCAATTCACACACTGGTGTTCTCAGGACGATAAAGAAGTAGCTCTATCAGCTTTTCCTGCCTTCCATATTGGTGGATTAATTGTTGCGACCCAAGCGGTCTGGGTAGCAGGTAGTCAGATTCTGATTCCGAATCCGCGAGATGTTGATCATTTTATCAAATCTATGATTGAAAGAAAACCTACAATATTGGGAAATGTCCCCACTCTTTACGGAATGGTAATGAATAACCCCAAATCCAAAGACATTCCAAAGGATGTTTTGGATAATGTCACTGTTTACATTTCTGCCGCCGCACCTTTTCCTGCTGAAATGATCCGAGACTTTGAAGAACATATGAAAGCGACAAATAAGGTAATGGAACTTTATGGATTAACTGAAACAACGACGAATATCTCTAATCCTTTTTACGGAAAGAAAAAAATAGGTAAAATAGGATTACCTCTTTCTGACACATTAGTCAAAATAATTGATATTGAATCTGGGGATGAAATAAATACGGGGGAACCTGGGGAAATATTAATTAAAGGACCAACAATTACTCGCGGTTATTTTAATGATCAAAAAGCTACAGAAAAAGCAATAGAAGATGGGTGGTTCCATACAGGAGACGTTGGCGTTATGGACGATGATGGGTATATTCAGATTGTTGATAGAATTAAGGACATGTTGATCATCAGTGGCTACAAAGTGTTTAGTGTTCATGTAGGAGACGTTTTATCTAAGCATCCCGATATTGAATTAGCAACAATTATTGGCTTAGATGATCCAAACCGTCCTGGAAGCCAGATTGTCAAAGCTTTTGTGATGTTAAAAAAAGGAGTTAAACCAACTTACGAGGTAAAAGAAGATATTAAGATTTTTGCCATAGAAAATTTATCTAAATATGAGAAACCAACATTATGGGAGTTTCGAGAGGAATTACCTCTCACAACTGTTGGTAAAGTGCTCAAAAGAGCTCTGCGAGATGAATCAGCGTCTAAATAGGAATCATGGATCTTTAATATCATTTCTTCACGTAAAGTTGGACTAATCTTTGGCTCTCAATTCACACGCTTATAAACAGTGGTCTTTTCTAAGAAGAGCATTTTATCTTATGTTAACCCCGTTTTTACCGCGGGTTATCAGATTTCTTTTTTGTTTTGATGTAATTGGGGGAGAGAACCTTAAGAAATTTCCCGAAGGAAAAGGCATTATCTTTTGTATTAATCATCAATCTCATCTAGACGGTTTCATGGTCATTAGTGCCATTCTTACACCTTTTGGACCAAGGAAATTTCTTGGATTCATCGCTTCGGGGAAGATTCTATTGGAAACACTTATTGGTAGACTCCTCTTAATCATAGGAGCAATCCCAATTTTTCGTGAGAATCCAAAGCCAGCACTAGATTTTGCAACCAAATCCGTATTAGAAGGTTTTGCTGTTTTAATAACTCCCCAAGGTAGACGTATTCATAGAACTCCATTTCACGACTATTTTAATTTAGCGGAAGAAGGACGAACAGGAATAGGCCGAATCGTCCTTAATACAAATGGAAAAATCCCTGTAATGCCAATATATATTCATGGAACAGCTGAGGCTTTAAGGCCAGGAACAGTAATCCCAAAATTTGGATCCTATGTTTCGATTTCCTTTGGTGAACCAGCATATTTTCATCAATATTCTCGTAGGGGTGGCTGGTCAGAATCAGATACTGATTTTTTTCCCAAAGCAAGAGAAGTAACTGATAATATCATGCACTCAATAAGGAATCTGTTTTTAAAGACTGAAAAACATTATCTTAAACTTCTTGAATTAAAATTTAACACTAGAATTGAAGATATTACTATATCTTCAAAAAAACAGAAAGAATTCAATAAATTTCTTCATAAACTTGCCCGTGTCCCCCCAACACAGATTCAAAAATTACTCGAATCATATTATTGATAGTGATCTTATTTATTGAAACTATATTGAAGCCGATAGGAATATACGGCAAATTGGATCATGTATCCAGTTCCTGTATCTAGATTGAAATGGTCACTAACTTGCTTTTTAGCCCCAAGAGCAAATATAATTTCATCATCAGCTAATACTCTTTTTTTCTTATCACGGATCTGGATTTCTAACCGTTCTCTTTTGATTTTCTTTTCATTTCTTAAGTAGGTAAAGACTATCATGGGAACTTGGGGAATATACGGTTTCTTCTCCTTTAATTGAATGAAATCCTTAATTGGGTACTGTTGATAATCTTTTTGCCCCTCTGGTTTAAAATATAGGCAAATTTTAGTTTTCTTTGGAGATTCAACTGTAGGGGTTATATATAATAGGCGAATTTTATAAATAATCGATTTTCCAAAAATTAGATTGTGTATAATGCCATAAGTATCTTCATTCTTATGTAATGATGTGTGAATATAATTCACACCCAGATTAATCATGTCTGGTACAAGATTATCTTTAAATTTGAAACCAGTGTCCCCTCCACGAACTTTTGTACCGCAAATGTTAACCATTGACAGAACATACAAGTCTGCCTCTGTAAATATCTTTTGAGTCTTCTTTAATGTGCTCGAAGGGTGTAATTCCAGATCTCTTTTAGTTATCTGAGCTCTTCTATTAATTATATTAAATGCAACTAGCCTGGGTAGTAGTGATAGTCCACACAAGTGAGGAGAACCAATAGTTACCAGTAATTTAACCTTCTTGGGATCGAATGACTTAACGAAAAATCTTCCCATTAACCCTCCTAGTGAATGGCCAATAAGACATAATTCTTCATAACTGGTTAAATCCAAAATTTCGTCAATTACATTTTTCAAATGATGAGTATTCTGTTCTACTCCTAAAGTATCATCATATAAAGCCATTGCAAAAATATTTCGAAAACCATCCGCCCAGAGATACCGCACCATCCAATTCCATGTTGAGTAATGGGAATGAAATCCATGAATAAGTAAAATTGGGAAGAAACGTTCTTCTTTCAATTTACTTTCGACATCTTGGTAGATATAACGCCAGATTTTTAATTCTGGGTCTATTTGCAACCAATGTGCATCTAGCTCGGCTAATCTGGAGGTTACATCAACATATTGAATTTCATCTTGAGTTGGAACAATTAAATCCTTTAAATAATCATCAATTGATGACTCTTCTTCATCTAAACGATAATCGAATAAATTCGAAGGAATATGAATAGAAACAACCTCGCGAATCATCTCCACTGGCTTATCAAAGTGTAAATGGATCTCAACTTTCCAATCTCCTGGCTGTTCGAGAATTGGAATGCGCCAATGATGATTAAAACCAGGTTGTGCCTTCCCCGATATATTACCTGTAATTTCACCTTGTGGAGACTCTGCAATGAAAGTATATTTAGTTTCTCTTTCTATATTGAATGATACTGTCAAGTAAGCAGGTAAATTTTGTAAAACTCCTTCCTTGAGATTATCACTTTCATATACATCTATAATCTCGTATTCAACTTCTTTCATTTAATCCAGATAGATGAGTTTTGCTTTTTTAATTTTATCCCCCATATTATTTTCTTTCAATCTGTTTTTTTGAATATTTAGATAAGGTATTAATACAGATGTATCTAGGTTATTATTTACCGAAAATAGATGTTTTAAAATGGAACTGAGAAGAATGCAGGAACATGATATAATTATCATTGGCTCGGGCCTAGCTGGATTGACTGCAGGAGCAAAACTTGCTAAGGAAGGGAAGAAGGTTCTTTTGATTGAACAACATAACAAAGTAGGGGGATGTGCCACTGTCTTTCATCGGAAAATTAAGGGCCAAAAGACTGGTTTTGAAGTCGGATTGCATGAGATGGATGGTTTAGATAGTGTATTCGACCCGAAAAAACTAATCTTTGAAGAATTGGATGTAAATACTAATGTGGAATTCATTCGGGTACCAGAGTTTTTCCGGATAACAAACAGTAAAATTGATATTACAATACCTCATGATATTCCTGAAGCTAAAAGGGTTCTATCGAAAGCATTCCCACATGAACAAGATGCTATTGAGACTTTTTTTAAAGATATCAATCAAACGTTTAATTTTCTTGTTGAAGGAAATTTAGAAAAGTTAGCTCCCATTAGTCAAACGAGTATTGGAGAGTATATTGATACAATAACCGACAACGAAGATTTAAAATTTGTTTTAACTGGGAATCTAGGATATTATCATGATGATCCTTATAGCTTATCCATGATTTTTTTCTCTGTTGCTCAGAACAGTTACTTTACTGGGGGTGGACATTTCATTAAAGGGGGATCACAATCACTTTCTGACCATTTAGCTACTGTTATTTCCAATAATGATGGCACTATTATTCTAAAACATCTGGTTACACAAATCATCACTGAAAATGATACTGCCATAGGGGTTAAATATAGACGTACAAAACAAAAAGAAAAGGGAGACAACGAAGAATCCTCCGCTTATGCAAAAGTTGTATTAGCAAATGCAGCGCTTCCTAATGTGGTTAATGATCTAGTACCACAACTTAAAAATACGGAATACCAAAAGAAAGTCACTTCTCTTAAACTAGCGTGTTCTATCCTTTCTCTATATCTTGCTTTTTCTGAATCCCCTACAAGTTTAGGATATAAAGCCTATTCTACATTTGTTTTTTCCAAAGATCTCACGAGATTAAAGGATTTTCATCCCCAAGAAAAAACAAATGATTTCACAAAGAAAGGTTTTACATTTGTTGATTATAGTAATATTGATTCTCAGATCAATGATATAGGAGTTTACACAGGAGTCATTTGTACTATAGATTACCTGGATCATTGGGCTCAATTAAATGAAACAGAATATAATAATAAGAAAGATGAAGTAGCACAGATTCTTATTGAGAGACTAGAAGCACTTATTCCTGGTATAAAGGATATAATTATTTTTAGTGAGGTTGCCACTCCAAAGACTATGGTTCGATACACCCTAAATCCTGAAGGAACAGTTTATGGGTTTGCCCAAACACCTAATCAGGTTGGACCTATGAAACATAATATTCGTAAACCTCCCATAAATAATCTGTATCTTGCATCAGCCTGGACTGGAAGTGGAGGTTTTTCTGGAGCGATAATGGCTGGTTACTCCTGTGCTTTAAAAATTCTAAAAGATTGGACTGATTCGTAGATATTATTTCTACAGGTTCAGGTTCCAATAAAAATCACAAAGTTGCAGCTCTTCACTCCCCTAAGAATTATGTTCTTGGTGAATACTTTTATTGGTCGTCTCAAGATAGTCTCAAAATTCTCACTAAACCAATTGAAACAATTAAAAATGACAGGAGAATTCACGATATCAAATCTAACTAGTGGGCAGCGACATCTAGAGTAAGTCACAAATATTTTGTTTTCAATTCTTTTGTAGAGTTCTTCCCTATGGAATTCATTGATTTTTGAAATAAAGTCATCAATATTACGGGTAGCTTCCCATATTTCCCAAAACGATACACTAGAATGGATATTAGCACATGCCCGACCTGTTAATTCTGAAATTTTAAGCAAGTTTTCGTCATCTAACTCCTTTACTCCCTTCACAAAGCCAGAAAACCATTGTTTCAAGAAAATCTTAAATTCTTTATCCAATTCAAGATTTTCCTCTCCTAACATGATATCCTTTGCTTCATCACTCATTTTACTCTCTTTCCACGTATGGAATTATAAGTTGTTAACTTACCTATGGATAACTACTATTAGTTTGATATTAAAACTAGTGAATATTGGATATTTGGAATAATTGAGCGAATAAAAGTACCTATTGCTCTTTAAATTGGGTATAGAGGTTCAGGATTCGTTTTCTTAAAATTTTGACTAATTTTTTAACTCCCTCTGCAACTTCAGGGGTTAAATCCTCGCTAAAATAGCCAGTTTCTTTAACTTGTATCCCATAGACTTCAATTTGATGTGGAATTTGATACCCACCCATTTTGGCATATCCCAATACTTGAAGAACCCCGACACCATGAGAAGATACCCCAATGGGTTGTCCTGTTGTAAATTCACTCAAGTCACTTATGTGGAAGAATTGTCCAGGTTTTAGACCCTGATCGGTCATAGACGCAGCATCTACAATTATTGCTCTCTCGTAACCGTCGATTTCATCCAGAATGTCGAATCCACCCGTATTTAAAAATTTAAACGAAATATCCAAGTGTTGTAAGCTTGGATCTCGTTCTAAACGTTCAACAATCCTGATTCCAGCGCCATCATCCATTCTAATGTCATTACCTACTCCTAATACTACGAGAAACTTGGATCTGGTCAATTTACTCCAATGTATACTCTCAAAAAAGATTTATTAAAATGTTTAGAATTTAATAGATATTATTACTTATTGTGACATAAATTCAACGAAGTTTTCAAAATCTTGTACATTAATAACAAAAACATCTGCTTCGGGAAATTCTTTTATATACTGGAAGTTCTTTTATATACTGAATCACTGAACGAACTGGCAGAGGAATATTAAGGGAATTTCTCCTAAATATCATACAGTTTATTCTGCTTCCAAGCCTTATTATTTATCAGCTAGGTAAAGTATTAAATATCGACAATGAAAACAAGAAAATCTCACCCACCCCAATATTATTTTTTAGGTGTTTTTGATTCTAATTGGGCCTAGTTCTCTAATTTTTTCAGTAAATTCAGTCATTAATTGGGCAAATCGTTTACCCTCGCTCGCACTAATCCATTCTAAGCGAAAGCGGTCTACTTCCCAACCAAGTACCTTCAGTGCCTCAACCATGTTGTTCATTCGTTCTTCTGCCCTCAAATTCCCCTCTAGATAGTGGCAATCACCTGGATGGCACCCTGCAACCATGACACCATCAGCTCCTTTTAGGAACGCTTTAAGAACGAATGCTGGATCGACACGACCCGAACACATCACTCGTACTATACGGATATTACTCGGATATTGAAGCCGTGATACACCAGCTAAGTCTGCACCTGCATAACTACACCAATTACACGCAAATACAATGATTTTTGGTTCAAAAACATCGTTAGTAGATTTAATTTCAGCTTGAGTCATTGCAATTTCACCTTTTTTTCCTACGGAGCCTCCACAGGTGCTGGTTCTGAGATTTCTTCAATAATTTGTTCTGGTTTAATAAGAATCGACTCGAATTGTCTTTCTATGGTTTTATTGGGGAAGTGTTTAACCGTTATTGCTCCAACTGGACATGTAACCACACACACTCCGCATCCTTTACAAACACCTTCATTTACAACAGCTTTTATTGTTTGTATTGATTTTGTTTCCAATTTTATTGTCTTTATTTCCAATTCAATTGCTTTATAGGGACATACCTGTTCACACCGACCACAACCTCGGCAAAGATCTTGATCGACTCTTGAAATGGCTCCTTCTGAAAGCAAATATCCTTTGGCAAGGAGAGCCATAACCCGAACAGCTGCTCCACTACCTTGAAATATGCTTTCTGTCGTGAATTTAGGAAAATGACACGTTCCTGCAAGGAATATACCGTCAGTAGCGAAATCTATTGGTCGTAATTTCACGTGTGCTTCAAGGAAAAATTCATCAGCTCCACGAGTAACTTTGAACATCTGACTTAATTCCTCATTCGGTTTGGGAACCAATGGGACACTCAAAATAATTAAATCTGGTTTAATTCTAAGAGTTGCTCCCAACATTGGATCAAAGATTTCGACTATTCCATCAGGACTTACGTTTGGCTTCTGTTCATCAGTGTAACGAATAAAAACAGTACCAAGCTGTCTTGCTTCTAGATATTTTTCTTCTAAATCTCCATAAGTTCGAATATCTTTATAGAGAATAAATACATTGGCATTTGAATTACGTTCTTTGATACGAATGCTATTCTTAATCGCTACTGTACAACAAATACGACTACAATAAGTCCTAGGTGGTTCATCCTCACGAGATCCAACACATTGAATCATAACTACTGTTTGGGGATTCAATTCATTGAACTGCTCTTCAAACTCCCTTTGAGTTATTATGTTGGGGTTTTCCTCATAATGATAATAGCCATTTGGAACAAAAGGTTCCGCCCCTGTTGCGAGAATAGCTGCTCCAAATATAATTTCTTCACCTTTAACTGTTCCTTTGAAATTACCAACGGCTCCACTAAGCTTTTCAAGCTTGGTGTTTGTAAAAACAGTGATATTTCGCTCTGCATTAACTTGTTTTACTAGATCCTCAACAATTTCTTTCCCCTTGAGTTTGTTATGAAGCTCTGGTATCTTTAAAAGTTCTCCACCAAGCTGATCTTCCTTTTCTATCAGGTAAACTGGATACCCAGCTCGCGCAAGATCTAGAGCACTAGTCATGCCTGCGCAGCCGCCTCCGATAACTGCAGCTTTCCGAACTATAGGTATTTTTTCTTTAAGGAGGGGTTCGAGTTCACAGGTCCGAGCAATTGCCCCCCGAACCAGATCTTTTGCCTTTTCATTAGCCTTTTCTGGTTCATGGGGGTGTACCCAAGAAGCACCTTCGCGTATATTTACAAGATCAAACAGAAATTCATTTAAACCTACTTCTCGAAGAGTACTTCTAAACAATGGTTCATGGGTGCGTGGTGTGCAAGAAGCAACAATGATACGATTCAGATTATGATCTTTTATCGCTTCTTTAATGACTACTTGTGTATCTGCAGCGCAGGCATACATTGGGTCCGTTGAGAATACAACATTAGAAAATGTCTTGGCATATTCAGCCACTTCTGCACAATTGATAACCGACGCGATGTTGTGTCCACAATGGCAAACTAAGACTCCTATTCGTGGTTCATCTAATGGATCTACTTTGATTGGCTGGGGAAGTTTAATTTCTTCGATTAGAGTATCTCTCACATCTTTAAGTAAGATAGAAGCTTTAGCTGCTGCACCGCTTGCTTCTGCAACAGTATCGGGAATGTCTTTTGGACTTGAGGCGACCCCACAAACGTAAACGCCTGGTTGATTTGTCTCTAATGGTGTTAATGGATCCGTCTCTATAAAACCATACTCATCAAGTGTAAGATTCATACAGTCTTTTAAAAAATCTGAGTGAGAGGAGGGATCCAATCCAGTAGACAATACAACCATATCCATCTCCTCAGAAGTGATATCGGGTGTACCTGTAAAATCTTCATATTTGACTATTAAATTATGATTATCAGGATTTTCTCGTATTTCCCCAATACGAGATTTGATGAAGTGAATATTGAACTCATTAATAGCCCGTTGATAAAACTCTTCAAATCCTTTCCCAAATGCACGTATATCCATATAATAAATATATGCTTCAACATTAGGATCGTGTTCTTTGGCCATTACTGCTTCTTTTATTGCATACATACAACATGCTGCAGAACAATAATTTCTATTAAGTGATGGATTACGTGATCCAACACACTGTAAGAAAGCTATTTTCTTGGGGTGTTTCTGATCTGATGGTCTAATCACTTCTCCTCCAGTTGGCCCTGAGGCATTAAGGAATCTCTCAAATTGTAATGTCGTAACAACATTGGGAAATCGTCCGAAGTGTAAACTACTTATTTCTTTAGCATCAAAAGGATCAAAACCAGTTGTTACAATTACTGCGCCAACTTTGATCTCGTGCTCCTCGTCTTTTTGTTCGTAATCAATAGCTCCAGGCCCACAAGCCTTTTGACAGAGCCCACACTTCCCTTTTTGGATATATCGGCATGTTTCTGGCACGAGAAATGCTACTTTAGGGACAGCTTGAGGAAATGGAATTGAAATATTTTTTCTTGCAGGTCTGTCTCTACCTCTCCTATCTTTTCTCGTTAAGTATTCATTGAAATAATCATCAATATACACTGGACATTTTGCTTCACAGTCCCCACATCCTGTGCATTTCTCTTCATCAACGTAACGAGCTTTTTTGAGATATCTCAGCTTAAAGTTTCCTGCAGAACCTGAAAGGTTTAATGGTTCGCAATAAGTAAGCAGTTTAATATTCGGATGGCGTTGAACATCAACCAATTTTGGACCAAGAATGCACATTGCACAATCGAGAGTCGGAAAAGTCTTATCTAGTTGAACCATCCTGCCCCCTATAGAAGGATTGCTTTCAACCATATACACAAGAAAACCTTGATCAGCTAAGTCTAAAGACGCTTGGATCCCTGCTATACCGCCCCCAATTACCGCTACTGAACCTAATGTCTCTTCTGTCATTTTCATACCTCTCGATCATTATTTACTCGTTGAAAGTTCATCAATTATCATTCCTAGTTCTTTCACCTTGATCTGATAATTATGTTGGGGTTTTTTATCTTCCAATACACAATTTAGATGTGCAAAGCACTTATTACAACCCACAACAAGCGTGCCATCATCTCCCACTGCTTGGGTAGCTTCTTCCAACTTGCGTAGCATCACTGCGCGTGATTGGTCATCACATCTAAGCCAAGCAGATACCCCACAACAGTTTGTAAACTGTCTATTGAGGGAAAGCTCCTTTAAAGTTGCCCCAGAGTTTTTTAACACATTTCTCGGGGCATCATATTCTTTCATAAATCTACCTAAACGACAAGGATCGTGGTACGTTAATAAAAAATCCTTTTCTCCCTTAAATTCAAATGCATTTTGATGTTCTTCAATGAACTGTGAAAGATGTTGGACATCGACACCTTCAAGCTCGTACAATTTTCCAAGAGTATAATAACACTCTGCGCAGGATACAACTAATGTGGATATTCCTGACTCCTTAATCACCTGTTTATTATATTCTCGAACTTTGTTATAAGAATCAAGATCGCCAGTCCAATAGGCATCATGACCACAACATTTTAGGGATATAAGGTTGGGTTTAATCCCAGCTTTATTCATTAAATTGATAGCACTCTGGCCAATTTGATGAAAATTAGTTTCTTCTAAATCTAAGAACCTATCAAAGAGATCCGCACATCCAGGAAAATACGCGATATTAGAGTTGGGATCTGTGTCCCCTTCATAGTTGAACTTCATACCTGAATCAGTCATTTCTGTCATAAATATTTGAAGAAGATTGAAAATGTTATGATGGGCAAATCTTTCCTCATTTATTCCCATATCCACTCGTGCTAATCGAATAAATTCAGGAAAGTCAATCTCTTGAGGACATACTTCTAAGCATTTTCCACAGGTTAAACATGCAGTTAAATCGTCTTCATTCAACAGTTTATCTAATAACGCATTATGAATAATCTTTCGTGGATTAAACTTAGATACTCTTCGTAATGGGCATACGCTAGTACAAGACGAGCATTGATAACACGCTGTTAGAATATCCGTCTTAATCTCGGAGACAAATATTTCCAAACTTGGAAGCTTTTCTGAAACTACCATGATTCTATTCTCCTTACGTTTTAGCTCCTTTCAAGAGTTTTTTCGGAGAAACATAGTTTGATCCCAATCCTAGAGATTTATAATCAAGTCCCATTCCTAAGCCTAGTACTTGACTAAAATATAATACTGGAATTGAGAATTTTTCCTTTGAGACTCTTTTTATTGCCTGTTTTTGTTGGCCATCGAGGGATAAAGCACACATTTGACAAGCAAGAAGGATGAATTCAGCACCAACATCTCTGGCATTTAATAAGATATTTCCTGTTAAAGTTTCTACAACAGGTTTAGCAACGAGCATCTGTGTTGCTCCACAGCATTTTGTTTTCATTGGAAAAAATTGAGGTTCAGCTCCGACGACTTCAAGTAAATCATCCATAAATGTTGGATTGTCTGGATCCTCGAATTGAATAATATCACCAGGACGAGTACAGAAGCATCCATAATAGGAAACAGCTTTTTTCCCTTCCAAAGGATTTCCAGGTATAATTTTCTCTTTTATCTTTTCAATACCAACATAATCTCGAAGGAATTCTAGGATATGCATTGATTTTACGCTATTTGGAGTATACGGGGTTTCCAACAAGGAATTTATCTCATCTGCTTTAGTTTCATCGTGTATCATTTTATAATTTGTAGCAATTAGTTGATAAGAACAAGCAGGACATACAGCTACTAGTTGTTCAAATTTCTGTTCTTCTGCTAAAGCAAGATTTCTGGCCACAATACCTTCAGCTGCCAAATGGTTTACAGCAGTAACCTCTAAAGCTCCACAACAGTTCCAATCCTTTAATTCAACAAGTTCAATACCTAATTTTTCCATTACCTTATGTACCGATCTGTCATATTCTTTGGCTACTTTGTGAAGAGAACAACCTGGATAATAACCGACTTTCATGGGAATCACTTCATTTCTGTTTGATTTTAGCCTTTTTGTATATTTTTCTGACTTTTCTGGCGTTTGAATTCCAGGGGTGAAATCCAGGAGGGAAGAATTCAATTTTAAATTTTTTAAGCATACCAAGAATCATTGAAATATATCTAAAACCAATCAATGCCCCAAATGGTAAACCTCGTCCATACATAAAGTAGCGTCCAATGTACTCTGGCTCCCATGTTCGCCCCCATAACCAGATACTCTCTGAGAAACGTTTATCAAAGGAATGCTTAAGCTTTCCCTGCTTGGGGAGTTTTGTCCGTTTTCTTTTATCCTTATTTTTCGTATTACGGACAGCAATGCGGCGTAGAGCTTCAATAACTTCTGTAAAACGAACGTTTTGTGGGCAGCGATCAGTACATTCATAACAACCCACACATTGCCAGATAGCTGTTGATTCAAGGACTTCCTTTCTCATACCAAGTAAAACCTGTCTGATAATCTTCCGTGGATTTAATTCAAATCCAGCATCAGCAACGGGGCACGTCAACGTACAAGATGAACATTGAAAACATTTTTTCAGATGTTCACCCCCTGGTTCATTTACCACCTCATTTTTAAAATTTGGATCGGCGGTACTTAAATCTATAATCTTCTCCATGGATGTGATACTCATAATAATCACTTTTCGTGATTTATAACGCGTTCAAGTGATTAAAAATAGGTTCGCGAAATTTAATAGATTAATTATACAATCTTTTACTTTTTTATTAATCTTTCTTGTAATTAATGCTATTTTTATCATTTACTATTGTTAATAAAACCTTTCCGCAGAATATTGCCATTATAATCACTTTCTAACTATTTTATCATGATTAAATACATGCACCATTATTTTTGTATCGGATTTAGTGAAGTAGCTAGAATCTTTGATCCGACAGAAATTATAGTCCGTTATATGAGTATGTATATATAATTCAATATTTAGTATCATTTCTTCTGCAAATATGAGATACTTGTCCCCTATCTTCCACCATCTCTCTGTTAGTTCACAAAAATTTTAACTATAAAGAAAGAAAGTTAAAAAAGGTATTCCTCTTTTCCAATTAAGAAGCAAAGATATAAAAAATAGATCCATGAAATCACTCGATGGTCATATACATAGTACAAATCCATAAATGGAGTCGGTTATAATGTCCTATGAATTGGATAGTAAAGCTAAATACTATAAAGAACATGATTGGGTCAAAGTAGAAGATGACGGATCATGTTTAATTGGAATAACTGATTACGCCCAAAAGGCGCTAAAAGATATTGTCTTTGTGGAACTTCCAGAAGTTGGTGATACTGTAACATTTGGAGAGGTGTATGGTTCCGTCGAGAGCGTAAAAGCTGTCTCGGATATTTACAGCCCCATTTCAGGAGAAATTACTGATGTTAATGAGGATGTGGAAGACTCTCCCGAGATGCTCAACGAGGATCCATATGGTACATGGTTATTGCGTATTAAACCGTCTAACATTGACGAGGAATTAGGCAAACTCATGACCCCAGAGGAATATGGCGATCTGTGTGCTCAAGAAGGATGATTTCCTTCTTCTATTTTCTTTTCCATACTTTTTTTTTATTATACTTGCAATTTTTCAATAGATTCCTTTTTTTCGAGATAAATTCTAAGATTTCCTCCTAGTTTCATTATTCAGTCCGTTAAACATAAGAAGATGGGTTGATTTTTTTAGAATAAGTGGGTTATCTGTGTTCTGTCGCATAGTAATTACTGGTGTTGTTCAAGGGATTGGTTTTCGACCCTTCGTATATAATGTTGCGTTGAAGCATGACTTGAACGGCTATGTGTTGAATCGTGGAGATGCAGGTGTTGAAATCCAGGTTAAAGGAAAAAAAAATCAAATAGAATCATTTTTGAATTCTCTGCAAAACGAAAAACCAGCTTTAGCTCATTATGAAACATTTGAAATTGACTATGAATCACCTTCTCTCGATCATTACCAATATGACACGTTTCAAATTGCACCTAGCTCTTTCATACGCGGCTCTGAGGGATCTTATATCCCACCAGACCTGCCAATTTGTGAGAAATGTATTACAGAGATGCAATCGGATCCAAGAAGGAAAAATTACCCCTTTACTTCTTGTGTCGATTGTGGTCCTCGCTATACAGTTATAACATCTCTTCCCTATGATAAGCCTAGGACTACTATGGAAGAGTTTCCATTTTGTCCTGAATGCTTAGCAGAGTACACTAATCCAGCTGATCGACGATTTCACGCTCAAACGACCTGTTGTTGGAACTGTGGGCCACATTATTACCTGCTAGATAGATCTGGGAAAATTATTCTCGACAAGAAGGATTTTCGAGAGGAGTGGCTAGATGTAGTTAAAATGTTAGATGAAAACAACATCATAGCAATAAAAGGGATAGGTGGTACTCATCTTGCTTGCCGTACTGGAATTGATGATCCTATTCTGAAACTAAGAAAATGGAAAGGGGCCCGTGGAGACAAACCATTTGCAGTTATGTCACCAAATCTATCTAAAGTTGAGACATTCGCTAAAATCACCCCAGCAGAAGCAGAATTAATTCAATCTCTTTCAAGACCAATATTACTTCTTAATAAGAAAAAAGACTTTTCTCTATCTCCTTTTGTATCACCTGGTTTACATAATGTTGGTGTTCTTTTACCGTATACAGGGATCCAAATTATGCTAACAGAAAATGTTGTTGACCCTGCTCTGATAATGACATCAGGCAATCCTAGCAATATCCCAATATTAATTGAGAATAAGAATATCCTGAACCAGCTTTCGTCAGTAGCAGACTATTTTCTTCTTCATGATAGAGAGATCTATCAACGTGCTGATGATAGTGTTTTACGACTTCACTTGTTTAAGGAATCAAAATATCATTTGCTCCTAAGAAGAAGTCGTGGGTATGTTCCTGAACCTATTCAATTGCCATGGCCATCTTCAAAGAGTTCAGTCCTTGCCCTAGGAGCAGAAATGTATAATGTTGGCGCCTTAGGGATCGGTACAAGATGTTTTCCAACCCAACATATTGGTCATATGACCACGATTGAAAACATTGATTTCTTTGATACCACCATTGAACATATGAAAGGATTGTTTGGGATTAAATCCTTTGATGCCATTGGTGCAGATCTTCATCCGCAATTTCTCACCACTAAGAGGGGCCAACAGCTCTCATCGGAGTTTGACATCCCCTTTTTCCAATTCCAACATCATTTTGCACATTTGGGTGCTTTAGCTTTAGATGCTAAAGTCGATCCTGAAGAAAAGATTATTTGCGTCGCTTTAGATGGAACTGGTTATGGAGAAGATGGAACAATTTGGGGGGGAGAGATTTTATTTGGAAATTATATGGAATACAAACGATTAGCTCATTTAGAAAAGCACGTACTTTTAGGGGGAGACCAAGCCATTTCATCTCCATATAGAGTCCTTCTTAGCATTCTTCTCTCTAATTACTCCCTTGAAGATATATCAGCAGGTTTTCAAGGAATTCCATGGTTATCATGGATTCCTGACAGAATCGATTACCCAATGGTAAGCACTCAACTAGAAAAAATCAGCACAAGTAGATCAAAAAAAGGTGTTCACATGACATCAAGTTGTGGTCGACTTTTAGATGCCATTAGCGTTCTTTTAGGTGCTGCAAAGAGTCGTACATATGAGGGTGAGCCTGCAATAAAATTAGAGTCATTTGCTGAAAGAGCATTAGGAAAAATTAATGACTTCGACCTAGAGCTTAAGACAAGGTCGAAACCAAACGGAATGATTGAAATTCAAACCTCATCGTTGATTCAAGATTTGTGGGAGCTTATTCAACAAGAAGAAAATCGTGAGAAAATAGCTCTGTCAGCTGAAAGAACCATTGCAAGAAAATTTGCGGAGGTGGCGCTGGATCTTGCTGATGAATATGGAACCAGGAAAATCGGGATGTCAGGAGGAGTATGTTATAACCGTGTGATTTTTACTGAATTCTATGACTATATTTCTAAGTATGGGAAATCTCATTCTTCTATTGCGCATGATCAAATCCCTTGTGGCGATGGTGGAATAGCAATAGGTCAGGTTCCACTGATTTTGGCTAAAATTCAATAAGAGAAAATCAAAAGCAATTTTTCCCAAATAAATTTTGTCGGAAGATGTCCCTTTACGAATACCTTTAAAACTACTAGCTCTGTAATAACCCTAGAAAAGAATAATCGTTCTCTATCCCGTTTCTAAAACATTTAATGAGAGAAGAGATGAAAATGACTGCTCCAGATGAACAGAAAGAAAAGGATTACCAATATTATTTAGCTGATTTACATCATTCATTAAATCTCCTGAAAGATCAATCATTACAAGATCGTGACGAACTATATAAGCAATTAGCAACCGTCGAAGACGCATTGGAGACAGTTTTAAACTGGATAAAACTGGAGAAGAATGGATTAAGGAATTTTGAGACCATTCTAGAATGGGCGGAAATTCTAGCTCAAGAAAAAACAATAAGTAAAGATGAAATTCGTTATCGGTTACGGGTGGTTCTACAACCTCAAGTGGAGTCATTTACTCAAAATCTCACTACTTGTGAAATAAGCGCTTTGAAGATGCTTGATGCTGTTAATAAAGATTTAGAACGACTCCCAAATATACTAAAAGACTTTCAGCAGATGAATTTTAAGCTATTAAGCATATTGGGTTATGAGCCAGAAAGTAAAACTTCACACTTAGATTTGGCTCTAGCTAACCTATACCAGGGACGCTATAGAGAATTTGAGAAAGAAATGCTCTCGCTGAAAGGAAATTTAACTCCTCTTGACACAAAAGAAGAAGAAGAAGAATCAACATGAAAACTATTTTTGGATGAGAAGTAAGTCATTAATAAATCATTAAGAACCTCTCGTACAATCTGGTTATGAAAGAAGGTAGTGAACATTGTCACGTAAGAACCCTAAATTGATCTTCATTCAGAGTGTTGCCCAACAAGAGCGCCGTTTAAACCAAGAAATATCGTCAGAAGCTAAATCCTCTATCACAAATCTTCAACAATTCCCCAAACCCTATTATACAATAGCTGATGTTGAAGATCTAGTTGAGAAACTTAAGCAGAAGATGCAAACCATCAATAAGACAGCTCACACAGAATTCTCAAAAATAGGACTGAAAGGAGTCGACAATATCGATTTAGCTGACATTGAAACTGATGTCACCTTGGTAACAAATGAAGAATTTGAACAACTCAAGGAAATGAATCGCGAATTAACGGAGAAACTGAGCGAAGTTAAAGCACTTGAAGCGAAAATAGATGATTTACAGATATTACTTGATGAGAAAGAAACGGAAATTACACAACTGCAGGATCAATCTGGTATTGCATCAGGAAAAGTAACAACACAAATTGAAGACCTAAATCGCCTCCAAGGAGATCTTGATGAGGCGCAACGTGAAGCAAAGCAAGCTATACAAGATCGTGAAAAGATGGAAGCCGAATTTGAGACTGTTGGAAACGCATTGATGTCTGCACGACTTGAAATTGAGCAACTTCAGCAAGTTTTAGGGAACAAAGATCAAGAAATGGAAACTCTAACTTCAGAGAAGAATATTCAAATTGAGAATCTGAAGTCAGAGGTGCAGGTTTTAAGTTCTCACTCAGAAGAGAACGCTAAACTAAAAGAAACCGTTAATACGCTTCAAAAAGAGAATGATAACCTAAAAGATGAACATAGAGTGCAATTAGAAGAGCAAAAAGAGAATAATAATCGATTAACCCAACAAATTCAAGATATGGAATTAAACACAAATCAACTTAAAGATCAGATTTCAAAATTAGAACAAGAAAATGAAGACTTATTATTAGATTCAGGGGAAACAAGCCAAGAAGCCGTAGCTATTCGGAAAGAACTAAATGAGAAGCAACAAATTCTTGACCAGAAAGAAGATGAAAACAGAGAACTATTTCTGAGAGTTGAGAGAGGGGAGAAAGAATCTGAACAACTTTCAGAACAGTTAAATAATCTTAAACAGGATTATAAACAAGTAAAACAGAATTTTGAGATGCTGACTTTAGAAATAACTACTAAAAAACAGGATTTAAATGAGAAATCAACTGAAATTGGGGAGTTACAAGAAAAATTAGAAAGTTCTCATGAAATAACTGAAACTACTCTGAATATACAACGTTCTTTAGAAACAAAAATAAAAGATTTAGAGACCGACTTAAAGGGTAAAAATGAGCGTATTCAAGGAATTGAATCCGATCGGAATGAATTACGTGAGACTCTTGCTAACTTGAAAATCGAGCACGAAAAACAAAAATCCTCTATAACAGACCTTAAAACTCAACTTGGAACAAAAAATCGAGAACTGGAAGAGAGTCAAAAAGATTTAGAATTATTGAGACAGAGACAAGAGGAGATAACTCAACAGGCCGACGATTCTCGTTCTAAGCAAGCTGAGACTGCACGAGAGCGTGACAAATATGAAGCCACAATAAAAGATCTGCAAACACAATTGAAAGATACATATTCAGAGAAAGATCGCCTAGATAAGAAATCAAAAGAGATCCAAGCGGAATTGAAAGAAAAGGATACTGAAATAAAGTCTCTCAATAAAACAGAAAAGCAACTAGAAGATAAGACAACTAGTTTAATGTCTGCAGTCGAAACATTAAGGATTAATCTTGCTAAGAACCCTAAATATGCAATATTATTTGTACTTCAAGATATTCAACAAGCAACGTTAAAAGAGCTTTCTAAAACAGTCGCCATTCAAAATATTTTTGCCTCTCGCCTTTTAAAAGAGCTTGAAAACGAGGGATGGATTATTTTTAACGAAACAACTGGACAAGTTACTTTAAAGAAAGCACTTCTAGAAATTGACTAAGTAAAAGAAGAAGTGTCAGCAGAATTGTTCAACATTCAATCTGGGACAATGAAATGAAATTTGAACTAATCTTTAAATCATGTCAAGAGAATTTAATAGGCCTCGATAAAGAAATTCAGCTAATCCTAGCAGCAATCAATAGTCACATCCCAGCGGTCATTGAGGGCGAGTCAGGAGTTGGCAAGACTGAATTAGTCAAAACAATTGCAAAAGCTCTCGGTCGGCCGTTTTTTCGTGTGGATGGTGATGAAAACCTAACAATTACCCAGCTTCGGGGATGGTTTGATCCTCCATTGGTTATGAAAACAGGATTTGGGGAGAAAAGTTTTATTCCAGGCCCACTAGTGAATAGCATGTTGCAGGGAGGACTATTTTTCTTCAATGAGGTTAATCGAGCACCAAGTGAATCTATAAATGGTGTTCTTGCAGCTCTAGATGAACGTCAGATTGAAATTCCCCAACTTGGCCGTGTTCAAGCGATCAAGGAATTTTACTCTATTTTTGCCCGGAATCCTTCAGAGTATATAGGAACAAATCCTTTACCAGAAGCGTTCTTCGATAGATGCATTTTAGTACGACTTGACCATAAATCTGGGGAAGAAGCGGAGAAAATCGTACAACTTCGGACAAACTGTTCTGATAATGACTTAATAACCAAAGTTGTTCTTTTTACAGACCAGACTCGAGTTTCAACTTATTTTGAAGCAGGAGCAAGTGTTCGTGCTGCGATTCAACTTACTCAGCTCTTGAAAAATAGATCACAAACTTCAGATCTTGTATACCCTGCTATCAACGCAGTATATACAGGTAAAGTAAAACTTCACCCAGATATTGCTAGGAGTGTTGAAGATTGCCTTTTTGAGATTGCAGAGCCAATTTTCTTCCCTACGAGTTCAAAAAAATTCTAAGGCGGGACAAGTATCCCGCCTCTCGTTTTCAAGCTGGCCAAGATATAAATGTACATGGTTCCTTAGTCGAAAAAATCTATAAATATCAATTACAAAATAAATTAAATACAGAAATGGCTTTGAATTTTGCAAAACAAGCAATCGAAACACAAAATCTACGAGCTGTTGAAATTCTAGCTGAAAATTATCCTCGAACTGTTGTAGAAGTTTTCCAGATTGACATTGATATGGTTAATATCATTCTAGAATCTAGTTCCCTTTTTTTTCAACTCAAAGACTTTTTTACTCCTGAGGAAAAACAATTACTATTAAAGAAGCTCATTCCGAAATTGTTTAGACATGCTGAAAGAATTTTTCAAGCCATTGATCGGTCAAAATATCCAATGAAGATTCCTTACACTCCTGGCCTCTCTTGGCATTTAGAAAATACGATTGCGAATTTTCTTCTTTCAGGAGACACTGATTTTACCTATAAACATGTTATTTGTTATAAACGACAAGGAAAGCAGAGATGTATAGTTCTTCTAATTGACAAGAGCCATTCAGTAATTTCATATCTTAAATTGATAATTCTTACCTCTATTTTATTCAGTCTCTCTTTGAATGCAAAAGATATTGCTTTAATTGTTTTTGACACCCAGCCAGAAGTTATTAAGGGCTTTATTGAATCTCATATTACTTCACAAGACATTATAACTCGTTTAGTGAATATTCGATCAGGAGGCAAAACAAACATCTTTTCTGCCTTACATGCGGTAAGAAAAGAATTCTCTCATCAAATTGGGTATAAGAAGACATTGGTAATAATTTCCGACCTCCTTGCCACCAGTGGCATGGATTTTCTCCCTATCCTCAAGAAAATGGAGGATGTCCGAATTATCCTCACTCCTAGAAGACGAACACTTCAACTCACGGCCCCTATCTTAGGAAAACTACAAAAATTACCTAATATCAAGCTTTACTTGATGACAACTGACGAGCGATCAATTCCTGGACTTTTGGAGAAAGTCCTTTACGATTGAGAACTTAATTTGTTTCTGTTTTTGCTTCTTTGGTTACCTGATCAACAATTTCCTCATAATCTTTTAGGTGAAAAGTACGATAAACTGTGAGAATTCTTTCACGAAAACTAGGGTGATCACTATCTTTTTCAGCAGTTTGGAATAGTTCATGTTCAAAGACCATTTTATCTGGTTGAGCAATCAATGTTGCAATAAAACTCGAAATTTCCTCTCTCTCAAGAGTTTGACTAGCATCATAATCAAAACTACGCCAATCAATGGTTTTTTCTTTAAGAACACTAGGTATGAAATCAGCCTCAGTAGTTTCTTCATCTTTTACTGTAGCATAATATTTTGCTCTTCTTTCCAATAAAACAGGTACAGCGGCCTTTATAAGTTGTGATCTCGTAGCAACATCTAAATCTATACCATAATTCGTAATTAATTCTTCAAATTTCTCTTCTAAAAATATCTTTGGAGCAATTTCTCGAGCAACATCCTCGTTGAGTTGTGTTTTAGGAAATCGTTGGTACACTTTTCTGAGAAAAGTACTCGAGGCTTTCTTCTCTGCAGAAAGACTGGAAAGCCATTTTATCTCTCTTGAGAGAACTTGCATTGTTTCACTCCGTTGTCCAAGGTGAATCAAAGAATTGATTAATACTTCGGAGCCAATCAATTCAGCTGCAAAATAATCAGATAGATATTCTGCTTGATGATTAGCAGAGGAGAGAAAATGAACAGTAATTTTTGTGACAATCGCTAATATCAGATAAACTAATCCTAGAAATATTATTCGCTCAATAGCTATTCCAAAATTCAGACTATCAAAGATTGCATCTAATATTCCAGTTACAATCTGAAGATAGATGAACAGGTAGACAAGATTGAGGAATAACCGTGGAATTGAAAGGATTAGCCGGATAAGACTGTCACTATTTTTCACATGAGCAAGCTCATGAGCAATAACTGCCTCAATTTCAATGTCATTTAAAATTTCCAGAACATTAGTATTGAGTACTAAATATGGTTTACGAAAAAAGGGAATTGGTATAAGATCGAGAGAAAACGCATTAGGTACTGCTTTTCGATAAACAAAGATTTTTGACACCTTAATCCGTGCTTTTTTCGACACCTGTGTTACTAATTTGATTGTTTTTTCAACTAATGGAGCTTCTTCAGGAGCATATGAGGGTCCATATATTGGTTCTGGGTAAATCTGAATCATATTCTTATTTGAGAAGACAATATTTACTAGAAAGGCCAAAAGCAATAACTGTAGACCAGCGGTTAGTGCTACCAATATAGCGGTAAATCTTGGATCTGCCATGGGATTAATAGATATATAGAACCCTAAAACATACGTTTGGGTTATCCATTGTATATCCAAGAATTCTAATTTCGGTTCTTGACTGATACTAATCCAAGAAACAATTATGATTTGAACCAAAGCTAGTGTGAAGAATATTGCTGCATTAGCAACTCGAGAAACTCTAGTTCTTAGTATTGAAACCAATTGGACACTCCCATATAGTAAATAATTATAAATTTTTTTTGTTCATATAAACTGATTGCTCTTAAAGTCATTTGTTGATAATTGAGGATTATGCTTTTATGCAATTTTACCAATAACCTGCCAACTTTTGCAAGCGAGGAATTCTATGTGCAAGGAATGTCCTGACCTCATCCACTATCACAAGAATGCTCCCACAAGCGATAATAATAACCCAATCGGGTAAATTAAGCGCAGTAGTGTTGAAAAAAGGCTGTAAAAAAGTATTATAGACGATTAATATGTGAAGCAAGACTGAACTAGCGATAGCAAGTAAGAGGTACGGATTTCTAAAGAACTCTTTCCCAAGTAACGAATGTTCCTCCTTTCGGATATTTAGAGCCATTATCATTTGAAACATAATCAACAATGTGAATGCAACCGTTTGTGCACGAATTTGTACCTGATCTGAAGGAAGTTGGCCTGTTAGAACATTAGAATACATGTATAAGAAAAATAGGAGTAGTGTTCCAACAGCAATGATGATACCTGAATATACAATAAAAAAGATAGATTTACGGGTTAAAATTGGTTCTTTAGGGTCACGAGGTTTTCTGATCATGACATCAGGATCAGGAGGATCTACTCCCAGGGCCAATGCAGGAAGTCCATCTGTTACTAGATTTACCCAGAGAATCTGAATGGCTAATAAGGGTAATATAGGCGTTTGAAAAATCAACGAAGTTAGTAGAATTCCAAAGAACATTACAGCGATTTCTCCAGCGTTACAGGAGAGTAGGTAGAGGATAAATTTCCTCATATTGTCATAAATTGTCCTCCCCTCTAGAATAGCGCCAACTATGGTTGAGAAATCATCATCAGCCAATATCATATCAGAAGCCTCTTTTGAAACATCTGTTCCTGCAATACCCATAGCTACCCCAATGTCAGCTCGCTTCAATGCAGGAGCATCATTTACTCCGTCTCCTGTCATTGCAACAATTTGATTATTTGATTTTAACGCAGATACAATTTTTAACTTATGTTCTGGAGATACCCGAGCATATACATTAACATCCTCAACAATAGAGGCGAACTCCTCATCACTCATATGATCTAATTGACTACCTTCAAGATAACAGGAATTATCTTCAGAAGAAACTAGACCGATCTCTTTTGCAACAGCGACTGCTGTTTTTAGATGGTCACCTGTAATCATGACTGTACGGATCCCGGCAGTTTTACAGATCTCAATAGATTTTTTAGTGCCTTGTCTTGGAGGATCCATGATAGCCATGGCTCCAATATAGACTAAATTTGATTCTATCTCTTCGGAGTCCTCGGTTAATATTATTTGGTCAATTTTATCTTCTTCTGGATCTACTGATTTATATGCCATACCAAGCATTCGATAACCAATCTTAGCAAGATTCTGCTCGGCTTCTTCTAATCTTAACCGTGTTCTATCATCGAGTGGTTTAATCTCTCTATTGGAGTAGTAATAAGTACATAAGTTAATGAGAACATCAGGAGCCCCTTTTGTGAGAACAAAATGCTCCCCCTGGAGATTCTTAACTAACACACTCATGCGTTTTGAATCAGAATCAAAAGGAACTTCGAAGAGTCGTTTATATTTTGACCTATTAAAAACGTTCACTCTTTTTGCTACTCTCAGTAATGCAATTTCAGTTGGATCACCTATATCTACCTCCTTTGAGGCCCCCACTTTAGACTCTGCTAGTTGCGCATTGTTACATTCCAAACCAATGGTAAGAATCAAGCTTATTGTCTCATTCAATGGTGTTTTCTGAGTTATATTATATTCTTCATCAACGGTTAGGATTTTTCGGACCGTCATTTTGTTTCTTGTAAGCGTTCCTGTTTTATCGGAACAAATTACTGTTGTTGAACCGAGGGTTTCTACGGAGGGAAGCCGTCTAATAATAGCATTTTTCCTACTCATACGTTGAACTCCAAGAGCTAATGCAAGAGTGACAACGGCGGGTAATCCCTCTGGCACAGCAGCTACAGCTAAACCAACAGCGACAATGAACATTTCAATTGGTTCTTGATTTAATAAAATTCCAATGAAGAAAATGACCGCACAGATGGATAAACTAGCGATCCCGATCCACTTTCCAAGAGTAACCAATCTTCTTTGTAGGGGTGTTTCTTCTACCTTTTCTTCTAGCAAACCCTTAGCTATCTTACCAAATTCAGTCTGCATACCAGTTCTGACAATAAGAGCACGACCACGACCACGAGTGACACTAGTACCACTGAACACCGAATTTTCCTGATCAGCAATTGAAGCATAATGTGGAACTTGACTCATTGCCTCCTTCGCAGCAGGAAATGACTCTCCAGTAAGCGCTGATTCATCAACACGAAGAGAATGCGATTCAAGAAGACGTCCATCAGCAGGTAGTCTATCCCCTTCTTCAATCTCAATGATGTCCCCTGGTACTAGGAATTGAGCTTCAATACGCTGTTTTTTCCCCTCCCGAATGACTGTAGAAAAGGGAGCAGCCATTGACTTTAAGGCTTCAATGGATTTTTCTGCTTTATACTCCTGAATAAAACCGAAAAAAGCATTAAATGTAACGATAGCGGAAATTGCTATGGCATCAATAAAATACTCTAATCTTTGATGTTCATCAGGGGAAAATATGCCTATTGTAACTGATATAACCAAAGCAACAAGTAGGATAATCACTAAAGGGTCTTTAAATTGTTCTAAAAAGAGAAAAATCGGATGTCTTTTCCTTACTCGCTCTAATTCATTGAGACCATATTGCTCAATTCTCTTCTCTGCTTCCTTATTTGATAATCCATTATCATCCACCCCTAATTGATCTAATACAACGTTAAGATTCTCTGATTGCCAGTATTCGCCCATAAAAAATCACTCTAAGTCTTATCGAAGATTGAACTGTTTTCCTTTTGAAGTTAGTTATTCTCAAGCCTATGTTTTCATTGCTGCAAGTGGAATGATATTTGATCTAATGGAATTAATAAGCTGTTTGAATCTCCTTTCGAAGTTAGTTTTAGCTCTTTCATCATTAGCATTTTAATTACCTTCATTAGCATTAAAATTCGAATAATCCTTGATGGAGAATCAAATTGCCTTAATTGAACAAGTAACGCAAAAGTTAAATGTTTTTCGATATCTTAGATCAGACTGGAAATTTTCAGAATATTGACAATGTTGATGAACGAACCATCAATCTTCACCATGAAGTTATAATTCATTTTTTTCTCTTGGGGGAGGATGAGGAGCACTAGATTCTACATTGTATTATTTTGCAAAAAGTGTTTTCTCCACCCAAGTTCACTGGAGTAAAACAATCCCCCTGACTGGTTGACATCATGACACTATTCTAAGATTAAGATTCTTTATAAATGGGTTGAATTCTGAGATTCACGAACCTTTATCAATCAATATAAGTTACATATTTTGATTGAAACATCGTATATAATTGATAATTGAAGTTTAAAAGGTAGTAAGTCTTTAATCTATCACAACGAAAAGTGGAAAGAAAGATGGTTAGCAACGGAAATTGGAAAGAATATCTGTTAAATATATCTATTCTCAGCCATCCCGATGAATTGGCAAATCCATTGATCCAAAGATTGATTCAAACTTATCCCAAGCAGGTTACTATACATAATACTTATTCCAAATCAGAAAACGTCTTTATTCTCCAATTAGAACTGAAAAGTTGGCGTTTAACCATCTATTTAGTGCAGCCTATGGGACAACTCATGAATAAAATGGTTTCTGATTATTATACCGCAATAGCAGGATCAATTATTCTCTTCTCAAATAATCCAGAGTCCTTTGAGGCTGCAAGAGCCTTCTATGATCAGCTCAGAAAGATAAACGGTAATCTGCCTGTTCTTGTTACTTTTATTGAAGTGATTGATGGTGATGTACCTATTATTGATGAACCCGAGGTTCTAGATGATTCACCAAATGTGACTTATTACGGAATAAAAGAAAATGATGAAGAAGCGTTTAGCAAGATCATTAAAACCTTCATCAATAACTATTTTGGAATTTAATGAGTCAAAGAAATAAAATAATCTTCTTCACTTGAATTAAAAGAGTTATTATGTAAATATTGGAAAAACGGCTTTTATTTTATTACATCATCCTATGCAAAAACTTGAATTACATCCCCATCTTGTAACACACGATCGAGACCAACCTTTTCACCATCAAACTTAGCTGAACGTCCCCATATCCGGGAAAAACGGAAAAATTTAAGCATTTTTTTGCTTAATACTTCAATAGCATTTTCTACAGTGCTCCCTTTCCTTAGAATAATTGGCCTTTCAGCAATATCTCCTTTGGTATTCCTAGTAAACACCCGAATTTTCCCGAGTAGACTAAAAATTATTTCCTCCAGTCCTTCAAATCCTTCTTTTCGGGAAACAGAGGTCGGAATAACCTGAAAATTGAGATTTGCCCCATCAATGAAACTCAGGAGTTTCTCATAATTTTGTTTAGAACCCTCAATGTCCCCTTTTGTAGCTACAACTACCGCAGGGAGGTAATTAATTGTTTTATCAAGGGCATCCAGAAATTGATTTATTGTAACTGGTGCATGAAAACGTACAATAGCATTTAAATAGCCATTCCCACGTAAAACTTCAATCACAGCATCCTTCCCTTCACCTTCAAAAAAATGATCATTAAAAACTTGGATATTCCCCGAACCTACTTTTTCAATCGATATGGGAGGTTTCATTACATTTAAACGAATTTTACCCTTATTGAGTTCTTCGAGGATCAGCTGAAATTGTTCTATAGGGTCTCTCGATAAATCTATAGTGATTAACACACAATCAGCATTACGAATACCTGCTAAAACCAATTTACCAGACATTTCTCCCTTTACACTTCCTTCTACAAGAGCAGGAAGTTCAACCAGCTGTAATCTTGCTCCAATTGCCGTCGTTGACCCTACTTCAGGTTTCACAGTTGTGAATGGATATGATCCAACCTTTGCAGCTTCCGATTGAGCTAGTTCATTCAGAACAGATGATTTTCCTGAGTTTACATTCCCAATTATTGCAATCTGGGCGTCATCTCCTTTAGGTACAAGCCATTTCTCTCCAGATCCTTTTTTGGCTAGTGACAATTTCGCTTTTTGAGCTTTAAGCTTTTTAAGCTTGGTTTTAGCCATAGCTAGGTGTTTCTCAACCCCTTTATGTTTCACACAGACCCCCAGGAATCTTTCCAAGTGAAAAATCTGATCATCAATTGAGGAAGCTTCGAGGTATTTGTCCCATTCAACTTGAGCCTCACGATTCAGATTGATAGGCATTATTAACCCCTAATGAAGCTTCGTTATTGAGTTTTGAAAACACTATTGCTTATAATTTCACTTTCGTATTTCTCTCATTTATGATTTTTGCTTCTCACGTTAAATTCATGAATATTATCATGGATTTCATAATGAAAAAGTCCCTATGACGAGACCAAAAGGGATTAATAGGTAAGATCCCGACGAAAATGCGAATAAACATGACGTCGAAAATCTTACCTGTTAGAAACTACATTCACGAGACCTTAAAAAACTTC
>JAEOSR010000086.1 GCA_016840285.1 Candidatus Hodarchaeota archaeon | reverse complement strand
TTATTATCATTCTCTTCTGGAATGAGAAATCGTACATCTAATTCATCCAATGTCGCTAATGTTTCGACAGAATACGGATTAGTTTGCGTAATAAGGAGTCCCTCATGATCAGTAATTTCTGTCCAAGGACCTAAAACAGTACTCGCGTAATACACCTTAAGAGAAACTATGTCAATGTCTGCTGTACCAGTATTTGAAAGAACTAACGTTCCTTTTCCATAACCTTCTCCTAAATCGGCCGCAGTAGTAAATTCATCATCATAAACAACATACGCGTCATCCATCTGAAGATTACTTGAGGGTTCAAATAGTGGAAGAACAATAAGGAATATAGCCGCTGCAGCGGCTACTGCCAGTCCAATTAATAAAATAACTGCAATTACGGGTGAAATAGCACGTTTCTTATTTACCAACCTAGCGAATGATTTCAAAAGTAAATCTCTCCAAGTATTTTTCTTAAAATATACACACCATGGTATTTATAGGATTCTTAATTATGAGAATCTAATATTATTTTCATGTTTGAATGATTCATATTTACACGGTATAAAAGAATTTTGAAACCCAAAGTTCAGAGTAATTATTTGAGTCCTTTCATTTCATTGACTTACGTGTCTCCAAGCGACAAAGGAGTTTTTTTTTCTTTATCTTAAGCAGAAATAATTTGAATCGATATTAATCATGGCTAAGCTAAAGTCTAATCTTTTAATGTATTATGAGGGTATCCATTTTGAATGAAAAATCCTCCTCATTACTGGAGATCTATCGTACAGCTGCAATCGGGCATCCCGATGAGCTTAGTAAAGACTTATGGGGAGAAATTCCTACTTCTTTTCGAGTCTTGAAAAAGCTGACTGAGACTCACAGACGAACCTTTGATTTCACATCTTTCAGCGAGAATATAGAAGTTTTACGATATATTGCCACAAATAGACATCGTAGAATGGGTACGTTGACTATACAGGTAAGAGAGGCACTAAATCGTCTGGATCACGGATTTCTAGATGTAGGCCACCAACCCCTCTTCTTAGGTGGACCATTATTCTTAATTAACAAAATTTCTTTAGCTGAATGGTTGGGAAATTTGCTAAAGATGGGTACTTTTTTCTTTATTGGTGATCATGATTCAATCCAGAATGAACTAACTATTGCAAGATTTCCACAAGCAAATTCGCCAACGGGACTAGTTATCTCACCACCATCATGGAGCGTTCCAGAGGGAACTCCAATGCACCAAGTCCCTCCACCAAAAGAAGAATGGTTTCAAGAAATTAAACCAAAAATACAAGAAAATTTGCGTTCCCTAATGAAAGTGGCGAAGATTCGACTTGAATATCGTCAATTACTACTGGAACGGTTTTACTCATGGTTTGATTTGATTTATGATAAAGCTACCGTATCAGAAGATTTTTCAACCTGGACACAGAGTATTTGGAGTCAACTCTTCAATATTCGGAACGATCTAGACGTTTTCATCAGCCCTACAAGTGAACATCGTTATAGACAGCTAATATTACCTGCTTTTGAATTTCTCCTTGCAGAGAATAACCGTTATCGTTATGTTGAGACATTAAATTCAATTTATGATATCCTTGTGTCCAGAAATATTCAACCAGGCCTTCCATATAGAGAAAAAGATTATGTTCCTTTCTTCTTAGAATGTTTGAAGTGTAAAAACAAGACAAGAGTTGAATTAAAGGTTATTACTCCTGGAACATTGAGTGGGAAATGCTCTATTTGCACAGAAGAGTTCACTTTTTCTTATAATGCAAATCATCCTGATCTGAGTGAGATTGCTACTGATGTCACTCCCAGATCTGATTCAAGAGCAGTTGTAAATAACTATACATTTCCTTTATTGGTTCATATAGGAGGCGGTGGTGAAACACAATATTATTCTGCAGTAATTCCCGCGATGAAACGATTGAAAATATCCCCACCAATACTTATTCGCTCAAATAGAGTCTATTATAATACTCCATGGGCTGAAAAATCCGCTCGTGATAAGAACAATCCTATATTAACTAATGAAGTGTATTCTATCTTCGATGAGTTCAATAATAGTACAGAAACCGAAAGTGTTCAAGTTGCATTAGAAAAAATGAGAATCCTACTTAAATCCAACCACGAGAAGGAAATTACTCGATTGTATAAGCAACAAGCAGAGCTTAAGGATCATCCCCAAAATCACAATTTAAGAAAAGAGATCAAGAGAACAGAAATTATGTTATCACACAATTTTGGGAGGTTTGCTACTGGGAAAGAAGCACAGGAAGTTTCTTGGAACTGGTTGGATTTATCTGTTCTTACAGGGATTCATAGTATTTGTGATATTTTTCAGCGGCAGCTCAAAGAAGAGGCATTCCCAGGTTACACATGGTATATTACAGCTGGAAAGTTTACATAGTAACTTAGGTTTCTTTATGAAGTAATTTCCCAAGTCTTTCCATGCCTTCTGCAATAATACGAGGAGTGGTAAAAGAATAGCTTAATCGCATTCCATTCTTTTTAATTCGATTTCCATGAAGTTTAGAATCCATTTTACTAATTGAGTGGCCTCTAATTGGGTAGAATGCTTGGCCTGGAACATATAGGACATCATTTGGAATTGCAACGTTTTGTAGGAATTTTGAAGAATCAAAATCCCCATTTTCCATCTGGAACCAAAAGAAAAAGCCACCTGTAGGGTTAGTACGTAGACCTTGGGAAGGAAAATACTCATCAATGGTTTTTTGCATCATGTCACGACGTTCTTTGTAGACTGTAAGATTGTCACCTAAGACTTGATCAATATACTTTGAATAATAGATATCAAGGATTTTTTGATTTAAACTCGATGTACAAAGATCAAGATATCCTTTTTCTTTAATCATAGGAATCATGATTTCTTCAGGAAGAACTGAATAGCCAAGGCGAAGAACAGCAGCTTCTTTGCTACTTGTACGTAAATAAGCTACCCATTTGTTTTCCGAATCATATTTTTTGATTGGAGGTGGAATTTTCGTAAACTGGATTTCTCGATAAGCTGAGTCTTCGATAAGAAGAATCTCATGCTGTGTTATTAATTCAAAGAGTTTTTTCCGCCTTTTTTCAGGTAAGGTAGTACCCTTGGGATTATCAGATTCTGAGACTACGTAAATGGCCTTAGGAGTTCGATTTAGTTCTTTCTGGCTTATTTCAATTGCCTTCTCTACATATTCAGGAATAAGACCATCCATGTCTGTCGGTACTGTCAACACGTCCCCTCCTAGCTTAGTAACTGGAACAACGAATCCTAGATATGAGGGACGAGCCATAATAATGACATCTTTAGGTCTTAACAAGACATCAAGAATACCATAGAGCATTTGTTGAGATCCAGTGGATATTAGAACATCATCTTTCCCTTTGGGGAGAGTAACTCCATCTTTTTCCTCCATTCTCTTTCCTAGAGTTTCTTTCAGAGAAGCTAATCCGCTAGTTGGCCCATAATTTAAAATATCAATACCATCGATTTCTAATTCATCTGCAATTTGGTAAAGAATTTTTTTGAAGGTTTCAATAGGGAGGCTCCCAGGTTTTCCGCCACCAAAGTAGTACTTGACCTTTGTGAGAAGAAGGCGGCGGATTTCACTTTCAGGGACGAATTCAGTCCATTCTGCTAATTGGTCATAGTAAGGGGGGCTCATATGAGTTTTTTCCTTTTTCAACTTCCAATTGTAAAGAAAAACTAGAGTTTGAGGGATAATCTATGTTGTAATTTATAAAAATAACCCAGCTTCTTTATATGGGTATAATTTTAATATTCTTAATTATCCCTCTCCATGACAGATTATTAATCTAGGCAAGTATTTTCTAACTTTTAACTTGAAAAGAACAAATTATGAATTGAAATAGGAATAGAACAAAATAAATTACATTACATCAACCGTTTTAACACCAAACATGTATAAACAATTCCTCATGACTTCACGGAAGCATTCAACTAGCAAATGCCTTGAATTTTGAATTTCTTCATCTGTTTCTCCAATAACTCGGTATTTCTCGTAAAATAAATTGAAGGAAGAAGCTAATTGATGAGCATGTTCCGCCAATATATGTGGAGAATAGGATAAAGAGGCTCGTTCTAAGGCGTAAGGATAATCTTTAAGAAGTCTAATTAATGCAATTTCTTCTTGCTTGTTGAGTAAACTAAAATTCACATCCAAGGAGGGTTTTTTCTGAATTTTCTGAAGAATTCTATTTGCTCTGACATATGAATATTGTAAATACGGTCCTGTTTTTCCATATAATGACACTGATTCTTCAGGATGAAAAATAAAATCTTTTGATGCAACAAGCTTGAGTAGAAAATACTTTAGTGCAGCCATAGCTATCTTTTCTGCAACATTTTCTATCTCTGATTCAGAAATTTTTTGTCTTGAGAGAATTTCTGTTTTAGCCATCTCTGTAAGTTCATCTATTATTTCATCAGCGTCGACTACTGTTCCTTCTCTTGATTTCATTTTTCCTTCGGGTAAGGAGATCATACCATGACTTAGATGATAACAACCATCAGCAAATTCAAATCTCATCATCTTTAAGATTTTAAATAAGACACTCAAATGATAATTTTGTTCACTCCCAATGATATAGATTGATTTGAAATAATTAAAATCCTCATATTTTTTCTTAGCAAGATATATGTCCTGTGTTATATAAACAGAAGTACCATCAGCCCGCAGCAACACTTTTGTACCTAATGGCTCACCAAGGTCAACCACGATATTTCCTACTTCATCCTTATGGAATAAATTGGTTTCTAGCCCTCCTAAAATTATGTCTTTCCCCTTCTCCCATAGATTGCTCTCGCGATAGATTTTATCAAAACTGATCCCGAATTTTGCAAAAGTTTTATTGAATCCACTTGTGGCCCAATTAGTCATTTTTTCCCATAAAGCGATTGTCTCAGTATCTTTAGCTTCCCATAGCTTTAATAGCTCTTGAGCTTCCTCCTCTAGTTTAGAGTTTTCCTTTGCTTTCTGAGAAAATAAGACATAGAAATCACCAACAAAATGATCTTCTTTTCTATCAGGACTGCGATTATTTCCCCATTTTTTATATGCTAGCATTGATTTACAAATGTGAATGCCCCGATCGTTGAGTAAATTAGCCCTTACGACGTTATATCCTTGACTCTCGAATATTCTTGAAGTTGATTCTCCAAGAGCCATGTTTCGAAGATGACCTAAATGCAATTGCTTGTTTGTATTAGGAGAGGGAAATTCGATGACAACTGTTTTTTGATTCCTTTCTTTGTAACCATATTTTTTCCTCTCATTCCATATTCGTCTTAATGTTTCCTCTGCTAATTTTGAAGTGTCAAAGAAAAAATTGAGAAAAGCACCTACAGCTTTAACTTCTTTGACTATGGAATTGTTTGGTATTTTTATTGCCTTTTCTAGATTTTTTGCAATTAGTTGAGGGGGCTTATCAAGCGTTTTACTTAATTTGAAACAAGGAAAAGAAATATCACCAAATTTTGCGTTGGGAGGAATATCTAATAACTCTGAAATCTCGTTTTGAGATATGCTCAGAGCTTGTTGTAATAGTTGGATAACAGTTGATTCATATTGCATATAGGCCTATCACCAAGTAATTATTAGTCATTTATTCCTCTAAATCTCCTTAATTCTAACGAGATTCTTGTAGGCATCTTTCTTTCATTTCCTTAAATAGTCTTCAATCGGTTCTGAAAGAACCAAGACCAGTTCTGACAAGCAATAAATTCAATCTCAAGCAATAAATCAAAAAAATGGGATATATTAAGAGATTTTTAAGCATAAGCAATAAGATTATATTCTTACCTGTTGTGGTGGTTTAATAGAATTTTTTTGAGTAATTATGAGTAGTTATTTCCGTGTAATCTAAGTTCCAATTATTAATGAGATGTGAGACATTTCAAATGACGTTTCGTAAAAGACTACCTTCAATACTGATTTATACAATCACTATTGCTGTTTTAATAATAATAATTATCTTCATCCAACCCGAAAGAATAATCGAGTATTTTACTGATCTAGGTATTTGGGGGATTTTTATTTTGTCTATTTTACTCTTTTTACTGTATGTTGTAGATATGCTGATCAGAATCTATCGATGGCAAATTCTACTCTTAGTTCAAGGAGTAAAACTTCCGTTTAAATCACTAGCTTTACCTGTAACATCAGCATTAGCAATTAATCTATTCACCATTGCCCGTGCTGGTGAAACGATTCGTATGTATGCATTAAAAAGAAATTATGATACAAAGTACTCTGATACACTCTCTTCTATCGTCATTGAGCAGGTTTTAAGCATAGTAGGGTTACTCTTTGTGATAACTGGGAGTCTGTTCTTTATTGGAAGTTCTTTGATGCAGAACGAAAACTCGGAGATAATTCTACAATTAGTGGTCTTTATTTTTCTTTGTTCGGTAGTTGGTTTGATAATTTTGAGTTTGATGATGCTCAAACCTGAAATATTTGAAAAATTCTTTAGGTTTTTTCCTTTGTTCATTGAAAAGCGCCTTCAGTCCGCTTATCAATCATTTCAAACAGGAATTAAAGGACTTCAGGAAAAACCATTCCATTTATCTCTTGGGATTATCACATCTGCTTCCATATGGGTGATTGAAGGAATAATGATATACGTAATAGCAATCACCGTATTTCCGATTCTCACTCTAATGGATTTTCCTTGGGTGATTGCTGCATCATGCGCAGGAAATATCACATTCATCATTCCAATACTTCCTGGAGCAGTGGGGGAATATGAATTTGTATTAGCTTTAGTACTCGCAAATTCCCCAAATTACCCAGGAAATGATGCAACTCTCATAGCTATAATTGATCGTCTCGCAAAATCGATTATGTTGGCATCCTTTGGTGGATATGCTACCCTTAAGTTAGGAGGAAGGGAAATAATAAGACTGAGAAAAGATTCTTTCTCTGATTCGAAAAAACCGAATGAAACTGTAATATGAAAGGAATATTGATATGTAAAAAAAACCAAAAGAATGACTGATGAGAGCAATCTTGGAGATATGAATAAATTTAAAATAGGAGGCCTCAACTATAGTTTATGTGCAAGAGATCCATGTTCCTAGAAGAGTAGCGTTTGGGCCTAACGCCGTTCAAAGAATCTCTAGTGTCTGCAAAGATGTTGGAATTAAGAAAATCAAGATCTTTAGTGGGAACACTCATACAAAGGAGATTGCATCAGATATAATCATCCCCCAAATAGAAGGGGATTTAGAAATTTCACATTCAGTATTCCCTGATGATGTAGAACTAGAATATCTTCATTCAAAGGCGTCGGCTATTCGTGATACTCGAACTAATCTTATGGCTGTTGGAGGGGGAAAAACCATAGATTATGTAAAAGTCATAGCCAGTCTTTCTCAAACTGAATATATGGCCGTACCAACCAACGCTAGTCACGATGGGTTCTCTAGTCCTTACGTCAACTTCATTCTAAGAGAGAAAATTGCCAAGGAAGAAAAGAGTCAAAAATTTCCTCCGATAGCACCAATCTCTCCGATTGCTATTGTTGGAGACACTTCATTAATTAGTCAGGCCCCTAAAGAGTCTTTACAAGCCGGAGTGGGGGATATTTTAGCAAAATGGGTTGCTGTGAGGGATTGGAAGCTCGCTCATCGTCTGAAAGGAGAAAACTTTGATATTTATGCAGCTACTTTCTCTGAAATGACCGCAAACATGGTGGAGGAGGGTGTTAAGTCGTTAGGTAGATTTTTCTTTAGTGAAAAAGGAATTCGTGTTTTGATGAAAGCTTTAGGAAGTAGTGGTGTTGCTATGTGTATTGCTGGGTCTTCTCGTCCTGCTAGTGGATCGGAACATCTAGTTAGTCACGCGTTAGATAAATTATCTCATAATAATGAATTTCCAGTCGCCCATGGCCACCGAACAGGATTGATTTCCATGATGATGATGTACCTTCATGGAGCTGATTGGAAACGAATCCGAGATGTTCTCGTTGAGGTTGGAGCTCCAGTTACTCTGAAAGAGATGGGATTCGACCGTGATATCTTACTAGAAGCTATGCTCGAAGCACATAAAATTCGTCCAGAACGGTACACTATCTTGGCAGAGGGTTTAACTAAACAAGCAGCAATCAATGCAATTGAAATGACTGGAATCGATTAAATTTGCAAAAGGTCTCGGGGATTGATGAGGCTGGGCGAGGGAGTGTTTTTGGATCCCTTTTTATTGTGGGGGTTACTTTAGATCAAAAATCTACGGATCAACTCGTTAAAAACGGTTTGAAAGATTCAAAGCTATTCTCTGGCTCACAAGGTCAGAAAAAACGAGCAGATTTAGCGTTGAAAATACAAGAACTTGCCGTGGAGCTGATAGTAAAAGAGATCCCTGCGAATGAGATTGATCAGACGTTGTATGATCGTCCTCATGATAATCTAAATTACCTAGAAATTCGGAATATAGGGAAAATTATTATTGATCTATCCTCTAAAGAAATTACTATAGATACTATTTCAAAGCCTCAATATTTCGTAAAACATCTCGTTGGGTACTTAAATGGATTAGAAAAATCATTAAGTATCAATATAGACTTAATGGAATCTAAGACTGGCAGCTTTAGGATAAAACAAACTAATAACAATATCAAAAGGATAAGGGTTTCAGAAAAAGCTGATAAGATATTTCCTATTGTTTCTGCTGCATCCTGTGTTGCAAAATATATGCGGGATAAACATCTGCGAGAAATTGAGGAACAATGGGGCCTCCCGCTCAAAATCTTAGGACAAGGTTACCCTCATAAGAAGGATAATAATGTGATGAAATTTCTCCAAAGTTATCATGAAGACATACAAAACCATCGTTTTCCATTCATCCGATATTCATGGTCATGGCTACCACTCCAACAGATTCTTAAACCTCATTCCAAAACATTAGAGAAATTTTTGGATTAAAACTAGAAATTAAATGTGAACCGCGGTGGTGATTAATTGAAAATATCTGAACATCTATTTCGAACTTATGACATCCGTGGGAAGTTTCCAGAGCAATTTTCTTCAGAAACAGCTCTGAATATTGGTCGGGCTTTTGGGACTTTTTTTGGTTCAGATAAAACCATTGTTATTGGAGGAGATGTTCGTATCTCAACTCCAATCATCAAACTGGCCTTAACAATTGGTTTAATGGAAGCAGGATGTAATGTACAAGATGTGGGAGTTTGTACAACCCCAACCATTTACTTTTTAGCAGTTAGGAATCCAGAGATAGATGGTGGAATAATGGTAACAGCTAGTCATAATCCAATCGATTACAATGGGATTAAGGTATGCGACGCAAATGGAGTCTCTTTTCACATCAATAATTTTTTTTCTCAGATAAAAAAGATGGTAGAACAAAATAAGATGGCCACCGTTAAGAGTACAGAATATGGTCAACCAGCTTTTTTACAAAATATTAATACTTCACAGTATTGGCGTTTTCAGAAAGCAAAATTTCATCCAAAAACATCTTTAAGTGTAGTTGTGGAAATAGGAAATGGAACCTGTTATCCGATAATTGAATTATTGAGATCTAAGAAAATTGGTGTTCAGGCACTACACCCTGAACCAGATGGTAATTTTCCAGTAATGATTCCCGATCCTGCGAAGTCCTCATGTCTAAAATATTTACAGGACGCTGTAATACAGGGAAAACATGATATTGGAATAGGTTTTGATGCGGATGGTGATAGAGTAGGCTTTGTAGATGATCAAGGGAATATTATTAGTCCTGACCAAGTAATAATGCTATTTGGTGAATTTTTACTACAAAAATATCCGAGATCAAAAATTATGGTGGATGTAAAGACTTCTAGAGCTACTTTCGAATACCTTTCTAAATTTGCAGCAGAGGTAAATTTCACACGAGTTGGCCATTCTTGGATTCATGAAACTCTTCTAAAAAGTGGAGCGATTTTTGCCGGTGAATTGAGTGGTCATTATTATTTTGGAGCCGACTACTATGGCTTTGATGATGCAATATATTCTGCCTTAAGGATGTTGGAAATAATATCGAAAAAGAATAAAACTTTCTCTGAAATAGTTAAAGATCTACCACAATATCCAGCAACAGAAGAGATGCGAATTTCCTGTCATGAGGAAATTAAATCCAAAGTAGTTTCAAATCTAAAAGAAATATTACAAGAGGAAGCAATAAAATCCATTACTATTGATGGAATCAGAGCAGAATTTGAAGATGGTTGGATTTTAGTTCGTGAAAGCGGTACTGAGCCAGTACTCTCCATTCGGGCTGAAGCTACGACATCCCAACAATTACATAACTACACTAATTATATTAAAAAACTAGTTAATGAAGAAATTGAGATCGAAGCAAGAAAAATAAACACATAAAATGATCATTTTTCGGATAAAAGAGGCAAAGAAATGGATGATCGGATAGTTGGAGCAAGTTTAGTCATTATTGGATTAGCGATTGCTGGGTTAGGTGGTACTATGAGTACTGTGGAATCTGCAATCTCCTATATTGTTGGATTTCTCGTAGCATTTGCGGGTTTAGGTTTCTTTGTGAAATATCATAGAAAATCTTCTATAGCGAACGTAGATGAAAATTAAATTACTTTTTTTTGATTGAAGGGGGAGTTTCGATCTTTTCAATCAATATAGTGATCATTTTCTCAATCTTAGGCTTTTCCACTGCATGTGCAATTCGTTGAACACCTTCAAGTTCATGAATTAATCCATTGAGGAATGATAAAATATCTCCAGGGTAGACAAGAAGTTCTAAACGTGTTAAACTCGCAGATATTTGATTTATGCTTTTTTGGCTTAAACGTTCATTTAGAATGTATCTACCAATTTTTTCTTGTCCATGAGGACAAAATGGATTTTCTGGACAATCACAATTAAAAAAGTGTTGGGTCCATCTTGAAAAGATATTTAAGCACCATTTATTGAGTTCAGTTGCCTCTTTTCCTTTTAATGAGGCATTCATTACATCAAGAACAGGACTATCAATTAGTCGGGTAGAAAACCTCATGTGATAAGTTTTTTCAAGATAAGTGTGAAGTTTTTTTGAAAGGTAGATATTTTGAGGCGGATTCATCACGAGGGCAATCGAAAGAAAGTGATTTTGGCTATCAAGAAGGGATACGATTGATAACACCTTTTCTGGAGAAAAAAATGAAAGAACTGCTGCCTGACCTAAGGGCATCAATTCCAATCCTTTCTTCTGGGCCCTTTTTGTTACTCTAATCAAAGAATTTTGAATCAAGTTGTTAGAGATATCCATAAAGTCGAAGTTTCCAGTTCCCATCATTCTTTGATAAATTTCTTTAGCTTTTATTGGAGATGTGAACTTTTTTGTGGAACAAATTGAAAGGATTTGTTCACCACACGAATTCTTATCATGATTTGGTTCTATTGCTAATAAATCTGCATTAAGGAGCTCAAAAGCGATCTCTACCTCTGATCTAGGATCCAAGGAAGAGATTGATTCTCCTAGACATAGGAGAATTACCCTACCGCGATCATGTTTTCCTAGCCTCCCTGCTCTTCCTAGCATCTGTGTAAAACTATTTGGTTCTAAAACTTTATTACCCATCATTAAGGATTCAAAAATGACCTGTGATGCAGGAAAATCGACACCAGCTCCTAAAGCATAAGTACTTACAACAAGAGGGCATTTTCCAGTGGAGAATTCTGTTTCAATTCGTCTTCGTAAGGCATAAGAGAGTCCTGAATGATATGCATGAACATTTCGCACTCCAGCATGACGCAAGGCTTGTGAAATTTCTAATGTCTTTCTTCGTGAGTTTGTAAAAACTAGACTCTGACCTCGAAAACCACCACTAGAAATCATTTGGTATTCTTTTTGTGCCAGTTTATGAATCTGACGTCTTTTTTCATATTCACTTCGTGAAAGAAGCATATGTTTCTCTAAAGGAATTGGTCGTTGATCAAAGGTTACCAAAGTTAATGAAAGGTCCTCTGCAAACTGTAATGGGTTTCCAATAGTTGCTGATAAAGCGATTACTTGCATTTTTCGAGCATATATCCTAATTTTGGCTACTAGGCAATCTAGGGTGGGTCCACGATCTGGATCAGCTAATGTTTGCACCTCATCAATAACAATACAACCAATTGAGTTGAAATCAACTTGACCAGCCCTGATTAAAAGATCTAACCCTTCATATGTCGATACGATGATATCGGAGTCTTTGATGGAATATCTATTCCGATAGAAAGCTTTTTTCTCTGCTAACGTGTTAAAAATTCTTGATCGGCCAGTTCGTAATCCAATTTTGAACTTTGTTCCATAATATTTCTTAAATTCATCGAATTTTGTATTTGCTAAAGCAACTAGGGGAACAGTAAAAATAAATTTCTTATTCTTAAGCACATGAGATAATCCTGCAAGTTCACCAATGAGTGTTTTTCCTGCACTCGTATTAGCTATAATTAATTGATTTTCATTATTTAGTAAACCCTTCTGAAGCGCTTGAACCTGAATGGGAAGAAAAATCTGTATTCCGCGGGATTTTAAGGATTCCATCAGGAAATCTGGGAGAGGGAAATCTGATACATTTCTGATATAAGGTTTTAAAATGGGTTCAGGTACCTTTTCAATCTTCTGAATGAGCGTATAATCCCCAACAACGGCTAGATCGCCCGTAAAAACTGATGAAACCCTTTTAATATCATGTAAATTGTCTAATAAGGATACAGCATACTTTTTAAATCCTGGACTTGTGAGAAACTTAATTTTTTTTTCCTTAAGTTCATTTTCCAGTTCTTGAATAGCACACGACTTACATACACGCCGCTCATAAACATAGTAATTGCTTGCAGATTGAAGTTGTGTTATTTTGTCATGCATTAAACAAAATGGACAAAAATCTACCTCCTCAATAGGTGTAGTTAGGTTGAAATCTTTACAAAAGCCCTTGATTCCTTGTTTTTCTTCATATGAAAGTTTTTCACTTAATAATATATGTTTTGATTTCGCCAAAACCTTTTGAACTGTATTCTTAGGAGGGTATGGTTTCCATTTTCCCTGCTCCTCCCAAAAAATACGCCATGGTCGCCACATATGCTTTCGCTTGAAGTGGTAATCGATTTTTCCTCGGAAGGCAGGTTTCCTTTGAGTTAGTTTTCCACGGGAAAAACAAAGAATTTGTATCGATTCCTCTTGCTTACTTGGAATGAATAATGTAGTAAATACAGAGTGAAGAGAAAACATAAGAACCAACGATTTAATTTTTCCATTTTGTGAGAAGAAAATGCAATGAAAAAACTTTTTTTATAAGCTAAATAACATAAAAACTGTTATAAGAAAACAGTTATATTATTATAATTTAAATCAAATGAGGAATAGATATGCCTACTTGTCAGAAATGTGGCTGCTACTATAGCGAAAAATCATGCCCATTTTGCACACCTGATGATTCACCTGAATCACCTGTAACTACGATAGAAAAAGAAGAAAGTAAGACTATCCGAATAATAGATCCATTAGATTTAATTGAATCCATAGAGAACACGGAATCACAGATTAAACAACTCCAAGAAGAGAAAAAACTGGAAATTCAAGGATTAACTGAAGAAATTAACAAACAGGAAGAGATTGAACGCAAATTAAGAACAGAATTAGATCCTTTAAATACTGAAGTTTCAGAACTCGAGAATTCTTTGAAGAGTAAGCAAGAAGAGAAACAAAATCTTGGTCAGGGAAAAAGTTCAGTAGAACAGGAGATCGAATCATTAAAATCAAAGTTTTCTTTATTAAAAACGGATATATCTTCAAAAGAAGCTGAGATTTCTCAGTTAAAAGAGCAATTAGGAGAGACATAAACATGCCAAAATGTTCTCGTTGTGGATCTTATTTTATTCGACCACCCTGTCCAGTATGTTCCCCTCCTGCCACAGAACAGTTGATAGTGGACGCTCCAGGACAGAAAGGAAAAACGATAGATGAACTTCAAAACGAATTGAAAGGACTTCAAACAACATTGAAGAAGCAGGAATCTGATTTTGAAACACGAATCCAGGAACTTAGACACCGTTTAAACTCTCATGAAGATCAGATTTCTGATTTAGAATTGTCAAAAGTGTCAATAGAGAAGAAAAAGCAAAATTTGGGGAAAGAATTATCTGACTTAAATAATGAAATAAATTCATTAAGAATTGAGACAGAAAAAATCGAAGAAGATAGAAAAACGTTACTAGATAATATTCAGAAAAACGAAGAGAATTTGAAAGCTTTGGATTCTGAAATCTCCAATTTAAAGGAAAAAATTGCACTTCGTCAACGTAGTGAGGAGGAGCGACGTCAGCGTGAGGAAGAGGAGCGACGTCAGCGTGAGGAAGAGGAGCGACATCAGCGTGAGGAAGAGGAGCGACATCAGCGTGAGGAAGAGGAGCGACGTCAGCGTGAGGAGGAGGAGCGACGTCAGCGTGAGGA
>JAEOSR010000085.1 GCA_016840285.1 Candidatus Hodarchaeota archaeon | reverse complement strand
TTTCGAATTCGCTCAAAAATAAACTGTTCAACAGGATCATTAAAGTGGAGCTTAAGGGATACAATAGCGGAGTTGCCCTGTTTAATTAATTGGCCACCTTTAAATATAATTTCTTCTCGAGAAACATCCTCACAGCACGGATGATCGGGATCAAGAATACAAATTGGTTCCATTCCTCCAATTTTACAATCTAAAGGGCGTAATACTAAATCAGACTCCTCAAGGGTCAATGAAGACTCACCAAAATCGTAATTATTGTGATTCCTTGGATATTAAAGCAATTATATAATAAATTGGGTTTTTGTTAATAAGAAATTAAAGTTAATAATGCTCTCTTTTCAGAAAAACATTGAAAAAATAGCTGCTTTTAATTAGAACTCTCGCACTTTTAGCATCTTAATCTTAGTTGAGGTAATAAGATAGTGCATTAATCCAAGTTTGACATTAGGCTTAGTAATTAATACAAGAATAGTACTTCCCACACTAGAAATTAAGCCCAAACCTAGTGGGGTCTGAACATGAATATAATCGATATTATTTCCCAGATTAAGTTGAACACACGCCCCAGCGAAAGTACTGACGATTCCCGCAACCATAGCGGACACTAATGTCTCAATTTCATCGGATATTGGTGTTGTTCGTGCACACATTATCGGAAAGCCTTCCTCACTTACCAGGAGAGCTTGAACCACCCCTTGAACAGCGCCAAGACCATCTAAGATCTTTTGTATCTTTTCTGTGGACGAAGGTTCACCATCTTTATTTATTGTGATATGATCATAAGTTGCCATTCTTTTCACTCATTTGTACTTGCACAAAGTTCATACTCCCAGATGTTTTTAAGCTCCAAAATATGTCTAGACCTAGAGAAAAACTTGGGGAAAGGCTGAATCAAAGAGAAGAATTTATTATATTTAAACTGGGCGGGACAAATAGACACAGAGGTTCTCTAAATGAGTGAAAACATTCGAATGCAAAGATGTAATCCTTGTCAAATTGCGGTCATGCCTAGTCAACATGGAACAACCCGTTTTTCTTGTCCATCTTGCGGAATGATCCCGATTATTCGTTGTGAGCGGTGTCGAAAATTAGGGAATCGATATACGTGTCCTAATTGTGGATTTACAGGGCCTTAAGGTCATCTTGTCTAATTTAATAACTGTTATTTAAATTTCTACGGTAAATAGAGCTTAGTGAGGATCAATTATGTCAAATGTTTTATCAATTCTGAGGGTTATTCCGACGTCTCCTGAAGTTGATCGTGAAGAGATTGTTTCCCGTGCTCAAACCGAATTGAGAGAAGGTTTGGATTTAGAAGTTTTAAAAAAAGAAGAAGAACCCCTTTTCTTTGGTTTATATGCCATTAAACTCTTTATAAAGACAGCTGACTCTGATGAAGGAACAGAAACACTTCAAAAATATGAGGATCGTCTCATGGCGCTGGAAGAAGTAGACAATTGCGAAATTGAACTACAAACAATAATTGATTATTAGTTTACCATTAGATTTTAGAGATAAATTTCTTTTTGCGATGATTCTAGAGAGAGATTTTCCAACTTCCTTAAGGAAAATATTATTAGGATTTGATTAGAATCAATTTTAAACAAGGACTATGACAACTACACTAGAGTTGTGATTGACATAACAAGTTGAGAACTTTGGCGAAAGAAGTTGTATTAAAAGTTGCTGAGGCCAGGCAGCGCGATGTTGGTCGTGGAAAAATCCGAATGGACGATATTAACATGCGTGAGATTGGAATCACAACTGGAGATGTTGTTGAAATCCGAGGACGTCAGAAGACTGGAGCTATTGCATGGCCTGCATATATTGAAGATCAGGGAGCAGGAATAGTGCGGATGGATGGAATTATCAGAAGAAACGCCAAAGTATCATTAGAAGAAAATGTTCGTATCCGAAAAGCCCAGATAAAAGTTGCTAAAACAGTTAACATCGCACCTACCCGTCAAATTTCCCTCGATTATGGATTTGAAGCTTTTGTTAAACGAAAATTATTAGGTTACCCCGTTTCCAAGAATGATACTGTTCTCATCCCTATTTTAGGCAGGTCAATACCCTTCGTTGTCAATTCAACCACCCCTACAGATATTGTACTTATCACTGACACCACGAAGCTTAATGTCTCAGAAAAGCCTGTTTCTGAAACTGAAACTGGAATGCCAGGGGTTAGTTACGAGGACATAGGTGGTTTGTCAGACGCGATTCAGCGAATCCGTGAAATGGTTGAACTCCCTTTGAAACATCCTGAACTCTTTAAAAAATTAGGAATTGATCCACCTAAAGGAGTTTTGTTACACGGACCACCTGGAACTGGGAAAACCCTTATCGCAAAAGCGGTTGCCAATGAATCAGAGGCCCACTTCATTCCAATTCAAGGGCCAGAGATTATGAGCAAATTCTATGGTGAAAGTGAGGCGAGATTGCGAGAAATATTCAAAGAGGCGGAGGATAACGCTCCAAGTATTATATTCATTGATGAAATTGACGCTATTGCTCCTAAACGAGAAGAAGTTACTGGTGAAGTTGAACGGCGCGTTGTCGCACAAATTTTAGCTTTAATGGATGGATTGGAGAGCCGAGGGGAGACAATTGTTATTGGAGCAACCAATCGACCCAATGCTGTTGACCCTGCTTTACGTCGCCCTGGACGTTTTGACCGTGAAATCGAAATTGGAGTCCCAGATAAGAATGAACGCTTAGAAATCCTTCAAATTCACACTAGAAGAATGCCAGGGATCGAGGATGTCGATACAGAGAAACTCGCGGTAATTACCCATGGATTTGTAGGTGCTGATCTTGCTGCTCTAGGTCGTGAGGCTGCAATGAAAAAGCTTCGTGAGATCCTACCCGAAATAAATCTAAGTGAAGACACTATCCCACCAGCAGTCCTTGATAATTTAAAAGTGGAAGATCGACATTTTGAGGATGCTTTAAAGGAGATCCATCCTTCTGCAATTCGAGAGGTATTTATTGAAGTACCAAATGTAAGATGGGATGATATCGGTGGGATGGATTCTATTAAACAAGAACTTATAGAGATTGTAGAATGGCCACTAAGACGAAAAGATAGTTTTCAGCGTTTAGGAATTAATCCTCCTAGAGCTGTTCTTTTATTTGGAGCACCAGGGACTGGAAAAACCCTATTAGCTAAAGCTTTAGCAACGGAAAGTCAGATTAACTTCATTAGTGTCAAGGGCCCTGAACTTCTTTCAAAATGGGTTGGAGAAAGTGAAAAAGCGATCAGAGAAGTCTTTCGAAAAGCCCGTACAGCTTCCCCAGCGCTTGTTTTCTTCGATGAGATTGATGCAGTAGCTACCCGAAGAGGAGCTGGTGACTCCTCCGGCGTAAATGAACGTGTAATCAGCCAACTTTTAACCGAGCTAGCGGGGATAGAACCTTTAAGAGATGTGGTGGTTCTAGCAGCGACAAATCGACCAGATATGATTGATCCGGCTCTTCTCAGACCAGGAAGATTTGATCGTGTTGTTTATGTTCCTCCTCCAGACGAAGAAAGCCGTAAACTGATCCTAGATATCCATACAAAGAATATGCCATTAGCGGAAGATGTGAATCTAGAGCGATTGGCAAAAGAAACAGAATATTATGTGGGAGCAGATCTTGATGCTATTTGTCGTGAAGCAGGTATGTTAGCTCTTCGTGAAGGATTAGATATTAATCTAATAGAATGGCGTCATTTTGAGGCTTCTCTTTCTAGAGTTCATTCATCCTGTACACCAGAAATGATAAAATGGTATGAAAACCAAGAATCCCAGTTCAGACGAAGAATAGCTGTTGATGCTCAACCCACGGTTCCCTTATTTGGATAATAATCATATAAAGCACTTCTGAAAAAGATACATTGTAAGTCAATTAATCATTGATGCAATGAATCTCTTACTTTAGTCATTCTCTCTCTTATAAAGTCAAATCACAAGGTAACTAAGATGGTAGAAAATAAAGATCCATATTGGAGACCATTTCCCTTAACTTTTTCGATTATGAATATTGTTGAACGGCGTGAAGGTGTCCTATTAGAAGATGATTTAATTCGTTTGCTAAAAAATGATGTTGGAGAGTTTTCAGAAAGGGAATTGAACCGAGCTTTGATGAAATTAGAAATAAAAGGATTAGTCCACATTCAAACGATTAAAAAGAATCAACGAATGATTAAAAGGATTGAAAGCAATCAGAAGTTTCTGGCTGTAGGCGAAGATTGAGGTTATTGTCACGTTTGTAACATATATTTACCTCATAGGATCACATTTTTTATCAATTTTAAAGTATCATTCTAATTTTAATGAATTTTCAAATCCTAGATCATCAAAGAGCTGACAGATGGGGCAAACCTCATAGGAAGAAATTTCTCCACAGGTTTGACACAAGAATGGAGGCTCTAGGCTTTCTGTTTTAGGAAAGTATTTACCAATTGAATCGTGAAGATTCACAATATTTCGCAAAGTACTCGGTCGTTTTTCTTCCATTCCTGATAGAAATGTCCTAATGCTATTCCGCATTGCAGAAGAGGCATAAGGACAGGGATACGAATGATATTCTAAATTTTTAGCATAAGCATAGAGAACAATTTCAGGTTCAGTTATATGTACAAAAGGCCGTATTCGGGGGATTAATGTTTTAAATTTTGAAATGGGAAAGCGAGAGAAGCGAATGAATTTATTAGAATCTCCTCGTAGTAAATTCAATAGGATAGATTGTGCTTCATCATCCAAATTATGTGCTGTGGCAATTTTGGTCGCATTGACCTGTTTTGCTGCATAATTTAACGCCCGACGACGAAGTATGCCACAAATCGCGCATGCTGACAACGAATGTTTCTTATCAAGACTTGTTTTAATTATTTGGTCTAAAGTAGCACCATAAATCTTCTTGAAGGACATTATGACATGAGGAACTTGATATTTTTTAGCGATTTTTTGAGTAAGCTCCAAAGATTCGTCTCTGTATCCTTTGATCCCTTCATCGATTGTCAGTATGGTCAAAATACAACTAGGATATCGTTTCTGGAGCTTAATAAGGATATTAAGAAGAACTGAGCTATCTTTTCCCCCTGAATACCCCAAGCTTATATGATCATCTCTATCCAACATATTATAACGATTAATGGTTTTTCTTACTTTGTACTCAATTAGTTCTACATAGTGATTTTTACAATAGACTTTCTTAGATTGCGAGTCTTGTGTGAAAGGAGAATTATGACAACATCTTAATCGGGACATCTTCATACTTCTGAAAATACGGTGAATTATTTCTTCTGAATTTTTATTATATATGAAGGAAAAATTTGGTCAGCTTCTTTGATACCATGTTTAACAGCTTCTTCCGCTACTTCTTGTACATTAAAGTTTGAAAAAGGAGATAATTCCAAATATAGATCAATATGTATTATGAGTTCGCCATTTTCTGTTGTTTCGAGGCTAATATCAATCAGATCTTGATCTATATCTTCCCCAACTTTAGTTTGAAGAAACTGATTAATTTTGAGATACAACTGATCCAGTATTTCATCTAATTCGTTGGTTATCAAAGAATCCACGTTGCTAGACTAGGTGAGAATGTAATCAATTCGTTGGCGGCAAATCACTTAAATCTGCGCTTAAACGAGCTTGTAACTCTTCTAAGCGTTTAACATTCTGCGTTTCTTGAGAAGAAAAACTTTTTTGTTTCAGCTCGAGTAGTTCCGTTCGCTCCGTTAATTCTTTCAGGATTTCACCAACTTTTTTCGGGAACATAACTGATCCTACAGCCTTCCAAACTTCTTTTTCGGTATCTAATTGCTGTAGTTCCTTTTTGGTCATCTCAATTTCAGAAAGAGCACGAGAAATCTCAGAAAGCTGAATTCGTAGATTTTGGATAGTTTGTTCTAACTGTCGGAATCTTAATAGCTGTTCTTGCTTAGCAGGAGAGAGTTCACGGAAGGCCATATTAACAACCACAAGTTATTAGCGATTTATTTGACTATTTCCTCTTTGAGTGTTGACGAATAATATTAGTTAAAAGTTTGTTTTGACAAAGTCAAGAGGGCTTTTGTTGTACTAGAGATCCACCGCAAAATAGAACTAACGGTGGCTTTTGCTGCATTAATATCTTGAGCAATGATACAGATTTCTATTTTTTGAGCTTTTAATTCGATAGAGGCCTTGGATCGTTCAAAACGTTGCTCCTGAATCTCTGGTATCAGAGATGTAAAGATGATACCGGCCTGATCCTCTGTGTCATATTTGACATATAAATGAAATTTAAATTTGTTAATCATCGTTAATACATTCTGAAGAGATATGAATCGTATAAAGAGGTAGTGACTTCGATGAATTGTGTTGAACTACATGTCCAATTAAGGAATTCGATTTGTTTTTTCTGAAACTCATTGTTAGGAGTTTTTTCGTACGCTTATTTCCTGCCTTTTGGATAATTGGGGATAAAAAATCAATTATTTGTTCCATAATTTCTTCATTCACTTGATCTGTGAAATCTAACTTGACTTTCTCAATCATAATACGTTGTGTTTTATTGTGTTTTTGCAAAGATATCATTTCAGTTATTTCAATCGTCGCTTTAATTGGTTGAGGTTTTTCTCCTATGGAATAGGCTTTTACTAGGATTGAGTTCTTTCCTGATTTTTTTTGAAGGATAAGGAGTCGAAAAATCTGTTGGTTCCAACAATATCTGAAAACCTTACCAAGACTTAAAGAACCTCGGGTCAATCTCTGGGAATTAGGGATGGATAGAGCAATTATCTTGCTCATACGACGTAATTGGTGCGTGGGATTTCGAGATGTTGTTATCAACATTGCTTAACCATTCAATCATCTATATTTCAATGGTTTAAGTAGATGGAGGATCATGAAAAAAACTATGTTTCGTGTTCACTAGCTAACCGTTTTGCTGTTCGAAGGGCAATTTTTCCCCCTGGTGTCTCTGGAGACCATGATCCGCCAGTAAATCGGAAACCACAGAAAGAACATTCCCAAATTCCTATTGAAACTCGTTTAACCTTATTTAAATTACAGGAAGGACACGGGTGTTTAATTTTCAGAACACTTTCAACTTTTTTAATTCTTTTCCGAATAGTAGCACCATA
>JAEOSR010000084.1 GCA_016840285.1 Candidatus Hodarchaeota archaeon | reverse complement strand
TGCTATTCCTCTTTTGGTTTGGTGGGTATTTTCCCTTCTAGTTTTGCTTTAGCATCTTCGATGCTATGGTATCCGTCTTCACTAGTTTTCTTAAGTAACTCTTTTTTTAGATCAGGTGGTATTTTTTTTTCTTCATCAGACATGATTAAAATCCTTCATTTGATCCTAACTAAGCTTTTTATGTTAAGGGAATCATCAAGTGAGATTTGGCTTAGTTGAGGATATAATACGATAATAACTTTTAACTTTACTGTTTTCTAAGGAATTAATTCATAGTTTAAGTTACCTTAGAGAAAAGAAAGATCAGAAATCAGAATAATATTTTCCAAAATCCGAGTAATATTTCCGATAATAATTTTCGATTGTTATCGGATCAGGAATTCTATAATTCTGCCAAACATGAATAACCTCATCTAATTCTGCCTCACACTCTTGTCCTTTAAACAAATTCTCTAGAAATTGTGTACGTTCTTTTATATCACGCAGTGTAAAATCAATGAATTGGCCTACCGTATAATACCTCAAACGATTAAATCGTGTAGTAAACTCTTTCATTCCCCATTTAGTTTCCAGCTCTTTCGGATCAGGTAGTAAAATACTATCGCCGTATACTGGGTGGGGGATCCAATTCGTGATTTTTCGGTGTTCACCGAGATCTAGTAACTTCTTTGTATCTTGAACTGTGATTTTTTCTCCTTGACCTTGATATATTACTTCCCCTAATTCATTTTTCAAAACTTTTCCAGTATGCTGATCAATCTTAGGTACGATTGTTCCTTTACTATTTTTGATACGAATTTGGTTCCCATTGATATCGTGTTCGCCGATAGTACCAGCATTCGTTACTAAAAATACTAATTTTCCGTCAAGAAATAATCCAAGATCCTTATACATTTCCAGTTTCAGTAATGCTTGATGACATTGCTCTCGTGCCATGAAGTCGGTCGCAGAATAGGAACGAACACGTGTTCCAGGTTTCTGTTCAGCTACAGCAGATGTAATAATTGATTCTACTGATGAATCCAAAGCTGTTGCTAATATGGGATCTGTGACACGAAACATTGGATCGAGAAGATCGAAACGTTTCATAGAAAGAACAACTGTTTTCAGATAACGAGGTGTGTCACTTTTTCCCCAATCTTTATTTAATTCAGAGAATAGAAAGATAAAACGACCATTTGTAGTTCCAGAGCTATGATAGCGAGTACATGATAATGAACCCAGTTTTTTTTCTGGTTTAACTACTGGAATTTTAACTGTATAACCATTTATCTTCTTGAATTGATATTCAACGTTTTCACAGTCGATATTTTGAGCAAGTACCACTGGTCTATTGCCATTCTGATCAATTTCACGGGATTTCATAAGACCTGGCCATTCAGGGCTTTTTGGGCTGAGATCTTGAGATTTAGCATACGAAGCTGCTTCTAGTCCAATTAATTGCACTTTCTCAATTCTATTCGTATCCAGATTTCGAATTACCTTACCCACGCAGGCATCGTCCTGCTCTAATTCAGGGCCAACGGTTAATGTTGTCTTTCCCGTTCCTGAAAGTCCTTTAATGACTCTATCTGAAGTCATTCCAGCATGATAGGAGATAAATCCATCTGATTCAGCTTTATTCCAAACCAAAGTTAAATTTGGCTTTTTATAAGCCCCACCAAAATAATCAACCCTTAAACTTATGACACGACGTTGATTCTGATCGATATCTGTGAGGTCGTAGAGGGTCATGGGCTCATTTTGATCAAATGTTGGCCAGAACTTCCTGATTTCATTAACATACTTTAAAGGTAGATTTTCTTGGACAATGAAGTTCCAACAATCAATATGTTGATTCTCTTTTGGGGGGAAAATCATAAGTTTACCAAACCATCCGATATAAGCACTATGCATATTTTTGACGCTAATGATTACACGGAGCCCAACTTCATAACCATGTTCCCCTTGGATACCATGTTGTACAATCACTGGTACTTTTTCCTCTTGTAAATAACGAAGAACCACTTCGAAGAGTTTTTTGCCTCGTTCTCGATCAAAGGGTTTCTGTCCCTTACCAAGCCGATAATTTTCTGGCACCATGTAATAAGCCCTATCTGGACGTCGTCCAGGTTGAGTTGAGCCGAAAAGATATTGATAATCCTTTGTGACAACATAGTAAGGTTTGAGGTTATTTCGGAACCAATTATGGTCTGGATCTAAAGTAATTTGGGCTTTAGAAAGCTGACAACCAAAACCAACATTGAAAGTGCCATTTGATTCATTACTCAATTTAATCAAACTCATTCTTTGATAAATAGGGCAAATATATCCTTGAATTCTAAGATTGGAGCAATTTTTATACATTGTCAATTAGTATATTAGTGTAATTTATTACAATTTTTCAGTTAACTCAAAGAATAATATATTCTCTCTCGCAATTTTCCCTTATTTACTGTCTTTTCCAGGGAGATGAGGCCGATTTCTGAGGTATTTTGGACATGTGTACCAGCACACGCAGCCCAATCATAATTATCTATAGAGATAATCCTAAATTCTTGAACGGATTTCGGAACCATGTCAAGATATTGTGTTTGATACTCTTTGTCTTTAAGAAAGGTGATGGCTTCCTTTCGGGGGAGGAACGAAATCGAGACTGGCATTTTACTTGAAATTAATTTGTTAATTTGCGCTGAAATTTCCTTCAATTCTTCCAAGGGAATCTTTGATAAAGGAGATAGATCTAGCCTGTTTATGCTAGTTTTCAGCTTATTGCTGACTGTCTCCGCATGCCAATTAACCTGAAAAAATCGACTTATGCAATGCTGAGCTGTATGGGCTCGCATCATCTTATACCTACGATACCAATCCAATTCCCCTTGGATTTGCATTCCTACTTCCAACCCTTCGATGGATTCTGTCTCGTGAATGACTTTTCTTTGTTGTTGTCGAGTATTTTTTACTACGATCTTCCCATTTTCTGATTTTAATATTCCTTGGTCTCCTAGCTGACCTCCACTCTCAGGATAGAAGGCAGATTGGTCTAGAATTATCCCATTCGGGAGTATCTCAATGATTGTTCCTGTAAATTCTCGGATATAACAATCAGTTAAATAAAGTCGTTCTGTCATAACTAATCGTGTCCAAATTTTCAGAAACTTTCTATTACAGAAATCAATTCTTTTTCATAAGAGTCAGTCATAATAGGATCCATCTCTACTCCGATAAGACGTCCCATCTCTTTCAGAATTTCGATGTTTACTAACAAGCCGAATGTTGAATTCGAAGTCTGGAATAATTTTTCCAGTTTATTATCGATATTTTCACACCCTCTTTGAGCGAGCTTTCTCTTTAAACGTAATGATAGTCTACTTATGACCTTCTTTTGAAATGATTCAATAATACTGCTAAGAACAGTCATGAAATAAATAGAATGATCGAGAATTTTCCCTTTTTGCATATCTAGATAGCGTTTATTGAAATGATCGATCGCATCTTGACTCTCAAATCCTAATTGTTCAGCTAAATCTTCAATAAATAATAAATAAGGGGAAGGATCATCAGCAAACTGATATTTCTCAGCGAAAGTGCAAAAGATATTGAGCATTTCACTAATAATTTTTCCTGATCCTGGAGCATGAAACTTCACTGTATTCATTCGGTCAATAATCGTGTCTGGATCAACGTAGATTTGCTGTTGCAAATACTCTCTACATACTAATTCTTTAGGGATATCAGGGGACATCATAAATCACGCACATTCTAAGAAATAACAACTTAAGAATCAATCAAAAAATTCATCTAATCGAATGGTTTTTCTGTATTGTTTTATCTTCTGTTTTACTAAGACAGCAGCGATTCTTTCTCGTTCTTTCAAAGGTTTATGAGGACTTTCTTCTCTTAATTTAACTAATTCTTCACGATACCATTCAGAGATTTGCCTTTCTTCGGGGTGGGGTTCTATGTACTGATGTTCTAGATATTTCTTAAGTCGAGAATGCACATATTTTTCAGTCAACTCTTGTCGAGTTTTTAATGATTCGTGAGGATGAGCTAGCTTAATCTGATTCTCAGCTTCTTGCCACCATCGGGCTAGAATTTCAGGACTTGGGAATCCTTGTCGTATTATTTTCTTTTTTTTCAAGTATTCCTCTCTATTTCTCAGAGATTTATTTGGATAGGTTTCTCTGATCTCTTTTTCTAATTTTATCCACATTTGAGTAAATGCGTTAGTATCTAATTTGATCCGATTTTTCCTACTTTTCTTTTGATTAGCTTGATTCGTAGGATCTGACTCCGATTCTTTTGTATCACGATCTGTCATGGGTATCTCATCAGAAGCAAATAACGATCCAAAAAATATGGAATTACTCATTCCTTAATATCTTTTTAGGAAATCGACATAAAGGACATATCCAAATTAAGAATCGAATGTTGTCAATAATCTTTTTTATATGTTTTAAAGTTATTTTATAGAACTGGGTGTCCGGAACTAATGTTGGAAGAGATACTAGAAGAAATACGCGTGAAACTCCTGTCATTACCCCCCATTATTGTATATATCTGGATAGTAATCAATGTAATCGCCTCACTAAATACAGCATATCTCTATAGTTGGCAGTATGCCTATTATCCCATATATTTATGGGTTTTTATCCCGGACTGCGCAATATTTGGAATTCTTTTTGGGATTTTTCTCTTTATAACCCTTATCCTACGCCGTAACAATCAAGTTATAAATGCATTAACATTTATTGGAGTCATAAAAGTTTTTGTTGCTTCTTTTATGATTTTTGTCCTTAATCCTTTTTATTTTGACACTATTTCTCTCATAGGCCATATGGGTTTGTTAATCGAAGCATTTCTACTTCTTCCATTTATGTGTCCATCATTCTTTGACTTATTAATTACGACAGGAATTCATGGTGTTGACTGGTTCTTTGATTTTTTTAATCCAATCTCAGAATATCCAACATTATTTCTTTATAACGAACCAAATCATCCCACGGCTGCCTTCTTTACAGAATTATTCATCTTAATCTCACTTGTTAGTATTCTCACTATATTATTCCTTATTGTATTTAGACACTACAAGTTGAAAACAAATTTAATTAATTTAGAAGATAACTCCCAAGAAAGACTGTGAAAAAAAAATAATACACGATCCAGAGTGGTTTTTTACCATTAAGGAAAGGTTTAAACAATAAAGTCAAAATATAGAATATGGAGTGAAACTCTAGTGAGGAATCACGAAATTCGTCTACCAACCTTTTCTCTTTAACTACTGGAGAGAACGCTCCGTCTATAAGACTTCTTCTTACTTCTTCTTTTCTAGGAGCGGTTTTTTGAAGTCTTTGGTAAGAAAACTGGATTTTCTTTTTTGTAGGTGACACAGGATGGATCCCGAAATTCTCTAAGAAAAGTAAAGTCAATAAGAAAACAAGAACTCAAGAATGGTCTCAACATACTCTTTTTGAGCTGGTAAAAATACTCCCTTATGTTGAGATGAAAGCACAAAATCGGAGGAAGAGGTTAGATGAATAATACACCTCTTTTTACTCCAGTGGCATCAGGACTTGATTGGTCTGGTGTCGAGCAAACAATGCTTCAGTATTGGGAAGAAAGAAAAATCTTCCAGAAATTACTTAATCAATTACATGGCTCAAAGAATATTTTTTCCTTTATTGACGGCCCAATCACTGCAAATAATCCCATGGGTGTACATACAGCTCGAGGTCGTACATTAAAAGATATCTACCAGCGTTACTGGGCCATGCGCGGATACAGACAGCGATTTCAAAATGGTTTTGACACACAGGGACTCTGGGTTGAAGTAGAGGTTGAAAAAAATTTAGGGCTGAATTCTAAGAATGATATTCTAGAGATGGGCCTTGAAGTATTTGTGAACCACTGTAAAGCTCGGATAAACAAGTACGCAGAAATCATTACCCAACAATCAAAACAACTAGGTCAGCAAATGGATTGGAACAACAGTTACTATACACACACTGATCAAAATATAGAACACATTTGGCATTTTTTAAAAGTCTGTCACTATGAGAAGAAATGGCTCTATCAATCACGTCTTGTAATGCCATGGTGTCCACGCTGTAGTACCAGTCTTTCTGCTCACGAAATGGCTGATTCGTATAAACTACTGAGACATCCTTCCGTTTATCTACAGCTCCCAGTTTTGGGGGCCACAAATAGATACCTATTAGTTTGGACGACGACTCCCTGGACCCTAACTGCAAATACTGCTTTAGCTGTTCATCCCGAGTTAACCTATTTACTTGTCAAGATGAATGGTAAGGAATTCTATCTTGCGGAGGATTCTGTTGATATTCTACGTAATGAATATATAATACTTGACTCTTTCAAAGGAGATGAGCTCTTGAAACTAGAGTATAGAGCTCCTTTCACCGAACTTCCGTTACAAAAGGGCGTTGACTATAAAATTGTTCCTTGGGAAGAAGTATCTTCTGATGAAGGGACAGGAATAGTCCATATAGCCCCAGGGTGCGGAGCAGAAGACTTTGAATTAGGAAAACAATATCAATTAAATGTGGTTGCTCCCATCGACGAGAAGGGAGAACTTGTTAAAGGTTTGGGGCTATTAAGTGGATTAACTACTAATGGTGCAGCTAACCCCATTTTCGAAAGCCTTTCAGAAAAAGGATTTTTATTTCGAATAGAAACCATAATACATCGCTATCCCGTTTGTTGGCGATGTAAGACTGAGCTTGTGTATAAACTAGAAACTGAATGGTTTATATCATGCGATGAAATTCGCCCATTGCTTCAACAAGCGAATAATAGTGTTCATTGGGTACCAAATCATGCTAGAAAGCGAATGTATGATTGGTTGAAAAATATGAGCGATTGGTGTATTTCGAGAAAGCGTTTTTGGGGATTACCCTTGCCATTCTATCCTTGCGATTGTGGAGAACTGACTGTTGTTGGAAGTCTTCAAGAATTAAGAACATTGGCTAAGGAACCTAGTAAAGTAGAAGAATTACCAGAAGTCCATCGTCCATGGATTGATGTTATACAAATCAAATGCCCTAGTTGTAAAAACTTAGTTGATCGTGTTCCTGAAGTCGGTGATTGTTGGTTAGATGCGGGAATTGTTCCGTTTTCCACTCTTAATTATTGCACACATCGCGAAGAATGGGAACAATGGTTTCCTGCGGATATGGTCTGTGAAATGGTCGAACAGGTCAGACTTTGGTTTTATTCTCAGCTTTTTATGTCAGTTACTCTAGAAGGGAGAGCCCCTTTCAAAACAGTTGTAGTGTATGAAGAAGTTAGGAGTGAAGATGGGTCACCAATGCACAAATCTGGTGATGCAATTGATTTTGATTATGCTCTTCGAGAAATGGGTGCTGATGTCATGAGGTGGAACTATGCTACTCAAAAATCTGATTCATTTCTACGTTTTGGTTTCGCAGTCACTAATGAGATTCGTCGTAAGTTTGTGCCTTTATGGAATGCGGTTAGATTCTTCCTTAATTTCGCAGCTTTAGATATTACTGATGCTTCACAGCTTTCCCATTCTTCTAATAATGTCTTTGATCGCTGGATAATGGCTAGATTACATAATCTAGTAGATCAATATCATGATAGCTTATCTAATTGGGATTGTAAAAGATGTACTCTTCTTCTTGAGGAATTCTTCAACGATCTTACCAATTGGTATATTCGTTGCTCACGAAGACGATTCTGGAAGGAAAAAGATCCGTTAAATGATAAAAATCCAGCTTATTCAACGCTCTATCAAGTTTTACTAACTGTAAGCTATCTTTTAGCGCCTCTCATGCCCTTCTTATCTGAACACATCTTTCAACTTCTTCGAATTCCCTTTGATAGGCAGCTGCCAGAAAGTGTTCATCTATGTTCGCTTCCAATGAAAGAAACACCAATATTTGATAATGTTGTTGAGTCTTTCTCAACGTACAAAAATTTAATTGAAACAGGTAGATCATTGAGGAATCAAGCTCAAATTAAATTAAGACAACCATTATCTATGGCTATAATATCAGGGAATCGACCATTTTCTACTAGTAAATTTAAAATACAATTATTAGAATCTCTTAGGCATGAATTAAATGTTAAAGAGCTTAAATACGTTCAAGATTTTTCAGAGAATCCAGCAAATCAAAAATTCCTCTCCCAGTCTTCAAATGAGCATCAATTTACTTTATTCCTCGGAATTGAGATGAATCCAGAGTTAAAACAAGAGGGTTTGGCACGAGAGCTAGTTAGGGTAATACAACGTATGCGAAAAGAGGCAAATCTTGAATTAGATGCGAGAATAAAGATTATGTACGAAACTAATTCCTCTGATCTTTCCAAAAGTTTAGAATTGTATGAAGAGTACGTAAAAATGGAAACATTGGCTCTCGAAATTTCTTCAATTCCTTTGGAAGATAATAAAACCTTTCTAATCAATGGAGACGAAATAAATTTAGGACTTGAAGTGGTTACAAATTAGAATTCAGGATCAACGCTTTTGATGCTGATAATGAGTTCACATATTTTCCTTTTTTTTCCAACACACATCTAATATGTTGATTCTCCTCTGGTGAATTCATAGAAATTAGAAATTCTTACTAACAATTGATCTTAAAATATAAAAGCAATGGAATTTCATTCACTCGAGTTGAGTAGAATGCCGCAAGAGATCGAGAATTTGTCTCGTAAATATGGATCCATGCTGGTCACCGATGATCCTGATTTTCTAAAATGTTGTATGCGTTGTGACGTTGCTGCTTCTCTAGGTTCAGTGGAAATTTGCCCACAACGAGTTCATACATCAAATAGTTGTTGTCCTTCATGCAATTTATTCTTAGAGCATGGTTCAGAAGCAATGTTAGCTCATTGGAAAGACCAGGCTCAGATCATGGCAGGATTTCAGATTGTCGTTCCTCTTAAAATAACAGAAGAGGTTATTCGCTCCGCATTTAGACTCCAAAAGGTTCCAGTTAATCAATTAGGAATTTTATATGAATGGAAGAATTCTCGAACTCTGGATGTTGTTTTTGAGAAGCATATTGACTGGGTAATGACTATAAGGCACACTTATTGGCCGTGTGACATTTATAATAAAGATCCTTTCCTACGGGATCCCCTTATTTATGGACTTGCTGGTTTTCCTTCTCGTGCGGGAGCTTCACTTTTTACACAGCTTAAATCACTTTTTGAGGATCTAAAAACCTGGCTGATAGAAAATTATCAAATTGATCCTTTGGAGTTATTCGATGATGATCAATCAAAGAATTATTCCTCTTTTTATGCCAGCTATTTTCTTCGATTCGAGAATGCTGAAAATCTGACCATTAATATCATGGCTCCCGATTATGAGAATTCTGAAGAACCAGAAACATGTTTGTGTCATATTGGAGATAATCAGATTCCTGTTGTTTCGTTTCAAAAGATTAATGAAGCATTAGTTATGCAGAAAGGCCTGATAAACTCCTGGTTTACGATTGAGCCAGCACTACAAAAAATGCTTGAAGAATTAACCAATATAACAGCAGAAATGCGTACGCTTACAAGCTCAAAGGCAACCATAACAACCACTCAATTAAGTGAGTTATTAGATCAGACACAAACGATTCAAGCCCAATTCTTAAAGTTAAAACCAGAAATTTCTAATATGCAGGGACATCTCAGTCCAGTTGTACCATTGTTATCCGAGCCATTAATTCAAAGATTGTTTCCAAACTTTAATCTGAATCTCATGAATTCATGGTTGGACTTTGCTCGATCCGTTGAGCGTTCTGTTGAAGGCGCTACCACCTATATCCAAAGTAAAATGAATCTTTTGGCCCTTGAACAGGAAAAACGAACTACAAAAAGGCTTAATTTATTAACAGCATTATTCGGGTGCCTTTCAGGATTGAACTTATTGGTTGCACTTTTAGCCTGGTCTCAACCAGTCCCAGATGAAGAAACATTCCTCATTACTGTAGTTTTAATAATCAGTTTAATTGCTCTTACTCTCATCTTTGTTGGGAGAGTTGTGTCTCGGGATTGA
>JAEOSR010000083.1 GCA_016840285.1 Candidatus Hodarchaeota archaeon | reverse complement strand
GATAAATCACATTTTATAAATGATTATGTTGGACTTATACATAAAAGTGTATAAAGATCTTAATGTGAATTTAACAATGGAATTAATAAATCCAAAAAAATCCTTATCAAAGTTTGAAAATTCCGAATCTAGAGAAAAATTCCGTCAATCAGTTTTAATGTTCTATTTAATATTTTGTATTTTGTTTGTCCTCATCACTGGCTATTACTTACACGGCATTCTTTAGATATACCAGAGAAACTCTATGAAAAATCCTTTAGGATTATAGAATAAAAAATCTGTCAAAATTTGACAGATAAAGAAAATTGAACAAAGAATCCATTCCATTGAGAATTTTGATTCAATTGCTCTTCTTCTTTAGTTTTACTCTTTCTAATTTCTTCCTTTTTACAATAATTACAATAATTATATAGTAACAACCCATGTAACACCCCATGGGCTTTAGCAACCTACTGTAGAGATTTCATAATATATTTCCTTAAAGGAATAATTTTATGAGTGATGATGGTTTAGGAATCCATCTTGGAACTTTTTTTTGATAGTCAGAATATTCTTTCCCTAAGATCCTTTCCAATTCTTTTTCTTCGTATATAGCAATTTTATTATAGAGAACCAATGTAAAGAACCATGGAATAACTGAAATCAGTGAAAATGATAGAAAAATAAAACCAAGATAGAGTATCAATATGCTAAAATACATTGGATGACGTACTACTGCAAAAACCTCATCTGCTATTAACCCAGTAGGCTGGTTCGTAACTCCAAAAAGTCTATTATGTGATGTCATTCCAAATTTGATAGCCAAGATTAGAAAAATGACGAATAATACCATCTGGAAGATAAGTAGATCATTATTCAGAATCTCATTGGGTAATTGAATAAGGATTAAATCTATTACCCATACCAGGAAAAAAGCTAAACAACAACTCCCTTGAATTAGATGTGATTGTGGATGCTCATTTCCAATCTCATGTTGTTGAGAGTTAAACAGATCTGTATCACCCCTTTTAAGCTAGAAATGATTCTAACTGTTATAATACTTCTTTTTATGGCAGAGGATCTCATCATAGTATCCTTCTTATACTCAATAACTGAGTATGGTCTTTATAAATTCCAACTCTAGTAATGATTTTAATTCCTCCAGTTATTATTTCATTGTATTTTCGATTTCTTCGGCTTTTTTTTCAGCTTCTGCCTTTGAACCGCAAATGATGGCTTTATATCCATGTTTAGAGCTGGATACTTGCTGTAAATTCGTTATCGAAGCATTTGAAACAATTCTTATTGTTGCACCCATTTTCGTTTCTACTGCTACTCCCATTGTTTTACTCAGAATCTCGAGATTATCTTCTGATGCAGGTATGTAGGAACCAACATCGGAGATCGCCAAGTATCCAGGTTTTAGTTTATCAGCTTCGCGTCTAAGATCATCAGGTAAAGATAGAATGTCTTCTTTGGTAAGATTTCCTTTTAATGTCGTATAAAGCCGATTTTTTTCTATATCAGCTTTTACAAGAACAATTTTATCTTCGGTCATACTGTCATTCCTTTTTTGAAGAGCTCATTCTTTTGGTATCAAAGGAAGAGAAAACTCTAGAGGACGTGTTCAAGGTAAACTTTGAATATCCAAATATTTCTTGTCATGGGGAGCAATAACAATATCTGCAATGTCTTGAATTTTCCTTACAGAGTCATATGCCTGAAGAGCATCAATGTGTATTCCTGGCGCTATCGCTACTACTCCCATATCTTTCATTTGCTGTGGGGGGTCATAATTTTCTTGGATTGAGCATAAACCACTAATACAAATTCTTCCTTTTTCAGTATCAACTAGAATACTTTGATTTCCTGGTGTATGGCCAGGTGTCTTAATAATTTTGACTCCTGGGGCAATCTCCTTGTCACCATCCACAATCTCTAGTTTTGTTTCCTCCGGAGGAATAATAAACCACCCTATCTGTGTTGGATGAGGATTTTTAGCATATTCTAGTTCATCTTTCTGAACAAATACAGTTGCGTTTTTGTATTTGGCAATATCTGCTGCATGGTCAGTGTGAAGATGTGTTAAAATTAGGACATCAATGTCATCTACAATTAAGCCAACTTTTTTTAAAGCTTCATCTTGTGTTTGACCATCAATCCCAGGAAAACCAGTACTTCTAATTAATTCCCCTGAACAGCCAGTATCAATTAAAATGTTTTTATCAGCACCTTTTATTAACCAAGAATAAACACCTAATGTGATCTCAGTACCATGACCCATCAAATAAGTCATAAACCCCATATCAATTGGAGACTCTGTAGCAATAGGTAACGGAATAATATTCATCATTATAACACCTTCTTTAATAGATAGAGAACATATCTCTAACATGCTAATTCTCTAATAAATATTTCTTAGTTTGATGTTTCTGTGTACTTCTATCTCTATTAATAATAAGTTATATCAATTTCCTCAGCAATTTTGGACAGTACAACTAATTTTGGAAGCCTTTTAGGGACTTGTATGGTTCTACAATTAGCAATTGAAATTATATAGCTCATGAACTCTTCTTTTGATACATCTTCTTTAAATCTTAAGATTTCTATACCGTAAATTGATAATCTGGCTTCAGCTTCAATTAAATCGTTTTTACATATTGTTAATTTTTCTTTGTTGCTGATACTTATTGTTGGAAGGAATTCTGTGTTTTGTAGAATAGAAGCATTAATATTCGGAAATTCATCATTAAATGATTCTAAGACAGCCTCTATCATTTTATTAAACGCATCTCCCATTTGCATCCCAATTGCTTGGATTTTACGGGAAAATAATTCATATAAATTCGCGTTAATGCCTCTAATGGCTATATTCTTCAATTTTGGTTTTACTTTCTCGTCTGTGGAACTCATTTTTTTGTTTCACTTCTGAAGACGTAATTAAGTACTAAATAGTGTAAATATTGATATGATTAAGAATGAAATTGCCATAATTCATAAAAGCGTCCTTTTTGTTTTAATAATTGATTGAATGTTCCTCTTTCAATAATTTTACCTTTATTAATAACAATGATTTCATCTGCTTGACGAACTGTACTCAACCGATGAGCTATAATCAGACAAGTCCGATTTTTAATCATCTTCGTCATCGCTTTATGAATTTTTAATTCGGTTTGTGGATCGATGGATGATGTAGCTTCATCTAACAGCAATATCTTGGGATTTGGAATTATAGCTCTAGCAAAAGAAAGTAATTGTTTTTGACCTAATGATAGTTTACCTCCCCGTTCTCCTACAACAGTATCAAGTCCATTAGGTAGATTAAAAACAAATTCAGCCCCTAAAATAGTCAAAGTTGACTGCAATTCTTCATCAGAAACATTTAATCCATAAGTTAAATTATATCGAATGGATTCAGAGAATAATATTGGATCCTGTAAAACAATTCCAACGTTCTTTCTTACAGAAGCAATTGTTACATCTTTAACGTTTTGGTTGTCAATTAAGATTTCCCCGCACTGTATATCATATAAGCGTATGATGAGGTTCATTATAGTGGTTTTCCCTGACCCAGTCTCTCCTACAACAGCAAGGGTTGTATGGGGATTAATGGTGAGATTAAAATCATCCAAAATGTTTCTATTATCATCATATGCAAAAGTTACATTTTTCATTTCGATTCTTCCTTCGGAAATTTGTAACGGTATGGCATGTTTTTTTTCTTTTACTGCTATAGGATGTTCAAGGATTGCTATTACTCTTTCAAAAGAGGCGAATGCCATCTGAATTTGATTATAAATATTTGTCAATACCCATATAGGATAAATAAAACGATCAATATAGAGAAGATATAGAAGTAGAATTCCAACAGTTAAAATTGATGATTCAGAGGTAAAAATTAGGTAAGAACTTAGAATTAGAATAATTATTTTCGTTAAAGGACTGAAGCTGTCACTCAGAGGACTTATCATTGAATCATATTTGCTGTATGTGATGTAGCCTTCAGATAAATCAGTATTTACCTCTTGAAACTCTTTTTGATTTTCTTTGCTTCTCGCGAAAGAACTACTCACTTTTACACCTTTAATATTCTCTGTCATAACAGATGACAATTTACCTGTGCTTTCTTGAACCTTATTCCTAAGAGGTCTAATATATTTCTTATTCAGGAACATTATTAAGAAATATAAGGGAAAAATAACAGTTGAAAAGAGCATTAAAACTGGAGAGATAGAAAACATGATAACTAAGAAGCCAAATAATAACAAGATGGAATAAATTGTGAAAATGACTTGTCCTGAAAGAATGGTATGCATTGAATCGAGATCATTAGTTATTCTAGAAAGAATTTCGCCTTTTGGTGTTTTGTTAAAAAAGTCAATATTTAATTCTTGAATTTTCTTGAAAAGGTCATTCCGTATATTATAGAGCCCTTCTTCCCCTAAATTCACCAGCAAAAACTGCGAAAAGTAAGTTAGAACGTGTGCACCAAAAAAACTCAGAACAAAATAGAGAATTACACTGAAAAAAAAGATATTTATCCTACTCTCAAACAAATAATGATCAATGATATAAGACATTAAATAAGGAATCAGAAAAGATAAGAGAAGATTAAGGATGATAAATAAAAAAGCTAGAAGTAGTATCCTTCTTCTTATAAACATATATTTAATCAATTGTTTTATGAAATAAAAATCTCTTAGTTTATTTTTTTTGGGGGTAATCAATGTGTTTCAACCTCTGTTAATTCTTCTAGAAATGAAAGATCGAGTATATCATTAACCTGTATTTCACACAATTTTGCATAGAATCCATTCTTTTCTAACAATTTTTGATGAGACCCTTGTTCTAAAATTCTCCCTTCATCCATTAGAATAATAAGATCTGCAGATTTTATTATCGAAAGTCGTTGGGTAACAAAAATGACTGTACGATCAATCAGGATGGGATCTAAAGCTTTCATAATCTCATGTTCAGTTTTTAAATCAACAGCGGAAAGAGAATCATCAAAAATGATAATTTTCGGATTAGTTAGAAGTGTACGAGCAATAGATAATCTCTGTTTTTGCCCACCACTTAAATTAACGCCCCTTTCCCCTACGATTGTATCATATTCTTCTGGTAATGATGTTATGAATGAATGAATGCGAGATGCAATCGCTGCTTGTTTAATCTTCTCAAATGGTGCATCTGGTCTCCCAAAGGCAATATTTTCCTTGATAGATCTAGTAAATAAGAAAGTCTCTTGATCAACAAAACCTATTGATTTTCGGAGTGATTCAATGTCTAAATCTCTAACATCTATTCCATCAACCAATAATCGGCCGTCTGAAACATCGTAGAATCGAGGTATTAAATTAATTAAAGAGGATTTTCCGCTCCCAGTTCTCCCAAGAAAGACCACTTTACTATTTTCTGGAATTTTTAAAGAAATATCCTTTAGAAATGGTTCAGTTTTGTAAGAAAAATTGACATTTTTAAATTCAACCATTCCTCTAGGTTCTGAGAGGACAATAGGATTATTTGAATTTATTATATCAGGTATACTTTCTAATACAGTGATGATTCTATTGCTAGAAGCTTTGAAATTACTATAATATTCAGATAACGTAGAAATATTTCCAACGGGACCTTGAAGGTAACCTACGAGCATTATTGATGATATCAGAAGTCCAACGCTAAGATTCCCTTGAATAACCTTTAATCCCCCTAGTAGAAGGACTAATACTACGAAAATCTCGGAGATCATAAAGGTTTGATGCCAAATTAATTTGGAATACCAAAAACCTGTCTTATTAATATTCATATATTTCTTGTTTGCTTTATTGAATCTTTCATGATCCTTCTTTTTCGCGTCAAAAACTCTTGATATGATAGCACAATCAAGATACTCTTGAATAATATTGGATAGTATTCCATATTGGTTTCTTGAGGATAAAACTATTGGAGAGTATTTATTGTTCAAAAAACGAAGTACAAGGAAAGTTACTGGAATGATAAATACTGCAATCAATGTTATCTCTTGATCAATTTGATTGAAAAAGTATATTGCAAAGATAAACTGACCCAGAGTAAGAGGGATAATAAGGATGGATAAGTAATAAAAAAGGCTCAAAGCTTGAATATCTGAGGTCACCTTGTTGACCAAATCGCCAGTCCCTTGATTTTCATAATATTTCTGTGATTGTTGTTGTAATGACAAGAAAACATCATTACGAATTTTCTCAGCGGTTAATACCGACCCTTTACGTCCAAGATAGGTACCTAAAGCATCTAAAGTGTAATTACTGAATATGGATAGAATAATCAGAAGTAAAATAAAAATGATTTCATTTGAATTAGTCTGTGTAACCAGATATTCACCTATTTTCCCTAAGATAACTCCTATTAGGAATGGTAAAGCTATATAAGGTATACCTTGAATGAACTGTAATATCCCCGCTAAAAGAAAGGTATTTTTCTTCTGGTACATGTACAATAATAATTTAGTTTCTGATTTAATCCTATAACCCTCTAAACATTTTTATTCCGATTTTAACGTATGATCATGCCAATAATTAATAAAATGTACAACTAGTATAGCTGGTATAACGAGCTCTACAGAACTTAAAAACTTATTTCTTCTGACAGTATCTAGACATGACAATAATGGAGCAACTAAGATGCAAAACAGAAAATTACTCTTATTCTTAATGGATGGCGTTGGTGATCGTCCCATACCAGAATTAAATAATAAAACACCTTTAGAAGCAGCTAAAACACCAACAATGAACAAATTGGCCCAAATGGGGATAACTGGTCATTTACACACAATTGGTCGTGGAATCACTCCTGGGAGTGATACTGCTCATTTAGCTCTTTTTGGCTATAATCCCTATGAAGTATATACGGGAAGAGGACCTTTCGAAGCAGCTGGTACAGATTTACCAGTCAAACCTGGTGATATAGCATTTCGCACGAATATGGCTACAATAAAGGATGGTATTATCATTGATAGACGAGCTGGTAGAATTTCAAAAGGAACCCAGGAAATTGAGGAAGCACTTCGAAACATTACCATTGAGGATGTAGAAACAATATTTAAGCTTGGAATAGACCACCGTGCTGCGTTGGTGTTAAGAGGACCTGGTTTAGCAAGTGAGGTGACTGCTAATGATCCTAAAGTTGAGAATAAAAAACCTAAATCTATTATAGGTACTATTCCTGAAGCAGAAAAAACAGCTCGAATACTGAAACAATATATCCGTCAAACATCTGAAATTATGGAGTCTTTGGAGATAAATGAAAGAAGAAGAAGCGAAAATAAACTCCCGGCTAATTATTTACTAGTCAGAGGAGCAGGTAGAGCTCCTCATTTAGAAAGCTTTCAAACGAAGTACGGATTGACTGCGGAATGTGTGGCAGGTGGAGGATTATACAAAGGAGTTGCATCAATCTGTGGTATGAAAATCAATAAT
>JAEOSR010000082.1 GCA_016840285.1 Candidatus Hodarchaeota archaeon | reverse complement strand
TTTCTAATGTATTCCAGGCGTTTGCAAACTTAGCAGTGATTTTTAGCATTTTTCGACCTTTCGCACCTACATATATAGGTGGGCGAGGTTTTTGAATAGAATCGGGGAGTATTACTGCTTCTTCAAGATTGTAGTATTTTCCATGATAGGTAGTAATAGGATTACGAAGAAGTTGATCTACAATCTCGAGATATTCTTTAAAACGCTCAACCCTTTCTCTAGGTGATCCTTTCTCAATTCCTGTCATTGAGTGTTCAAGATCAGCACTTCCCCCAGCACCTAACCCTAGATCCAATCTTCCATTAGACATGTGATCTACTGTTAATGCTTGCTTAGCTAACCAAGTAGGATGACGCCAAAGCATATTAGTAACAGCTGTTCCTATTCTGATTCTTGAAGTTTCACAGGCCATCCCACAAAGAGTAGTCCAACATTCAAAAAATGTCATTTCCTTTTCTTTCCAGTGTGTAAAGTGATCTGCTACCCAGAGACTATCAAATTCTGTTGTGTCAATATATTTCCACCTTTTAACTAGCTTTTTCCAAGATGCGTTTTGTATTGTAATCACACCGAGTTTGAAATGTTGTTCTTTAATCATCTAATTCACACTCATAGAAAATCAACAAACTTAATTTAACCTAATACTTTTTTTCAACTGGTATGTTGTATACATTATAACCATGAGAAATAGTAAGATTTAGGGATATACCAGATTATATACTTTTCTTTGCCTAACCAACGTTATACGACATTAGAGATCGTATTGTTACACTCGTAAAAGCAAAGAAAAGGTGAAAAACTCCCTCCGCACACGAACTAGAAACTACTTGGTATAGAGCTGTTCGACTTCAGGTTGAGACAAGACATAGAGCGCGGCGATAGCAAAAATGGTACCAAAGGGAAAGTTGAATAGATTGAGGGTGGAAACAATCGCATTTTTATAATACATTATAAGTCATTACTTAGAATATCACCTAATAAAAGACCAAATTTAATCTAAACTTGGATAATTCTATAATAACAAATACAATAATGATATAATCAATTCTAAGTAGATATTATATAATTCAATCATGTTTTTAATAAACTCATTTTATTAAATTAAAGCTGGTTGTTTATGAAAACACTGGAAGCTGTTATTAATGTAAAAGAATTGATAAAGAATTATGGTACGTTCCCTGTATTTAATAGACTATCATTAACAATTAACAAAGGTTCTTGTACAGGTCTTGTTGGGCCCAATGGGTCAGGGAAGACCACTTTGTTTAAATGCTTACTTGGGTTTACTGAAATTACACATGGCCAAATTTCTTTTTTTGGAGACGAAACATGCAAAGAGGGCATTGTAAATCACCAGAGTCTACATACTTGTAGAAAACGCATTGGTTACGTTCCAGAAGAGAATGTCTTCTATGAACATTTATCTCCAAAAGAATACCTTGAGATGGTCGCCTCTGTTATTCGAATACCAAAGGATGTTCAAACCATTCGAGTAGAATCCTTGTTGAATGCATTTAAATTGGAACGTTGGGCTGAGCAGATGATAACCACCTTATCTGAAGGAAATAGACAACGTTTATCTATCGCTGCTGCCTTTATCCAAGGACCTGAACTTCTTCTTCTGGATGAACCTCTCAATGGACTTGATCCTGGTGGAAGACATTATTGTCTGAATCTACTCTCACAATTCATAGATGAAGGTGTGTCCGAACTCGCTATTACTTCTCAGGGAACAATTCTTATCAGTAGTCACTTACTTAGTGATATAGAACGTATTTGTACAGATGTTATTATCTTAAACCATGATTGTCAAGTAGTAGCTCGAGGTTCACTCTCTGAGGTGCGTTATAGACTAACCAAGGATGCAAGCCTTGAGGATGTTTACCTCGCTGTAGTTGAAGGTGGGGAGGAAGTAGAATAATTGGAAACGATAAGGAATCTGCTTGAAAAAGTATATGATTTGAGTCGTTTGCGAATTAAAATTGGACTTAAACGCCACTCTCCCCTTATTTTAACACTTGGTATATTATTAATATTCTTTTATGTTTTGATTTTTGGAGTTTTTTTAGTTATTCTTTTCTTAGGTATTTTCTCACAACAAAACACTCAACCATCAATTCCTCACAGAGACTTATTATCATTCGGATTTTTAGTCTTTTTTACCACAATATTGTCTTATTCGATTACTGCTGGAGCGACTGGACTTCGGAATCCTTTTATTAGTGGGCGACAAGATACTCACTTTTTTCAACGTATCCCAGTTGACCCATCCGTAATGTATGTTTCAACGCGAATAACTGAGTCTCTCAAAGTATCCTTCGTTTTTGGACCGATGATTGTGGCTTTATTCGGTCCTTTAATGCTTGTACTTCATTTACCTTGGTGGAGAATAGTAAGTGTGCTGATTATATGTTTTCTTACTTACCATCTTTGTGAAAGCATGGCACAATTAGCTTTCTTTACTCTTCGAAGGTTCAGGCATAAGGGAAGTTGGTTCTTAATATGGGTCAATATTAATCCGCTAATTGGTATAATTATTTTTGGAATCCCTATAATAGCACTTCTAATGTTACAACAGCATTTTTTCATCCCTTTCAACACTCTCTCCAATTACATTCTTATTCCCTTAATTAATACAGCAGTATCAGCAACAGGTTTTTTCTTTCGATCTGGTGTTCCTTTAATTAGTTGGTTTGCCTTAATCATTTTATTTTTGGAATCAGTCACACTTACATGTATCGCTAGTCTTGTTGCAGTGAAATACAACCCAATGGTAGATATGACAGAAATCATGCCTATATTATCATTTCAAGCAACACAAATAGAAGATCTTTTTGGTGGGAAAACCATTGAACCTCCTGAGTTAATTAATGAAAATATCAAGGGAACAACTGTTATCAGCGGCAAATCACCTTGGCAAGCTTATTTATTAAAAGATTGGCTTGCTATTAAACGTATTCAGATGTTACGGAAACATCTTTACCAAGCTCCGATTATTGTTACTGGAATTACCCTTATTATTTTATTCATTATACCAAAAGAGAACACATTGATCCATATAATTTTACTCATAGTTATTTATCGAATAGCCGACTTTTGTATGCAAATTATGCAACTAGAAATTAAAAATCCTATGCAACGTTTCCCAGTTAATAAATGGGATATGCGTAAAAGTAAATTTCTCCTTGGACTGTTGGGAACCAGTTTTTATAGCATCCCTTTGTTTGTAATTAAAGGACCGCTTAGTTTATTGGTTATAATCCTTATATCAGGATTGAGCACAATTCTCGGGAAAACAAGACTAATAAACTCCAAGCTAACTAGATACTTTATTTTAATGATAATGGTAATCTTGACCGCACCATTCCTCTTATTATAGTCCAAATTAGGGGCCTAACTATTTAGCACTCCGATATAAGATATGAATAATCCAATAACCATGAAAAAGCCAGAGAAAAAGATTTTGCGTGCACTACTCATGAGACTCTTATCAAGTTTAGCTAAGTTTTCTGATAACTCCTCTTGCTTGTACTCGTCAAATAATCTATAGATTAAATTCCTAAGATCAATAAAATGTTTCACCAAACTCCCTAGAAATACGCTGAAGCTTAATCCAGTAATAATGAGACCCAAGCCGAAAAAACCTTCAAATATCGCCATATGTTTCACCCAGAATATCTTAAGAAAAACCTAGTTCTTCAGTTAAATAAAACTTTCGAATACAGAAATATAAATTTCATTGGTAAGATTTTGTGTGGTGTGTAGTTCACATATACCAAAACTGCATATTATAGAAAATTTTAATTTTTTATGAAGTCATTTTGAAGTCATTTTTGAGTATAACCAACGTTTAACTCATGAAAAGCTTTACATCTGCTTTATATAGTTTAAATGTCATTTAACTTTTAATATCATTTCATTTATTATACGACAAGTAGGGATGAAAATTAACTTCTATTATAAGTATTTTAATTCAATATTCTATTCAGAATTACAATTTCTATTAATTTTTGAATCACAAAGTTACTATATTTGACGTAAGAATAAAATAGATCATTAAAAAATTATACCTTAGAAAATATGCTCAACCAAAAGAAATAATCCTTTACCTTCCAATTCTGTAAGTCTGACTGACTCAAAAATGTTTTTACCTCTTTTGGTGAATAAGAAGCTCTGACATGTCTTGAAAAAATTCCTATCCAAGACCTCCTAAAATCACTAATGAAGAATTTTCCTTTGGGTTTAAGAACACGATGAATTTCATTAAACATTTTAATTGGATTCATTATCAAATGGAGTGTATTGCTACTAATCACTAGATTAAAAGTATTGTCTTCAAAAGGTATATCTTCAGCATCACCTTTTATAAAAGATGTTCTTTCAATCACTTCACTTTTTCGAATATTCTCTCTACCCACTTCTAATGCCACATCAGAAAGATCCAAGCCTATAATTTCGACTCCTGAGAGGTTTTTAGCAAATTCGATTGCAAGCAGACCTGTTCCACATCCAATATCAAGAATTTTCCCTGACCTTACTTCCCATTTCTTAACTACAGAGATGAAACTTTTAGATAATCTCTGGGTTCTTTGCTTATTCTCTTTATCATATTTTTTCACTGTTTCAATATCCGCAAAAACTCCATACTCAAATGGTCTCCTCTTTATCATATGTTTATTTCCTCTTTCGACTCATCACAACAAGCTACCAATAATGTCTTCAAACGTTTTGCTTAATATATGATTAAATATTGATAAGACTAGTGATTGGAGAACATTAACTATATGATATTGTTGAGTTTGAGAGAGTCAATAAAATTCCTTGTTTTCTATGCAAAAGTACATGATAACACGTGATTATATAATAAAAATCTAGGAGGATGTCATAGATGGTTAGTGTAACCGATTCGATTGTAATCAATGCTCCTACTCCAACCTGATGAACATACTTAATTTACTATTAGATTTTAAATCAGGTAAACATTAAGTAATGATGTATTACTTTTGTGTATTACTTTGGTTAATCTAGCATTGATTTCACATCACGATGGCACGAGAAGCTGTTGCAATTGAAAGCGATGAGAGGGACTGGAAAAACACTTCTGGGCACGATCAACATCGTAATGATATTGATAATAGATAAGAAGACGGGGAAG
>JAEOSR010000081.1 GCA_016840285.1 Candidatus Hodarchaeota archaeon | reverse complement strand
TTGGAGGAGAATCTTTTATCACAAATCCTGAAGGTATCATTGTTGCCCGAGCTCCCAAGGAGGAAGATTATATCCTCTATTATGACATTGACTTCACAGAGCTTGAGAAATGCCCAGCCCGAAAACATTTCTTATTAGACCGTAGACCAGATATTTATAATAATCTTTAAACGATTTTTAAATTAGTTTCTCCATTTATCATTGATAATATGTTACTAGAAATGACTCATCCATTATGGTTACCAAGAGGCAGTGTTAGAGCGATCATAACACTCAGTGTGGCCATTACTACCTTATATATGATATCTATTGCTTGTGAACAGATCCCACAATCGTTAGGAAACGTCATGATTGTTTCTGTAGCTTTCTATTATAGTACGAGAGCATCAACCTTGCCTTCAACAGAAACACCAAAGAAAATAGATAGTTCAACCAGTCTTGAACCTCCTCCCCTTTTTTTGCCCGCAAGAACTGTACGTATCACTTTAGCTATTATAATTGCTATATCAATAGGAATAGTCGCATTTACTAATCAAGAAATACCAATATTCATAGTAACAGTTTTTATAACCATTATAGGGTATGCATTGGGGATGATTGTTAGAGAGATTATTGGAAGATTATTCCCCCTAAACCTGGTAGGAATAAAGCCAAAGAAATCATCGGTCATTTACAGGCAGGAATTATCTTAGTTATTGTTATAGGAGTTTGCTGTATTAACATTATATCAACATTTCAAATATTTGATCTAGATGATTTAGTTATTGTTTTTTTGAATCAGCTACTAGAATTAGTAATTGGTTACTATTTTGGTTCACGAACTATAAGATAAACTGAACTAAATGGACTATTCATCTTCTACTAAACGTAGATCTATATACTTCAATTTTTTGTCACGGTTGATAAAACTGTTCCTCTCTTCTTCAGTTGTATCAACGAATTCTAAAGTACAGTGATCATCTCCACAGGCCTCACATGATGTATGAATTAATTTTTTCGTTGAATCAGAATCCATACTTTTAGCAGCATCGACATAACAATAAAGGCGACCCAAGTTTAATTCTTTAAATTCCTTAAAGATTTTTGCGAGATTACAACCTGTAACGTGATAGCGTCCATCCTCATCTTGATAGACTTCTCCAGAGTATACTCCCCACTTAGGAAGATCCTGTCCTCCTTTACTGACTACTTCATTAATTCTTCGTCCATATTCCATTATGGATTTAATTACTAATTCTGAACCTCTTTCATCACCAAATTCGTCAACCAATATCTTCGAAAATGATAAATGTAGCAGAGCTAACCTAGTAATAGCGGTTTCTACTTCGTTTATTGCTTCTTTCAAAGGGATAGTCCCAATCTTATCATCCATCTACAAACACATTCCAGAGTAATTTGATTTATGAGTTGAATAGAGTATGTTTTGAATTTATTTACTGTTATTAAAAAAGATGATTCTGTTGAGCTCACATTAAGGGGACTCTAGAAATTAATCGAAAGCTTTCCTAGCAACAGTTACATAAGTGGCGCCGTCAATATAGTACTGTTTAGAAACAAAAAGGCCAGTAACTGATAAAAGCTTCCTAATCTCTTGTGGAGAATAAAAAATAGACCCCATTCGCAGAAAACGTTCCATTGACTTGATATAGTGACCAAAACGTGTATTAGGATCAAACTCAATTAGGATAAAACTTCCGTGATTCTTTAAAACTCGGTAAACTTCAGTTAATCCCTTTGGTTGGTTATTCCAATGATGAAGAGAATCAATTGCGAAAACTCTATCAAAAAACGCTTTTTCAAACGGTAATGATTCTGCATACCCCAAACAGTGATTAGCACAAGGAATTTTATCACGTGCTTTTGCAAGCATAGCTGGAGAGGGATCAAGTAAAAATAGGTCTGAACATAAGTGAGATAATGATTGAATTATCCTCCCAGTTCCCGCGCCTATCTCCAAAATCACCTCATCACCAGTAAGACTCAATAATGGAATTAAATCCTTAGGAGGTTCACCGCGGATTAATAAATCGTAAATTGGGCTCAGGAAATCAAAAATTCGATGAGGTATGATTTTTCCATCCATAAAAATATAAGTCATTCAATCAGATCTAAGAGTGGCATTAATCCAGGAATTATTAAACTAACATTCTGTTGTAGAACACTCGGTACTTTGTAGTTTTTTCTCCACAGGAGTATTGGGGTTACCCCCGCTGCTTTAGCTGATAGTAAATCATTAATTGAATCTCCAACAAATAGGATATCCTTCTTCATTGCATTAAGATGCAATCTCTCTACTGCTAAGTTAATAGGATCAGGAAATGGTTTTCCTCTCTCAGTTAAATCTGCACCAATAATTTCAGCAAAAAAGTGATCTATATTATTTTGGATTAATAATTCAAGCGTTTCTTCAGTTTTCGCTCCAGTGACAATACCTAATGGTATAGATTTTTCTTTTATTCTTTCTAAAACAGGCATCACATCATCAAATAATGGAAGTTTAAGATTTTCTAATTGACGATCAAAAATTATGATGTATTTTTGATGTAATTCTTCAGGTACACCCATTCCATATGGTATGGCTTCCGCTGGCTGGCCCATCAAACTCAAAAGTTTGTTTTCGTTCCATTCAATATTAGGGCATGTTTGTTCATGCGCTGTTTTCCAAGATTGAATGATGATCGGGTCGCTATCAAGAATCGTACCATCTAAGTCAAATAGTATTGCTGATGGAACCATTAACTGGGATCTTCCTTCGATTAATCTGTAATAAACCTGAAAAATATCTGAATTTAATGAATTTCTCTAAAGATTTCGGTGTAAGTTCCACCAGGATACACTAACATTCCTACGACTGTTAATACGATATTCTGAATGCATCCAAAGATAGTAAAGACAAAAGCTCAATGTCTCCAATTTTCCTTAAAATCCATAATAAAACAACCTACATGTAAGAATTCAATAGGGATATTTCAAGTTTTGAGAAGATGCATTAATGAAGGAATTTCCCTTGTTGTGTCATTATCTGACCGTCTTTGATCACATAATCTAGATTTGCTTTTTCAAGGATGGTTAAATCTTCAAGCGGATTACCATCGACAACCACTAAATCAGCGAATTTCCCTTTCTCGATAGAACCAAGTTCATCCTCCATTCGTATAGCGCGAGCAGCATTAATTGTTGCTGCTTGCAAAGCTTCATTCGGAGTCATTCCCAAGTGTTTATTCATTAGAACCACTTCTTGGTAAGAATTACCATGATCACTCGCTACAGGCGCATCTGTTCCCAGAGCAATGTTTACTCCTTTTGTAAAAGCCATTGTATGATTTTTGATAGTTAGTCCTGCTAAATATTCTCCTTTTTTGACCACTTCGGGGGGAAACATCTTCCTTTGCTCTGTGGTTAATTTCATAAATAGTGCAAGTGCAGATTGGGTTGGAACCAGAAATGTTCCTTTTTCTGTCATCAGTGATGCTGTTTCCTCCGTGATCATTGATCCATGTTCAATTGTGTGAATTCCAGCTTGAACTGCGTTGTGAATTCCTAAACTCCCATGAGCATGAGTAGCGACATGCATTCCTAAACGTTCAGCTTCAGTTACCATTGCTTTTAGCTCCTCATTATTCCACAAAGAAAATTCCACTTTACTTTCCTGGCCGTGGAGCACCCCTCCCGTGGTAGTTGTTTTAATGAAATCTGATCCATCTCTTTTCCGTTCCCGAACCGCATGGATGAGTCCATCAGCACCACTAATTACTTCTTCTTTCTCTCTCTTAATGTTGATCCAATCTTGTGGTCCGAACTCTTCCTTATTTCCCCACTGAGAGATAACACGGTTAGAAACAAGTAATCTTGGACCTGGAAAAACACCCTTATTAATCAAATTTCGGAGGGAGGGTGTAGCTAAAGTAAGAGAACCACAATCACGAATTGTCGTAAACCCCGCTTTGAGGTGTTCTTGTGCGTTTTTAAGGGCATAATACCCAAACATAGCATCTTTGTTGCGAAGAAGCGCTCGTTCAATATTATATATAAATTCATGTAAATATTCTAGGTGAACATGTAAATCCATAAGCCCAGGAATGATAACTTTCCCCTCAACATCAATTATTTCGTCATCACTATCCTGTTCATAAGCACTATCTGAACCAGTCCAATGTATATGTCTGTCTTTAATAATAATAGCTCGATCATCAAGAAGCCTTCCAGTCGGAGAATCAAATACACTTCCATTCCGTAATACTAATCTTGACATTATTTTTCACCTCATTTGAAATAAAAATCGAAGCTAGAATATTTTTTAATTAACTTTGTGAAATATTGTGTGGGAACATTTCAAGATGACCCTTAAGAAATATAAACCGATTTTTGAAGCATTAGACAACGAAAGACGATTAGAGTTGTATGAATATATTCTGCAAAAATTATTCATCTCAAAAAGTGAATTAGCAAAGAAATTTGATCTCAGTCGGGCAAGTCTGAACCATCACCTAAACATTATGTTGAAAGCAGACTTAATATTCGAAAGCGGACTCATTCTTGATGGCCGCAAACAATTTTTCATTACTCCGGCAGTATCTCTGCATCCAGCTCAACTTGTTGAACCGAAAGAAGAATATCAAAATTTAGCTGAGCAATTAGAAGAATGGACTAGAAGGAATCTAACGATTGATACATGGCGAATACTAAAAGAAGAACTAAACAGACAAGATGTTCCCCAAACAATAGTAGATGTCGTTGAGGCGCGCTTATTTCCATCCCTAGTAAAAAGCGCAGCAACAACCAGTGAATATTGCTATATTTGTCGGACAGAAGAAGCACGAATATCTTGTTATACGTGTAAAAATTTGATCTGTAAGACTCATGAGCATGAAATCAAACGTGAAGGCGAAGAAAAGATCATTTTATGTCCAAATTGCGTTGAAAAGTTCTTTGGGTAATTTTAGACGATGAATTGATGAAAATGGCCCAACAATGGTTTGATATCCATGTACAACAAGAACAACATGAAAATCAACCAGGTATCTACGCTATATTAGAACCTGGGCATATTGAAGAGGTCATCAGTTATTTAATAATAGGAATAGAAGCGATTTTAGTTGACACGGGATTGGGAGTTGGCAACATTAAATCGATTGTAAATCAATACACAAATCTCCCTATTCAAGTGGTGAATACACATTCCCATTGGGATCACATTGGAGGAAATCATCTCTTTGAAGAAATCGCTATCCATGAAGCAGAAGCAGAAAAAATAAAACAAGGAGTAATAGGTGAATTTTTAATAACTCAAATGAGGGAGGAAAACCTTAGTAGACCTTTACCTACTGGTTTTCGTCTTAAAGATTATCACATTCTTTCTTCTAATCCCACTCGCTTGTTAAAAGATGGTAATAGTATAAATATAGGTGAATATGAGTTAAGAGTCTTACACTTACCTGGCCATTCCCCTGGATCTATTTGTTTGTGGAATAATGACTTGGGGCACTTATTTACTGGCGATGTTATCTATCCTGGCCCATTATATGCACACATCCCTGGAAGTAACCTTCAAGAGTACATTAAATCGATAAAAAGATTCGAAAAAATACTTAGCTCTGTTGAGAGGTTGTTCCCAGCTCATAACCAGACCCCCCTTGATAGATCCTTCTTAGAAGAAGTAATAGAAGGATTTGAAAAAATTGAATCAAATTCAGTATCATTAATAGAATATGAAACCTATTCTTGTTATGCTTTTTCCCAGTTTCAAGTTTTAGTACCAAAGAAACCTATGTAGGCTAGTAGTCTATCGACAACCACTTATCTATGCATTCGTATGATTCCTGATTTTGCGGATCGCAAACGAGCTGTTCATGATCTTTCTGTAAAATTATCCTATTAGCTGTTTCAAAAGCTAGTCCAATGGCTAACGCGCTTTCACAATCAACCAAACCATCACAAGGAACGCCATTAAAGATAGTTTCTTGGACAGAGAAAACCAGTGGATGTAAAGACACTCCAGCTACGAAGAACCACTCGATATCCTCCATATAACTAGCTGGATTTTGATTAAGGTGAGTAAGGAAAGCACTTCCAGGAATAAGTGATTTTTCTATCATTGTTTCACAATTGTGTCCACAGAACCATAAAATCTGCTCTGTTAGAGGATGATTTATTAGTTCTGTACCAAGGTGAGGAGTACCCAAAGTGATGACTCGTAACACTGAAATCCCAGAAAGTTCAAGCTCCTTCCGGTGAGAACGTAACATCTCCCTGACGATCAAACCACCAAGACTATGAGCTACAATATCAATTTCCGCAAATTCATGCGTTTCACGAAGTTGGTTAAAAAAATTCTCTGCATAAGTGGAAATACCTCCCTTAATATTGTGAATTTCTGTCTTCGTCATTCCAAGTTTATGATATTTTTCATAATAGTTAAAAAAGAGAGGACTAATCTCTTTATCTGAATTCTTGTCAAAAAAATTCGTACTGTTGAGATAGTCAATCATATCATAAAATTGGGAATCGTTACCATTGTAACCATGTACAAAATATACATGTGTTCCCACTGAATCGGTTCCTACATTCATTGAAAGAGAAGAAAAAGGAACTTTAGACAATGTATAAAGAATTGAAAAAAACCAAAAATTAAGAATGAGAAGAGGGAAGAATATTAGTGTAAATTTTTTCCTTTGGGTTAAATGTTTTGAAATAGAACGAATGTTCGTTTTAGAACCTCATAGTAATATTTTCGTTATTTGCGTTACTTGTGCAATTAACACTTTATAAGATTAATGAATGTGGAAAACGACTCTAATTCATACAAAGATAAAAAAGGATAGAAAACTCGATTATAGCTTCTTGGGCTTACGAAGAATTACCACTAGAGACCTAAAAGCTCTATATATTCAATTGCCTAGATAGGAATATTTTTCTTCTGAATTATTATAGATAAATTATCTCTCTGGAAAAGTGAACGATATGGAAGAAGAAAATTATAAACTTGAAGAGTTCAAATCTTTTTTGTTAGCGAACAATGTACAAGAAGAAAAAGTACCCCGTTTCCTTAATGCTATAAAGAATTTCATTCAGTTTCTTGAGAAGAAAAATGAGACGATATCCTCTTTCTCTTATGGAGAATTGATCGACTATGCAGACATATTGGCATCAAAGGATAAAGAAGAAGCTAGAGATCTTATCGTTGGACTCTGGAGATATTTCCCTTTTATCGAAAAACACCATCATATTGAAGAGCTGCTTGATATAGCAGAATCTTCTTCTGCAATGGAGACTCTTTATGACAGAATAGCTGAATGGCATGGAGAAGCAGCCCGAAATGAAATTTTCAAGGATATAGAAATTCCTCCTCTCGGAGCTCATCCTGAGAAGAAACCTCAAGTGACAAAATTAGTAATGAATAGATTAGAAGAAAAATTAGGAACAGAAAAAACAAAAGAGCTGCTTCGACCCTGTTTGCATGGTGGTCAACCAGTTGGAACGGATAAGGAGAAATTACGTGAGTTAAAGGATTTGGATAAATTTCTCAAAATCAAGAATCAAGAATTCGTGAATGAAGTTGAGCAACATAGAAACGATGGAACAGCAATGTTTGCCCAATTAGTAGATGATGAAGTTCTTGATTATGTAAAAACAATCCCTACAATGGGTGCAGGAGTACGAAACGATAATGAAATTATAATTACAAAAGTTCCTTATCAAATAAAAAGATTCTTGACTGCAGACTCAGATCACATGAAACGATATTATTGGTGTTACTGTCCCTGGGTGAGGGGAGCAATAAAGGATGGAACAGAAAGAGAGATCTCTCCGAATTTTTGTTATTGTAGTGGAGGATATTTCAAATTATATTGGGATGAGATGTTTGATCAACCCATAAACGTAGAACCACTGCAAACTGCTCTGTGGGGCGATATGGTGTGCAAGTTTGCTATAGAGATACCAAATAAGATTATGAAAGAATATGTTCGAGAATAATAAATTAGTCCTTTTACTAGTTAACCTTGTCAATTGATATGAATACTAGTTCCTATATCACCTTTTTTTCGGAATTGTTCGTAGATTATTGCACATCTATTATATAAGCTTAAGATTGCCCTAGATATAATCATCGCCACCCTCCCCAATTTGAGGATTTCATATATTGACGATTACTCATCAAGCGAATTTTCTTACATTCAGAACCAGTTAGAAGAAGTTACCATATCAACCAGATCAGGGGGATACCAGTGGCCAAGACCAGGGTACTCAAGGAACTTACAGGGAATTCCATTATTATTCAACATTTTAACAAGATCATGTAATTTATCCCTAGGAATCGCTAGATCTTCTGTACCCCGAATGATCATACCACGTAACTCATGATTTTTAGTTTCATCGATCAGAGATTGCCATTTATCAGGTTCATCAATCATTCCTCCTCCAGGAGCTACAACAACAAAACCACATGCAGGAATATCCCCAGTTAATGCCATTTGAACTGCAACTCCTCCCCCTTGGGAAAATCCTCCAAGAAAAAGACGTTTGAAATCAATAATATCATTGTGGTTTATTTTATCAATATAATATCTAATTTCTTTTACTGATGATAAATAATCTGGCCAATATGCACTATCTAATCCTGACCAGTACACGTTAGTAGAACGAGGTATTCCTAGAATATATCCCTGATCTACAATTGGCTTCCAATATTCATATTCATCCGTAATAAAGCCTCCACCTCCATGCAAACTAAGCATTAAAGGAAATGGAGGGTCAGTGTTATCTGGAATAACCGTTATATTTTCAGTTTTTGAAAGTTGCTTGGATCGACTCACACTTAGATTAACCAAGTCCTCAAATTCAGGCATACTTTGAAGAGGATCTAATGAAGGACTTTGTCGTAGAATCAGCTCGGAATACCAACCGCCTTCATCTAATATCTCTTTTAGGAATTCACATGAAAGTTTATAATCCTTCATCTTTGATGCAGTTGCCATCATTGAATAATAAATCGCAGTTTTCAATTCAGGAAATTCTTTCACTAGATCTCTATCAATATTCATGGCTTCCTCATATTTTCCTGTATTATATAATTTAGTAGATTTTCTTTGAAGTGCTCTATATCTTAATCTATCATCCGATTTCATTATTAACCAATCTCATTTGAGTTTTGATCTATAATATTCTTAATTTATACTTGAATGTTCAAAAATGGTTTTTAATAATTTTAGATCTCTGCAGGGAAAACTCAAGCTCAAGAGAATTAGGCTAGT
>JAEOSR010000080.1 GCA_016840285.1 Candidatus Hodarchaeota archaeon | reverse complement strand
TTAACTGGTTAGATACTCCTCGACAATTTAGAGATTCTCTTACAGGAGTTTTTGATTCCATGTATGGAGAAGTTCGACAAAAAAGGTGTGTATTCGCGAAATGAATAGAAAAAAAGTAGGAAAAAATGAAAATTTTTAATACTTTCCAATTAATTCGATATCTTCGAGTATTGCTTCGAGATCTTCCTCGTGTTCTACCTCATCTTCCATGATTTTTCTGATCATATTAAATGTAATTGGATCATTCCCTAATTTGACTTTTTCTAGAATCTTATGGTAAGTATTGATAGCACATTGCTCCCCCTTTATATTCTGCTCCAATATTTTTTTCACATGTGGATCACTTGGTTCTTCATAACCACAATTTGTGTTCTCTGTCCATTTAGCTGGATTAAGAATTGGAGTTCCACCTAATTGAAGAATTCTCTCTCCGAGCAGGTTTGCATGTTCAAGTTCTTCATTAGCATGCTCTTTTAATTCTTCCTCAACATTTTTTCTCATAGGTCCTTTAACAACAAAGGCTCCTACCCAATACTGGTAATAAGCGAGCCATTCATCTGCTAGAGCTTTATTCAGCATTTTCAGTAATTCTTCAACATCCATCCCTACGATTTTCTTTCCTACAGTTCCCAATTATTGTTTCCTCCAAATTTTATTTCTGAAAGATATATAATGATTTATTAAATCAATCTTACGTTTAATGAACATCTATCTAATAAATTCTTCCTTTAATTTTGAAAGTAATTCAGTAGTCCATTTTCAAAAAGACATTGGTTTTTTTTAAACTAAAAACTAATTTTATAAGAACATAAGAGATTTCTTCAATAAAAATCTAAAGAGAAAGCACATAAACATCATCCTTTCTGAATGTCGGGAAAAACCTCCTTGACGACATTTTACATATTTGTGAATGACTTCTTGTTTACTAAGTCCTAATAGTAAAAATAAAAAATATCTTTTTTAGGAGCTATCTTATGGCAGAAGATCAATTCAAAAAAATAATTACAGATGATATACAGAGGAAAATTATAGAAGATTTTGCTACAATAATAGCAGAAGAAATATCGATGAAAAAGATGGTCATTAAAGGCTTTTTATGGCGTGCACTGAGAGAATGGCAAAAAAGGCATGAACTAACAATACTTGATACCGAAAAAGAGGGTGGAAGTACTCCTGAAGAAAGAATTAAACAAGCTTCCGAAATTCTTCACATCTGTCTGAATGAAATGAAAGATTTAGTCGAAGATGAAACACAAGCTCTTGAAACTGGTATCAATGAAGCTTTAAAGCATTATATCACAAATTATGCTGAAAGATAAGCGAGAAAGTACACTATTTCAGGGGAGGAAGGAATTTTTGTTTAGTATAATGATCTTTTACCATCTTTTGTACTTCAAGCAACGTGGGATACCAAGAGTCAGTCTAAGTAGGTGTAGTTACTAGGTAGAGAATGTGGTTGCTCAGAGAGGCAATCATGATTGATTTTCAATATTCTAAATCTAAATTAATTTGATTGATAGGTTCCTCACCCCTTAATATCAATGAAATATTTATAATAATGTCTTCGGCAAAAACTGCTTCCCTCTCAAGCACTTTAAATGCTGAATGTGGACTCATCACGATATTATCCAATTCTTCAAAAGGGTGATTTTGAAAAACATTGGTAGGATTTTTACGATCTTTCGGGTAGTTGTACCACACATCCATTGCGGCAATTGCATTTTTATTCTCTTTTAAGTGCTCATAAAGGGCCTGTTCGTCAATTATCGAACCCCGAGAAATATTACAAAGGATAACTCTTTCTTTCATTTGTTGAAATTCATCCTTCCCAATAAAACCCTCTGTTTCTCTGGTCAGTGGTAATGCAATAAGAATAAAATCAGATTCTTTGAAGACATAAGGAATATCATCTGATCCTCCGAGAAAATCATATAGATTATCATGGTTATTTTTGGGATCTCGTTTAATCGCATAGACATTCATTTTGAAACCATTCTTGAGAATATTACCTACTTTTTTTCCTATTGCTCCATAACCAATTATTCCCAAGGTTTTTCCAGTAATCCAATAAGAATTAACTTCATTATAACGAGGAGACCAATCTCCTTTTCTCATCCTTGAGTCACGATAAGAAATTCTTTTCGCTGCAGATAATAAAAGTGAAACAGCATGTTCAGCTATTGCTAGAGAGTTTGAATGTGAGTTTGAGACCGTAATGTGTGGATATTTACGTAAAAGCTCAAAATCTAGGGTTTCAGAACCTGTCCAAGGAACCTGAATATGTCTTAATTTTTCTGCTTTTTCCAAAAATGTGGAGGATAGTTTGTAAGCTACTAAAACCTCTACGTCTGGAGCTAATGATAATAATATTTCCTCATTTATTTCAGCAGGAAAAATAAGATCTATCTCTTCTGGGAGTTTATCACGATAGTACTTTTTCAACTCTGGAGAAACCCGAAGTCCATATAAAACTTTCATTCAGTCTCGACCCTTTTCTAACAATTTATATCTACATCTTTTTCCCTAGATATTTATTTGATTTCCAGAACTTGTCAGCGTTCTCTTTTTTCCCGTACCTCCACCAAGGGAACTTTGCCATAAGATCATCTATCCATAACCACATTCGATCTAAAAATCTAAAGTGTTTTATGAAAAAACGAGCGATATCATGACTGAATCCTGGGGGTTTAGTAAACGGACAAACACGAATGCAATTTGAGCAATCAGCAGAATTCTTTACCCAATAGTCATAACAAGTTTCCACATTAACATACCATTTATAAGTTCCATTATTGTTTGAGATAGTATTCCATGGAGTTTTCCAAGTAGGATCTGTTTCATGAGGTATAGATTGTGACGGACAGGATTTAGCACATTTTTTACATACTCTACAAAATTGAGTAACACCGAAATCTACTGGTTTATCAGGCTTTAATGGTAAATCAGTGAATACTTTACATATTCGCACCCTTTGTCCATACTTGGGGTTTATTAAGAGGCCATTACGCCCAAATTGTCCAAGACCTGCTTCAACAGCTAAAGGGACCGATAGCCCTGTATCGTTACCAGATGGAACTGCATAATATCCTAATTTTCGTAAAAATTCCGCCATACAAGCGATGGCAAATGCCATTCTTGAGTAACCATTTCCAGTTGTAATACTTGATGGAAGAGCTGGTGATGTTTTCAGGGCATAATAGTCCATCTCAATCAGCATAACAATCGCATATTTCACTTCTTCTGGAAAATTTATTGGTTCGTTTCTACGATTATGTGTGTAAATAAAAGGAAGCTCGGGGTCAAGTTTGGCAATTCCTACCTTGCATGCACCAAATATTTGGCCTACTCGTTTGACTAATTCGGTGTTTGTCTTGATGTCAGTTGACTCTAATTTAGGTAAAATGTTGAATAGCTGTGTTGGAAGAATCTTCTTATCACTGTTCCCTCCAGCACTATTCCAATCAAAAGCTCCGTTAAAATGATCATATATTGTCCAAGAAGCTTCTTGAGCAGCATAACCGATACGACTATACCCTTCCTTGCCTACTTTTTTAGGTGCACGTTCTGTTATGGGACGCATGTGAGATGAATATGATTCATCCCATACAACTCGAGCAAAAATTGTGTCCCTTTCGGAAAATCTATGGTAGTCTTTATCTATTGCAAAAGGTATTTTTCCTTTTTTGAATTCTTTTTCAAGTTGTGATCCTTGGTTATTTTCAATCATTGAAGTTCACACTATGGATTAGAGAAGAATAATCATTTTTTAATGGTTGAATATGAAATAATAATAATTCTTGCGTTAAACATGATTATAATGCTGCTGAGATCAGTCTAGAAGATGAGGAATTCTTAAATTAGTCTTTCATCATCTCTAAAGGGAAAATGTTATAGTTTAATTCATCACTTCTAATCTTTTGAGGCTAAATCTATTTCTAAAGTTCTATGACTGCTCACTTTGAAAAATAGGGTGATATAATTTTGATTCTTGCGGTGTTAAGAAATATAAGTAATAATAGTACAAATGCCTTAAAAGCGAATTATCCTACTAATCTATCATTAAAGTTGGGGATTATCACAGGTTAGGGGCTATTATTAGTGAGAAAATATTTTCAACAGTTCTTAAAACAGATCCAAGCGACGCAAAGGCAAGCAATAAAAGAAGCAGAGAAGAACCCAACATTTTCTTTTCGAGAATTTACATATAAAGATACTCCACCAAAAATGGTGGCCATTGATGGTTCAAATCGGTGGATCTGGTATAATCCTGATGTTGATGCAAGAATTGCTATCATTCGAGCAGCAGTAGTAGTGTATGAATATCAGAACCAATCAAAATCCTTAGTATTAGTTGATCATGACCACAGGGATGTCCCTGCTCTGATTGCGCCCAACAATCTTGAGATACTTAACTTTGATCAAGAAGTTAAAGCTCTCCATCAAGAAATTAAAAATGTTTTAGGAAGACGTCCAACAGCTCAAGGAATTTTAAGTCAACTAAGGGAATTCGAAGAATATAAGCTAGCTGAAGATTGTGCTTTAAAATATTCAGATTCGATGATTGTAATGGATGGAGCTTTGACAATAGCTCAAGTTAAACCAATCGAAGATGCTGCTGGGAACTTGAGAGAAGCCTGTGTTGAGAACAATAACATACTTATCGGTGTATCAAAACGAAACACAACAAGACGCCTCAGTTCCAATCTTACCGATGAGGCTTTAGTAAAACGATTAACTAAAAATGATCCACGTATGTTATACACCGAAATTCGGGAAATACCAAAAGGAAAACAGGTTTACCCTCCATTAGGAAAGACATTTTTAGCAAAACTTCATTCTAAACCCATAAAGAGCTTTAGAGTGGATGTTGTGCTCCCGAAGCAGCAAAAAATTGAAACTGTTCTCTCCCATTTAGCGTATTATTCAATGGTTGACAGTTTTCCTGGATATCCATTTCCTCTAGTTGATGCTCACAATATTGCAGCTTTGTTACGGCGAGTTCCTGAAATGTATAATCATGATTTAATTGAAGCTGCTACCACTCTTGGTATTGAAGATGAATTGCTGCAATACCTTTTAATCCATGAACAAATAGAAAGAGACCCCTTTCATCGGCATTTGGATGATATCACCCGTTGAATAAAAAAGGAGAAGAAGAAGATGGAAGAAACAGATAACTCGGATGAGATTCTTGGAGAAGTAATTTCAGGAGCCGTCAGTTCCGCGATTCAATTAAAACTAAAAACTGATAGCGAGGAAGTAAGAATAGGATATCCAGCGGTTGTCGAAGGTAATAAATATGACTTCTTTTGCATTATTGCGGATATTGCCTTCCCGACAAGTAATGCAGTAACAATGTTAGCGAATGCAGAAAAACTCCGAAGTACAATTCCCATGACTTCGATTGAAACTGCTCGTGGCCGAACTTTCTACAGTACAGCCGAATTGCAATGTGTCCAGATGATCGATAAAGAGACAAATAAAACATATTCATTTGAAACTCTTCCTCCATACTTCTCATCTGGTCGTTTCGCCAATGAAGAAGATGTAAATAGAGTTTATCAAACCGATCTTCCCGAGTTCTCTCAAACAGTGGGAACTTTACGAGGCATTGAGGGATTTGAGGTCCCTATTGACTTCCAAAACTTGGTTCAGGTACCTTTTGGAATTTTTGGTCGAACCCACTCAGGAAAGACCTTTCTCAATAAAATCATTCTTGGAAATATTCTTCAACTTGGGGTCGCCCAAATTTTAGTTTTTGACATGCAATCTGAATATGGTTGGCGGAGTCGTGCTGACCAATCAGCTGGACTCAAATTCTTTTTTGAAGATAAGATCACTCTGCTTGGATTAGATCCGAAAACAAGCCAAGGCCTTGATGAAGTGTTATATTTGGGAGAGGATGAGATTACACCACAGGATCTAATAGTAGCGTTCCAAGATCTTAGTCCTGCAATGAAGGACGCAATCCACGAAATAAATAGGCTTAGATCTGGACAAACATTGATAGAAGCGATTTCTAATGCATCTCTTGCTGATCCTGATACGTACCAAGCGACTCGTGGCACTTTAAGCGCTTTAGGCAGACGTATTGCACGATTAGAGCGTCTAGAATTCATTGTTCCCCCTGGAAAAGGAACATTGAACAAACTACTGACCTATCTAAGAAGTAGCCAATCAATTGTAATTGACTTTGGAAAATATGGAGCGGATTTTTTTGCGTATTTATTCGTAGCAAATATTCTTTCAAGACGCTTATATCAAGCTTATAGTGAAATGGTCGATATGACAGAATATCCTCATTTGGTTGTCTTGCTTGAAGAAGCTCATAAATTTCTTGATCCAGTAATTTCAAAAGGTACAATTTTTGATCGTTTAGCTCGAGAAATGAGAAAGTTTAAACTTGTTCTAGCGATGGTTGATCAACGTCCTTCAAGAATAGATCCTGAAATTTTATCCCAGTTAGCAAATCGTTTTATTTTATCATTAAATGATCCTAAAGATATTACAGGAGCTCTTTCTGGTCCTGTAGATCCTGCAGCTTGGCGGGCTATTGTGAAAGCAATGCCACCAAGAACAGTTTTGATGTTTGGGGATGCCATAAAAGCTCCTACAGCTATGGACGTTCTAGAATATAGCGATCAAACAATGACCGATAAATGGAGCGTTACACATACAGGTACTCGCTTAAACCAAAAACTTCAAGACATGTCTGATGAAGATAAGAGTAATCTTTTCAAACCAAAATAGCCAGCTGATCAAAGATGGCAAAAATTCTTTTTGTTTCAGATGTTCACATTGGTATTCGCTATCCCTATCGAGTTAATCTGCGTACAGGAATAAGTCAACGAACAATGGATTTCATAGATGCACTAGCCCGAGTCGTCGATCATGCAATAAAGAAGCAGGTCGATATATTTGTTATTTGTGGAGATTTATACGATCGTGTAACCATTGGTCCAACGCTTTTGCGACAAGTGAGGGAAAAAATTTGGCAGCCATTAATTGTCAACAGAATTCCTATCGTTTTGGTGGGAGGAAACCATGATTCACCCCAAATTCTTGAGAAAGGATCACCATTCGGTGAGATCTCAATTATTCCTAATAGCTATGCAGTTAGATATCCTCAATCACGAAAAGTTAAGGCGCGTAACACAGAAGAGGAGGTTGGTTTTATTCTTCTCCCATATATGACAGCCACCCAGGCTGTAGCATACGCAGAGGAACAAATCGAAGAGGAAATTGAGCGAGGCCAACATATGATCCGTAGCCAACAATTATTTCGTGATTGGATCAAACATGAAGTGAAACAACTCGATGCAAAGGTCAAATTCATAATTGGTCACTTTTATGTTGAAGGGTCAAGAATTGGGATTCTTCCATACCCAGATCAATTACCCCACGAATTTAAATTTAAAAAAGATATGCTTCCGTTAGAAGATGTAGATCTCGCTGTTTTCGGGCATATTCATACTACTCAAGTATTGTTAGATGGAAAACTCCTAGTTCCTGGATCATTAGAACGAGTGAATTTCGGGGAGACAACAGAAGACAAAGGGTTTTATGTATACGATACCAACACGGAAAAATTAGAATTTTATTCAAACAATCCTCGTGCATTGGTAAGAAAGTTCATCGAAGTCCCACCAGATACTCAAAATCCAACAGAATTTATCCTCACACGTCTTCCTCAGAAAATTAAGGACGCCATTGTTCGTCTTGATATTCAAATCTCTTCGACTTTGCAAAAACGTGTTATTCTTCCCCGTATTTATCAAGCTCTTGAAGATACAGCTTTTCATTATGAAATCAATTGGACAACCTCTGAAACAATGAGGGAAATAGTGTTATCAGAATTAATTCTAGATCCCTTGGTATTATTTACAGAATTTGTATCTGAACAATATAGCGATTATCCATACATGAAAGAACTTCGTGACAAAGGTTTAGAAATCCTTAACACAGCAATTTCAAGAGTGGAGGAATCTAAATGAGTATTCAAGCACGAATAGGATTAGGATTTGACCTCCAACAAATGGAACTGTATCGCTTTATGAACTATCAAACCCCAATTAAATTTGATTTTGATGCACCCTATATTGTAATTGCAGGGCCAACAGGTTCTGGTAAAACCACAATTCTAGACGCTCTTACCTTTATACTTTTTGGGAAGAGTTCACGCTTAGATTTAATGGGTGTGAAGATAGAAGATATTTGTAAGAAAAATGGGAATGTTCGTTGTAAGTTTAAAACAGGAGATAATGTAATTAGAATAAAGCGGGGACGAGACAAAAAGGGGAAAAGCTATCTTGAATTATTCATTAATGACGAACGCGTTCCAGGTAAAATCCCCGAATTAAATGAGAAAATTCGCTCAACTATTCTTGGAATGAATTACAAATCGTTTGTGAACTCGACGATTATTCGTCAGGACGAAATGAAAGCGCTTGGTTCCAAATCCTCAACTGAAAGATTGAGAGCATTGCAAAATTTATTTCGATTAGATATCTTTGAGAAGGCCATAAAAGATACACAGAAACGATTGCAAGATGTATTAAATGAAAAAAATCAGAAGGAGGGAGAACTCAAGGTTAAAAAGGAAGGGATAGCAAGAAGTGAACAATTAGAAGTTGAATTAACAGAGATTAAACCCCAATTAATTTTACGGAAAGAGGAGCATGAATCTCTTTTAAGTTTCATTGAAGAATTGAAGAAAAAAGAAGAAGAAAAACATAAGGTTTTAGAAAAATACCAATCATTACAAGCTACAAAAGAAAATGCCGATTCTCGATTAAAGACTAACTTGAAAGAATTATCTAAAGCAAATACTGAATTAGAAAAGTATCAGAAGCTTCAAAGTCAAATAACAGACTTTGAGAACCAAACGAAAAAAATGAAGAATTTAGAAGAGGAAATAAAAGAATTAGAAAGAATGAGAAAAGATTATATACTCATAGAGAGTCATATAGATACTTTAAAAAAGAAAAAGAAAGAAAAAGAAGACTCTCTGAAGAAAGATTTGAAAGATAAACTTGATCGGCTCAAAAAAGAGCAAAATCGAACAAAAAAACTAAGTACAACTATTGATCATGAAACTGCTTTTAAACTCCTCAACCAAGAAGGTAGGTTATTAGAACGAATCCAACGTATATCGTTAGAGCAATCATGGAACCTTACGGAAAAAATTCTTCAAGAACTTCATGATGAACAGTTTCAAGCTAGAAATGAATTAAAAGAATTACAAATTGAAAAGGAAGATATTAATAAAGACTCTTTTATCCTTTCAGAAATAATTCAAAAGATTTCAGAACTTGAAGAAGAAGTTCAAGAACTTGAAATACGATTAAGACAGGAACAGGAAGCTGATGAGAAAGAACTGCTGGTAGAAAAGAAAAAATTAGAAAAGCTTGATTTCACTCCAGAAAGAAACCAAGAATTAACAAAATTGAGAGATAAACACAAATCTAACCTAGAAATCCAAAAAAAATATGAAAAAATTAAACCCGAGGCTAAAGACATAGTTGACCCTACTTCTAAGGTAACAACTATTGAAAAGCAAGTGAAGGATACAGAAACAGAAATACATGACCTAAAAGTAAGACTCAAAGGATTCCCATCTTTTAAGAAAGAATATGAGAATCTAACAAGGGAATTTGAAAAGAAAAGAAAAGAAGAACGAATTCTTGAGAATAAAATCACTGTATTAGAGGAACGAATAAAAAATCAGACTCAAAAGATTGAGGAATTGAAAAAACTCAAACCTGAAATTAAGATATTAGAAAAAAAGATCAACACGCTAGTAAAAGAAGAAGAAATTCTTGAAAAACTCAAGAGGGAAGTATTTCATACCAAGGGTGCACCTTTTTATGCTATCAATAAAGTGTTACCTAGATTAGGCAGACGAGCTTCTTTCATTTTAGCCGAACTCACCAGTGAAAGATTTTCTCACATTCAATTACAAGAAATCGATTCAGAGAGGCACGGGATGGGATTTGAAATTTTAATAAAAGCTCCTGACGGGATCCGTGATGTAGCAACATTTTCAGGAGGCGAGAGAACACAGATTAATGCTGCATTACGGTTAGCTATCAGTGAAGAGATTTCAGAACTCGGACAAGTTGAGGGAACAGCTAAGGCTAGTAAAAAAACTTTATTCATTGATGAAGGAGATTTAGGATCACTTGATACGTTAGAAGCACAACAAGCATTCGTAACCAAGTTATTTAAGTTAACAAATCGTTTCAAAATCATTTTGATAACTCATCTTCAGGAGATCGCAGAGCAATTCCCTCATTCTATTAATATTACTCGAGATAGCTATGGCCGGTCTATCAAGGGTGATTAGTCAGGATCCTAGTGAGTTTGAATGAAGATTGAAGAATTTCTTAACGATATTGAAGCTCACTCCTCTTATCGGCGACAGATGATATTTAAGACAACAATTCCCGCTAAAACGGCAAATTTTGGAAATCTTGACTTCGAATTAGAACCAGAATTGACGGATTGGTTAGAACAAAATCAATTGAAATTATTTTCTCATCAAGCTGAAGCTTTGAATACTATTCACAAAGGGAAAAATGTAGTGATAACAACACCCACAGCTTCGGGGAAAACACTAATTTTCTCTCTTTCCGTTGCAAATGCGGTAGCTCGAAAACGAGCAGTGACCGCACTATTCCTATACCCAACAAAAGCTCTCGCAAATGACCAATTAAAGAAGCTAGAAGAATTCAATGAAGTGTTAAATGGACGATTACGTCCCTATATTTATGATGGAGATACTCCTACTAAGCAACGACCTCAAATTCGGAATCTTGCTCATGCAGTAATCTCCAATCCATATGCATTGCATCAATATTTGGATTGGCATCAGAAATGGGATAGATTTTTCAGAAATTTGAGGTTTATCGTGATAGACGAAGCTCACCAATATAGAGGAGTTTTTGGCTCCAATGTCGCTCAACTACTTCGACGATTAAATCGTATAATCAATCACTATGGATCCATTCCCCAGTACATTCTCTCATCTGCTACCATTAATAATCCTAAGGAATTTATTACAAAACTCATTGGAAAGCCAGTCGAAATTATTAGAAACGACGGGGCGGAATATGGTAAGAAACATCTTATATTATGGAATCCTCCCTATGTTGATCGATACAAGTTGAGAAAGCGTTCTCCTCATCAAGAAACTCGTGATCTACTACTTCAGCATCTCAAAGCTGATTACCAAACCCTTTGTTTCACACTATCCCGTCGAATGGCAGAACTGGTTTCAATGTGGGTAAAACAAGATCTTAAAAATCATCGACTAGACCATGATCAAGTGAAGTCCTATCGTGCAGGCTATCGCCCCTTAGAACGTCGTGAAATTGAAAACAAATTACGAAATCGTGAGATTCAGGCTGTTGTTTCTACTAATGCCTTAGAAGTCGGAATCGATATTGGTAATTTAGATGCTGTATTATTATCAGGGTTTCCTGGAACCATAATTTCCACCTGGCAACAAATAGGCAGGGTTGGAAGGACACTACGACCTTCATTAGCTACTCTAATTCTGTTTGAAGATCCCCTCCAGCAATTTCTCGGAAAACATCCAGACTATTTCCTCGAAAAGAATCCTGAAAATGCAATCATTGATCTAGCTAACCCCTATATATTGAAAGGCCATATCCTTTGTGCCACCGCGGAACTTCCTTTAACATTAAACGAAATTCAGCAAATCTGGGGGGATCAAGGGAAAGAAATTGTCCAAGAATTGAAACAGGAAGAATTGGTCAAGATTGTTCCTGCTGGATTAACTAGCAGTTCCCCCAAAAGACCAGCGTCAGTGATAAGTCTTAATTCTGCCTTCACAGAAATTATTGAAGTTTTGGTCCAAGGAAATCTTTTGGAAACAATGAGTATCACACAAGCTTATCGTGAAGCGCATGAAGGAGCCATCCTGATCCATCAAGGGGAAACTTACTTGGTTGAAACGTTAAATCTTAGAAAAAAGAAGGCAGTTGCATCTCCTATTGAAGTTGATTACTACACAGATGCATTAAGTACCTCAGAGGTTACAGTACTAAAAACACTCTTAAACAAGGATATTGGATTTCCTCTTTTCTTTGGAGAAGTTAAAGTTACTGAATTATATCATTCCTATCGGAAAAAGACATTTGATGAAGTTCTTGAGATCTTACCACTTGATTTACCTTCCCTAGAATTCAAAACAAAAGCTCTTTGGATCGAGATCCCCCATGAAATCGTTGATCGTATCCAACAAGATGCTCTTGACTTTCCTGGAGGAATTCATGCAATGGAACATGCTACCATTGCATTATCCCCAATATATGCAATGTGTGACCGATGGGACATTGGTGGAACTTCTTATCCTAGTTTTCCCGTGGACGGAAAAGCAAAGGTGTTTATTTATGATGGGTTTCCTGGAGGGATTGGAATTTCTGAACAGCTTTTCGAGAAATGTGATATATTGCTCAAGAATGTCTTGGATCTCATTAAGGAATGTGAATGCAACGATGGCTGTCCGAGTTGCGTGCAATCACCTAAGTGCGGTAATGAAAACTTTCCCTTGGATAAATATGTTGCTATTTCTATATTAGAAGAATTATTACGAAAAAAACTTCAAAAATGAAAAGTTTGATTTTTAAGGGGATTATAATCACATTGGCATATTCGGGTGATCAATGTGTCATTGAGAAGTTTAGCAATATTGTCACATAAAGGCGGTGTTGGCAAATCTAGTATTGCAGTGAATATCGCTGTTCACTTAGCAAAGGTAGGTAAGAGGATCTGTTTATTGGATAATGATTTCCATGGCCCTAGCATAATGACGTTTTTTCAGAAGGATCCAGAGGTCAGTTGGTTAAATGAATACTTGCTAGGTGAACAAACCATGGACAAATGTTTACACAATGTATCTCCTATGCTTAACTTATCAGGAAAGCTGTGGGTAGGTTATGCGGATCCTACTCCTGAATCAATTCAGAATCTTATTAGAATAGATCAGAAAACCTCTATTAAGATGCTTCAAAACCTCATTAAACTTAAAAAAGGAATCAAAGATAAGCCTTATGAGATCGAATACTTAATTGTTGACTGCTCACCTGGAACAGGATATTCTACTGTCAACGTCATGCTTGCAACTGATTCAAGCCTTTTTATTGTAAAGCTAAGTAATGCAGATATCTTTGGTACATCACAAATGATTGCTGGTCTATATAAACAATTGAAGAATAGATCTCTAGTGTTAGCCAACCTCATTCCCAACGAAGCAATTCAAAGTAGAACAAAGAAAGAATCAATTCAAAAACTTATTGAAAAACGGTTCACTGCAGACATTGGAGATAAGATAGTGGAGTTTCTTGGGTGGATTCCTACAGATTTTGAACTCCAAAATATTGAATTCCAAGAAGCGGTTAAGAACTTACAAGGGCAAGAGTCTTCTCGAATTATCTATACCTTAGAACAACCCGATCACATCTTTTCCACCACTCTCATCGATCTGATCCCAATATTTTTTGGAGAGGTGGAATAGCACGATCGTATACGCTGTATATGTTTTAACTGAAGATGGTAAAACACTCATATCAGAGAATTTTCAATCGATAGAGGTTATTCCAAACGAAGTCTTACTTGGGGGATTATTTACCGCACTCCAAAGAATGACGAAAGACATGACCAAAGAAGACATAGAAATGAAAAGTGTCGCGATAGAAGGCCTCTCTTATCACATCCGATCGTTTGGTCTGATTCGCGTTGTGTTAGTAACGAATGTCCCGAAAACCCCTGAAGAAATTATTCAAAGGTTAGGATTACAGTTCATTAATGAATATGGAGATGTTTTAACACAAACAGAATTTAACTCAACTATCTTTAATCCTTTTAAAACTACTATTCAGGATATTATGAAGCAATTAGTAGGTTATGATGAATCTAAATCAATAAAACCGAGTAAAAGATTAAATACAGGGGAAATTTTCGCGTTACCTCACTATTTACAGGCAACAGCTTTAGCACTGGTAACTTTAGAAGAAGGAACAATATCTGATATAGCCCTAGAAAGTGGGGAAGAAACAAATATTATTAAAAAGAACCTAACAACGCTGAAAGAGAAGGGATTCATCGGTACAAAGAAACTGGAGAAGAAAACTGTCTATTTCTGTACAATTTAATTCGTGAAACAGAGGCAAGATACAAGACTGTTTTTTTAAATTAATTTCGTTTTTTACTTAAGAACGATATAGACAACCTGAAATAATTCTATTCGAACTAATAAAGGAATTTTTAAATTATTCAGTTTCTTTCATAAGTAGGAATAATGATTGATATACTACAGTTACTGATGCAATCAAGTGTTCAAAACTGTCTATTTTGCATTTAAAAACTTGTCTTGGGTGAAATAACATGATTGTTTATGCAATTTATGTTATATCTGATGATGGTCGGACAATTTTATCGGAGAACTTCCATTCCAGTGAGGATATTCCTGATGCTATCTTACTTGGGGGATTACTCACTGCACTTCAAAACCTGACCACTGAGATGACACAGGCAGATTCTGAAATGCAAAGTATTGATATCGAAGGTCTTTCTTATCATATCCGATTTTTTGGTTTTTTTCGCCTTGTTCTCGTGACTGATGTTCCTAAAACTCCAGAAGATATCATTCAAATGGTAGGTTTTCGATTTATCAAACAATACGGCGAAGTACTAATGGACTGGGATTCTAATCTAAGTATCTTTGCACCTTTCCAAGATACACTTCGTGAAATCATTCAGACCGAGACAAGTACTGATGATTCCAAATCGATTAGACCCAGTAAGAAGCTATCGACGGGGGAAATTTTCCAACTTCCACCTCGTCTTCAGAAGACAGCTTTAGCCATGGTCTCGTTGGAACAAGGTACAATAAAGGAAATTTCGGAAGAGAGTGGCGAAAAAAAGCACGTTGTAAGAAAGAATTTAAATTCTCTACAAGAAATGGGATTTATTGGAAAAGAGCAAAAAAAGAGAGCAATTACATATTTCTGTTCAATCTAATCATCCTATTGCGACAATAATATAATAAAAATAAATACTACTGTTTTTTCCAGCTAAACTTGACTACCGCACATACTACAAAATTTTGCTCCAGGAACAACTACTGCACCACAATTATGGCAAAATTTTCTTATCCCAGGTGCCCTCTCAGGAGTTGAAGG
>JAEOSR010000079.1 GCA_016840285.1 Candidatus Hodarchaeota archaeon | reverse complement strand
TTATCTTGGAGTATTAAGTTTTTTAATAATCTAATACAGGTCTATGCTGGTATTTAACAATTTGAAATTATCAAACATTAGTGAGAATCCCCATAATCAGGCTCTTGATGATCTCGCTGATCCCAATCATCCCCTTCATAATATGATTCTTTATCATCAGATTGATCTGCTCTTCTAGAAACTTCTGTAATATCAGTATAAACTTCTGTTATATGTACTGTGTTCTATTCTAATTACCTAGCTAAGACTCTTTTTATAACAATACGTAAAAATTATTGTTAAACGTTGGTTGTAGTCAAGAAAAGCTTTACATTTGCTTTATAACGTCTAGAAGTCACTTGACTTTCATTAATTAACATTGTATTTATGATTGTACAACATTCTGGGATCAGCAGGACACTCTTCCAACGTTAATTCCCGCAGTGGGGATAGAAGAATCTAGAATTTTTCTAAGAAAGGAACTGCATGAATTCTTACATTATTTAATGAGGAACGATTACTTAACGGAAAAGATAGATGGAACTAAAGAAAAACAATTGATTGAAGACTACATTAAGATTTACAATAAAATGGCTAAAATAAAGTAAGATTATTGTGCTATAATTTCTATATAGAGTTTCTTTGAGTATTCTTTTAACATCCGACGAGCAGAAAAAGTGGACAATGTTGTTAATGCAGCTTCACGCATGACACGTACCCATTGAAAGGGAATATTATCCGATTCAAAATCATAATATAATGGAATAATGTCATTTTCTAACACATCATAAAGACTTTTAGCATCGTTCCAGTCTTGCGCACTTCTACCTTTTTCCTCTTTGTTTTCTGGATTAATTGCCCAGCCATTTCTTCCATTATAACCTTCATCCCACCAACCATCAAGAATGGAAAAATTTGGGATGAAATTCATACTTGCCTTCATGCCAGATGTTCCTGATGCTTCATTAAAACGTATAGGAGTATTTAACCAGATATCTACTCCTTGTAATAATGCTTTAGCTGTCTTTAAATCATAATTTTCAATAAAAGCAATTCGATGGCCCAGCTCAGGGTTCCGAGCATGGTTGAATATCTGTTGTATCAATAGGGAAATGGAATAGAGTTTTATGAGACTGTTTTCGGATGGTCGTTTGATCGTGAAAGAATACCTAACCAAGGATGGGCCACAATAAATGGTTCAATTGGAGTAAGTATTTTTCAAACAGAGAAAATTAGACCAAAAGGACTTAATATTGGATTTAAAGTTAAAAATATTGACGAGACATTGAAGAAAGTGATTTTAAAAAAAGGGAAAGTAATCAAAGAGAAGTTTTATTATGAAAACTTTGGGGATGTAGCGATCTTTCAGGATTGCTATGGTACAGAACTCAGTCTAACTTCGAAATCCTCTTAAGTAACCAACCGAAGAACTTTTGTTTTATTTTTATGAATAATTTTACAAGGACTAGTGAACATAATATGAAGAGTGGAATAATCGAAGCAAATGGTCAAAGTTTGTACTATGAAACTCATGGAGAAGGATCCCCGTTGATCTTGATCATGGGTATTGGATACGACGCGACGCTGAGGGGTCTGCATCAGATTCCAGCGTTCTCAAAACACCATAAAGTTATCGTTTTCGACAATCGAGATGTCGGTCGCAGTTCTCAAGCTAATGGCTCGTATACTATAGCAGATATGGCCGATGACATGGCCGCATTACTCGACGGTTTGAAGATCGATCGTGCTAGCGTTTTGGGAATATCAATGGGTGGAATGATCGCGCAAGAATTTGCATTGCGACATCCAGACCATCTTGACAAGCTCGTGGTAACGGGAACGAGTGCAGATAATAATCAAGCAAAGTTTGATCCAATTTCTGTGTGGAACTTTGTGAAGTCACACGATAATGAGGGACTTACGTTTGCAGCTCAACAGTTTCTATGGCTGTTCTCCGATTCGTTTGTGCGTAATGCAGAGGCTGTAGATCAAACTCTCCAGATGTTGGCCTCTAATCCAAATCCTCAGAATTCAGAGGCTTATGGACGACAAGTGGACGCTTACCTAAAGCATGATACATTAAGTCGCTTGGGTGAGGTCAAAGCGCCGACATTAGTTGTATGTGGAGAACGAGACCGACTAACACCGCCTTGGGTGTGCCGTCGTGTTGCTGATGCCATCCCTGGTGCACGCTATCATCAGATCGACGGGCCAGGTACATCCCACGTCTTACCGTTAGAACGCCCTGACGATTTCAACTCTGTCGTAATATCCTTCCTCAACAGCGAGTAGTACGAAGATTAGTACGGTGATCTCGGTAATTATCACCCATCAATTCGGATCTGTCAGATGAGTTAAAACTCATCTACTTTTTACTTTCTTGAAATTTTTTTTAGAGTCGATTTTCAACGATTTATGACATAGTAGTAATTATTCATGTATAAGTTAATTCCTCATCCAAAAGCTAGCTCTAACAATTATAAGCGTGATTATACGTCAGCTAGCTCAGAAAATTATAACCATAATTTTGCGACCTTGATGTTTCCTATTAATCTGCAAAATGAACATTAGCTGAAAGTGCGTCAACGAATTTGGATGAAACTTTTGATGATCCCAAACAAACTCACACCCGTAGTGAGCCACGGAAACCTCTAGCAGAATAAAAAGATTGAGCCCCATTATGATAAAGAAAGACAGTATCATATCGACGATCACAAAATACTGCACCTCCTAATTGTCTAATTTTTTTAGGTGTTTTTACCCAGCTTGAGGTTTTAGTATCAAAATTTCCAAGTTTCTGTAATCCTCGATATTGTTCTTCGGTTAAAAGCTCAATATCCATCGCATTTGCCATTTCAATAGTGTTGCCTGCGGGGTATACTCCTTTCTTTTCCCTTGCTTTCTGCCCTTTGCCGTCGTAACAAACATTTCTGCGACCCATAGGGCTTTCTGCTGAACAATCATAGAAAATGAATTCCTCTCTCTCCTTATCGTGATCAACTACGTCCGGTTCTCCTCCAGTTGTTTCCATTGCATGAAGTGATTGAAGTTTTTCCACATTAGCTTCTAACCTTGCTTGGACTTCAGACCACTCAAGATCTATATGACGATTCATGTTTGCCTCGAAACGAGTTTTCAGTGTTTTGAGTAATTCTTCATGTTGTTCTGAAGATACCTTTATTTTGAATTGTGCAAGATCAACTTGAATAATTTTGGTTTTAGGCTTCGTTTTTGGCATTTCTATCTCTGAAAACTATTTTATTCTAGACTTTCTTTAATCCTTATTTTCGTAGTTCAGAAAACATAATTTATGTATAACATAATAAAAGTTCAAATTCAAAATATTGGGGATCGTCTGGATTTTATGAGATGGGATCAAAAAAGGGTGAATATTTTGCTTTTCAACAGGTTTCAGATGATTACTAGTAGATTCACACGGTTTTATAATCGGGAGATTGCGAAACACCTCCTAATCCTCTAACCTATGGTAATTGGAAAGGAATTTCGCTCTGAAAGCTTTCTGCGTTTTCTATTTTAAATATAAATAAAAGATGAGTTCCAGTATTAAGTTGTTAACGATATTTCTGGTTTAGTATGAATTGATTGAAAGACTTGAAAATGACTTAATTTCACTTACCAATCGATAATTTTACGACATAAATAAATCGTTTCTATATTATTAAACAAGTCTTAAACAAATAGAGAAAAGAGACCGAAAAAAAGGCTAATGAAACCTGTTAGGAATCCAAAAATACTACACCCCAAAAAAAGCAGATCTTCGGAATCTAAGGATTCTCCTGTTTCAAAAACCGCTTCTTTAGGATTATTGGGGTTGACATACACATCAACTATTCGACCCTTTGGATATCTCGTCTCATCAGCTTTAGTGTCCTTTCCCTTCAGCCTAATTACCTTTGATTTGTAGTTTCTCCCTTGAAATTCATAACTGTAGATAATATTAGTACTATAAATAGTAACTTCTTCCCAACCAGCGATCGATGGTTTTAATTGTTCAACTTTTCCTTTCACTGAAGGCCAAGTCTTACTTCTCTCGAGCTTTTGCTTGCTGTTGTAAACTATTCTTGAACATGCCAAACCTATGAAGAAACCCATAATGGCTATCATAAAGGGTAAATATGATAGATCTGTTTCTCCTGCCATTCTCTTCAAGTCCTTTAGTCCCTTTGTGTAGCTATGATCTTAAGAAGCTTAAGCTATAAGTTTTTTCTCGTAAATTGAAGATACATCAAAATACTCTCAGAAAACTGCAGATAAATCTTAATTTTCCTTTTCCATAAAAAATAGTGTTAATTTTTCATTGATGAATTCGTTTTTGAATATGTTATAACCTAGTTTCTGATAGAGGTAAATATTCTTTTTATCTCTCTTACCAGTAAAAATTTCAAATCTCTTAACGTTCTTGAATTTGCTCTCGATATTTTTCATCAGAATTGTACCGATACCTTGATTTTGATAACTCGGATGGACAATAAGTCTACCTACATAACATGTTTCTGCTTCCTGATGAGCTCTGACTGATCCAACAAGCAGATCTTTAATAAGTCCTTTCAAAAAAATCTTCTTTGAGAATTCTTCTAATATTTCATTGGGACTTTGAAGTAATGGAGCGATGTTCTGATCATTATAACGTTCAGCAATTTCTTGAAATGCGAGTTGTTGTAGAAGTAGAATATCAGGCATGTCGGTTTTCAATGCCCTTTTAATTATCAATCCGCCAAGCAACTTCTATCGACCTGGTTACTCCTATTGACATATCTGCGAAGATAAAAAGTATACCTATATCACAGAACAATTACTTGGTTATATTCATTCTTTAATGAACAATTAATAATGTATCAAAGGTTATACAACATTTCACAAAAATCGTCAAACGTCAATTAACTATCCCCTGTAACACACAACAATGGTTTAACGATGCCCTTAAGTTTCTCCTAGCACAAGTACTGAAAGGTTTTATCTAACTTCCGCTGCCTAATGGGTGAGGTTTTCTCTCCCGAGAGAACCGTTGTTCTACAACAAATGCAGCTTCAGCTATATCCTCTAGAGAAACCTCCTTCATCGATTTTTCCGAAAAAAAATTATTCAACCACCATTAGAATTACTTATTATTAATGTTATATCTCTGATGCTCCTGCAATCTCATCTAATTCAGATTTACGATTATATTATCAATAATATCTTTCTCATTAATTTTAAGCATCTAAATTTTCAATAATAGTTGCTAATCCTTGTCCTCCTCCCACACATGCATTAGCTACACCATATTTTCCTCTTTTCTCTTTTAATATGCGTGCTAAAGTCCCCGTGAGACGAATCATTGTTGCTCCTAATGGATGACCAATTGCAGTTGATCCTCCCTTAATATTAACTTTTTCCTCTGGAATTTTGAATTTATCCATACAATTTAGGGCTACAATACAAAATGCTTCGTTGATTTCCCAAAAATCAATGTCTTCAGCGGTTAAATTAGAATGTTCTAGTGCTTTACGTGTGGCAGGAACAGGCCCTCGTCCCATAACTCGTGGATCGACTCCTCCCCAACCAATTGAAACTATACGAGCCATTGGTTCGAGATCTTTCTTTTTTGCTTCTTCTGCTTCCATAAGAACAGCCGTTGTGGCCCCTGCATTCAGGGGAGATGAATTTCCTGCGGTTATTACTCCTTCCTCTGTGCCTTCTCTTTTAATATACCCATTTTTACCACCATTTTTCTCTAAATAGAATGGAATAGTTATTCTACGTAATCCAACAACACCTTCTAAAGTTGATTTTCTTGCTGCCATGTCCCTATCTACCATCATTGGTTCTTCAACATTTCCTTCAACATGCCCTTCGATTGGGATAATTTCTCCACCATTTACTCCAGATGTAAACCATTTTTCTTCTTGGCATTTTATTGTTAAATTATGTGATCTTACACCAAACTTATCTAAGTCCTCCTTAGTAAATTTTGGTACCTCCTCTTCATATAATCTTTGTGCTGTTTGCAGCATATTAACAGAATTTTCCATATCATATTCAGGATAGTAAAATATACTCTTTTCATCCTTATATCTCTCTATAGCAGGATCTATCCCAGTTCTTCTTACTCTTGTCATATGTTCAAAACCTGTTGCTAATGCACATTTGGTATACCCCGTCATTATTTCCATCGCCAACATGTGCATTCCAGCACCAGCGGAGGCACATTGTTTATCTATAAAAAATGATGAAACCTTATTCGGGAATCCAGCTAAATAGAGAGGAATTTTTGCTCCGTATGTCCAATTTTCTAATACTCCCGATGCAACTCCAACGGACACCTCCTCAATATCACTTTTTACTAATCCTTTTTCAGCTAACTTCCCATCAAAAAATTTCATTAACAATTGAGCAAGTAATTCGTCTCCTCGAATCTCACCAAATACATCTCGTTCAGGTTGATTTGGTCTAGAACGAGAAAATGCTGTTCGAGCGTAATCAATAAGCCAAACTTCTTTTAAATTCATTTTATTCTCACACTTAATTTATGATACTTTTTTAAAACAAAGTCATTTCTCTTTAATGGTTTCTTTGTTATTAAATTAAAGAAATCTACAAAAAATTGAAAAAAAATACTTATACTCCTTGGAACTTTGGAGTTCTCTTTTCAAGAAACGCTGATACTCCTTCAGCAACATCCTTACTACGTGTGTTTATTGCATAACCCATCTGCTCAAATTGTAAGCCAATATTAAGTGATGATTGAGTTCCATAGTCAATGCTTTTCTTAATCAGGAATAAACTGTTTGTGGCAGCATTTCCTAACCACGATGCCTTTTCGTGGACAAAATCTTCAAATTCATTATCATTTACTAAGAAAGAAATAATCCCCCACTCAAACATTTGTTCTGCAGTATAATGATCACCAAAAAAGATCATACGTTTTGTTCTCATTTTGCCAAGATTTCTTACTAACCGTTGAGTTCCCCCATTTGCAGGAAAAATACCGCGTTGAATTTCAGGAAATCCGAATATTGAGCGTTTGGAAGCAATAGCTATATCACACACTAAAACTAATTCAAAACCTCCACCCAAAGCATATCCATCAATAGCAGCTATGATTGGTTTAGGAAATGCCTCAATTAAATTATAATATTTGTGTCTTCGGTACATCGCATGACTTTGATGCCTTAAATTAGCTGGGTCAAGATCAGCACTCCCTCTATCTGA
>JAEOSR010000078.1 GCA_016840285.1 Candidatus Hodarchaeota archaeon | reverse complement strand
ATTCTTTCAACGTCAGAAATATCAATACCTAGTTCTAGTGTCATAGTTGCTGCAACAACATGAGGAACCCCATTTTTTTCTTTCAAAAACTCCTCTGCATCTTCTCTTAGCAAACCAGCAATACATGAGTGATGAGAGTGGTATACATCGGGTAAACCTTTTGATTCCGCGATTTCTCGCAAACCATGTGTTACGAGCTCAGTTCTTTCTCTATCATTTTGAAATATTATACATTTTTTTCCTAAAGCTAAATCAAAAATCCATCTATGTGATGGAAGGTCAAGGCCACGTGGGGGGGGTTCGCCTCTCACCTTTGCTCGATACCATGTTGTCTCAGTGAAATGTTCAATACCAAGTCGAAGTTTTTTTGAGGGTTCATCAGTTATCGGAGTGACTACAGGTAAAATAGTACCTGAAGCAAGCCACTGTTCAGCATAGGAATAATCACCTAGTGTAGCTGAAAGCCCGATTCGCCGTGGAATTTGGTTAATAACTTCTTGAAGCCGCTCAAGTTGACAAATAACCTGTCTTCCTCGATCCGATAGTTGAGGCATGAACGCATGCACTTCATCAATGATAATGAATCGTAAATCACCAAAGAGTCTACGTAAATCAGTTGTACGATTAATCAATAAGCTTTCTAATGATTCTGGAGTGATTTGTAGTATTCCGCTTGGATTTCGTACTAATTTGGCTTTATGACTCTGTGGAACGTCTCCATGCCATCGCCAAACATTAATATCTGCCTCGCGGAGGAGATCTTCAACTCGCTGGAACTGGTCATTAATCAAAGCTTTTAATGGTCCGATGTATAAAACACCGATACTTACAGAAGGATTTAGATCCAATAGAGTCAAGATGGGAAATAATGCTGCCTCGGTCTTCCCACTGGCAGTCCCAGTAGCTAAAAGGAGGTGATGAGGAGTATCAAAAATGACTTTGCAGGCTTCTTCTTGAATTGGTCTAAAAACCTCCCATTGCTGTCGATATATCCACTCTTGAATCCATGGAGCAAGTCGATAAAATTGATCTGAAGCCAGAACTCTCACCAGTTCTTTGTAATATCTTTAACTTCTTCCAAGTCTAAGTAATCATCCATTAATGTCTGCTGTTGGAGATCTGTCGGGATATATTGATCAAATTTCCGCCAGATAAAGATTTCATCCTCTTTGACAAGCTCAGTAGGCGATTCAATTCTGTTGCACAATTTTTTAATCTCTGATTCAAGACTATTTCTTGATTGGTCTCCAGCTTCAAATAAAAAGAAATAGGGAGACTGTTCACTAATGCTTCGAATCGAGCGTATACCTGATTGAATAGGTGAATTCTTCATATTCTATTCCTTTTACAAATTCATCGATTTGGTCGTTTTTCTGTTAGATTTAAAATTCGAAACAGTATTAAAAACGGGATTATCTAAACCTTATTAGTATTTTGAGTAAAAATAAGGATAAGAGGAAGAACTCGAAATCGATTAAAGGAGATTATACTCTTCACTCGAACACGATTTTTTGAATATATAAAGATCTACTGGGTTAATGTCTTGATTCTCATCAAATTGAAACGTTTTCGTACCTCAGGAGGGAGACTGGAAATCCCCTAGTTACTTTGCTGGACTTCAGCCGTAGCCATTCTGAAGTCCATTTAGCGATGTTAGCATTAATACCTTAATAACATACAGATTCCTTTACATATGGTATTAGAAACATAATACATTTCTTTCCATCGAATTAAAGATGAAAAAATTCTTAAATAAATAGTCCCGTGTGAAATGATGATGAGTGAAAGAAAATTTACTGATGTAGATGTTTTTCAGAAAAGTGCTTTTGTTGCTGTTATCATGTTTGTGATTTTTACAGTCATAATGGATATCATAATAGGGATTGTAGCAGCCTTCTCTAGTTTTTGTGGTCTTGTGATTTTTGGTAGAGGTGTTAAGATAGACAAATAATGTTTTCTACACTTTCAGGAATTTATTTTAGGGTTTCAACGGCCTTTTTTAGTCTAAACATAACGAGACAGAGCATACTCTCCTCCTTTACTCTCGTTAAAAAGACATTAGGAATTTGGAATAACACTTGTAGGTAGATGTTTATAATCTTAATAACATTAATTCTGACGTTCTTCAACAAACTTTTTCAGTTTGTACAAAAATAATCCAAAACCCACAAGTAGAACCCCGAATATTAGTGGAACGATAAGAAGAGGAAGAATAAGATCCTCTAAACCAAAAATATACGTGGATGAATTTTCATCCCCAGGCTTGTCTCTGAAATAACACCAAATTGAGTCTTCAGTCCTCAAAATACTTCCATTGGTATGTCTAATCCACACCCAGACTTCAATTCCTGCTAATCCAATCTCATTCGCGACCTCTTTCTCAAATTCATCTCTCCATTCGTATTCGTCATCTTTTATTAATGTAATTTTTGCTGACGTCGGATGACGAGTACCAGAGTAATCACGAAAAATAAGATGGTACCAAACTCCAACATCAGGAAGACGGGCAGAAGATTAAGAGAGGTATCAAGCTGGGGAGATGATGTTGTAGGGAGTGATGAAGAAAGACTGGTGGTGTGAGTTGTAAGAGTAGTAATTAGCTCTGTATGAGTTATTGGTGTGGTATGAATAGGTACTTCTCGGATATCCCAACGCCAATCTTCGTGTCGAAGAAGGGAGATATGCTCACCAGGTATCCAAGTATCTAACTTGTAAGGACCAGTACCAATCACTTCAGCTACTGGTGGAGAATAAGCTGTGACGTTTGTTACCTCTCTCCAGATGTGCTCGGCAGTAATGTAAAAGGATGTAGTATCAACCCACTCGAAGTAAGCAGTCTCGTTGACATACAATTCAATGGTATAGTCATCAGGGATCTCGACTTTGTAGATATCCCACATTTCAGGGCCATGGTTCGGGCTATCTCTCCACATGTGTATGGAGTGGTTGACGTCAGCTGTGGTGAAAACCTCTCCATCATGCCAGGTCTCATTCTCGTAGAGATAAAAGGTGAACTTCTGGCCATCACGGATGTCTCCGTTTGCGGTGGTCTGCTCGATATCCCAGTCATAAGCTAGTCCAGGAATGGGATCCCAGGTAAGGGGGTCAACTTGCCACAATTTCTCATAGATGTAACCCATGACCATTTCAGTGGAAACATCGTTGACTAAACGTATGTTAGTGGTTTCAAGATCACCAAACTTTGACATATTGAAGATACCACCCAGGGGGCCATCTATGGAATCCTTCAGATTAACTTTTGAGCCACAATACGGATTTCTTCCAGTGTAACCATAACCTTTGAATTCGAAGAATCCGCTAAATCGGTCTGTACGGTGAACGTTGATGTTTACTCTGTTAAAACAGACGATTGCTGGTTGTTCAAAAACCAGTAGAGTTGTAGCTTCAGCAACTTTTTCCTTAACCTCCTCCAGTGTAGTAGCTGCCATCATATCGTCGAGAGTGGCATCGATGGTAGAATTACTGAACCAAAAAATATTGTCACAAAAATATTGGCCTGTTCTGAAGTTGTTATATAGGTAAGCTGGAGGATTGATAGGATCAATTTCCATGTTGAAGCAGAAAGCCCAAAACTCACCATCAAAAGCATCCATTAGAAGTATAGTGTTGTCCTTTTCAACGACGTTAGAGCGAATGCCCATTGCTTCAAGACCGTCTTGCATTATGTTACAAATATTAATTTCGGGTTCATAACCTGCTGTTGCACCTAGATCCATAACAAAACTGGGGTCATCATCATCTAAGTCAACACCAGCATCCCAAAGGCCATTATGGTTTTTGTCGTATTCCCGCCAGCCATCGCCATCTAAATCTT
>JAEOSR010000077.1 GCA_016840285.1 Candidatus Hodarchaeota archaeon | reverse complement strand
TCCGGAGGCAAGCGCTCGATCTAGGAGCTCGATCTAGGAGCTCTATCCATGCTAAGCTAAGGGCCCACGAATTCTTTACTAGCGGACTCGGGGGGATTTGAACCCCCGACCCTCTGCTGGCTCTTCGGAATCAAATAACGATCAGAATAGGAGGCAGATGCTCTATCCAAGCTAAGCCACGAGTCCACTTCTGGTCAGGTGAAAATGGCGGATCCGAGGGGATTTGAACCCCCGACCTGCGACTTAGAAGGCCGCCGCTCTTTCAAGGAGATAGATTTACCTATAAACTCTATCCAGGCTAAGCCACGGATCCAATAAAACCTTTAAATGTTTCCTTAGCATATCATCACTGAATTAACCAATACTGATGTCAAAAGGATCGTCAATCACCATCAAAATTGGAAAATTTTGACTCTTTTAAGAATTCTCGTTTTTTCTTAAAAATCCCATTTTTCTCACGATTGCCATTATTTGCAGTAACAAGAATCTTTAATATTCTTTAAATGGTTATTAAACTCTATTTGATCAATTCTCATGGAGCTTAATTCTCATGGAGCTTATACCTTCTTAAGAGAAATGAGGGACTTTCAAAAAAAATTGATTCAAAAACAAAATCGAATGAAAAAGAAAAATCACAATTATGAACCATAGTGTGGACTAAATCAAATTTAGCGTATATTTTTTTGGCATATCTTATTTTTTAGAACCTAAATACCAATCCAAATATTCCCTATTTCTTTTCCGTTTCTTATCATGCTCTCCAAGGCCTTCCTCGTGTTGTGCCTCGATTAATGCTTCTTTCTGTCGTTGTACCATACGTTCATATTCTTGACGACGGAGAGCCAATCCACAGACACTGCACACATAGAATGGCGGTTTCCATTTCGATATGCCACCACATTCTGGACATGTTGCCAGTGCATTCACCTCGATACTAACACTTATGACACAATCTTCTATTAAAAGGTAATTACTTACATGTTGAATATTGTTTCTCTTCTCGAAATAGAGATTATTGCTCATCTTTTCTCAAAAAAAAAGGCTTGAAAATTTTTTTCCTTAAGTCATTTGGCGTTAATTCCATTCGGGGAAGTAATTAACACGAAAGAAATACTATCTATTAGCAAGAACCAATCGTTAGAAGGATCCGTCATACAAATGGTAAAGTCGAAAAAATAATATACTCTTCCGAAGAGAAATCAAGTGAAATGCAATGTTTAGGTTCCTTCGTGTTAATACAGAAGCAATATGGGAGAACCCTATAGTAATTCGACGGTTCCAGCATTATTTAGGAGTATTACAAGGAGAAAAATTCGCAAGATACCTGATTGCAAAAAAAACTCCTGTAAATGTCTCTGATCTTGAATATCTTACTCTTATGGATATGTGGAAACACCATAAACAAACTCGGGAAAGATTCAATGACTTAGAATCTAAAATCGAGAAAGGGAAAATTTCCATTGAAGAGGTAGCTAATCCAGAAATTTCATTTTTAGATCTAAAGGTTAAGATTGCAAAAAAAATTATTCAGAAATGTCATTTTTGCGAACGCAGATGCCACGTTGACCGTACAATAGGGGATGTAGGTTTTTGTCGGCTCGCAGATAATAGTGTTGTAACCTCTGCATTTCTCCACATTGGTGAGGAGCCACCATTGATACCCTCTGGAACGATTTTCTTTGTTGGTTGTACTTTCCAGTGTAAGTTTTGTCAAAATTGGTCAATTTCTCAGAAGTGGGGAAGCATTAATGACCTCAACGAAGGATATTTTGTAACTCCTGTTTCCTTAAGTAAGATCATGGAAAATATTGCCAGAAAGGGAGCCAGAAACATCAATTGGGTTGGAGGGGATCCTACACCCAATATTCACACCATACTTGAAGCTCTAACTCATTTTCAAGTGAATATTATACAACTTTGGAACTCAAACATGTTTGTTTCCTCGGAAGGGATGGAATTACTCCTAGATGTGATGGATTTCTGGCTACCTGATCTCAAATTTTTTGAAAATGAATTTGCTTATGAAATGACAAAAGCTAAAAATTACACGGAAATTGCAACGAGAAATATCAAAATGGCTTACGACAATGGCTTTCATGAGATGATAGTTCGCCATCTTGTGATGCCTGGGCGAATAGAAGCTGATACACTTCTTGTTCTGGATTGGTGTGCGAGTAATGTAGAGCGAGCTTTTGTTAACATTATGGCCCAATGGAGACCAGAACATAAAATTCATGGTAATCCTCGGTACCAATCACTTGATAAACGGGTGACAAGTCGAGAAGTGGATCAGGCGCGTAGGTATGCAGATCAATTGGGGATCCGTTGGCAGGAGGTGCATTGAACCTTAACTTAGAATTTGTTTTCTTGTTAGAATTATGGAACTGTCTATTTTTATTAACTTCGTCTTTCGAAGGATCTAAAAATATAGATTAACCCAAGTCTAGACATGTGGGAGACCATGAGATTTCATAATATAATTGGTTCATTTTCCATTTTTCTGGTCGGAATATTATTTTTTTCCGGTTTATTTTTCGTTTGGGATCGTAATAACCATGATACTTCATCAATGCAAACTGAAAATAAGATAATTACTTGCTCCAATATTAATAAATTTGATAACATTACTCTAATTAGTCGTTTTACTGAAGGAGAAAACCTTATCTCCGATATGGTGACCTATAAACATTATGTAATAGTAGCTGATACGTATGATAGTCTAAAGGTTCTAGACGTTTCTGATCCTAATAATCTTGTAAAAGTCTTCCATGAATGGCCAGGTGGACGGTGGAATGGTTTAGAGGTTGTAGGAGATCGGTTATACGTTGCTCATCATGGAGACGGACTGCAAATTTATGATATTAGTGATCCTACGGATCTTCTATTATATGGGATTTTATGGTTAAATGAGGATCCCCCATATACTGATCCACAAGATGTGACAGTTCAAGGGTCTTATGCTTATCTAGCAGATGATTTTAGAGGGTTACAGGTTATCGATGTAAGTGATATGTCTTGGCCAGCAGAAGTAGGCCGCTGGAATGATGGTGGTGATGCTAAAGGAGTAGCAGTAGAAGGATCTTATGCTTATGTTATTGAAAGATCTGGGGAGTTGGAAATAATTGATGTATCCGATCCCTTCAATCCTGTAGAAGTTGGTAATCTTTCTGATGGTGGTTCTGGGAATAATATTGTAGTTAAAGATGAAACAGTTTATATAGCTGATCTTATCGATGGTTTGGAGATAATTAACATTAGTAATCCCCATAATCCAGTCCTCATAAAAAAATACAAGGAGGGTACTGGAGAAACCAATGGTATTTTTGTAAATGATTCTCTTGCATATTTAGCAGATGGATTAGATGGATTAGAAGTTCTTGATATAAGTAATCCACTTATACCCGAGAAACTAGCCAGTTATACGGCTGAAAAATATGCTACTAATGTGCATATTAATGGTTCAAGAGTATATTTATCCCAAAAAGAGGGTACATTGGATATCTTAGAAATAGACAGCAATCAATCTCCATACGAACCATCAGAAGATCTACCTCCAGAAATTGTAAATAATCGAATTAAAATGGATCCAATTGAAATCTCTTCAAATAATGATTTTACAGCTTTTGGTTTTGCTGGTGATGGTACTGCAGAAGATCCTTATCTTCTTGAGAATATTTACATCTATAATAATCAAGGAATACTCATAAGTATTTCTAATACTAATGTTAATTTCATTTTAAGAAACTGTTTATTAGATGGTATCGAACTCAGTTTTGGAGGTACAGGGATATTATTACATAGTGTAGAGAACGGGTATATTGTTAATAATACTGTTACTCATAATTCACAGGGTATTGTGTTAGTTAATTGTAAAAATGTTGTTGTTTCTGGGAATCAAATTATTAATAATGAGGCCCAGGGAATCTTCTTGGTCAATACCAAATTCTCTTTACTTTCAGACAACATTTTAATCGCCCAATCTTATCAATTCTCAAGTTCAAGTAACGATTTTGGAATAGATATTTATCAATCACATAACAATTCCTTTATTTACAACAATATTTTGAATTATCGTTTATATGGACTTTATATTGAAAGTAGTTCCGAGAATAATTCTTTTTTGTACAATACATTTGTAGGTAATAATGGAGGAAGTCTGTATCATGCTTATGATGTTGGCTCCTTTAATAATTTTAGATATAATTACTGGGATACTTGGCTTTCACCTGACGATGATGGAGATGGGGTAGTTGATTCCCCTTATCCTATTTGGGGGGACTCTAATTCTGATTTTTTTCCAAAAACATCTCCTCTAAAACATACTCTTACGCCTCCTGACCTCCACATCGATCCGTCAGAGGAAATTGTATCTGGAATTCTCTTCATAAATTGGTCCCCAGCTCTAGATTCTCATAATACTTCTGTTGTTTATTCTCTTTACTTTTCCAACGATAGAATATTTTGGACCCCGATTGTAACTAATTTTACTGAATTAAGTCTCATGTGGAACTCCAATTTAGTACCTAATGGTTTCTATCACTTTAAAGTGATTGCTCAAAGTAGTACTGAATTAATTGCAAGTGGTTATTTTGAGGAAGTGGTAATAATGAATATCGATATAGATAACATCACGGAAACTACAACTGATTTTGTTGAATCAAAGTCATTTATAGAAACCTCTAGTGGCTCAATGAATATCGATATAGATAACACCACGGAAACTACAACTGATTTTGTTGAATTAATCTTTCTAACTCCTGGATATCAATTACTGACAGCGATTTGCGTAATTCTTGTAATCATTATTCGGAAGAAACGTGTATAATAAAGAAATATTAGTAAATTGAGCCAGAATTGGAAAATTCCAAAAAATGGAGATCTTTACAAAGGGATGAAAGTAGTCTGTAGGTTGTCATACGTTGGATATTCTTCTGCAATTCCTAGGATCACATTGGGAAATAATTCCCTGATGTCATCTTTCAATTCATTCAGTAAGGCCGCATTTGTTAATAGACGCTTCTTTGGACGGTCCACGTGAATTATTTCTTCTTGGATCTCCAATTCATCAATTAATGTCCAACGAAGTTCATCTAAATCCGTTGATGGAGATTGAATTACCCCTCGCAGCAATAATCCTTTGTCCGAGCCATCTGGAATTATCACATCCGAGGAAAGCTTAACATTCTTAGCTATTCGGTATATACGATTTGGTAATTGTACTGCATCTTTGGTAACCAAGGAACAAAAATGTACGGGGAGAAAAACACGATTTGAAGCCCATTCAACTATTTTTTCTCCCAATTCAGCACTTCCTTCGATAGCTGATGGATTTTGTTGATCTGATATTAATCCCCGAGCGATTAAATTCCGATAATTTGTTTCACTAATTTCAAGTTCATTTAGATTGATGAAGTAGAATTGATCCTTCTCTGGGAGAGTATCTTTAAAGTGGGTAATAAGGTCTCGATAGTAATTAAATCCTTTCGTCGGGATAATTGGAACTTCAATTCCAACATCCAGATCGAACTGAGTAGCCAGCTTCACCTGAGAAAGATCTTTTTGAATATTAATGACATGAAATCTGATTTCATCAAGATAAGGTGTCAAAATAGAGAGAGATTCTGGTGTAATCTCTTTTCCTCTTGTGTACAGATGGATGTGGAAGTCTTCTGAGTATGTTTGTTTTAGAATCTTACAAAATTCAAGTGTTTGTGAGAAAGAATGGTGTTCTAGTGGATCTCCACCAGTCATACTTGCTCCTCTAGCCTCCATGTTTGAAGCTTCGATAATTAAATCTTTAATATTTTTTATTGGTCGTTCATTGGCAAAGGAATATCGTGAAGCTTTTCGTTCCAAGCTTAAAGGGCAGTAAAAACACTTACTGGAACAATCCGTTGTAACCAAAACGACAAGTTTTTCTCCAGTAATACATTGTTGGCAACCTCTTGAGAGAGATAAAGTGTAAGAGCTTCCCCAAGGCGTTTTTTTCAATTTATTGGTCATGTTAATCCCTTCTCAGGGATCTGAAAATTCAAATTTGAACTGGTGGTGATTCACTCTGAAAATTCCCAAAATAACACTTCAAAGTGATCTCCATGAGAAATCACTTTACAGTACCCTGGTAGATCAGCTTGGCCTAAAATCTTCTTTGTATAGAATTTAATCTTACGAGAGGGTAATCCTTCAATTTGTAATGTCTTACCTTCTTTTGTAGCTTTGATATTTTCCTTTTCTTGAATTAAAGCTATAATATCATCAATCAATTCTGATTTTGGAACCTTCGAGAGATCGACTTTCATTTTATTCACAATTCCTTTTCTCATCATTGGATTAAGTAAGCTACCCCACTCATCGAATCAAGTTAATTGAGGTCAGAAAAGGAAGAATCAGAGAGAGAACTATCAAGATAAGTGAGAAGGAGTTCAAGATTGTAATTATTTCTTTCTCCAATTAGATTTGATTCAAACGCAATAAATTTTGAGCACTCTTGATTTTGTTTTGATGGTGATAACCGTTTATACGAGCATGCGCGGCTAATATCTAGAACAACTGATTCAAATGGCCGAGATAATAGATCTTGACGAACCTGAGACTCCGAGAAAAGGCCATTGACTAATCCTGAAGAAATAATGGGTTCTGCTTTCATTATATATCCAAGTAAACAATCAACATGAGTGATATATCCTTCCTCATTCCCAACGACAATTTTTTGTTCAAAAAGTTCCTCAATCGAAATTCTTTTCCCACAATGAGAACAGATCAACCCGCCTCCGTTGATAATGAGGTCGTAAACCACAAATAGATCAATTTCACTTTCGTCGATGTCCAATTGCCTCACTACTCCAATTATCAACCTGTTGGGGCTTTCTAGATTCAGGACGAACGGATAAACACTCATTATTTATAGTATTTTCTATCAAAATCAAAACTGAATTATATTGCCCCTTACTTTTTCATTATTTAAATTGAACTGTATAAGTGATTGCATTGTTGTAAGAATCTCATGCTTAGAAAACTTTAACATCAAGTTTTCTGTAACAAGAAGTATTTATTTTCAAGTAAAAAAGGGTATTTTGAACTAATCATTTAAATAAATCCCTTTATACCTTTTGGAAACAGAATATGAAATCAATCCTTTTTTTTGGGTGGTTAAAAATCATTCCTTTATTTCCCTTTTAGATTTCCCCTTTTGGGACTGTCTGACTCTTCGCTTAGCTTCTAAAATGTGGTAGTGATTGACAGAGCAAAAGAAAGTTGTCCGAAGTGAACGAATTTGGTTAAAACCAAATGATACTCTTAAAAAACTTTGTTACCTGTCAAAAAATCTCTTTAATAAGGCCAATTATCTTGTTAGACAAGCATTTTTTCATAACAGAGGATGGTTAAGATACAAGGAACTACTTAATCTCCTCTCAGAATCAGAAAATTTTCAAGGGTTACCTCTACCAACTGCTCGAAAAATAGTATACTATGTTGATTTGGCGTGGAAATCATTTTTTAGAGCATTAGATGATTGGAAAGCGAATCCAGAGAAATATTGATTTTAATCATCTTGCATGCAAAATAGAGGAGGTTAATAACAACATTTGGAAATTATATCAATTTATTCATAAGAGTAAAGAATTGAGTTGGTTAAACGAATCGTTAGAACATGGACACACATCGCTACGAAACCATCTGCTAGTAATCACAAATTTAATAGTGCAAGATTACCAACACAATAAGTTGGAAAAATGTCAATGCACATAACGAGATAAACTGCCGTTGTTACGTAGATGTGAGTAGAAGGGCTTGATACGATGACGAAAAAGGTGTTTACTCGGAGTTCTAAAATTCCTTATAAAAACGAAAAGAAAAGTTTTTCTTAAATTTATCATTTTATTTCAATTGCCTAGTAGCTTGGATATAGATAGCTCGTTGTTAATGTCCAACAAAGCTTTTTGATTAAAACGTTAAATTCATCAGTATAACAAAAAAAATAGTAGGTAGGTATGATTAGAAATGGAGGATAAGATTGAGAATTCTAAGATGTTGTTACAACAAATATCTTCTGACCATAGTGTTCCGAAGAACATTCGAAGAGCTGCAAAAGAAGCCTTCATGGCTATCACTGGTAAGAATACTCCAGATGATGACCCTCCAGAAGTACGTGCAAATTTAGCCATTTCAATTTTAGACGAAATCAGTCAAGATCCTAACTGTCCCCTTTTCGCAAGAACAACTATTTGGAATGTTCTTTCCCTCCTCGAAACTATCAAATCTGAACATTATGACTAGTTTAAAATTTCATTCATACTTCTTCAACAGGGATATTCAGGCTCTGCACTATCTCATTCGCTTCTTTCGGGTTTGTTTTATACGTATAAAGACGTTTTTTTGTTCTAAGCTTCAGTTTAACAATCTCTGAGTTTTTTAGTCGTTTAACGTAGCAGATCGAAGCCAATCCCAGTGTTGTCATAAATTCTTCCTTAGATTTTAATTCTTCTGGCAATTTTATCTTCCTCATGAAGAAATATCTTCATCTGTCCGTTTTTTAATTGATTTTTTATTGTTATTCTATTAAATTTGAATTTAATTTGGTTGTTTCAATAAGAACTCGCTTCAAGATTCCCCCACAGATCGGACAAATTTCTACTGCATCCTTGATTTTTTCACCACAACTTTTACATTTTAGTTGCCATTTACGAAGATGTGTGATTTTCTTTCCACTAACAACTTTTACAGGGATGTTCAAGTGGAGAGCAGCGTTTTGTAAATTTAGATCATTAGAGACTAAAGCTCCTTTTACTTGGAGCGCTAAAGCTAAAATTTCGATATCTACATGCGATAGATTGGTTTGTGGATCTACCAATTGGATTCGCTTTTCCAGTTCTTTTATCAACTTATATTGAGGAGAACTGAATTTTAAACGGTCTGAATACTTCAGAATGTCTAGGTTCATCCGTGACCGTGAGTCCTTCAGCTCAGAGGCAACACTTTGGGTAGTAAAGAACAAGGCGTTAGAGATTGATTGAAGCTGGGAAAAATCCAATCTGATGAAAGCAGTTGCGTCCAATACAAGAATATCTGGTTCTAAGGTCATTGGTCTTATTCCAGTATCTCTGGATTGAAGTGTTGACGCAATCGTGTCAAAAAAGAACGCGAACGAAAGAATTTCACTGTCTCTTCGGAAGGACGAAAGTTGATTTCTATAGGAGGGTTATATTCAAGACTTATTTGACCATCAATTACTATTTTAATAGGATTTATTCGTGTTGCACATCGAATTTTGATATCACGCGACGATCCCAAAATAATTGGTCTAACTGCCAGATTAATGGGATCAATCCAAGAGATTTCAAACGTATCAAGAATTGGATCTAGCACACAACCCCCACTGGAGAGACAATGCCCTGTAGAGCCTATTGCTGTGGCAACAATGATTCCATCTGCTAGAGAACTAGATATAGTTACATTGTCAACGAGGACACGAAAATCTATAGGCTTTAATAAATCTACGGAAGTAATTACTATCTCATTGATCGCTGAACCTAAGCAATGCCCATTAATCACTGCTTCAATCCGTTTATGCTCTTCTATATTGAATTTTCCATTCAAAAAACGGCTAAACTTGGCAGCAACATCCTTAGGTTCGATTTCTGTCATGAATCCCTTTCTCCCTTTATTGATAGATAAAATAGGCACATCAGGCCTGGTATGTGCAATTCTAAGGATAGTTCCATCTCCTCCAATTGAAACAATGCAATCTACATTCATTCGTTCTAATGATTCCTTTTGAAATGAATGAAAGGGTTTCGTTTTCGCCAAAAAATCGAATAATTCTGGATTCAAGAAAAAGATTATTGAAGAACTTTTCTTAATAGAGATAATATCTTGAATTATGTCAATAGTCTCCTGAAAGAGTACCTGGGAGACGATACCAATTCGTGATACTCTCACCAAATGATTTACAACCCATTGAATGATTTTTTCTTAAAAAGACATTTCTCGTACTTGCATGATCTTACTCCGATCCATCACAATCCAATATTCAATTTCAATTGTTTTACCTGCGGAGAACATTGAATTGAGTTTTTTGTTTAACTCTTCATCGGAGGGAGGATCTGCAACAAATGTATTATACGTCTCGTTGTCCATAGCATGGACAAAGCCAGTATTGGTTTCAACATTTGTAATTTGAGCAACACGTTTTTCAATTATTGGAACGTTGACTCTTTTATCGACTGGTGAAATAAATTGTCTTTTCTGATTGTCAAACAGCCCTATTAGCATCATCCTTGCTTTAGCTGCCCCATGTTTTCCAGGTTTACTTTTATCAATGGAGATGACTCTACAGGGCTCGTTAGAATCGGGGTCAATGATGTAACGACCTATTTTTATACTACCAACTTTTTTAGGTTCATATGACATGATCTAAGCACCAACTCTGTCTTTGCACACCATTTAAAATAGGGTGAACCACTATTTTAAAAATCCTTTGAACTTAGATACAAATTAATCCATATCGGCACTGTTGAGAGGTAGGACGCCACACCAAATAAATGTTTATCTTTTCCTTGCAGAAAACTTGTCTAAATAGAAGCTGAATTACTTGTATTACTTAATTGGAATATAACCAGACAAAGAGAATGAAATTTCCAAGAATTTTTCCATTGGAATTTTCTTAAGAGGTATTATATAATAAAAAGTGAAGAGATAGAGATTTCAACAAAATTCTAAAGAAATAAACATACAATCTCTTTATTTCTTAATTTTCGTTTGAGTACAATGCCCTTACTTTCTTCTGGAGAAAAGTGAAAATCCTAGAAATTCCAGGATCTCTCCTCTGATAATTGATATCATTTTTTGCTACAGAAGATAGTATACATTTAGTTGATAAGTTAAAACTAAATTCGAAGGAAATGAAAGCGATAAAGGAATAGAGTTATTATTTGGTGATTTTCATTGTTTGCGCCAAAGGGTTTAGGTTATGATAGAGGGAGTACTATTTTTAGTCCTGATGGCAGACTATTTCAAGTTGAGTATGCTATTGAAGCTGTTAAACGTGGAACAACAGCCATTGGGATTAAAACTGAAGAAGGGTGTTGTTTAGCAGTTCAGAAACGGTTGCACACCTCTCTTGTTGAGAAAGAGATGGTAAAGAAAATTTTCGCAATCGATGACCACATTGCCGCAGCCATTGCGGGATTAACTGCTGATGCCCATGTTCTTGTGAATCAAGCACGTGTTCAAGCACAGATTCATAGGATTACATATAGTGAAGCAATAACTGTAGAGGCACTTACTCGTCGGTTAGCAAATTTAAAACAGATGTACACTCAACACGCAGGAGTACGGCCATTCGGCGTTTCATTGCTAATAGCAGGATGTGATGAAATGTTAGGCCCTCAATTATACATGACTGAACCTAGTGGAAGTTATTGGGGGTATCGTGCAACTGCAATAGGCTCAAGTGCCCCTGCAATCATAGAGTATCTTGAGGGAGAATATAAAGATGTAGCTCAAACCATAGAAGATGGAAGCTTAATTGCTTTAAAAGCCCTCAAACAAGTATCAGAAGGGGATCTAGACCCAGAGATGATTGAAATCGCGATAATTTCCAAGAAAACTCAAACCATTGAATATTTGAGTAAACAAGATGTTATCGCACTTATCAAGCGTTTATAGGAGAGTTAAGAATGTTACGAGATGCGCGCAGGTTTGATTTAACAGGGAAATCAATTGTTCGTGCAAAATATCAAGGTAATAGATTCGAAATTATAGTTCACCCGGAATTGGCGCTTAAATACAAAATGGGATTACTTGATGATACAACCAGTATCTCTGATATTCTCGAAATGGATGAGATTTTTCATAATGCAAGTAAAGGGGAAAAGGTTCCTGAAGAGATCCTCTTACATTGTTTTGAGACTACAGATATCATTACAATAGCCGAGAAAGTGTTGATTAAGGGGGATCTTAATTTAACAGCAGAACAGCGTCAGGAATTCTTCGAAAAAAAACGTCGAAAAATCGTTACACTTCTATCCAAGACATGTATTAATCCCAAGACACGAACACCTCATCCTCCTTTACGTATTGAGAATGCAATGAAAGAAGCAAAAGTGATGATTGATCCATCATCCTCAGCAGAAAGTCAACTAAAGGAAATAATCAAAGCACTTCGGCGAGTTTTGCCCATTAGTATGGAAACGGTGAAACTCGCAGTTAAAATTCCACCAGAGTTTACGGGGAAGGCTTATGGTGAAATTAAACGTGACGCTCAAATTGAAAAGGACGAATGGCAGAATGATGGACATTGGATTGCAGTAGTAACAGTAGCAGCTGGATTACAGGGAGAATTTATGGAAAGGGTTCAAAGCATGACGAAGGGTCGTGCTGAGATCAAGATTATGGAACGAATTCGGTTATAATCCCTAAATTTTATAATGATGCTAAATTAATAGATTTTGAATGAGAAGTGAACAAAATGACGATTTTAGTGACCAGAAATCAGCTTGTTATTCCTGGCGAAAAATTAGCAAGTGGTTCTGGATTTAAAGTTGGCGGGGGAGTATATCGTAAAAAAATCAATAATGAGACAGAGATCTACGCCTCTATGATAGGATTGGCCCAAATTAGAAAAGATAGAGTTGGTGTTGTTCCGTTAGAAGGTTGTTATATTCCATTGGAAGGAGATATTGTTATTGGAATGATTACCAAGGTAGGTATCACTTCTTGGAATGTAGATATACGAGGTCCTTACGTTGGGACTCTTAGAGTTAGTAATGTCATTGATCGTGATTTTGATGCTCTTAGAGAGACTCTTGATCGTATTTTAGAGACTGGAGACATTATAAAAGCTCAAATAACTTTTTTTGATAGAATGCGTGACCCTGTACTCACATTACAGGGCCGGGGACTACGCAAAATTAACAATGGCCGATTAATTGAAGTGGATCCTGTAAAAATTCCCAGGATTATTGGAAAAAAAGGGAGCATGATTCAATTATTAAAAAATATGACTAATGCTCAAATTCTAGTTGGACAAAATGGCCGAATAGTCATAATAGCATCTAATCTGGAGATTGAAAACTTGGTAGAGCGTGCAATCCAAAAAATCGAAGCGGAAGCTCACACTAGCGGATTAACCGACAGAATTCGCGAATTTTTGGAAAAAGAAAAGATAAAATTATCAGAAAGAAGTGAAGAAGATGAATGAAGAAAAAACCCCTCTTATTCTCGAAGATGGACGACGTTTAGATGGCCGTGGGCTTCATGACCTTAGATCGATAGATATGCAGACTGGAGTTCTCAGCCGAGCTGATGGAAGTTGTTATCTCAAATGGGGGAATAATAAAATAATATGTGCGGTCTATGGACCGCGAGAACTGCACCCAAAACATCTTGCTAAACCAGATAGAGCAATTGTACGCGTTGAATATAGACTCGCAACATTTTCGGTTGGAGAACGAAAAAGTCCAGCTCCCCGTCGTAGAGAGTATGAACTTAGTAAAATTTTATCTGAATCGATTAATTCAGCCATTTTTTTAGAAAAATTTCCTACTGGAACAATTGATTTATTCATCACCGTTTTAGACGCGGACGGGGGAACTCGCTGTGCTGCATTGACTGCTGCTTCATTGGGATTAGCAGATGCAGGTATTCCAATGAGAGGCATAATAACTGGTTGCGCTGTAGGGAAAGTTGATGGGAAAATTGTGGTTGATCTCTCCGACGTTGAAGATAAAGAAGGAGAAGGAGACATGCCTGTTGCGATGGTATATAATACTGGAGAGTTGACATTACTTCAATGTGATGGCACATTTACACTAGAAGAGGTTGAAGAAGGGCTTAAATTGTCAAAAATAGCCATTGGCCAAATATATCAAATACAGCGAAAAGCTCTATTGAATAAATATTCCCAAATCGAAGAACCTCTTGATGAACTAAGCGAAGAAGAAGAGTAGGTGAGAAGATAATGCGTTCAGACGATATAATAGCTAGCTTAGAAAAAAGATATTTAACTGATTTACTTGCAAAGGGACAACGGATGGATAATCGAGGTTTTTGGGAGGAACGACCAATTCAAATTTTCCCTAATGTAATTAAAAAGGCTGAAGGTTCAGCAATGGTAAAATGGGGTGATACTGTTGTGTTAGCTGGTGTAAAAGCTCAATTGGGTTCTCCTTTCCCTGATACTCCAAATGATGGAGTAATCACTGTGAACCTTGAGTTATCCCCAATATCCTCACCTTCATATGAAAGTGGTCCACCAGGGCCACTAGCCATCGAAATGGCTCGTGTTGTGGATCGAGGAATCCGTGAAAGTAAGGTAATTCCAATGAAAGGCCCGAAATTATGTGTTATTCCAGGAAAAACAGTGTGGATCCTCTTTATTGATGTTTATATACTTGATGATGGAGGTAATTTGATAGATGCTTCAGCGCTTGCCGCAATGGTGGCTCTTGCAAATACACGATTAAAAAAGGTTACAATTGACGAGGAAACAGAAGAGGTTACTTTGTTAGAGGAGACGGAACCCTTACCAAGAAATGGTTGTGTAGCTAGTTTAACTTATGTAAAAATTGATGACCTAATTTTATATGATCCAAACTTGATTGAAGATCGGGGTAAAAATGCACGATTTTCTGTAGCGATCACTAATGAAGGTTTAATATGTTCGATGCAGAAAGGAGAAACAGGAATCTTTTTAGAAGAGGAAATAGTAGCCATTTTAGAAAAAGCATCGAATAATGTAAAGGGATTAATTGAAATCATCGAACAAAACTCACAAGTTACAGAACTTGGGGATATGTTTCAATT
>JAEOSR010000076.1 GCA_016840285.1 Candidatus Hodarchaeota archaeon | reverse complement strand
TGTTTTCTGGGTCACCACCAATTTCTGTTTCCGATAAAGACAATGTACTAACTGGCCAACCAACTGGAAAGGCTAATCTGCTTAAAAAGGTTGCATCAGGTTTATTCAAGTAAAATTTAAATGAATAATCACCTGTAACTTCGGTTTTATTAACAACTTCAGTTAAAAGAAAAGCGTTGTCTCCTTCTAAATTCATTACTCGATCTATGTTCCATTTCAATGCTGACGCATTGAAAGGTGTACCATCAGCGAACTTGATACCTGATTTCAGGTTGAAAACGTATTCCATAGCATCTAAACTAACGGTAAATGATTCAGTTATTGGTCCTTTTTCTGGATCAGTGGAATCTAATGGCATCTCCATGAGTCCATGAGTTAATGCCATTATCATTGTTGACGACATAGTGTCATAGGCATGACAAGGGTCTAGACTCATCATTGAATCTGTGGTGCCATAAATAACTGTACCGCTAGCTGCTTTTACTGGTAAAACACTTACAGTCGTAAAAATACCGACTAAAAAGACTAATATTAAGATGATTGAATTTTTTCTTTGTCTCAACTTTTTTTCCTCTCAATTTGAATTTCACTTCTAATTGTGAAATTAACGCTTAACTATTCGAAATAATATTTAAGTTTTGTGAATATATAATATTAATATTGAAAACTTTTATAAGTGTTATGAAAAAAATAATCACAAATATGAATCTTACTATACAATTATATAATGAAAGGGATATTAAATGATACAACCTTTGATTATCAATTAATTTATACCAAAAAAAAGGGAATTTTTCAATCTTTTAGCATGCAATTATAGAGATAAGTCTGGTAAATATCATGGGAAGGTCCTCATCAAATAATTGCAGTGAGGATGTTATAATTCAAAAGCAAGAGCTAGTAATGTTGCTCGTGAATCCAGATCAAATAGCTCTTCTGAAAAATCCTCGTTATTTGACGCTTGTTGAAATTATACATAGGAACGGCCCATTAACTCTTTCAGATATGGCTAAAGAATATGCGAGACTTGCAAAGGATGACCGTGCAAAAAGTGAATCAACAGTTTATAGACATTTTATTGTATTAAAAAAACATGGAATTGTACAAGAAATTGGTCAACAGATAATTGAGGGAAAGACTCTTTCTCAGACCCTCTATTCGCTCACTGCAAAGTTTATTATTATTGATGAGCTTGAAATAGATTGGCAAGACAATGCTGGACGGAAAATATTCAAAGATTTAGTAAAGATCTTAAAAATTCTTTATCCAGAAAAATCAATCGATGAAAAAGCTCTATTTCAGTGGCAATTACAATTTCAACAAATTGTGGATTTAAATAAAAAGAAAATATTAAATTCAGAAGAGCCTGAGCTCCTTGGGATGCTATCTGCGTGGGCTCCATATGATCCACATGATTTTTTTGAATTTCTGGGATGGAATCTAGTTCTCTTAACCTATCCTAGTGCTCAAGAGGACTTTTTGAATTGTTTTAACAAATCTACTACGCTTGAAAATGAATCCCCCTCTTCAATGTTAGATGATGCGACGAAGAAGAAGGGAGGTCTCGCTTTCAAAGACGTGGTTCGACGTTTTCCTAAATTATTTTGCAACTTATCGGATATTGATCCCAAAGCTCGTTATTTTGAAAAACCGTCTTATCCCCCCCTCTTTCATGTATTACGTGATGGCAGTTTCACTATAAAGGAACTAACAGAGAGATACAATCAGGTTGCTTCTATACCAAGAAAAGCTTCGACAATTACTCGATATGTCAAGACGCTCAAAGATGCCAATCTCGTTATTGAGGTTGGTCAACGCGTCATTCATGGGAAAAAAGCTACTCAAAAACTTTATGGGCCAATAGCACGGCTGATTTCCTTTCATGGAAAATATGAACCTGATTGGGAGAGTGAAATACGTTTATTCCTGCTTGATTCACTGATTAAGATAATAACTTACCTTTATCCCAATTATTCCCCGATTAATAGAAATTGTTATCGAGAATTCAGAATAACTGCGACATCTTATGAAGAAGAAGGAAACAAAAGAATTAGTCTTCCAGAAAATAGAAAGATCCTAGAGGTTCTTCATGATTATGAGTGGAACGATTACTATATATTATACACATCACTTTGGGATTACTATTACTTTTTGAATATACCTAATTTATTTGAACGATTAATGAAATGCTTTTCAGAACGAGATGGAATTCGATTGAATTCATGAAATCTTGATCTTATTGTTATTTGGTGCTTTTTAAATGACATTAAAATATGCAGATCGCATGGAACGGGTAAAAGTTTCAGAAATACGAGAAATTCTAAAGTTTATTAAGCCTGGGATAGTCTCCTTTGCTGGTGGATTACCCGCACCTGAATTATTTCCTGTTGAAGAATTGAAAAAAATTACTACTAAAGTTTTAGAAGAAAGTGGTTCTAAGGCATTACAATATACTCCTTCTGAGGGTTACTTTCCACTTAGGGAAAAAATTGTTAAGAGAATGAAGAAATTAGGGGTTGATACCTCCGCAGAGAACATTCTTATTGTTAATGGATCTCAACAAGGTTTAGATTTTAGTGGTAAGATATTTTTAAATCCTAATGATGTTGTTATATGTGAAAGTCCAAGTTATCTTGGAGCAATAAACGCATTTAAAACGTACCAATGTGACTTTATAGAAGTCCCAACAGACAATAATGGCATGAAAGTAGACGAGCTGGAGAAGATACTAAAAAATATTCCGAAAGCTAAAATGATTTATGTGATTCCAGATTTTCAAAATCCTACAGGAAAGACCTGGTCTGTTAATAGACGAAAAAGCTTATTAGATGTAGCAGATAAATTTAACCTTCCAATAATTGAAGATAATCCTTATGGGGAATTACGATTTGAAGGAGAGTATGTTCCCCCAATCAAATCTTTTGATACAGAGGGCCGAGTTATCTTCTTAGGAACCTTTTCCAAAATACTTTGTCCAGGTTTTAGAATTGGTTGGGTATGTGCTGACAAGGAAGTATTAGATAATTATATTTTAATTAAACAAGCTGCAGATTTACAATGTAATCCTTTGACACAAAGACAAATTTCAGTATTTCTTGATGAATATGATTTAGATAACCATATTGAAAAAATTAAACAGGTATATAAGAAGCGACGAGATGTAATGATCACAATCATTAAAGAAGAATTCCCGCAAGAAGTGAAATATTCATATCCTGAAGGAGGCTTATTCACATGGATTGAACTACCAGAACACATTAATGCACGGGTACTACTGGAAAAAACACATGAACAGAAAGTGGCATTTGTACCTGGAGGATCTTTTTATCCAAATGGAGGTCATGAAAACTATATTAGGTTAAATTTTTCTAATATGTCTGAAGATAAAATAGTTAGAGGGATGAGGGTAATATCTAAGATATTAAGGGAGGAATTATGTTAATGAGATTGTAGTACAAGTCGAAAAATGAAGGAATAATTGTTGAATAAATAAGATTATCCCTTCTATTGGAATATATTTGATTTTCCGTATAATAGTAGAGGTACATTATGTAAAGCTTTTATGAAATGATACGATTTCATATAAAATTTAGTATTGAGATTTAGCTCTGAAGGAATGAAATTGGACAGAATAAAGTTTTTCGGATTAGGAGGTCAAGGAGTAGTAACAGCAGCCAAAATCCTTTGTCATGCTGTTTTTATTCATGAAGATAAATTCGCACGAAATTTCCCAGCATTTGGGCAGGAAAGACGGGGAGCACCAGTATTTTCGGATGTAATGATTGATTCTGAGCCAATATTGTTAAATTCTTTTGTTTATAATCCTGATTTTGTCATCGTTCTTGCTCAAAATATAATTGGCAAAGGAGTTAATATTGGAAAAGGAATTCATGATAATACTTCTCTTGTTATTAATACTGAAACAGTTAAGATAATTATTCGATTAAAAAAAGAATTTAATTTTAAAAAAATTCATTATGTAAACACTACCAAAATCACTATGGAACAAATAGGTAGTAATATTACTGGGGGAGCCATATTAGGTGCCTTTGCAAAGACTGGTGTAGTAAAAATTGAATCAATTAGTAAATCTCTAACTGAGTTTTTTAAAGATGAATTAGGTGAAAAAAACGCAAAAGCAGCCCAAGAAGCTTACAGAAAAATCAAAACGATATAGAAGGTTATATGGTCCTGTTGCTACTGTTTTTAGTTTTTCAAATACTGGTAGCTTGAGAATAGTAAGACCTCTTGTTAATTATTCTGAATGTATTAAATGTAGAATTTGTGAAAAGTATTGTCCTTCTAATGTTATTGAAATAAAACCTAGTGACGAACAGTGTGTTAAAATCAATTGGGAATTTTGCAAAGGTTGTGGAGTATGTGCTAATGTTTGTCGAACAAATTGCATTGAAATGGTGGAAGAAACGAGTAATGAATAGTAAAAAAATGTTGTTGGATGGAAATGAAGCTACAGCAAACGCATTAATGTTAGCAAAAGTTGGGGTAGTTTCTACTTATCCAATAACACCTCAGAGTCCTATAGCTGAGAAACTTGCTGATTTTGTTGCACAAGGAAAACTAAAAGCGAAGTACATTCTTGTTGAATCAGAGCATAGCGCTTTATCTTGTGCCATTGGTGCTCAACTTACAGGAATAAGGGCAGCAACAGCAACCTCATCCGTTGGACTTGCATATATGCATGAGGTACTAGGTGTCGCCTCTGGCTGTCGGATCCCCGTCATCATGCCAGTTGTAAATAGAGCACTTGTTAGTCCTTGGAGTTTATGGTGTGATCATCAAGATACAATGGCAGAAAGGGATTCAGGATGGCTTCAATTTTATGTAGAAAATGTTCAAGAAGTTCTTGATACGATCTTAATTGCTTACAAAATAGCTGAACATGAAGATATTTTATTACCAGCAATGATTTGCATGGACGGATTTTTTGTCTCTCATTCTAGTCAGTCTGTAATGGTTCCAGATCAACAATCAGTTGATACTTTTCTTCCGAAATATGAATCTCGAAATTTATTTCTTGATCCAAGAAATCCCATGTTTATTAATGACTTAACCTCACCCGAAGAATTTTCCGAAATGAGATTTCAACAAAAAACTGCTTTTGAAAATGCTTTAAGAATAATTCCAGAGGTTCAAGAAGAGTTTTTTAACATGTATGGTAGAAAATATGAAATGTTAGAGTCTTATCAATGTGAAGATGCAGAGGTGATTCTTGTAACAATTGGTTCGATGTCTGGTACAGCAAAATATGTAGTTAAAAAAATGAGGAAAAGAAAGAAAAAAGTAGGAATCTTAAAAATAAATTCTTTCAGACCTTTCCCAGTAAGACAGTTCCAGAAGGCAGTAAAAGGAAAAAAAATAGTCGGAGTCTTAGATAGAAGCGCAGGTTTGGGTGCTCAAGGGGGCCCTGTGTATCTCGAAGTTACCTCTGCAATAACAGATAAAGAAACAAAAATTTTCAGTTATATTGTAGGATTAGGTGGGAGGGATATTTCAGAAATAACAATAGAAAAAATATTTACTGAATTAATGCAAATTAAGAAGGGCCAATTATCAAAACCAAAGAAATCCTGGATTGATACTCGAGAAAATGCATTGGATATCAGGTTGGTGAAATTCAATGACTAAATACAATTTGAAATCGAAAAGTTTAGTATCCCATGGAGTCAATACTTGTTTAGGATGTGGATTGGAGCTCGTAATCCGGAAAGTATTAAATGTACTGGGAGACAATGTTGTTGTAATAATACCTCCAGGTTGTGCAGCGCTCTTTTCAGGATTTGGAAACGAAACAGCTTTGAAAGTACCAGGACTTCAAGGTAATCTTGCGAACACAGCTGCATATGCAGCAGGCATAAAAGCTGGATTCGAAGTTCAAGGGAGAACCGATATAATTGTCTTAGCATTTGCAGGTGATGGTGCTACTGCTGACATAGGAATCCAAGCTCTTTCAGGTGTGTTTGAAAGGGGAGATAATATAATATATGTGTGCTATGATAATGAAGCATATATGAATACAGGCATTCAAAGTAGTGGTTCAACTCCTTTTAAGGCAAAGACTGCAACAACCCCAACTGGCAAAGTTTCACATAAAAAAGATATGATAAAAATAGCTACAGCTCATGGAATTCCGTATGTTGCCTCTGCATCAGTAGGATACATTGATGATCTTAAAAAAAAGATAGAGAAGGCAAAAAATGTCAACGGCCCTTCATATATACATATTCATACACCATGTCCAACTGGATGGTTATTTGATCCGTCTAAAACTATTGAGGTCGCAAAAGCAGCAGTTCAAACAGGTTTATGGCTACTTTGTGAAATTGAAAATGGAAAACTAAGAGTAACGAAAAAAGTTAGCAAATTAAAACCAATTGAAGAATATTTCAAATTACAGGGAAGATTCAAACACCTTTCAAGAGATGATATTAAGAAAATTCAAAAAAGGGTAATAATGGGCGAATTCTTTGGTTTTTAATCGCAAATGACAACTTACTCCATATTATGATTAAAATATTTTTTCTTCAAATCTTTTTCACAGAGGTCAGAGATATTACCTCTTTTTAGGGAGATTTTTGGAATTTGGTTTTTTTGCAAATTAAAGGGGATAAAACATCAATTTTAACTGTTGAATAGGTATGAAAAGGATTCTTGAATCTTCTTTCATTTTTAACTCATTTATTTTGACCATATTCTTGATAAGGGATTATTTATATTAACTGTCTTCAATAGTTATGAAATTAAATAAGAATAAAAGGTTGATGAATAATCATATCAAAAGAGATGATTTCATGCCTTTGAATCCGAAAAATGTAGCCAGATTACAGAAAAGCTTAAGAGAATCTCAGATTGAGTGCGTAATTGTCCCATTAGGAATTAATTTCAGGTGGCTTTTTGGACTTCAGGAGGAACCCACTGAAAGACCTACATTTGGAATAGTTGAACCAGAAAGTTCGCCAAAATTGTTAGTTCCTGAATATGAAAGAATTCAAATGAAGAAACTAACAAATATCCCAGAGTGTATTGGTTGGGAGGAAACAGAAAATCCTTATAAGATTTTAGCTGATTTAATCTCTTCAGAACCAGATGAGATTATAGGAATTGAACCTAAAATGTGGTTTTCCGTTTACCAAAACATACTGAAATACTTACCAGCGAAAAAATTCATTTCTGCAGAAGAATTTTTTAGTTCTTTAAGAAAAGTTAAGAGTGTTGAAGAACAAAAATTACTATTGAAAGCCTCCCAAAAATCAGCTGATGCTATTATTGAGACTTTAAATGAGCTGGAAATTGGAATTTCAGAAATTGAAGTACACTATATCCTTGAGAAAAAATTAAAGTGGGGAACAAATGAAAAATCGTTTATATTCGTCAATTTTGGCGAAAATTCGGGAATATTACCCTGTTTTAGTGGAAATAGAAAATTAGTAAAGGACGATGTTGTTCTCATAGATGCTGGAGGTACCCTAAAGAATTATTGGGGTGATATTACAATTGCTTCTGTATTTGGAAAAGCCACCAGACTAGTCAGGAAAATATATGACATTGTTAAATGTGCAAATGAACGAGCAAAAGAAGCAGTGATTCAGAACAAGTCACCACATCAGATAGATGCTGCTGCAAGGGATTATATTGTTAAAAAAGGTTATGGTGAATTTTTTACTCATCGTACTGGCCATGGACTTGGTTTAGAACTACATGAACCACCATACATCATAAAAAACAATAAATCACAGCTTGTGCCTGGAAATGTCTTCACTATCGAACCTGGAATTTATTTAAAAGAGAAATTCGGAATTCGTATTGAAGATGATGTCTTTAAAACTTCAACTGGAATCCAAACAAGTCAAATTCCCAGAGAAGAGTATAGGGAAATATAATACACTTCTATATGGAGAAAATAGCAAGTTGATCTAGAAAGGGCCATTAACTCCATTTTTTCCTCTTTTCAACATATTCATCAAGAATATGAAACCCTCAGAAGAGAGGATTCCTAGTTTTATAAAATCTTATAAACAATCGCGTTTTTAAGTGATAATCCGAAGATTTATTAATCTCGTAAAGTTACTACCTTCGATACATCGAAATTATTCAGTTTAATCGTATTATAACATTAAAATCGAAAAATAAGGGGATTGATCCTCCTATGCGTCCAACTGCATTTGTTATGATTAACGCGGAAATTGGTAACGAACAAGAAGTCTTAAAATTCTTAACTGAAGAGTTAAAGGTCGATGAAGCCTATGTTGTGTATGGTGTTTACGATTTAGTTGCCAAAATATCCGCAGATTCCATGAAAATCCTGAAAGATGTTGTTATCAATAAAATTCGTCAAGCTACTGGAGTACGGTCGACCCTTACAATGGTTATTGTGAGGAAATAAATAAAATCGATTATTTCTAGTTTTTCCTAACATTTTTCAGTTATTCCCTGTATTTTTGTTTTAATTAGTATTTTTTGACGAAAATCCAAAGATTTTTTTATGTGAACAAACTCAAAGTATATGTGAACGTTCATATAGTTGTAACAAAATTTTTGCACACAAGGTACGAATAGAATAATGTCTAATCCACAGAATCCATGGTTCCAGATGAGTTCTGACCAAAGACGAGATGAAATCATCAAAAGACGCCGAAATAACGAATCTTTTGCTCAAATAGCTGAATCATTACTTGGGAGTTCTAAGAATAAATCCACAATCTGGAGTTGGGCGAAACGTAATCTGAATGATGCAGATATATACCCTCGAATGGCTAGCTTCCCAAGTGAGCCTTATGGCAGTTTTAGTGATGTTGAACAGTGGGTAATGTTCGATATTATGTCATCCCTGTTCCCCCGTCTTGATGCAATGTCTGAACATCTCTTAGTTGAAATTCAAAAGATTCACACTGAACAAAAAGAGAAATTTAAAACAACTGCAGGATTCTTAGACGATCTAGAAGATAGGATCATGGGAGCTATCGGTAGAGTTTCTAGATCTATACCAATGACAATACCTTCATCGACCCCACATCCAACCCCTGGGAGGAGGATTTCAGGAACTCCACCACCTCCTCCACCACCTCCAGGCTCGGTATTATCTATACAAGAAGGTGTTCCGTCTGGATCAATGGCTAAATTAAGGACTGACTTTGAAGAAATGACTTTGGAAGATATCACAGCTCTTCCACAAGAATTTTTAGAGGCTTTAACTCCTTCTGATCGTAATAGACTCCAAGAACGTGTGAAAGAATTGAAAAGAATCGAGAAAATGGCCCCCGATGAACGTGAAGCTTACTTAAAGAAGAAATTGGAAGAAAAAGAACGAGTAGAAGCCGCTGAAGGCTTGGGTGGTTCTTTGACTGCAATGCTAGATGATTCAGACTCTCTTTTCGCTCGAATGCGTCAGGCTGCAGATGATTCTCAAGTCTCTGGAACGGGGACATTTGGAAAGTTCACCACCGAATATGTTTACTTCTATTGTTTTTCCTGTGGAAAAATGAATAGATCAGAAGAAGAAGAAACTATTTCCAATTGCATACATTGCAATGCAGGACCAGATCAACTCGTCCTAGATGGAAAAAAATCAGATTATAGTTATTGGGAGTGCTTATCATCCAAAAACCGTGAGCATGTTGACCTGGCTTATACTCGTGGTAAACAGATTATAGTCAAATCACGCTGGAAAATACCCGCTGGAGACACACTAAGTAGTGATATTTGTCAGCCTGAGGACGCTCGTGATATAACAAGTGCGGTTTTAGTCAAAACTGATCCTGATAAACAATTCTCACATTACTTGACCTTAATACGTATGTACACACAACTAAACCTTCAAGGGGATTTGAAAACTTATTTACAAGAATTGTCTGATGAGATTCAAAAATTACCTGATATCCTTACCAGAGAAAGTGCTGTTCATCAAGCAAGTGCGATTTTGGATAAGGTAGATTTCCTTCTTAATTGGTTGAATAGTAGAGACATAATAAAATCCGTTCCAAACTCGGAAGAGATACAAATCCAAAATAATAATCTAACACAAGATTTGAAATTATTGCGGGATCCTGATTCTCCTCAAGAATTGAAAAAAACCAGTGAAGTAGGGCAAATAAGTGGAAAAATTGACCAGATTTTAAATCGGTTCACCTCGATATTTTTTAAATTGGAATCAGAATTATTATCACCCTCACGATGGAAATGTAGTGAGTGTGAGAATGTTTTTGAGGTTAAAGACCGGCACAATGTCCCCGAACTTTGTGGAGTATGTGGAAAAATTATTACGAAATTAGTTCCCGTTGATTAGAAGAAGAAATGGAACAACTACGGTGTTGCTCGATTTATCAATCGGGGATACAAACACGCTTCACGAATGTGATCCAAATTCAACAATCCTTGTACTTGTCGTTCTAATCCCAAGCCAAATCCTGAATGTGGAACTGTACCATATTTTCGCTGATCAATGTACCAATAATATGGTTTGGGATCTAAACTTTCTTCCTTCATTCGTTCTAAAAGAGTTTCGAGGTCGTCCTCTCGTTGAGATCCCCCGATAATTTCCCCAACATTTGGAATTAAGAGATCAGCAGCATTCATGACTTCTGGGTTTTCTGGATTGAGTTTCATATAAAATGGTTTCATTCCTGTTGGAAAATGAGTCAGGAAGGTTGGACTACCGATTTTATCAACTAAGGCTCTTTCTGGTCCTTCTGTTATATCATCCCCATATTCCAAGTAGGTTCCAGATTCCCCTTCAATTCCATATTCACGTAATAATTCAATAGCTTTCTCATAGCTAACTCGCTCAAATGGTTTGGATGGGGTGTCCAAAGATGGATTGAAGTTTTCTAGTATTGGGGTTTCTTTTGCTTTGGTATAAACAAAGATGATCATGTCTTCCATGAAGTCTAATAGGTCCTCGAATTCGAACCAAGGCATCTCTGCTTCGATATGTGTGTATTCGGTGAGATGTCTTCTTGTACGTGATTTTTCCGCACGGAACGAGGGTAATACGCAGAATACATTACCTAAACTAGGCAGGACGGTCTCAAGATATAGTTGGCTAGATTGTGTCAGATAGGCTTCGTGCTCAAAGTACTTAAAAGCAAAAAGCGTTGATCCACCTTCAACCTGGGTCTGAACAATAGTAGAAGGAACTACTTCGACGAATTCTCTTAAAAAGAAGAATTCCCGGAAAGCTCGAGTTACAAGATCCCGAAAGCGTATAATGTTTGATGCTTGTTCTCCCCGTAACACCAAATGTCTCTTATCAAGGAGCACTTGAGGCCCCGAGTCTGGCCGAATTTCATACTCCAATTCAGGCGAAGCGTGTCTAATTACGGGATCTATCGCTGTGATTTGAAGCTCAATACCAATATAAGGAGCACGATCATCCTTTTTAACGACCCCTTCAGCTATTACCGCGGTTTCACGTGTGAGTTTCTCTGCTACCTTAAAAGCAGTTTCACCTATTGTTTTAGGCTTCACAACTGCTTGAACATAACCTGTGGGATCCCGAATGACTAGAAAGATCAGACGCCCTTGTCGACGAACATGATGAAGCCACCCACGAACGTGAACGCTTTCGTTGACTTTTTCCTGCAGGTTTTTAACTGGGATATATTTCACTTGATTATCTCACCGCAAAATGTTATGTTTCTAGCTGGATTTATCGAATTATAAAAAACAGTTTATTTTGGAGTTCAGTCAAGGAGAGGAACAAACTGGTAGAATGGACCAAATTATTCCCCAAAAAATTGCTAAATAGCCAATAATCAGAATTCCACCTAAATAGATATGTGCTTCACTCCAAACATTAGCAGGGAAATACAAGCTTAAAATTATTAGGAATAGGATTCGAAACAGGTTCAATAAATAAACACCCATAACACCTACGGTCCCGAATGAAATCACTTGTTCGCGTTTAAATATCCGATTAGTTTTTGTAACGTTTACGAAGAAGAAAAAGCTGCTTAAGAAGATAATAAACCCATAAATACCTGAACATGAACCAACAATTGATATTCGGGTTAAATTTTCAATTTGGATAATTGTTTTATCTACCAAAAATACTTCAAAAGAGAAACTGCTGAAAATAAGGAATAAGGAGAATATCAATAAAAATGTCACAAAAGGTAGCCATTTGGTAATAGATTTCATTTTGGCTTTCCCCGAAGACTGAAAGACACAAAATGATCCGAATAATATGAGGAGGAGGATTGAATTTCCATTCTTTAACATTAGAACAAGAATTTGCGAAGTAAATTCAGTTAAAAGTTTGGTAAAAACGGTTTTCATCATCATTTCATCAATTCGAAAGACACAGAGAATAATAATACTCGTTAATGGATGGATTATCTGTCGTTGGGATTCTTTTAGCAATAAGCATGCAGCGAAGTATGAAAAAAGGATAGTTTGGATAATAAGTATCCAATCTGTTGTGAACTGAGATAAAAGCGCATAGATGACCCAAATACCTACAAGTGTTTCATAAAGGAAAAAAGATTCATACTTGGGGAAATTTGAGCTGTTTATCACAATATATTAATCCTATGTTTACTGAAATGAAAATCCTATTAAGAATGAATTTATGAAAATACTATTATAAAACTTAGCCATTAATCAATATAAGCCTAAATGAACTTACTAAACAGGTTCACGCATATTATATAATAGTAAATCTCTGTATGATCCGCACAATACTGTAACCAAGTGAATACAATGGTACATTATAGTTGTAAAATTGTAATGCTAGGGGAAGGATCAGTAGGAAAGACTTCCCTCATTCGTAGGTACGTTCAACACACCTTTACTCACGATTATATCACAACAATCGGCAGTAACTTTTTAATAAAGAAAATACAACTCGAGGAGGGAACAAATATGACGATGCAGTTATGGGATCTCTCTGGTCAAGATACATTTCGAACCATCCGAAAACGGTATTATCTATATGCTCGTGGGGGAATAATGGTCTTTGATCTTACGAGAGAATCAACCTTCCAAGAATTAAAAAAGTGGCACGCAGATTTCACACAGCGAGTGGGTAATGTGCCTTTAATGCTGTTTGGAAACAAATCCGATTTACACGATCAGATTGCTGTGAAAAAAGAAGAAGGAGAGGCCTTTGCGCAAGAGGTCAATGCCAGCTATTTTGAAACATCAGCACTCGAAGGAACTGGAGTAGAACCTGGATTTCTTGAACTTTCTTGGAAGATTGTGAACTATATTAAATCCCAACCCAAGAAGTTCGCCCCTCTATGACCTCTTATTGCCGTGAGTTCTTAAAACTAACTTTTTCAAATAAGGACAAATTTCTTTGACTTCTGTTTCTCAGAACTAAATAGATAGTTCTAAGCTCCTACCTCCTAGATTCTAAAACTGCTGAAATATTAAAAAATATTTAAAACACTAGATATAAATAGTATATGTAAAAGCTATATCTTGATATATTCTCATAGAATGGAGCAGAAAACATTGTCGAGAAAAGAGGAACCACTCTTAATTTTCACTACAAAAGTCTCTAGGTGCGCAAACGGATATCACTTAAAGATCAGAAAAAAAGATGTAGAACTCCTTAACTTAGCAGGGCAAATGGTTAAAATCAAGGTGTATAAGGTAACTACAGGAGATGAGGAAGAGGAAGTAAAAGATCCTTATGATGCATTAATTTCATCCTAGATTGCTTTCTAGATTTGTCTTGACACATTGTTCCTAATTTAATGCTTTTTTTGTCCTATTATCGTGTAAGTAAAGCATACTTTCTCTTCTAAGTGTAATTTCGGTATGTTTTTATTTAGGTCACCATTCCTCGTTTATATGATAAGGTTTAAAATCTGGGCTTAAATTTTATTGTCAGGTTTCCTTGAAAACCAATTTAAGTCAGAGAAATTTGAGTTGTTGTGATTGTCGCTTAATGTGAAACCTACAGGTATTAAAGGGCTGGATGAAATCTTAGGAGGGGGGATTCCTGCAGGATGGTTCGTCGCAATGAGAGGAGGAGCTGGAGTAGGTAAAACAACATTAGGTGTACAATTCCTATTGGAAGGAATACTTAAGTATCATGAACCTGGATTATTAGTAACATTCAATGAGCCATTATTAGCTCTCCATGCCATCATGCGTAATTATGGATGGGATCTGTTAAGCCTCCAACAGATGGGTGAGCTAACAATTCTTGATTTCAGTTCAACTGAGATGGGGATAATGCAGCAAGCAAGTCGCCTCCGTGAAGCATCATTGGATTATATTACTCAAAGAATAATTGATGCAGTTCGTAATACAGGAGTCAATCGCCTTGTAATTGATCCATTGAATACGTTCTCCCTTCTTTTCAGAGATCTGTTTGAAGTTCGTAAAGAGCTACATAGAGTCATTGGAGTTCTTTGGGAAGAAAAGTGCACAACATTAGCTGTTTATGAATCTACGGGCGAGATAGTTCATGATACAAAGTATCCACAATTTTCTACTGAAGATTTTCTTGCTTATGGAGTCATTCATCTTCAATATATTACAGTTCACTCTGCTAGAGAAAGGGGAATTGAGATTCTTAAGATGCGGGGAATGCCCCATTCTAAAAAGATTCATCCCTTTGATATCACAAATAAGGGCATTAAAATTGATATTAAAAACCCAATAGACTTTTCAAGTATATCATAAGGAAAAAATACTTAGAGATTTGGGAACAATTTTCTTGAATGACATGTGAAACCAATGAAGAATTGGCGGCTTTTAAACTTCTCTGTGGATCGTGCTTCCATGAATATGGCGATTGACGAAGCTGTTTTTCGTAATCTTGATGATACAAATACTCTTCGTCTCTATGGTTGGAAACCTAGTGCAGTCTCGATCGGAAAGAATCAACAAATTAATGTTGAAGTGAACATGGAAGCAGTTCAGGAACTAGGTTTTGATTGTGTCAGGCGACTTTCTGGAGGTGGGGCTGTATTTCATGATGAACTCGGTGAATTAACTTATAGTATTGTTACAAACCTTCAAAATTTTGAAATACAGACAATCGAGTCAATCTATTACGAGATCTCGAGAATGATTTTTCAACCTCTCGAAAAACTTGGTTTAAACTTAGATTATGGTCAGATCCATTGTCCATCCGTATTTAGTGATGGCAAGAAAATCTCTGGGAATGCTCAAGCACGTAATGGGAATAAGGTTCTACAACATGGCACTATTCTTGTGAATTATCGTCCTGACATTATGTACACAGTTTTACGAGCTCGCTCTGGCCGAACACAGGAGGGAATGGTGAAATCGGTCTACCAACACGTAACCACACTATCAAACATACTGAACAAGGATATCACCCCCCAATATTTGGCAGAATATCTACTTAATTCTTTGATGGAGACTGAATCCTTCCGAGGTGTTTTTGGGGAATTAACTTCAGAAGAAAAACAGATGGCGTCGGAACTTGCCTCTACCAGATATGAATCTGAAGAATGGCTTTATTTAAGATAAACCAATAACAACATTTTCAGAAAACTCACGGTTTAAGAAATCAAGTATAAAATTCCTTTGAAAACGAATTTTCCCATCTTTTTGAAATAATGAGAGCTTTTCTGCGAAAGCAGTTTCTACATAAGTTAAAACAGACTCAGCTATGACACGTGTGACGCCAGGATCGGAGTCTTTATCGGTAATTATAGCACACATAACTCCCTCGCGCTTAACCATTAAAATGGAATGATTTTGAGTATTTAGTGACTGCAACCCCTCACTGGGTCCCATCATTCCACTAGTAAATTGGTCAAATGCATTTAAAAATCCTGGAATCATATCAAGATCTAGATCATTCGAAGATCCGTCCGTGAAAAGGTATGAAGCAATAGGAATTCCAGTAGGGAGGTAGAGATAAAAACCAAGTAATCTTATTTTACTATCCCCAATATTATTAGCAGTCTTTTGTGCAAACCAAGAAAGAGCTTCATCAAGATTTGTTCCATTTTTCATCGAGACTTCAAAGATACGAAAAGAACGGTTTGGGTTTTGGGTGGAAAGCAGAGTCAATTTAATCTTGTCAATCAAGTTTTCTAATCCAATGTGACATAAATCTGATTTGTTAGCTAATATTAAAAGTGGAGCATTGATATTCCACTCTAAGCACTTCCAAAGCCAGTCGACTACTTCACCCAATTTCCCATCGTCACTTGCATCGATAACAAAAATAATACCTTGGGATAACTGAACATAATTCTTCCAGAATAATTGCCTGAAATGTTGATGACCACCTAAGTCAAAAAGCTGGAAAATATTTCCTCTCATTTCAACTACTTCAACATCTAGCCCTGCAGTCGGAAGTGTTTGATAATATTTTCCAGTTTGGATTCGAACACTTAGAGTGGTTTTTCCTGCATTCTCTAATCCAACAATAGCAATGGGAATACGTCTTTCAGAATTACCCTGCAACTGGTTTCCGACTCTTAATTATCCTAAAATAGTATTTACATAGTATTTTGCCTAGGTGATATATAAGATATCTTATTTGTTTAAAAAGAATCAAGTATGTAATCCATGAAAATAGTTCACATCTGAAGCCAACATAAACTCCCCAACGTTCTCCCGATTTTTAGATCAACACAAAGTTTAATTGTTCATTTGAGTGCTAGATACTCTTCCACCAATTGTCTTGCGAATTCAATTAAATCCCCTTGTTTCTCGGAATTGGAGTTTGGATCGAATATCTCTATTTGGAGTGTGTTTAATTCCGTTGCTAAATGAAAATGAATCCACTGACTCGCTTCCGTAATTAGCTTAATGCCAACAAAAGTGTCAATTGCATAATAACCTTGAGGGGGGTGATTGAGAGTGGATGTGAAGAAATCTAACATTTTATTTGCTGGAAAAGTGATTTCAGCTATTCTTTGTGGATAGATTTGATGTTTACGATATAAATCAGTAGATTTAACCTGTTCACGAGCCATTTGCGTTAAAACTGTCAATGAAGCCACAATTCCATCTGATCCTGGAGCAAAAGCTGGCAAAACAAACAATCCTGTATCGTTAAAACCATAAATCGCACGATTATCTAGTACATTCCTTGCTAAAGCTCCTGGTTCTCCATGGCCTGAAAAAAGGATGTTCTTTTCCAAGTGACTATAAACGGATGGGTGTACAGTACTACCTACTACAACTGTTGCATGTGGGTCGGGATCATACCTAGAATGCAGATTCACTGATGCTGTTTCCTCCGCTGTTCGAATTCTTCCTTGACTATCAATGATAATAGCATGTCTAGCTTCAGCATCTAAGGCAATTCCTAAATCTGCTCCAATAGTACGAACCGTTTCCTTCAATCGAAGAAGAGATTGAGGATTTGGTAAGAATAATGGATTGCGAGGACGATGTGCATTGAGAGTGATAACCTCACAGCCAAATTCACTCAGTAGATCAGGCATTATTTGAGACATTGGTCCACAAGCACAATCTATAACGACACGTAATTTGGCTTCTTCCATAATTTTTTTACTTTCAGCAAAAAATCCTGCAAGAGCACGATCATAGATCTTCATAGCATCTGTAACACTGATCCAGCCGACTTCAGTAGGTCTGACTCGTCTGATCTCACGAGTGCTAGCAATCTCAACAACTTTTTCAGTTTTCTTCCTTTCAAATTCAATGCCTGTCGAGTCAAAAAGCTTAATTGAAACCATTCCAGCAAGATTATGACTCCTTGTGATCATTACTCCAGCATCAGCACCGAATCGTCTAACTGCGAATTGTAGGACGCTTGTTGGGACAGCACGAAGATCAATTAACTCTATACCACTCGCCATCAATCCACCTGAAAAAGCACGTTTTAGCATTCTGGAATCACGCCGATAGTCTCTTCCGACCATTACTACAGCATTCGGATCCAATAATGTTCCTGTGGCTCCCCCAAGTAATGCAGCTAATTCAGGAGTCAATTCTATATTTGAAAAGGCCATAATCCTCCCCCACTTTACATAAGATTCCTTTTCGGTTGTCATTAATAATAACCTTTTTTAACAGATGTATAAGTTGTATCACGCTAAATTATGGTATTTTCTTTTATTATTTGGTCTTTCGTGGTTATTAGAGGTTTTTCAGCTCGTGTATAAGGACCAACAACTGTTCCTGGGACCAATTTTGAATTATTTGGAATAATTACATTATTACAAATTACTGATTCTTTGATATTCACATTACTACCAATTTCCACATGATCCCAAATAACAGAGGAATGAATTGTAGTGTTTTCACCAATAATCACTTCATCGCCAAGAACGGTCTGAGGACCAATAACTGTGCTTTTACTCAGTTTTACTGCTGATCCTATCGCTGCTGGTGGTTCAATCCTAGCTCCTGATACAATTTCCACTTTAGGATCGCTCCACCAGATACTATTTTCCTCAAAAGTTGCTTTGGGAAAATAAGGGAATGCCCATCGCCTTAGAACGTCCCAATTTGTGTATAAATAAGTCTGGGGATTACCTGCATCCATCCAATAGTAGTTCTTTACATAACCAAAAATTCCGTATTCCCGCGTAAGATAAGGAAATACATGCTTTCCGAAGTCCATCAAGTCATGAACAGTATCTAAAATATCGAGAACTCCATATTTAAACGCATAAATTCCTGTGTTTACTAAATTAGATTGTAGATGAATAGTTTCCTTTTTTGAAAACGTCAGAACTGCTAATCCTAATTCTTCTGGATGGGGTTTCTCTAGAAATAATAAGATCCGAGAATTTTGGTTAAGCAAAATAACGCCAAAAGCACGCGGATAAGGAATATCTTTCAGTGTGATGCTTGCAATGCCCTTTTTTTTAAGATGAAATTCCATAAAATCGCTAATAGATAAATTTGTTATAATGTCTGCCATTGAAACAATGAATTGATCCGTATCAATATAATTTGAAGCCTTTCTCACTGCGTCAGCAGTATCTAAAGGATCGATTTTGGGAAGTACGATCTCCAAATCATCAAAATGATCAATCCGAGCAAAATAATCACGAATCTCCTTTTGGAGATACTTTGTAATAATAATTATTTTTCCCTTTATTCCGGCTTTCTTTAGTAGTTCTAAATTATAGTCAATCATTGGTTTATTTGCAACTGGTACCAATGGTTTAGGGCAATATGCAGTTAGAGGTCTGAGTCTTGAACCTACTCCCCCTGCTAGGACAATAGCACTCCATTCATCCATCTTGGCAAAGACTCCACTTTTTAGATGAGTAATGCTTTCTTCTGACTATTATTAGCTAATTATGTCATATCAATCTTAAATTTTTTTTCTTGAATATCGTCAAATGATTTTTTTCTGTCAAAAGAATATCGATTTTGATTAAGAAATTACTAAAAATGATTTCCTATGTAGGGATAATCAGAAATCTAATCTATCTTAATATTTTTTATAAAAACTAAAAACTTTTGTACATTTGTTAAATCAAATCTGAAATTATATATTGTTACGGAAGTAAATGCGCCAGTGATGTTGACATAAGCGTTCATCACAATTAGAGCAATTTGTTTTGCCTTGTTTCTTTTTATAACATACAAATTCATTACATAATGCTAGTTCATTGCACAAACGGCAAAGTTTTCCCTGCTTTTTTACTAAGGGAACGCTAACTGTTCCTTTCTTTGTAGATATCATTGTAAATCACATAATTCGAATTGAAAGACGCAAAAGAAAGAATTAAATTCATGGAAGTGTGGCAAACTTCCCCCATGATTGTTCTTTTTCTCTGTTCTTACATGATAAGGTAACTTTTTTACTGGTTTTAAGATTTTCTACCATTACATAATGTTCAGCGGTTTTTATCAGAACATTCGATCAGTTCGAGAATATTTTTCTTATTTTACACATATTAATTGAAAAAAAACAGTTTTAAAGAGTCCTAATGATAAGATAGTACAAACCTTTTTGTGGTCGTATTATATGGGAAATGAGGAATTCAAACAAAACCAATATTCAGATCAACAGAAGGAATTAGATCCCTCAGAATCCAATGATTCCGGGAGTTCATCTACAGTTATTAATCACACGAAGGAAATCCAAAAGTTAGAAGATCAAGTACAACAATTACAAGATCAGCTAGCGGTTTATCGAACTGAATCCCAAGAAAGAGAAAAGAAGCTTGAAAAAGAATTATTAGAAACCAAGTCTCTATTAAATGATAAAACTCAATCGATCGTTGCATTAAGGACAGAGTCTGAAGCTAAAAATTATGAAGTGAATATTCTTGAAGAGAAATTGAATAAGATCAAATCAGATTCTCAAAAGCATCTTCATGAGAAATCCGAACAAATAATCGCTATGGAACTTGAATTAAGAGAAATAAAGAATGAATTAACTACCACGGAAGAAAAAACCCAAGAATACAAAACCACATTGCAGAAAACCCAAACAATGATTGAAACTCTTCAAGGTGAAAAAGAAGCGTATTTGAACCAAATTGCAAAGATGCAAGATTTGATCCAGCAGACCGAGGAAGAAATCAAAGAAATTGAGACTAGCCATCTGGAAGTCCAAGATCAACTAAAATTGGAAATCTCTCGGATGGAAGAACGAACAGGACAGATGAGAGAGGATTTAGCGCGTGAATCGACAGGGACACTAGCAAGGGACAGACATATACGAGTTGTCTTGCAAAAATCAGAGTTAGGAAGAATCTTACTATATCTAGTTGACTATTTTGAGAATACTAAGAAAAGATCACTTGCTTTAGACACATTGTCAACTGAGGTAGGAATTCCTCCTATTATTTGCCGTACCCATCTTCGTCATCTTCACGAACTAGCCGTGTGTGAATTCAATGAAGTATCGCGGGAGATTAGACTAATTAAAAGAGCAAAATAAACCCTTTAGATAGGTATCACTTCTTATAGGGCTTTAAATGGATTGAAAAGACTCCATTATTACCTACAATGACTGGAGAAGAGGTTTTCTCATCAGATTTATCAGTAAATAACTTTTCCACGTTAATGTTGTAAATACCGACTTCAAGTTCCTGAACTGTAAGAAAATTCATTTTATCGGCTTTTACAGCATCATGCTTCGTTCTCTTATTTGGAGTGATAACATTCTCATCTTGTCGTATTATTCGGAAAAGCCGGTGGCCGCATGTGCATCCGTGAAAGAGTTCTTGAGCTTTTGTAGGAGCTCGTTGACACTGAGCACATTTATACCGATTTAAGTTGATTTTACCATCAGCTAGGCTCACTATATTACCCCAAAACCTAGACAAGAGCTACTGAAAGATGTTCATATTCATATGGAGCGATAACAGTCATTTTAATGTCTTTATGTCGAGAAAACAAACCTGCACTAGGACCTCGGAGAGGAGTAGGATTGATAATTTTGTACCCTAAGAAACTTTCATGGTCTATTTGACTCATTGCTTCTTCAATCAAAATAGCCTCTTCATTAGGTTTAAGGCCTCCTTCGAATACAACGACTCTATCTCGTCTAAGTTTTGAGATGATGAAATCGCATTTCTGGGTAGAATTCATTCTTCGTGTTGAATTTTCGGTTACAAAATCTATTTTTAGTTCCATGCTTGAACCCACCTACATACTGGCTATAGAAAGGATACTACCATAAAGTTCATTCATCCCACTGCCTTCTTTTGCTGATATAGGAATTATAGCGCTTTGGAAAGTATCCTCCACGAGGTTTATATCAGCGTCAGGTAGATCTGTCTTGTTTGCAGCTACAATTAATGGAATATTCCTTGCTTCTAAATTGCCAAGTACAGTCCAGTTAATCTGGTCAAATGGAGCTCGGGCAGCGTCAACAACAACGATTGCAGCATCGAGCTTGTCAAGAGATTGGATAGCTTTAATAACGCCTCTTGTTGCTTCTTTAGCGCGTTCTATACTCTCCTGTCGGGATAATCCAAAAGATTGAAATTCCCGATAGTCAACTGATGTTGCAATCCCTGGAGTATCAACAACAGTCAGATCAAGTGAGCCACTATGATCAGAGACTGTACAATGTCCTAGTGCCACCACATCACGTGTTTCATGGGGAATTGGGCTAACTTCTCCAAGGGGGGTTCCGTTCCCACATTCACTGGAAATTCTATTAGCTAGCGTTGTTTTCCCAGCATTGGGCGCACCTAGAATCCCAATTGTTAATTTCGATTTTTTACTTCGCGCAAAGATTCGCGAAAGGATACTCATGAGTTTTTAACCTCCAGTCATACGTTTACTATTGATTTACTAAGTTACATCCTTATTTCCCTTCCTAATTGATATGGCCACATGTTATGCAAATAATAGCACTTGTGAAAGCAAGAACCAAATTTACTAAAAAACCAAATCTCTTACGGAGAGGTCAGTTGATCTAATTCAAAATCTAGAGGATTAGAATAGATGAATTTATGCAAACTAGCAGAGACTACTCTCAGAAGAGCTATCATGATTAGCATGAAGAAGAGAACTATATTGAAATCAAGACTGTTATAATCAATTCCCGCCGCTCGTAACCAAATATCCATAATAAAGCCAGAAAATAGGGATCCTATGAAAGCAAAAAGTCCTCCTGCAGTCAATAATATTGAATAATATCGCCCTTTAGTTTCTTCAGTAGAACAATCCAAGGAATATGTAGCAACGCTAGTATCTTCAGCACCAAAAGCAAATCCTCCAAGAATATTTGCTAATACTAAAAACCATGGATTTCCTGTCACGAGTCCTATAGCATATCCCAAAGGAACTGTGGTATAACCTAACCTAGAAAACAAGATGACAATTTTTTTGTTGAAGTAGTCATCTGCTAGACGGCCACCTATGTTTTGACCCAATCCTCGTGGTATGTTAAACATAATCCAAATTAGTGCCACCATTAACCAAGAATCAGCGACTCTCAAAGTAACAAAAGGGAAAATTGGCCAAGCTGTACTCATTGCAAATGAGAAGAATGCACTTATAGGTAAAAATCGCTTGAAAGGTTTATTTCTCTGAATTAACATTTTCCACGATGGATGAAACTCCTCATCAATCACTACCCTATCCTTAGCATCATACTTCTCTATCAAAAAATAAGAAACAATGATTGTTACTAAAAAAACCAATCCAGCTGCAAAAAAAGGGATAAAAAAGACTGGTTTACTTAATGCATAATCCTCTGGGAGATCAGGAAAAGGGAAAGGGCTCAATTCCATCAGAATCCCCAAAATTAAAATTAAAAAGACAGAGCTCATTGTGCCTATTGAGTTTATTTTGCCAACAAACGAGGCTCGAACCTCTTCAAATGCATAATCCCCCAAGAAAGCGTTCCATGCCGGAATGATACTAAATCCAATACTTGTCATAACCAATGATATAATTACAAGCTCCGCTGGATTCCTTACAAAGGGTGAAACCAGACAGGATAATGCAAGTGTTGAAAGGCCGATAGTTATGACAAATTTTCTTCCACGGAGATCAGATAACCATCCCCAAATTCCCTGAAATATGTTAGCTCCTAGATTTCTAACTGAGGTTAAGATTGATTGTTCTAATGGAGTCGCTCCAAGGACAATTCCAAAATAAGATAAGTAAACAAAAATAGAGGATCTACCAGCAGCATATCCAATACTCGTTCCCCATATGGGAACTTTTTCTCTCAAGTTACTAGTAGGGATTGAGGAGGATTCTTCATCCGGGTTCTTATCAATGTCCTCCTCAACCTTCTCATTTTTTGTCATTGGAACATTACCTCAAAGAAATGTCATCCGAGTAGATGTGAAGGGATACAACTCTCATGTCAGATAATTTATTACAGAAAGGAGGAATTTCCCCTTCATTTATAATTACTTTCAAGAAGCAAGCAGGAAAAAAAAGGGAGGAAGAAAAGCTGGGCAAATCACTATTTTTTACCAGCTTTTGTATCACTCACATGCCATTTTAACGATATTTACGCTTTCTAACTAGTAGGGTGACTACAGATAATAAAACTAGGGACATTCCGAGGCCAAATCCAGGAACGCCATCTTCAGGAGTAGAAGGAGGTGCTTTTGATGTTTCTGACGTTGTATCTAATGTCTCAGAAGTTTCTTCAATTCGCTCGTCTGTTCCAATGTAGGAGGCTGCATAGGTGGGATCATGAGTAATCCCATCTCCATTCCATGTTGGATAACTTGTTATCACCAAATTCTCTCGAAAAATCCATGATACATCATCTGTGTGAGTATCGGCTGACCATTGAGTAAGGGCAGCAGCAAGCCGCTTGGATATGGGAGAAGAGTAAGGATTTCTCTTTGTTTGATTAGTGGGTTCACCTGAAAAGCCCTCTGCTGTAAGTAGGTTTAGAACCGATGTACCAGATTGGTAAGAGGTATCAGGATCACTTTTTAAGTAATACGCCTCTTTAATGCCTCCAAAGTCCTGTGAAAAGAGATCTTCTCCTGCCACGGTCATATCGAATTGAGTTTCGGGGCGAGCAAAGGATCCTGACGTGTCAGCACCGATCCGAGTCATAGAGAGATAGTAATCCCGACGATAAGTAGCCATACTCATTTCTTGAGAATTCATCATTTCTCTTAATTGGGGATCTGTGATTTCTGATTGCTGATATGTACTTGTTAAAATGGCCTTTCCAGAAACAGGATCTATAGTCAGAGAATAGCTATAAGTTAGGTCTGTATCATCTCTTACAACCCGCTCTGCTGAGTCATTTTTTGCCCACCATGTCATCGGGGTATTAGCGTAAGTGGTGTTCCATTCAAAGGTAGCTTCACCTTTTGACTCAACGGGATCAACCCAAACCAAACTTACATCAAAGTCAGGATCAGGGATTCGTGGATCATAACCCCAAGTCACATTAATTGCTTTATCAAAATCTCTTGTAACAGATGATTCATCATCAGCGATGATCCAATCACCAAGAGACATGTAAACATCAGCATCCAGACTAGAATTAGCTAAATAAGATCCTTCGAGATGAGCTCCCTCAGGGAACCCAATAGCCATGATTGCATCAGGTGTTTCAATTTGTGACTCATTAAGAAAAGCTGTAAGAATATCATCACCATCTACATCCTTGTATCCGATGATCCGTCCAGGATTAAAATTACCCCATACTGCAAGATTGGGGAATTGAGTGGTTGAGGCTTTTGTCAGAAGAACTTGAATCATACTCTGAATAGCCCCTTGACCATGTAATATACCAGATTCCTCAGCATAATTATCCCATTCCCCCGCAAGACGTATCCGTAACGATTGAAGCCCTACTGGGCGAATTGATTCAGAAACATCACTGTTGTTCCTAGTGAACTCTACTTCGCGAGTCACATTATTAGAAAGACTACCTTCCAGAGTAAATCCACCTTTATAGTTATAATTAACGTTACCAGAGATTAGGGCGAAGTAATCAAACCAATAATTTGTACTATCCTTCACAGATACATGTTGCCCATATAAGTTCTCTTCCCATGTACCTGAGAAGTTGAATTGCCCTGATAGGGATGCTGCTACAGAAACGGTTTCATTGACACTGACCTCGGCTATTTTTGTTTTAATCCTAACCAGAACAAAGCGGGGATTCAATTGTTCTGTGAAGACAATTTCATCATCACTCGGGTCGGATGGTGTTCCTCCATTATAAGAATAGGTAATATTATACGAAGGTACCTCTGTATAGCCGTGTATTGTTCCTAGCCAGTCTTGCATTGGAACTGTTTCATTCTTTATAACAGTTAAATTCGTATAAGATGTGAACCAAGTATGGAACAGAATATTTTCTGCAAGTCCAATATCTATCTGGCGTCCAAACCATGTGATATTCAATTTTTGTTGCCATGGTAACCATGGAGTTTCACCTGTGATACCCACATAACGGTACCAGGCACCTGCAGGACCTGAAGCATTTGTTAAATAACCATCAGCACGATACCCCAACCAATTTTGGGGAGATCCTGGTAATTCCCAAGTAGCACTAGGAGCTGTTTTTGATCGATTCGTCCAGCGTTCCCAGAAAATATCCTGTATCTCTAATCCTGTGCGAATATGTGCATTTCTGGTATAGGATCGCGTGACGGTTCGCGATTCATTTTCGGAAAAAGAATCAGAATATTCAACAGATTTTGTGAAATTTCTAGACTCTTCTCCATATTCCCAATCAAATCCGTAGAAAGTTCCTGACGTCTGAGTCCCAGCCATCACAGGATTTAATGGGGATTGTACGACAAAAAAAAATACTAGAAATAAGATAAATATCATTCTATAACGTTTCATAAGTTATCATCCCAAAAATCATTTTTTGATTGAAACCAAGAAAACCTCCAGATACATGAAGATTTTCATTAGCTACAGGGTATAATTTAATTCATAGTCTCTCAGTTTTTAAGAGATACTTTATACTACTGTAGAATACGACTATTCAAGATTTATAGAAAACCAAAGAAACAGAATATAATGGATTTATTTAAGCAGAGAAAGTGTAGTATAAAGGATTAAGCTCTACATGCGGTCAGGTTTCCTGTCCTGCGAACTGTTTTTCATATAAGTCTGCAAAAATACCTTTTTTATCAAGTAATTCTTGAAATGTTCCTTCTTCTTTGATCTCTCCCTGATCTAACAAAATAATTCTATTTGCTGACCGAACAGTGCTTAACCGATGTGCAATAATTATGGCAGTTCGATTCTCAATGATATGATGCATACTTTGCTGAATGACAAGTTCAGTATGGGCATCAACGGACGATGTGGCTTCGTCTAATAAGAGGATTTTGGGGTCAGATAGGATTGCGCGAGCAAAACATATAAGCTGTCGTTCTCCCATAGATAGTCGCGATCCTCTCTCCCCCACTTGGGAATCCAGTCCTTTACTCATTACAAAATCAAATGCACCCACCCTAAGAAGAACTTGTTCTATCTCTTCATCTGTTGCATCAGATTTCCCGTAAAGAAGGTTTTCTCGTATGGTTCCAGAAAAAAGAAATGAATTTTGTGGGATAATCGATAGCCATTGACGGTAGCTATTCAAGTTGACTTCCCGAATATCAATCCCATCCAGTAAGATTTTTCCTTCTTTAAAATCGTAAAATCGGCATAATAAGTTTGTAATGGTAGTTTTTCCTGAACCAGTATGGCCTACTAAAGCAATAGATGAATTTGGAGGAATTTTTAGATTGAAGTTTGAAATTACTGATCCTGCTTCTTCAGTATAGGAAAATCTAAGATCCCGAAATTCAACTAATCCTTTTATGTTTGTTAACTCTTTATTATCATGAGGAATAACGCTGGGTTTCCTGTCTAAAATATCAAATATTCGTTCAGTAGCTGCCATTGAAGACAACAAATTGTTATAAAAGTTTGACAAAGTCATGATTGGTTGAGATATTCTGCTTAAATATGAGAGAAATGCAACAAGCACGCCTACCGTCATTGTTTCAGTTCCTATTGAAATACCTCCAATGGTTAATACTAAGGCTGTTCCTAAGGCCAGAATCATATCCATCACTGGAAACATGATTGCAAATAAGATAAGAGCCTTTATCCGTGCCTGATAATTTTCTAGATTCAATAAATCAAATTCATTCGTCATAAAATCTTCCGCTGCAAAAGCTTTTGATACTTCGATACCTGAGATGGCTTCTTGATAATATCCAGTGACTTTTGCGATGGTCCTCCTTGTTCGCTGCCAAGCTCCCCGTGCCCTAACTCTGAAATATACAGTGAAAACTGCTAATATTGGGAAAATAATAAGGACTGCAACCGTCAGTCGTAAATCTAAATATATCAGAATAAAAAACAACAAACCTATGAACATGGTATTAACAATAGCATCAATTATCCCTGTTGATAACAGATTAAGCAATCGTTCAATATCGTTTGTTACCCTAGAGACAATTCTTCCTGTAGCTTCTCTATCGTAAAAATCCATACTTAAATCCTGAAGTTGATAGAAAGTTTCTTGTCTGATTTGTGTGATAATGCGTATTCCAGTAATAGTTGTGAAATAGCTGGCAATAACGTTCAGTAGGAATGATATAACTGTAATAACAAAGTAAATCGTTGTAATGACACCTAGACCTTCTAAATCCCCAGCTAAAATGTAATCATCTATTGCTATTGCCAAAATCAATGGTTGAGTAACAGTAAGAACGGTTGATAGAAACATAGCGAGTAAAGCACTAGAGAAGATAAACAAATGAGGTCTGGTGTAACCCATCAATCTCTTGAATAACTCCCAATCTGAGTATTCACGCTCTAAACGGTCACGTCTATCCTCTATATCACTCATTTCATCTCAACTCCTCTCTTGGATTATTTTTTCTAATGCTAGTTTAATATCAACTAAGCCTGCTTCCTGAGTCTTCCAAAGTAGGGAGTAAATTTGACCTCTCTCTAGTAATTCCTCATGGGTTCCTTGTTCAATGATCTGGCCTCGGTTCAAAATTATAATTCGATCAACCATTTTTAACGTACTAAGTCTTTGAGTGATGAATATTACGGTTTGTTTACTTTGAGATTTATCTAAATATTTCTCAAAAGCCTCTTGGAAATTGGCTTCTGTAGATATGTCTAATGCTGACGTTGCATCGTCTAAAATCATGATAGGACATTTTCTCAATAACATTCGCGCAATAGCTACTCGTTGTTTCTGCCCACCAGAGAGAGTGACCCCTCGCTCTCCAATAATCGTCTCTAATCCATCAGGAAGACTGTTGAAAAAATTTTCAAGCTGTGTTATTCTAACAACTTCATTAATTTCTTCGATTGTTGTGTTTGGTACCCCAAATGCAATATTTTCAGCAATAGTCCTTCCAAAAAGGAAAGGTTCTTGGTGAACAAACCCAACTTTCTGTCTCCAAGCTTTTAGATCCATGTCACGTAAATCATAAGTTGATTCCTGATCAGTTTGTATCAATATTCTACCTTTAGTTGGGTCATAAAATCGTGGAATTAACGAAATAATTGTACTCTTTCCTGATCCAGTTGGACCAAGGATGGCTACTTTCTCTCCAGGATTGATTGTTAAAGAGATATTAGATAATGTCTCTCCTTTATCATATGAAAAGGATATGTTATCAAAAAAGATTGTTGGAGTCATTTGTGGAAGTTTTCTTGATTCTGAAACTTCTGGGAGGTGAGTTGGAGACTCTAACAGCGTAAAAATTCTATCTCCTGCTGCTGACACTCGTTGATACATAATAAGTGAAAAAGCTAAAAATCTCGTTGGCATTGCAAGCATTGTAAAATAAGTAAAGAGAGTAATCAGTAAACCAGGACTAATTTCACCTTTAATTACTTGATAACCTCCTGCGAAAATTAAAATTGTGATTAGGAAATTAACTACGAAGAGTATCAATGGTAAAAAGATCGATCTGATTTTAAACGCATAAGCCCGTAAATCAAAATAAGCGAAATTTTCTAGATTAAACTTTTTTTTCTCCCTATCCTCAGCATTGAATGCTTTAACAATCTGCATACCAGCGATATTCTCCTGAATTACCGTAGTTAATTTTCCGTATTGTTCTCTTATGTCAAAATAAAGAGGGCCGAGTTTTGTGGAAACAAAATATGAAAGAATGAACAACGTTGGAGTGACAACACCTATCAAAAGGAATAGACGAAAATCAATCAAAAATAATACCAAATAAATCCCTGTATAAGTTAAAAAAGCCTGTAACAGAATACGTTCCCCCCAAACCAAGAATTCAGAGATTGGTTCTAAATCCGTTGTCGCTCGTGCCATGAGATCTCCTGTATGATGTTCGTCAAAAAAAGTAAGGCTTGAAGTCTCATACTTTAAAAACAAATCTTTCCTAATGTCATAGATTATCTTCTCTCCTTGGAGATAACCGATCCATCTGCCAAGAAAATAGGTTAATCCACGAATGATACTAGCAATTATAATTAAAATGACCCCTGTTACTACAATAATGACTTCAAATCGTTCTTCCGCTAATGATAGAAGAATCTGGTCAATGGTAACTCCAATTAGGATTGGAATACTGAGTTCGGCGATTTGTGCAACGATAATGAAAACTACCACTGCTAGAGCTAAATTTTTCCGTTGCAATACATAACTAAACAAATGTTTTAATACATGCAACGATTTACCTCATTATTTTCCTTCATGATATTATGATTGAGAACTTTTTTTCATAACAAGAGAATATTTATCTGTATCAGCACTATTGAGCCAAATAATTTAATTTTTGGTTAGAACCTTTCGAAATTTCCTTTAAGTTATCTTAAGTTGAGTATCTTTCTTTGTATTCCTTGAGAAATGTCCTAATTTATTTGCCCAAAAATTTGAATTTTGTACTTCAGGGACACATTTTTTCTTTGTTAGTTTGTAAAAGTCCTCCGTCTGATATTCTAAATCGTAATACTCGATTGTTTTATCATCAAGATCAATAATTGAAAATGACGCGTTACCAGTGCCATCACGAGGTTGACCTACTGAACCAGGGTTAATAATAATCCTATTTTTATGAAATGAAAATTTTAATGGAAATTTAGTAGGTTTTTTGCTGAGAATATCTTCGATAAGGGACCAGGAAAAGAATCTATCCCGTGCAATGAAAAATCGTCTATGGATATGTCCAACGATAGTAATATCGGAGTTCTTTGCTTTTTTATCATATTTCAACCGACTAACTGCTACTTCGGGGTGTTGAAGAGGAGGAGGTAATAAATATCTGCCAATATTCTCTGTTCTTCTTACTGACGGTGTCCCATGAGTGATATAGAACTTCGTTTGACCTATCTGGAATATTTGTTTAAATGGAAGGTTTAAGAGGAACTGAAAATGTTCTTTATTGATTTCCTTAGCATTTCGTTCTAACATTTCTGATGCAGATTCACGAAATTTGAATGTCTTTAATATTTTGTAATCAGATCCTCGGGGATCATGTTTATGACAACTATATTTGTAACGTACTCCCAAATCATGATTTCCAAGGCAGAGAAAGAGAGGTAAGGGATAATTAAGAAAAATATTGATACTTGCTCGGGATTGAGAACCGTATCCGACGAAATCACCAGTACAGATTAAATTATCGATTTTTCCAGCTAAAAATTCCAACACGATTTTTAATGCAAAATAATTTGAGTGAATATCTGAGATCACACCGATTTTCATACTAAGTTCCCCCATATTGTTAATTTAAATATTATATCGTTGAGACTATCAAGAATGAAAAACCAATGAAATACCATATATAAGGAATGCTCCTACTATGAAAGCGATTAAATTCTGAAGATTATTCTTTTCATGAGTTTGTGGAATTAAATCTGAGGCTGCTACATAAATAAATGTTCCAGCTGCCAATGCTAAAAGGATTCCGATCATAGATTCTGATAAAGCGCTAATAAATAACAATGAGAATAATGCTCCAAACGGTGTTGCGAATGCTACGATCACGGATAGGCTTTTCGATTTATCTGGCATTACCTCATTTATAATAGCAAAAGAAGTCACCCCTTCTGGCATCTCATGAAGAATCACGGCCATGGCAGCTAAAAATCCAATCTCCATACTTAGTTCAAATCCCACACCGATAATTATACCATCAATTAGGGAATGAAAAGCCAGACCAGAAAACGCCATTACTCCTACTCGAGACGTATGGTGTACTCCTACTTCATCCTCATCAAGACAATAATGAATTTCACTTCCAGAATGAATCACAATAAAATTTTCTAACAAATAAAAAGCAAAAAATCCAATGAAAAGCGCTGGATAGAATGCTAATTCAGAGAGCTCAATTCCCTCAGGCATCAAATGGAAAAATACCAAAGCCAAGATTAAACCAGCTGCAAATGAATTAACATAGTGAGAGTTTTTGAGGGCCCATTCTTGGTTTCTTCTTATCACATAAATCCCAAAAAGAGTTGCTAGTCCCGCGAGCGTGCCGTAGAAGATGATCGAGATTTCCATTTCATACATGATTACCACCCTGGAGGAATTCTAAGTTAATATCTTTTATATATTACAGATCTTCATGGAGTTCTTCTATTTTCTCTTCTAAAAATTCCATAATGTCACTTGATAAATCAAATATAGTATATGGATTTTCTACGATCAAATTAAGTTGGTAAATTGATTGATTGTGGTACCTCTCTCTTAAAAACCATGTGATTTGTTCTGCAGTTCTGGTACTGAATTTTTGCACTGCTTTATCAAACACTTTCTTTGCAAAAGAGTGTCTATACTTATCAGGATTGATATTGTAAACAAGAGGGTATAGATAATACTCCTGCTCTTTATCAGCATATTTGGCACGAATTCCTCTCAAAATATCAACTACATCCCCAATATTATCGAATTTATCTCCTTCTTTGTCCCTCCATGTGATTCTTCCTTTATCAACTGCTTCTACAGGTACTTTTATGCTAGTATTATGAATATTGGTACCAAGCATTTTCTGGTTGTTAATACTCACTTGGATCCCTTGAGGTGTTATTATTTTAGTGTAGTTTATTGATATCTCCTCAACAATTCCTTCAATCTTCAAATCTGGGAGCATTATATAATCTCCAACATTGAATGGGTTAGTGACAAGAAGGTATAATCCACTAAGAAAATTTCCGAGGGTAGTGGAGGAAGCAAAACCTATAGCTGTCCCAAGTAGAGCAGCTGCCCCAATAAAGAGTTCTTCACCTACTGTCCAAAATAGTCCCAACAAAAGGATCGTTGCACGGCCGAGAGTCCTTAGGGCATTATGTAGCTCTGGGGAGATATTTGGTTTTATTCGATTAAGTATAAAACCCCAAATAATCCATAAACAGAGTACAATAAAGAAAACTTGTACTACATATATGGTGATCAGAACTATTGGATAACTCAATAACTCATCGGTCAAATTCTGGAAATCCGTCAATATATCCTGCGTAGTTGTCAAAAATCATCACCTAGACTCTTTTTCTTTTAGAAATTCTGTGATTGGTTAGTCTTCCCTCCTTCTAAAAAATGGTTTCTAGGTGAAATAATATTCGCAGTCTAGAAAAGTTTACCCTAAATTATAGAGAAAAAAAAAAGAGAAATAGGTCGCATTCTAAAGAAACGTAGAGATACTTACAGAATATGTATACTTCCAGTGCTTGTATCCAAGAAAACATAGATTTTCATGGATGCAGAGTCGTAATTTTCACTTTGATAGGTATACTCCTCATCTGTTGAATAACCAGGAGTGTAAATATTTCCTGTTGATACGTCAGCATATATTTGCAGGCCTATACTTGAATTAAGCTCGTAATTGAAATGAATGTTTCCTGTTGATGTACCCATGTTATAATTAATCAACGTATTGCCATTTAATGATTCTTGAAAGAGATCAAGATTAATAGATCCAGTTGAAGTCTCAATCAACCATTCTACTTCATTAGAAGAGTAAGCTGAGTTGTCTAAAGTTGCTGTTATTGACCCTGTAGATGTAGAGAGAGTAAGGTCATTTGATGCTGAAAAAAATACTTCTTGAAAATCAGTGGTGATACTTCCTGTACTTGTGTGTAAAAACAGAGATGAAATATTTGTTTGAAAGGCACTTACTGAAATGGATCCAGTAGATACATCTATATTCAGTGCTGTAGTTGCTCGATTTGATAATAAAATATCCAGTTCATAGTAATAGGGATTCTCCCAATCTGATCCTGAAGACGAATCAAAGAAGATAAAATAATGACCATTAAATTCTTCAATGTCAAAACCATTAGCATCATAGAGGGCATGTCCTTCGCGCGCATAGACGTGAATTTGAGCCTCGAATAATTCTATTGAGTCGATAATATCTATATTCACTGCACCTACAGAGTTGTCAATTTCCAGATCAATGTAGGAGGAAGTATTTGTTAATTCCTCCCCAATTGTTTCATTAAGTTCCCCGATATATTCATATTGGTCAAATATATTAAAGGAAAATGGCAGAAAGATAAGTCCTATAAGAATGACCGCAACAAATCCAACAATCACAACGAAGAAGATCCCGATGAATAACCATCTTGCCCAGTTTGAAGAGGATCTATGAGAAGGTCTATAGGAACTAGTAAAGCTTGGTGAGGATGAAACTTGGTTGTATGAACTGAAAACTGGTTTCTCAGGAGCTCGAGATTCCCTAGTAAAAGGTGATTGAGTAAGAGTTGAAGTTTTCACTTTGTTTCCACAATATTCACAGAAGAGTGAATCCTCTGCGATCCTCCCACCACATTTTGAGCAGAATTTAGCCATGTTTTGTATTCCTCAAGGTTTTCTAATCTGAATAATGGATGATAATTCATTTATAAATAACGTTGGATAGTGGAATAAATCCTGAAATTTGGTGCTTTTAATGCCCTTATTTAAACATAAAAAATAAAACGAGCGTCCAGATGATTGCAATGTATGGGTGATGATGAAGAAATCTTGTGGGAAGGTCGGATTCCGCTTTCATTGGTTATATGGACTTTTAATCCAACCAAAAACTTTAATTTTCCTCCTTTATTTGAGAAACGTCGACAACAAATCTGGAATTCAATGTGTAAAACACATCCTCATTTGTATGATGGAGAAATTTTAGTTTTAGACAATTTCACCCGAGAAAAAGAAATTCTGAAGCTTCATACTCAGACTATTCGATTCTCAAGTATTCAAGTTTACTTAGAAGATAAGCTTAAGGTTCCAAATTATGGTAGCTTAGGATTTCAAGCAATAATCACAGATCCGACACATTCTTATTTGCTGATGGGGGAAAGAGCTCACACATCTGAATATAAACCAGGTTACCTAGCAATACCTGGAGGAATATTTGAAAAAAGTGATAGTGAAAAATCACTATTAGAAGCGTGTATGCGGGAACTTCAGGAGGAAATAACAATTAAAGTAAATCAGGAGTCCTTTTACTTAGTAGCAATGGTTCGAGAAGCTTCAAAATTGGGTACATGCTTGTTAACTGAAGTGGAGACAATTGATGATGTTTTATCTTCAGAGGGAAAGCTCTCTGGGAATGAAGAATGGGAAAGAAATCAACTTGAATGGATTAAATTCTCTCAGATCTGTGATTTAGAGCAAGATCGTCTGATGGAAGGGTTAAATTTTCTCAGAACGAAGTTTATTGAAAAAGAAAAGTCTTTTTAGTAATAGAGAATCGTATATATTCACTGCATGTTTCTTTTAGCATAATCTGACAATATTCGTTGCTCAGCTCGCCTTAATCTTTCTTGCGTTGCTACGCGTTTGATGCCAAGATACTGTGATAAGCTTTCGATATTTATTTTTGAACGTCTAGGAATCTCATAATAACCTTTCTTGTATGCTAGTTCAAAAGCTTCTCGTTGTTTCGGTGTGAGAAGTGTTTGTTCTGATTTAAAAGGTGTCGAACTTAATGATATGATTTTGACAG
>JAEOSR010000075.1 GCA_016840285.1 Candidatus Hodarchaeota archaeon | reverse complement strand
TATCAAAATTGATTTAGGATCGCGCCTCATATAGTTTTATACTTGTGAGGAAAATTCTTTTCTATAATTAATGATCGATTTTGTTCAAAGATGAACAGATAAGTACTGTTGAAAAATTATGGATAAATCGCAGAAGGAGCTTTACGAACAAAGTTGGGCAACACATTCGCTCAGAGATCCTGTAATGTGGCCAATGCATGTTGTTATAAAGAAACTTCTAAAAGAGAACGGAAAAATTTTAGAAATTGGGCCTGGGAATTGGCCAAAATCACCCGTTTCAAACACCGTCTTTCTCGAATTGACCGTAACAGGCGCATCTAATTTAAGAAAGATCGGAGCAAACACTTCTACTGGCAGTATAGAAAACATCCCTTTCAAAAATGAGACATTTGATATTGTGGTTGCTTTAGAAGTATTTGAACATGTCCCTAATGTTTTGAAAAGCTTTTCAGAGGTAAAGAGAGTTATAAAGAGAAAAGGATATTTTATTTTTTCAACTCCAATTCATCAAAAGTTATGGACCCATTTCGATAGTCTAGCGGGACATTTACGCCGTTTTGATCCAATTGAGCTACTGAAGATTGTTTACAGGAATGAATACCAATTAATAAAATTTATTGGAAGAAAAGATATTCCAGTCTCCTTTAGTAACATTAATGCTCTATTAGAAGAGCGTAACAAAAAATTAATGATGTTTCTATCTGAATTTGGAATAACTATTCTTTCTAAACTACACTCTACTAAATTCTATCGAATATTAAATCGTCAAGCCTACGATCTTGATTTATGGTTTAATCCCAATCTATATGTTAACATGTCAAAAAATCTAGGTAATTTGACCTTAGTTTGTCAAAAAAAGTGATTAATGGCACTCAAACGAGAATTATTTTTAAAAAAAAGACTCCTATTTTAGATACGTTCAGGATTTGCTTCGGGAAAGGATTCAATAGATCCCTCCTCGATTAATGCATATTTCTTTCTTTGAGAATTTGTTATTAAGGTAAAGTCAAATATGATTAACGCAAATATGGATATAGTAAGAAATGGTAAGGCAAAACTGTTAATTACGAGTAATGATAATAATGACATTACAACAAGCCGTAAATTGGTTTCTTTCTTGATAGAAAGCCCTAAAATGAAGATTAAAAGGAGACCAATAAGTGTTAGAATTCCTATAATCTCGATTAGACCAAAGGCTTTAGCAAACTCTGCAACAATTGTCCCTCCTAAAGAACCATCTTCAATATGTCGTCTTTCTGAATTGTAGAATACAACTGTTGATTCAAAAACCCAAGAAATATTGAATGGAAAAGCAACGATAAGAAATCCTAGGAGTGGGATTCCTGGTGCAGCAATTACTTTTTTCCACTCTTTTTCATATAAATAGGTGATCCATACTGCTACTAAAAAGATCCCAGCAAAGTATTTACTTAAAGCACTTAATGTGAAGAAGAGAATGACCAAATAATCCTTATATCTGTATGAAGATTGATGAAAATAAAACCCTAAGATAGCATATAACATCATTAAAGGAGCACTACTCCAAATAAACGGAACCATTAATAGGAATGCTAGAATAGGCCCCTGAAAACGATCTTCAGGGAATAAATAATATGAAAATATACTACTTATTGCTATTAAGATTAAATTTGCCAGAGTAAGTCCTAAATCATTAAAACCAGGTAACCAGATTGGTACCTCACCACTAACAAGGAAAGAACTTATTAAATTAAACACACCTAATATCAGTCCATATGAAAGCAAATCCACAGGAAGATACGGATAGGTTCCCTCATGAAAAACACCTGCCCCAGTTGGACTCCCATGTTTTATGTAGAGTTCAATCGGATCATAAGGATTTTTTCCTTCCCATAAACATTGTGCTCCAGTGTAAACTACTTGGTTTACGTCGCCTCCATACATAGCTGGGAGATAAGCAACAAAAAATACTATAATAAAAAGAAGGCCAAGATAAAGGAGTGCTGGTGATAATCTTAGTTTAATATTGGCAAGAATGAATATTACTAATAAAATAATAAATAGATTATAAAAAAAGGCGGAAATAAATATCCCAGAAACGGCAGAATGCTCTAATTCATCGAATCCATAAAGTAAACCTTGAATAAAAAAGATGGAAAAGGGAATAGCAATAATTACAATGAATAACAGATTTGCCCAGTTT
>JAEOSR010000074.1 GCA_016840285.1 Candidatus Hodarchaeota archaeon | reverse complement strand
CAGGAATGTATCCTGTTTCTTCAAAAAGTTCTCTTTTTGCACACTCAAGAGGGCTCTCTCCTTTCGGGTGATCAAGTGCCCCCATTGTATCCCCTACTGAGCCACTTACACATTGCCAATTATAACTTAATGTAGCTCTTTTTATCATAAGGAACTCAATATTACTATATTTGTACCTTATGGGATAAACATTGACCATAGCTTTTTGAACCATTTTTTTCACTTTAAATCATGTTCACGTAAAGATATCAAGTATGAGTCGTCAATTTTCGCTTATTTTGCAGAAAATGAACTTTTTTCAAGTTGTCCGACAAATCGAACCTCATAATAATGGAACTAATTATCGTCGCGGCTGAAATCTGTTATCAAATAATTCTTAGTGTCTCTAAAAATATTAGTCTGACTTTACATTAATAAAACGATTCAACTTTATTTCACTGGGAAAAGATAATGTCTGAAGAACTTCTCACGAAACTTGACACCGCTTATACTAAACGAGTTCTCAAGGATATAATTCAAATAAATTCTATAGTCGGCCACGAGGGAGAAATAGCAGAGTATCTCAAGAATGAGCTAGAAAATCTAGGTATAAACTGTGAATTACATGAAGTGGAACCCGGGAGACCTAATGTTTATGCGAATATCGCAAGTAAACAGCTAACTAGACGAATACATTTTAATGGACATACTGATACTGTTCCAGCAGTTGGGTGGGACAGTGATCCATTTAATCCAGTTATTACAGATGGAAAACTCTACGGGTTAGGAAGTTGCGATATGAAAGCTGGAATAGCTTGTATAATGAACATGCTACGAGCTTTTGTTGAATCAGATTATCCACTTGAAGGTGAACTTTCTTTTTCAGGGGTGATTGATGAGGAGGGGTATAGCAAAGGAGCTAAAGCCCTTCTTCAAACATATTATGCTAAAGTTGACGCTATTGTTATAGCTGAACCATATCCTGGAAATGAAAAAGGACCAATTCCACTAGGTATAACTGGTAAGATCCTGTATGATATACATGTCCATGGGAAAGCAGCACATGGATTTTCTCCTCATCTTGGAATAAATGCGATTGAAGAATTAGGAAAAATACTCGCAAACCTTGATAAATTACAGTTCCAAAAACACCCCAAATTTGGAATAGGAAATTATAGCTCAATAAAAATCGAGGGAGGATATGAAACTTATGCGATGGTTGTACCTGTGTTTGCTCGGGCTGAAGTTAACAGACTTCTCGTTCCTGGTGAAACTAGCCGCACAGCAATATCCGATATGGAAGAGTTGATTGAATCACTTACTTTGAATGCATCAGTAGAGGTTCAAACCAAACCACCAATCTATCAACCCTTTATAATCTCCAAAGAAGATCCCCTCATTAAAGTATTTGACCCAATTTACCATGAAATAATGGGTTCACCCCCAAAATACGGGTATGTCAATGGAGTCGAAGACGCAAATGTATTTATGGGAGAGGGGAACATTCCGTGCTTACTATTAGGGCCTCCCCCAGAAATGGCTCATCAAAAAAATGAATATGTCGAGATAAGTTGGTTACCTAAATTATCTAAGATGTATACCAAGACTGCAGTGAACTTCCTAACAACATCCAGCCAATAAGTTCCGAACTCCCTTTACCATTCAATTGACCTAAAATTATTACAGAACTTTTCATTGATTTAGTATTGTCCAAAAAAACTGAAAACCAGAAATGGATATTGGAAAACACAAAATCAAGAATGTATTCTTCGTGGGGAAAGAAAGGAAAAGAAAACAGGTGGGTTACCTTCCGTGTTTTACTTATGCTGAAGTTGGTTGGAATGGCTTTCCCTTAAAAATCTTCCAAGTAAGGCTGCTTTTCCTAGGGAGAAACATCGCTAGAAATGATACTCTCTCCCTTTTCTTTTAAAAAAGTGGTCAGATGGACCCCGTCTCGTCCAAACGGATTGACCCCTATTCAAAGAATCAATCTTTTTTATATCATCAGAAGAGATATTAAAATCGAAGACATCATAATTTTCTATTAAATGATTTCTATTCGATGCTTTCGGTATAACTCCAGAACCATGCTGAAGGTTCCATCGTATAAGAATCTGTGCTTGTGTTTTATTGTACTTAGAGGTTAATTCCTCGAGTTCTGTGTTATTTAATAAGTTTCCTTTTGTTAAAGGACTATAAGCTTCAATCTGAATATTGTGAGAAATGCAAAAATCTATTAAATCCTTTCTGTAGTGATAGGGGTGTAATTCTATTTGATTTACTACTGGAATAATTTTGCAATCATTTAAGAGTTCATTTAAATGATGGACCATAAAATTACTTACACCAATTGCTTTGACTTTGCCAGTATCCATAAGAGATTCCAATGTTTTCCAAGTTGTGATTATTTCCTTAGGAACAGGCCAATGAATTAAATATAAATCAACATAATCGAGGTTTATCCCTATCCGATTTGTTCGGATCAGTGTTATGCACATTTACTTCGTCATACAATCCCAAAGTGAAAATTTATGAATGAACAATTAATCGGGATTAATGATGTCAGAAAACATTAAGTATAAAGAAGAAATCACATCAATACGCACAGAATCCCTGTTCATAATATTAACCTTAATTTTCTTCAGCCTCACCTATATTCAAGTATATATGGGAATATACGATTTATTTACAATTATTTTTAGCCTAGTCTGCGTTTTCTTCCTTTTCTACTGTCTAAATTATTATAAGTTAACAATCACAATTTATAACAAAAAAATCATCTTGAAATTTGGAATTTTTACACGATCTGTCCAGTTAAGCAATATTGAGAAGTATTATCTCGACGATGTCTCAATGTGGCGGATTGGAGGAGCAGGTATCCATTTTTCGCAGATACATGGCCGATATCGTATGATGTTTAATTTTCTGGAATACCCACGTTTAGTTCTTCATTTTAAAAATTATAAACGTGTTGGAGCAATCATGTTTACCGTTAAAGATCCAGAAAAAGTAATGGATATAATAAAAGAGCATATTCAATAATTCAAAGCTCTTAGAAAGCTTTTTATTAGTTAAACCAACGTTCTCTGACATCTTATTAATTAACTTTTAATTAGCAGGTGGATCAAAAAATACTGTGTGTTATGAAATCGTTTTTGCAGGGAGGGCCTGCACATATGTGTGCATCTGCTTTCCCAATTTTCACAATCCACGACCAACAAATACCATAATTGACTTGGCCATCAGAATAATGAGAACACATTGAATGGTCATGATCCTGCAACGCTTTAATTATAGTCTTAGTATTAATTTTTCCTTTGTATTGATCAAACCATTGTGTCAGAAATTCTTTTCGGGGGTAATATAGTTTTGTTAATTCATCGATTTGGTTATATTGTTCCATGTCAGGTGAATCAAAGAGTAAGGTCACAAACCCAAATCCATCCTCAGAATATGTTATTTTCGTTTTTTCTCGGTGAGCTTCAACCTTTGCAAGAGTATTGTTCTTGTCAATGATCAAATATGCTACACCCCATGTTTTTGGTATTTTCTTAAGAAATGTTGTGGCTTCTTCTGTTGTCTCACAGTTATCAAGAATCCATCGTATTGCTACATTAAACATTACCCCTGGGCCAGAGTTAACAAATGATGTGGAAGTACAGGATATCGCAACTCCAGCTTTATTAATTCCTCCATACCTAGACATATTTGCAGTCATAAATGTAAAACCAAAACTTTCAAGCCTATTTTTAGGTCTTGTATAGCAAAGCGTGAGATATTGGCTATCATCTTCTTGCCATTCATGGTTTCGTGCAAGGATGGGTAATCCATTTTGAGTGTGTTCTCCAGATATTGCCATCACAAGACAAGCGGGTTGTAATCTATAAGGAGTAAGCTCATTAGCTACAAGAATGTTATAGTTTATCTCACTCCCATCTGCTATTCCATGCAGCTCCTCCAATAGTTCAGGAGTGTATTTTTCAACTTCATTTTCAAATTCTAGACTTAACCTGAGTTTTTCCTTAGAGAAGTTAGGAGGAAATCCCTCGATACTGGAAAATTCTTTCTTAAAGTTCTTTCCAATACTCAAGCCCATTTCATAATGCATGCCAGTTTCTCGTTGTTTATACATAATTTCACAATCTTTAATCGAATTACATAGAGTAAATCAAACGTACTATTTTTTATATTAAATAAATTTAGATATGTGTAAACTATTTGAAATCAAACAGTTTTTCCTTATCTAGAGTTGAAAAAAGAAATTACGTAGTTTAAAGCAGAGAGCGTATGTTTTTATTGGAGATCTTCCTTCTCATCTCCTTTTCTCCTAAGTAATTAAATCAGCATCTTCTAGATTCGTTAAAAAAAGTGAGGAAATATATTCGGATTTTACTCTCTTTGGATTATACATTTTTCAAGAGAAAAGGATAGTCTTTGTAATCAATAAATTACTTGATCAGAAGATATTAAATCCCCTATTTTTGTTCTACTCTATTTTATATCATTCTAATTTTCCCTGTATATACGTTTTATATAACAGATGTGCAATAACCAACGTTAATTGCACGAAAATCTTTATATTTTATTTATATAGTCTGAATGTCATTTAACCTTTGATAAATTACTGCTGATTCTTGCACAATATTTTAGACTAGTTTCTGTATTATTTTATCTCAGAAATGGGGTCACAAGGACAAAAACAATCCCTAATCCAACAGCAAAAAAAGACCAATTAGATTCAGGTGGATTTTTAATTGGTATTTCAACCCCTATGGCATAAGATTTCTCTTGGAAACGTGAGAAGATAAATCTCTGAATATAAGTTCAGGAATCAGTCATCGCAGAACACCTGAGCTCTGATCCTTTAGCTGAAAGATCAATGGTGGCCCCTTTCTGTCTTAATTCTCAAAACAATGAATTGTTTAAACTAGTTTTGCATAAAAGACTATTGTTATTCCTCTTGGTCACCTAATTTTCTTGGGAAGACTTTTGGCCTTTAGAAGGAGAATGGTTTCACGCATTTTGCCTTTGTTTTTGATAATTTTTTCCTTGTCCGTGGTTCATGAATAACTTTATTTATATTGATGTTGAAGACATTCTCGTCTCTCGTGGGACTTATGTTAAGACAGGAGTATTATTGTTGAAACAATCATCTAAAATCGTATTAATCTTAGGGTTCCTCATTATATTCAGTACAATTGCATTTTTCTCTCTCCTGGCTAGTTTTCAAGGTGAACTATCATTTATTGGTCCCCAAATATATATTTTGAAAACTTCCAATGCGCCAAGTTCAATTGATCCTGCTGTTAATTATGACTCCTTTGGATCAGGGATAAATGAACTCATCTATGAAACGCTTATTGATTATGTTGGTGATTCTACTACTGAGTTTGAAGGAAAACTAGCTACTGATTGGATCATTTCTTCTGACGGTTTGAACTATACCTTTAATCTAAGGGAAGACGTCACTTTTCATGATGGCACCCCTTTTAATGCATATGTTATGAAGTATTCACTGGACAGGGTTGTGATTCTCAATGATCCTAGGGGACCTGCTTGGATGATCCAACAGGTTGTTATTGGGGGAAAAATAATCAGATCTTTGGATGATGCAAATATTAGTGATGCCCTTACCTTCATCCAAGGAGGTGCTTTCAGGGTTATTGACGATTACACCTTCCAAATTAACTTAGAACGGCCGTACACTCCATTCATATCTGTACTAGCTAATCGAGTTGGAGTAGCAGTCTCATCAAGAGCAATAGCCGAAAACGCACCTTTTTATTATACAACTGATCAATCTAATGACTTGTATGGTATGGTGTCATTACATGATTGGTTTCCCGACCTTTCAGATCAGAAAATTTGCACTAAATTAGGTCTAGCCTCGGATTGGAATGTAGATATCTCAGGAGTCGTTCCTAGCTCCGCTGGAGATGGACTAAATCGTTATGAATGGCTGAGTGCCCATGGCGTTGGTACTGGACCATATCAACTCACTGAGCTCCCACGTTTTGAAAAGAACGGGGATTGGTGGGGGACATTTGCAAAATATTCCCCTGATGAGATTTTGGTCGATGTTGATGATGAAGTCCAACGACGAATTTACGATATTAAAGATGGTGAGGTAGATGAAGCTGTAATTCCCATGTATGATGCGTCTGAAATTGTAGAGGTTGACGAATTTCCACTGACTAGAGAACTTGTAGTGTTACCAACATTTGAAGGAATTCATGCTTTTTGCACTAGTTCTCTTGATCTAATATTTTTAGGTATTAATATGAATGACAATCTTTCACCCTATATCACAGAAGATCCCGACTCAGAATATGTTGCAGCTAATTTTAACCGTTGTGCCTGGGGTACAGAGAAGGCTAGCTCCAATAATCCCTTCACTGCGTTAAGCTTTCGGAAAGCTTTTGTAATGTCATTTGAGTTTGAAAGCGTAATTAAATCTGCTCTCAATGGCTTTGCTGAACAAATGGAAGGCTGCATTCCCAACGGAATCCTTGGTCATCATGGCAGGTTAATTGAAGATGGATTTTTCCCAACATATAATCTCACTGCTGCTATAGGACTCTTCAACGAAGTAAAATGGAAGGGATCCATTACTTTAACCTTTCCGAAAGTATGGGTGATTCGTAAACAAGCCCTAGCACTACTAAAGGATACAATTAATAATATGGACGTTGGAATCGAGATAGTTCTCCAACCCCTTGATCCGCCTGATTTTG
>JAEOSR010000073.1 GCA_016840285.1 Candidatus Hodarchaeota archaeon | reverse complement strand
TATCAGAAACACCAAAATTCGTCACTATAGCTGTTGACAGTTTAGCATTTGGAACTATTATATCATACTTTGCTGGTGGGCGTAGAATTGTATGTCTCCATGTCATATCTGTAATATATCCTTCTTCACCAGTATCAAGTTTGATGTAGTCTCCAATTTTAAATTCTCTTGATGCGAGAAGATAAACACCTGCAAAAAAGTTTGAAAGTGTGGGTTGAAGTGCCAAAGCAACAGTTAAGCCCCCCACACCAAGTAAAGTTAACAAAGGAGTAATTTCAATACCTAATGATTGAATTATGATAAGAAAACCGAGTAAAAGGTAAATAAAACTCATCAAATTAGTCACAATGGAAGTAGCTGCCAAAGCGCCTTCTGTTTTACCTGCATAATGAATTAAAAAACCACTGGTAGCTCTAGCAAGTATTAAAAGGATTGAAAGAGTAAATAAAATGAATAAAATCTTGATAAATAGATCTGAGACATCAATACCAAATAAATATTCGAACTCGATGGTTAGAATAGCACCATAGCAGCCTAACAGCATAAACCAGAAGATAGGGATACCACGAAAGGCCTTTACAATTATTTCGGCTCCTTTCCATTTTGCCTTACCTATAACTCTTCTAAATCTAGCAAAAACTATGATTTCTAAAATTAATCCAAGAAATAATCCCCCAATTATGAAAACAAATGCAATGATTGCTTGTTGTTCAATCGAAGTTTGCATAATCAATGTTATTCGCTGTAAATGTTCTTGGAACAGCTTCTTTTAAACTATTAGCTACTTTACTTAGAAGGAATGAAAGATCATACATCTATCAGACTCCTCTATTATATCGAAAGTCTGGCTAAATGATTCTTGAAGAAGCCAGATGACAGCAAAAACACTGTTTTATAATTTTACTCATGATTTTTGATAAAAGAAAGTTAACTGTCACTCCATGACAATGTACGTCAGTTATAACCAACCTTTTTTCCAGAAATAACTTAACATGATTATAGCAACCAATAACATCAAAGAAAGAGCCATAGGGTAACCAATAGGCCAAGCTAATTCAGGCATTAACTGAAAATTCATTCCATAGATTCCAGAAACTACTGTCATTGGAATAACGATTGTAGCGATAATGGTAAGCACTTTCATTACTTCATTCATTTTATTGCTAATACTGGAGAGATAGATGTCAAGCATACCTGAAACAATATCTCGGAGCGTTTCCACTGTATCGATCACCTGGATAGTATGGTCATAAACGTCTCTAATGTACTTCGAGGTTTCAGTTTGTATCAATACAGATCCCCCACGTTCTAGTCGGCTAATTAATTCTCTTAAGGGCCACACAGCCTTACGTATGAAGATAATATTGGTTTTTAGAGAATGGATTATTTGTAAAGTCTCAGTTCCAGGAGATTTAACCACCTCTTCTTCCAAAAATTCAATTCGCTCACTTAATTTTTCTAGAATAAAGAAATAATTATCGACAATAACATCAATTAGTGCGTAAAAAAGATAATCTGCACCGTAGGATCGGATCTTTCCTTTTCTCCCCTTTATTCGTTCACGAATGGGATTAAATACATCTTCGGGTCTTTCTTGGAAAGATAACACGTAATTTTCTCCAAGAATTAAACTAACTTGTTCAATGGCAACACTTTTTCGTTCTTCATTGTAGTTAAGCATTTTTAAAACTACATAGAGGTGATTAACATAATCATCTATTTTAGGCCGTTGATCTGTGTTTAGAATATCTTCTAATAGTAAAGGATGTAGATTGAAGTGTTCTCCAAACTTTTCTAAGGTTGAAGTGTCGTGAAGACCATCAATATTAATCCACGTTATTGTTGGTTTTTCCTTGAAAGGTAAACACTCTTCTACTGTCTTAACTTCTTTTTCTTCCCAATTAATATCATCATAATCCAAAATTATAATATCTACTTTTTCTGTTTTTTGTCGGCCAACAAAAACTGGAGTACCAGGAGGAAGGCCAAATTTCTTTTTTCTTTTTTTGACAATTGCTGGCATTTTTTTTAAATGGCCCCTAATTATTTGTGACATTAGATTTGATTTCCTTATTCAAATTTTAATTTCCACTTAAGAATAAACGAAATAGTTACATTTATAGATTAGGACGTATTTCATCTTAATCGAAACGTAGATATATAGACAGACTTAAATGGAATCATCTGTTTCTAGAAGGCTTTGGAACGTATCGTGATGTTCTTCCTCATCTTCTAAAATTTCTTGAAAAATGAAAGCGGTTGTAACATCAGTAGTTGTTAGGGCTTGTTTAATTATTCGCTTGTAAAATTCTATTGTTTCCTCTTCTGCTTTTCTATTGTTTTCGAGCATTTCTTTTAGATTTTCCCCCAAGGATATGGGAGTAGGTTTTGTTGTTGGTACTTCACCTAGGTAAAATAATCTTTCCGCTATCTTTTCTGCGTGACCCATTTCTTCAATAGCAATCTTTCTAAATTCTTCCTTAACTGCATAATGTATTGGGCCTCTCCATAATATATGCTGCCACATATATTGAATGGAAACTTGCATTTCCATCGAGATTGCCTGATTTAACATCTCCAACAATTTATTTGTCGCCATTAGAGTACACTTCCTTATTAGGTACTATAATTGTAGATTTCATTTTCTTAAAAATTTTACCTTGAGTTGAGAAAGGATGGAGGATTCCACCTATAGTAAAAAGAATCAATAATAAGTGGAAAATTAGTGTCGAACTCCCTGGTATTAAAATGTTATATAGTTTAAAACTTCTAGATTTTTAATATTTGAAGCTCAACCAAAAATCGATAATACAAACCTAAGATCCGTTTTTATCAACCTATAGACCCGAATACAGTGAAAGCTAGGTTCGATAATGGTATCCTAATAGTCAATGTTTCACGACAAACACCACTTCTTCCCCAAGAAGCAGAGGTACCGATCGGATATATTATTCATTAAATAAATTTCAACTTTAGTTCAAAAAATCCTTTTAGAGATAGATATATTTCTTTCTAATCCATACTGAAAATAAAGATTTCAACAGGGAAATTAAATCAAACTACCTTAATTTATCAATACGAATTCCACTACAATAATTTTATATTATGTTAATACACAAAGGTCTAGAATCAAGAAAAAAGGAGTTTTGTAAAATGAGTGAAAAAAAGCTGAAAGAGGCGGAGAAGAAAAAGCAAGAAGCAATGAAAAAACTGAAAGAAGCAGAAGATTTTGAGAAAAAATCTATGAAAAAAAGAAAAGAAGCAGAAGTGAAAGAAAAGGAATCTGAAAAGAAGACACAAGAAGCAATTAAGAAGCGTGACGAAGAAGAGAAAAAGCGAAAGAAAGAAGCTGAACACAAACGTAAGGAATCTGAGAAGAAGGCCAAAAAGGAAGAGGAGAAACAAAAGGAAGAAGCTCAACACAAACGTAAGGAAGCTGAGAAGAAGGCCAAAAAGGAAGAGGAAAAAACGAAGAAGGAAGCTGAGAAGAAACGAAAAGAAACTGAAAAAAGATTGAAAAAGTCACAGTGAATTTTTACTTAAGCAGGTGTTAATTTTTTCCCTTAATGGAACTTTTTACGGAAACTAAACCAATGACGCAGTCCAAGGGTCAAGATATTGACTCAACACAGCTCTGGTTATTTATACCATTAAGTCAATATACAAGACCCCCAAAACCACTTGAAGAGACGGTAAGACAAGGAATCATAGGAATATTTCGGAAATTGAAGCCCACTAAAGAGATTACAGACCTACTTTTGAATCAGAAGGAATTAACCGTAATCCCTTTAACGAAATTAGATCGGATTGTTCCCTCTCCAGATTGGACTGGAGCTGTAAATGCGTTAAACTTAACCTTGGATGAATGGGAGAAGTCTGGATCCTCCAAAGGGAATATTGTTGTTGTAATAAGTCACCCATTTGAAGGTACCCAGGAAATACTGACAAGTTGGGGAAAAGAGCGAGATTGGGTAATCATTGATCCCCCTCGGAGGGAAGAAATTCTAGACGGTAATCTGAATTGGTTTACCCTCCAGAATAAAGGTGGGGATACGCCATTTGTCTTACCCAGTCTTGAACATTGTGTTTTACGTCATGTGAAAGGACTTACGATTCTACGAGAATTATTTGATTGGTTGTGGTCAAATTCTTGCCAATGTATTATAGGAATAAATAGCTGGACTTGGAATTACCTCAAATATGTTATGAAAATAGATACATTCGCTCGTATGATATTCGTACTCAAAGCTTTTGATTATGAAAGGTTGAATATATGGTTCAAGTTGTTGTTCAAACAATCAACTAGAAGAAATTTTTTCTTCCGGGAAACAACTACAGGAAAATATGTATTAAGCCCAGAAAACCCACTGGATGATGATAAAAAGTCTGTTAGATTTGATACAAATTTCTTAAAGAATTTAGCAGGCTATAGTTCTGGTATTCCACTTATTGCTTGGAGAATTTGGCGTAACAGTCTACGTACAGATCCTGATGAAGAATTATTGATGAAAGAGGACGAATTGGAAATAGATCCAAGGGATAAACGACGAACTATTTGGGTACTACCTTGGGAAAAAGTAGAACTTCCAGTTATACCCGAAGGAGTTAAACAAAATGAATCACATATACTCCATGCATTATTGCTTCATGATGGTCTCCCGATTAAAAGTTTATCACAGATCTTACCTATATCGACAGAAGAAGTGATACAAAATCTCAATAAATTAAAACGCTTGGGATTGATAGAAATTAGAGGAGAAGATTGGGTGGTGTCACCCTTGGCTTACCCTAGGATAAGGGAATTTCTGAATAGTGAGGGGTACTTAATAGATGATCTATAGGAGATGAAGTGTGATGATTTATGAAAATGGGGCAATTTTGTTTTTTAGATCTTTAACAAGCGCTGAAATCCTTTTCATCATACTAACCTTAATCTCCTCATGGCTTATTATAAAGTTAAATCGACGATGGATCCCTTTTTTGGCTAATAAATTTACCGGAAAACACAGACTATATATACTAGCTCTTATGCCAATCTTACGTCTAATAATAATTGTCACCATTTTTATTATTATTTTCCCGATATTAATAGTCCCAACAACGGAAAACCTTATTGCATTTCTGGGAGCTATTGGGATTGCTCTTGGTTTTGCTCTTAAGGACTATATAAGTAGCGTGTTTGCAGGTATTGTGACTCTTTATGAAATGCCATATCGGCCTGGAGATTGGATTGAAATCAATGGAATTTATGGGGAGGTCATCTCAATCGGTTTAAGGTCACTAGAACTTCGAACACCTGATGATAGTGTCGTACATATTCCCCAATTAAAAATCTGGGATACTCCAATCTTCAATTCCACTAGTGGAAGTAGACATCTGCTTTGTATAACAGATTTCTACTTACACCCGAATCATGATGCAGTATTGATCAAGCAAAAATTATTAGATGTGATAATTACTAGTCCCTTTCTTCAGCTAAAAAAACCAATTGAGATTATTGTCAGAGAAAAACCCTGGGGGACACATTACCAACTGAAAGCTTATCCTGTTGATGTTCGTGACCAATTCCGATTTATTAGTGATTTAACAATTCGAGGGAAAAAAGTTTTATTAGATTTGGGTATAGAATTTGCCACAGTTATACAAGCTATATCTGAATAATTGGATCTTCTTTAATATTGCCTGTAGTCATATAAAAAACACCCGAGAATTATCTTTCTTTTTCCTCAGCTAAGGTTTTTTAGCGTCTTCCCATTTCTGTTCTGCTTCGGCGAACTTCATTCTTGCTTCATTTTTCTTTTTTTTTGCCTTTTTCTCAAATTTTTCTGCTTCCCTTACCTTTTTCATTGCTTCTTGCTTTTTCTTTTCGGCCTCTTTCAGCTTTTTCTCGCTCATGTTCTCACCATCAGTCAAATATTTTCTTCTTCTCGAATTAAAAGGTATTTTCGACAAATCAATTATTTTTAATTTAAGTCGTTTTGGATTTCATGATCATCAAAAATAAAAAAAATTAGGAGGGTGCTTAAATAATCCCCAAAAAACTGAAAAATCAAAGTAGAAATAGGATTCGATAATGATAAAGGAATGGTTTGATGATTTATTAAGTCTGATAGTTTTGACCATTAATTCTCCATCTAAAGGATTCAAATGCATTTGAAAAGCGATTCAAGCTATTAAGAAGGGTTATATTGTACAGAAATGGGATATCTGACGTTAAGCTTCAGAGATTATTTCTTCTTGGTTATCCTCTAATTCCTTAGATAGCGAAGAGTCTTTCTTTATCTTATTTGGATTTACAACTCGGCCACAATGAGCACACACAGGGTATTTCGTTCTCCATCTACCTCCACAATATTGACATATCTTGACTCTCCTTAAAAGACGATTGATGAATTTAATATAAAGTCCCCAAAGTAAAGCAGAGAGGGCAGCTATTGTTCCTAACCAAGCACCTATGTCACTTTCCAGAATTAACCATGCTAACCACTCAACTATAAAGTTTAATTTTGTTTGGAAATGGATAGTCATATTGGTCTCTGCAGGGTAATAGTTATCCTTATGCACTAGAAAGTAACAATATAAATCACTTTTTGTTTGGCTAGAGTTGATGGTGATTGCATTTTCTCCATTAGGGGGGTAGAGAGATTGATTAGCCAATATCAGTGATTTCTTCCACGATTTAGAATCGATTATTGCAAAATACTTAATATTAGTGCGAAGGAGGCCAGTATTATCACGGATTTCAAAACGAATGGTGATTTTATCACCTTGGGTTGGGGTGATTGGGTCGACAAGAACTTTCATCGTTAAAGAGCGTAGAACTAAGAATGATGCTTGGAGATTGAAAAATTCGACCATTTGATGAGAAAGATGAATAGAAAATGTGATGGGCCCTTCCCGTGATATTGAGAAGTTGTAGCGAGTAGAATAATTTGTGTACGCTGTTATTGTGGGTGTTGCTATGATTGTGTTTATTGATTCAGCAGGTACACTTAATAGAAGTTTACTATTAACATATAATCCAGAGGAACTTACATTAGCGAGGGGAATAACTTGAATCAATATACTTTGATTGTCTCGTACTGTTATTGGAGTATCATATTCTAACAGAAGTTGAAAAGGAAAAACCGTTCCTAATCCGTTGAGAGCAAAAATATTGGCTTTAAGTAGCGATCCTTGGGAGGTATTGTCGAATAAATATAAACCAAGTGAAATTGAATAATAAGCAAAGAAATACCCAGATGATGAAAGTACACTATTTGCAGCTTGGCCACCTGTTGAGGTACTGTAGGCTTCTATTGTAAGATAGTCCCAAAGAAAGATAGCTAACCTTTGTAACTGCTTGCCAAAGGCTTGAAAATCAGTGGATAATGTGGATGAAGAATACCAATTAGCCATTCGGGACAGTAAACCGATGAAAGTGAATTGATGACTGATGTATATTCGGTCACTAGGATATATTGGCAAAGCAGTATCGAAATTATAAGTACTCATCTTATCGTAATAGAAAATGTCTTCATATCGGAAGAGGACCTGCAAATCTGTTAGGAGGCGAACCAAATCGTCATGGTATAAATTAGCCAATAATGGGGAATAGAAATAGGAATCATAAATCTCTCTATCTGCTTCGGTACTGTAATCCTTGATTTGATTAAAGAAGTACTCCAACAGATATAGGCCGTCTCTAAAATAAAAGCAACTTCTGTTATTTTGATAATGAAATTTCTCTAGAACTTGATCTCTTTCAGCATGAAGAAATCCAAAATCTAATCCCAAATTGTATGATAAATTATAATCTAAGAATCCGTCTTTATTATTCATAGTCAGGTTCTCAAGATGAAAAATCCTATCGGAAAATTCAAGAATTGTATCATCATGGATTTGATACGATAATTGCTGATAGATTTTCATAGCCATTAGTTGGTCTTGGAGGAGAGCAATAGGAGATATGGATCCTGGAATAGGAATTTCAACCGGATCTAACAGAATAGAACTTTGTAGGTAAAACGCAGGAGGCGGTCCACGAACATTTAGTTCAAGTGATTGCATGATATCGATTGTAATTTCAATAGACGATGAATAAAGGGAAGAATCAAGGGTCAACAGTGCTTTTGCTATCCAAAGATTCATATTGGTGGAAACCTTTCTATCACCATCTTTCAAAATGTAAAAAACTCCTTCGAGTGTTTTACTCAATGTTTCCTTGGAATTTGTTAGATTTGTTGTGAGAATAAGGTCAAAATCTGAAAGAATTTTATCTGTTATTTGTGAGGAAAAATGTACTGAAGGTAAAGCAGTCACTGCTTGACATATGATCTCAACAGCGCTTGCTAAGTCATCTTCAAGTATACCACTAATATCCCAGCTATCAATTAAGAAGGTAATAACTTCTTCTTGTTGTTGGATTGCATTAGATGAGATTTGAGTCTTACTAGTAGTAGAACTAGGGAGGAGATGTTCTGGATCAAATTCACCTTGTTGATTAAACCAAGAATTTTTTGCCCTTATTTCAACCGATGAAGGAATTAAAACGAGTAATATCATTAGGAGGATGATAATAAACTTCGTATCTCTTTTTAACAATTGAATGGCCTCTTTTACTCAAGTTTTTCAGGTTGATGAATAGATAAGCTTCTTTAGACCAAAATTTAATTCTGTAAATCATTCCCATACATAAGTAATAATAGTATTGTAAAGTTCTTCAAAAATGTGTCAAAATTAATAGATCAGTTTTTTAATGAAGTAAAAACTGAGGAGATATTTGAAAATTACATGATTGAACTAATCTAACCTTTAATGAACTTATTTAGTTATTTTATTGTTCTCTTTTCTCTGCCAACAACCATTGTTCTATTATATCTTGGGTTGGAGCGTGTATTATTGCAGAAACTGATTTCTTTTTCTCTATAAGAATTACTTCAACAAATTTATGTTTATAGTAATGCGGAGTTCCATGTAAACGATCTATCTTTTTTAAATCCTGTTTAGCAACATTCCAATACAGTTCTCCTTTGACGGAACTTTTAATATCCTTAATTAGAATCGCTGTATCTTTAGATCTTGGCCAACATCGTCTGTAGCCAGATAAAATGGCATAATCGAAAAAATATGCTTTTAAATATTTATGATTCACATGTCCTTTCATGAAAGAACCATAAATAAAGAGATTGACCATGATATCACATATTACTCATGCTCAGCTTATTTCTTTATTAAGATAGTATGTTTATGATTCAAACCAGATCCATTTACATTCTAAGCACTTATAATAAGTCATTGACTCTCAATCCTCTTTTTTGCGGTTCCCCGATTCCCAATAATATTATTCGAAATTACCACATCGTGGGCAAATATTTCGAATGCTTGGATATATTGTGAAGGCCTGGTCTATTACGAGAGTACAGTCTTTTCCATTGTGGGGAATTTTCGTTATAACTTGTATGAAGTTTCTCTAAATTCATTATTAATTCCCTTTTTGTCTAGGAATTAATAGATTTCCACAATTTTCGCTAAAATTCGCCAATTACGTCACCCCTGCCAAAAAAATGTTGATATACCGTTAATAAGTGCTTGAACATTTCCTTCCCCACCAAATATCTATTCTTGGTGAGTTTTACTGAAATAAAAATAAAAAAAGAGGGAAAAAGGGTCATCCTTTCGTTATTTAGTTGCTGCGAGTCTGATGTCGGGTTCTTGAACAGTTTTACGGCCAGAGTGTTGAGCTATATCAACAGCATAACGAGCTACATTCATGGCATATTCAGTTAAGATTTCGTTTAATCTATAGACTGCGTCAGCAGAAACACGAAAAGCTCCTGCAGTACGAATAACTTTTTCCACGCGAGCACTCGCAAAACCTGCTTTTCTTTTTGTTTTTTTAACCATATTATTTCACCTTTTCTCTGTTTTAAGTTCCTGTGTGAGTACTAATACTCTCACAGTAAGCGGAAGTATGTTCATTATTTATAAACTTTACTCTTCTTATTTTAAATAAAGACATGAGATACAAAGTAATTTGGTGTCATAATTGATCAAAAATAAATAGAAGAATAAGAAACACAAGCCTAATTGTATAATTCTATGGTTTTTATTAGGAAAATATAGGCAGAGATCCTATCTACATGACGATGCGACAATTAGGATTATGTCACTCGATTGCTCTCGGGTTCTAGCAGTCCTACTACTCGATTTACAACTAAAAGTATGTTTAATAAATGTTACTTAGTGTTGTATGGATTTATGATTGATTGAATCTATGGACAAAAATCTTTTATTTGCTACATGAATAACTCGAAATCAAAAAACTATAGATTAAATCATTATTAACTTCTGAGTCAAAGTACTGATGATCAGTCATTATAACAATTCATTCCTAAGTGTTAATTCAAAAAACAGGAAAGGTTAAAATAATATAGTATTTCTGGTGATAAATAAGGATTCTATTCAATAATCATTTCACAAACACCCTCTTAATGAGTCTAATTCTAATAAATTAAGAAAATGAAAGCTACAAAACAATCTTCCTTTGAAAGAGAGTTACTAAAAATTGACAGACAGTTAAAAGTAGTAACTGGAATAAAAGCACGACATAAGCTGTTGAAAAGACAACGAGAATTGAAAAATGAACTGAAATACATAAAGAAACGAAAAAAGTCGTAATGCTACTTAATCCATCATATATACCTTTCAATATATAGCTCATTGAGAAAAGAGAAGATTAAAACGTTCTAACATCGCAGGGGGGTAATCTGAGCTATATCGAATAGTTTTATGAGAAAATAATTCTCTAAAACTTAAATTTCAAGGTTTAAACCAAGAATTTTAAAAACGCTTGATAAGTTGCTTTAACTCGGTTATTATTTGATTTTTTAAGTAGTATAATCAATCATGAGGTTATTTTATGGATAAAATTGTTGAATGTGTGCCCAATTTTTCAACTTCTGATCCTGGTGTTATCCAAGCAATTACAAACGCAATTGAAGCTGTTTCAGATATTAAATTGTTAAATGTAGATCCAGATGTTGATTACAATAGAGTCGTAATTACTTTTGTAGGAGCCCCCGAATCTGTAGGGGAAGCGGCATTTCAGAGTATCTCCAAAGCTACTGACCTTATCGACATGAGAGAACATAAAGGTGAACATCCTAGGATAGGAGCGGCGGATGTTTGTCCCTTCATCCCGGTAAAAGGAGTAACAGATGAGGAATGTATACAAATAGCACGCGAAATTGCTGAAAGAGTAGCAAGTGAATTGAAAGTACCTACTTATTTGTATGCAAAAGCTGCTACTAGTAACGATAGAGTAAGACTGCCCGACATCCGTAAAGGAGAGTATGAGGGTTTACCTGAAAAAATAGTTGATCCAAATTGGAAACCTGATTTTGGTGAACCAGTTTTTAATGAGCGTTCGGGAGTATATGTCATAGGAGCTAGAGATTTCCTTATTGCTTACAATATTAACCTTGATTCTGAAGATGTGAATATAGCTATAGAAATTGGCCGTATTGTTAGAGAGTCAGGATGGTGGGCAGAAAAAGATGGACAGAAAGTGAGAGAACCAGGGAAGTTCAAAGGGATCCAAGGTATGGGAGTGACCCTTGAGAGGCCAGATCGAAACTTAACACAAATATCCATGAATGTGATGAATTATAGAGAACTGACAAAGCCCCATGAAGTATTTGAGGAAATTAAAAGATTAGCTGCTGAAAGAGATGTGAAAGTGACAGGAAGCGAAATTGTTGGGTTGATTCCTCTCGAAGCAATCCTCATGACTGGAAAATATTATACCCCAGATGAAGAGGAAGAAGAAAAATTGATTAAGAGTGCCATAAACAACCTAGGCTTAAGTGATCTTGACAAGTTTATCCCTGAAGAAAAGATAATAGAGTTGATGATCAATTGACAAACAAAATTCTAGTTAATCTTACGGTAACAGAATTTATAGAAGAAGTAGCATCGGATAAACCAGCACCAGGAGGCGGAAGTGTATCTGCCTTGGGTGGTGCATTGGGCGCTGCTCTAGCGGTTTTAGTTGGAAAAACGACTGTAGGAAAAGAAAAATTTGCGGAAGTCCAAAAAGAAATGGAAAAAGTGGTTTCAAGAGGCACAGAACTCTATCAAAAGTTTAATAAAATGGTAGACGAGGACACAAATGCCTTTAATGAAATTTTAAAAGCTTATAGGATGCCAAAAGATGATCCTCAGGTTCGTTCAAAAGCTATTCAAAACGCGTTTCAAGGCGCTGCAGAAGTTCCTCTAGAGGTAGCAAAGCTCAGTTTTGAGGCGTTGGATTTAATTTTAGCGGTAGCTGAAAGAGGAAATAAAAATGCTATTACTGATGCAGGTGTGGCTGCATTATTTGCTGAATCTGCTGTTAGAGGAGCGATATTCAACGTTAAAATAAACATGTTGAGTATTAAAGATGAGAAGATCAAAGCTCAATATAAGAATGATATAGAGGAAATGCTTACACAACTTGATTCAAAAAAGGAGGCCATTCTTAAAGTCGTTGAAGCTGAGCTTTCATAACTTTTCTAATTTTCCCAAAGATCGCTTTGGAAAAGCAGATCGGAGGTTTCATTGATGGTAACTTTATTAGATGGAAAAGTCATAGCACAAGCTCTGAGAAAAGAATTAAAAACTAGAATAGATAGGTTAGAACGTCCTCCTACATTAAGTATTATACAAGTAGGCTTGGATCCAGCGTCAACTGTTTACGTTAAAAATCAAGGGATGAAGGGAAAAGAAGTTGGAATTGAAACCAGAATTCACCAGTTTAATAAAACGACAGAGTTAGATTTAATTAATTTCATCTCTACCGAGTTAAAAAATGATGATGCAATCATTGTACAGTTACCACTCCCAAACTACATTAGTACTAAAAAAGTACTCAGTTTCATTCGTCCAGACCAGGATGTTGATGGACTCCATTATATCAATGTTGGTCATCGTCGTCTTGGGTATAAAGAGGATGTCTTTTGGCCTTGTACACCTCTAGCATGTATTGAGATACTTGATCATTATAATATTGAGATAGAGGGGAATCACGCCGTTATCGTTGGTCGCTCAAATTTGGTAGGCCGCCCATTAGCAACACTTCTTGAACAAAAAAATGCAACTGTTACACAATGTCACTCTCGTAGCAAACCTTTATCAAATTATACTATATTAGGAGATATTCTTATTGTTGCAATCGGAAGGGCAAAAGTCATAACTGCAGACATGGTGAAGCAAGATGCTATAGTTATTGATGTTGGCATGAATCGAGATGAAGAAGGAAAACTCTGTGGAGATGTTGATTTTGAAAGCGTTAAAGAAAAATGCAGTTTCATTACACCAGTTCCAGGTGGAATAGGTCCAATAACAGTTATGGAATTATTCGCCAACACTGTTCTTGCTTCGGAGCGAAAACAAGAAAAAAATTGATCTAAGATTGAGATTTGGTGCTGTGACATGGCTTCTAGCTTAGACATTGCTCAAAAAGCAAAACTTCAACCAATAACCAATATTGCAGAAAAAGCAGGGATTTTAAAAAGCGAACTTGAATCCTTTGGTCGTTTCATTGCAAAAATCAATCTTAATATATTAGAACGCTTGAAAAATCACCCTAATGGTAGATTAATTTTAGTGACTGGAATCACGCCTACTCGTTATGGCGAGGGAAAAACTGTCCACACTATTGGAACAGCTCAAGCTCTAGCCCAAATTGGCGTAAAATCTTGTTGTGTAATTCGCCAACCATCGATGGGCCCAGTGTTTGGAATTAAAGGAGGAGCCACCGGTGGAGGTTACTCTCAAGTACTTCCAATGCCTGAAATTAACCTAGGATTAACGGGAGATATTGAAAAAGTCGCCACAGCTCACAATTTGCTGGCAGCGATGATTGATAATCATATATTCAAGGGGAATGAACTTGATATAGATATTCATCAAATTTTTTGGAAACGAGTCATGGACATGAACGATAGAGCTCTTAGAAAAATCAGAATCGGGCTTGGAGAACCGAAGAATGGAATCTCCCGTGACTCAGGATTTGAAATTGCCGCAGCTTCCGAGGTCATGGCTATATTAGCCTTAGCAAATGATATTTCTGATCTTCGTGCACGGTTGGGGAGAATTGTAGTAGCATTATCTAACAGTGGTTGTATGATAACTGCAGAGGATTTGAAAGCAGCTGGTGCAATGACCTTAATTCTCAAAGAGGCTATTCTACCGAACTTAGTTCAAACCTATGAAGGAGGCCTCTGTTTCATTCACACAGGACCATTTGCAAACATCGCTCACGGTTGTTCAAGCATTATCGCGGATCAGATCGCTTTAAAATTGTTTGATGTCGTCTTAACTGAAGCTGGTTTTGGTTCTGATTTAGGGGGGGAGAAGTTCTTTAATATAAAATGCAGAACGAGTTGTATCAATCCCAGTGCTGTTATTCTAGTGTGTAGTGTTCGTGCTCTTAAAAAACAGGGAGGAATTGATGAATTGGAATCAACTTCACTTGAAGCGCTTGAGGGACTTCGAAGAGGTTGTGTGAATCTCGCTCACCACATCCAAAATATGTCTTCTTTTGGAGTACCTGTAATAGTTGCCATAAATAAGTTTGAGAATGACAGTCCAGAAGAATTAGGGATAATTAAAGAAGAAGCTTTGGAAGCAGGTGCTTTTAGCGCATCTATTACAAATCTTTTTTTAGAGGGAGGCGTTGGAGGCATTGAATTAGCTAAAACTCTCATGAAAACCTTAAAAATGGATCAAAAGCCAACTAAATTTACTTATGAGATTGATGATTCCATTAAAGAAAAAATTAGAAAAATTGCACGACAAGCATATAATATACTAGGTATTAGTTATTCTCCCGAGGCAGAGAAGGATCTTGTTCTTTGGACTGAACTTGACCAAGACAAATTACCTATATGTATTGCTAAGACTCAGTTAAGTTTATCTGATGATCCTAAAATCGTTGGATTACCATCTAACCATATACTATCAATCGAATCGATTCGTCTTTCAGCAGGAGCAGGTTTTCTTTATCCTATTTCAGGTAAAATTATGACAATGCCTGGATTACCCTCAAAACCCTCTGCAACGAAGATGGAATTACTTCCTGATGGGAAAATAATAGGTTTAAAGTGATAAAGCAATTAAATTAATAGATAGAGTGAATGGATATACCATTTTGATGTTGTAAAAAACTACTAACAAATAAATATGAAAGTTGTGTTGAAAACAATGGCTCTACCCATTAACAAGGTTTATAATTTGGATTGTGTTGAAGGAATAGAGCAAATAGAACCAGAGACAGTAGATCTTCTATTAACAGATCCACCATTTGGAATAAGCTTTGATAAAGTGGGTTCTCAATACAATCGAAAACAAAAAGAATTGGGGAAATTGTACACTGAGGTAAAGGAGGATTATTATGATTTTACAATGCAATGGCTTCAAGCTGCTTGGAAGGTAATGAAACCTACAGCAAGTGGTTTTATTTTTTCAGGTTGGAATCATCTTAATGATATCCTTAATTCGTTATCAAAGATTGGTTTTAGATTGATCAATCACATAATTTGGAAATATCAGTTTGGAGTATTCACAAAAAAACGTTTTGTGTCAAGCCATTATCACATTCTGTATTTTACAAAATTACCACAAAAAAATGATAGTTTACGAACTTTTAATCGAATACTAGAGTATTCTAGTTCTCCAGGGAAGCTTTATTTTGAAGATGTTTGGAGAATTAAAAGAGATTACCAAAAAGGAGGGGAAAAAACACCAACCAGGTTACCTTTAGCTGTAACAGATAAATGCATACGAATGGGAAGCAATGATAATGATCTCGTCCTTGAACCTTTTATGGGAAGTGGTTCTGTAATTTTATCGTGCATTCAATATAATAGACGCTTTCTTGGATTTGAAATATCAGAACCAATTTTTAATATTGCTAGAAGACGAATCGCTCAGATGGAACAGCAATTGAATGAAAAAAGTGACAATCTTGATAGCTGGATATCAAAGAAGAGGAATTGAAACCTAATTGGTGATATAAGTGGTTTATTTGGTCACTGGAGGTACTGGACTTGTGGGGAGCTTTTTGTTAGAGATGATGGCTGAGAATTCTTATGAAAATGAAAATTGTAGAATAATTACCCGCTCATCTGAAAATATGATAGATATCCAAAATAGAGGGTTGAATCCTCTCAAAGCGGATCTTACTGACATAAAAAGCTTAAAAAAGGCATTAAAAGATGTCGATGTTGTTTTCAACCTTGCTGCTTTAGCAACAGACTGGGTTGGGTGGAACGAATTATACAAGGTGAATGTGGAGGGCATGAAGAATTTGCTAGAAGCATGTCTTACAACCAATACCGATCCATTCTTGATTCATACAAGTTCGACTGGAGTCTACGGACATTATATTCCTAGTATTCCGATTGACGAGGCCTATAAATTTAATCCTACCAGTATATACCAAAAAAGCAAATATCATCAAGAAAAAGTCATTTGGGATGTTTATGAAGAACATGGGTGGAATAGCTTTAGTATTATCCGTCCCCCAAGTGTTATTGGCCCAAGAGATATGAAAACGATGTTTGGGATCTTTAAAGCCGTTTATGAGCAAAAATTCCCTATTTTGCGAAATGGTATAGGATATCTAACGTTTATTCACCCTTTTGATCTCTGTCAAGCCTTGCTATTAATAGACGAGAAAAAAAAACAGGCGAAAGGGAAAGCATACAATTTAAAATCGTTTGAATGTAAACTAATAGATTTTCTGGAATATATTGTCCAAAAAATAAATCCTCCTAAACATCCGAAACATAGAAACTATCGCTTTATCTATACTGTCGCTATTCTCTCTGAAGTATACGCAAAATTAACAGGAAGACATACTACTTTAAATCGTTATCGTGTGACTAAATTTGCTCTATCTCGTAGGTACATCGATCAAAAAATCAAAAATGAATTGGGATTTCACCCACAAAAAACTATGGAAGCAACAATTGATGAATCCTACGAATGGTTACTTCAAAAGAATTTATTTCCTCCTTCCTACTAAGGACATTTTCATTTAATTAAGCTGCTATTGAATAGAAAGAAAGGAAACAGCAATAAGTCATAAGTTAAAAGCTATGATTGACTGATGAAAATTAGTGAATGCTAGAATATTAATGATCAGAGACATTTTCATTCAAGGAGTATCAGATTATCTTAGTAATGGGTTTTAGTGATGTCCTCTGAAAAAGTGGATCCAATAGTTGATAGCAAGGTACTACTTATAGAGGACTCACGTGATCATCAATTCCTTTTCCTCAAGCGATTGAGTAAAATTGGGTTGGAAAATATTATTGTTTGCGAAACAGGGGAACTAGGAGTAGAAAAAATAAAATCGGATCCCTCTTATGATTTAGTATTAGTTGACTATTCCCTCCCAGGAAAGTCAGGAATTGACGTAATTAGAGAAATCAGATTACTTAATCCTGAAATTCCTGTGATAATGATCACAGGTTTAGGATCTGAAAAGATCGCAGTACAGGCAATGAAGCTAGGGATTCAAGACTACTTGACAAAGGATGATTTCTTAACGACTGATTCATTACGACCAATCATAACTCAAATTTTACTAGAACATCGTATTCAACAAGATATGGTACTCTCTCGGCGTTTACAAGCAGATCCAAGTCAATTATCAGTTTCAATTTATAAATTTGGGATTTTAGGTCCAGAACCATTTCTTAGTTCACCATTGCCATTTGAAGAGCTAGTATCATCACAAGAAAAAGATAATTTTCTTATAAAATTAGGAGCACATTATATGACTGCAACGGGTGCAGGACATGAATATTCAAGAGGATTATTCGAACTCCCTGTTCCAAATTATGAAAAATATCATGGATTGGTATTTGGATTCCGTATGATGGAAAAAAGCCATAATGATGCTCGGATAAAGATGAGACAAGCTAAGAATTACGGATTGATAGTAATAATATTCCCTGTGCTTTTCCGATCAATTCTACCTATCAGATCAACAATAGAGAAACGGTTATCAGAACTTCTTTCAGCTTATTCAGACATGAGTGAATTAGATAAGCAATTTATTACTCGAGTAAAGAATATTTTCTTTGAATTGGAGTAATAACTGTAGAAATACGAATTTTCGTCAAATTTTCTAAGTTTTTTTCATCCATCTCCCTTCTTTTTCGTAATTAATCTTCAAAATCATTTAATATAAC
>JAEOSR010000072.1 GCA_016840285.1 Candidatus Hodarchaeota archaeon | reverse complement strand
GAACGAATAGTACTAGGTGAAGAAGTAGGTCTACTCTTCGCTTCCTTATAGGGACGAAGACACGATGCTTCACAGATCTTACGCACTTCGCTGGGAGTGTACCCACGTAGTTCATAGGCTAGCCACTGAAGGTGAATCGAAGTCAGAGAGTGAGAAATTCCTTTCAGAAAGTACTTCAACAAACGTAAAATGACTTCAGGAGACGGAGGAGGCACATACAAAATCCGATCAAAACGACGGAGTAGGGGATCTGACAGGGAATTAGGAAAATTCGTAGCTGTAATCGTCACGGTAGGATTTTCTTCAGGCGTGTGAATACCATCCATATACTGTTGGAGCTCCCGTTGGATTTGCACCATAGTGGAGGAGGCCTCAGACTCATCTTTATCTGAGGCAGAGGAACCACCAAAAAGACCATCAAATTCATCAATGAAAATAATAGAAGGAGCATGGCTCCACGCGACCTCATACAGAGAACGAATCATCTTTTGACTTTCGCCAAACCATTTGGAGAGAAGAGAAGCAGCAGAGACATTTAAGGTATATAAATCCGCTACAGACGTAAGAACGCGAACTAGATGGGACTTCCCACACCCAGGAGGCCCAAAAAGGAGGACATTACGAGGAGTCTGAATATTTCCACGTAATAATTCGGGATAGCATAAAGGAAGAAAAACAGTATCAGTCAACTCCTCCACTACCCGATCTAAACCAATGATATCAGCCCACGAGAGGTTCGGATTGGGGAAGATTCGTGTCTTCAAAATACGTTGACGAAGCTCATTCTGTTCTTCCGCCACCTTCGAAGAACTGGGGGTAGATTTTGTCTTAGGTGGTGCCGAATGGGCATCTAACAGTTTTATCTGATTGATCGCTAACCGAGCTTGTTCAGCCCAGATGTAGAATAACGACATGTCAGGAAATTTCTTGGTAAGGGCAGTGAAGATCTTCCCTGATTTGAAATACAGCTTTTGGGCCTCCTTCCTTTGGCCCTGTTGATCTAAGTGAAACGCTCGCAAAAACAGCTCATGGGCCTGGAAAATATCCTTGGGGAGGAAGGGGCTTTGAGATGTCATAGCTTCGTATTTGGTTTTCACCGTACTTTATTAACAACTGAATTTTCAGGAATACCCCCCAAATACTCATTCGCATATTTGGGGTTCCCTCCTTATTTTAGGATTACATTACGTTGCTCAAGATCTGAATATCCAGTCTCCTTCTAAAGGAAAACGCGTATGGAACTGAAACTGTGCAATTTGGGGAACGAGGGATCAAAAAAAGGAAACAGCTGTAAGTATTATCCACATAAGGTTCAATCCCTAACCTTATTTTAAAATCCATTAGTGGTTCCTAGCCATACTTTGTGCGGGAAACTAAGAATTGGCTTTAAGAACTAAGATGATCAAGACAAAATAAATCATCTAGGAGGATTAATCAAAAGGTAAGGATTTTGGTTTGTAGTTTTAGAGGAAAAATAGAGAGAATACACGCATGGTTCCTTGTTTGGTATTCCTTAGAAGCCATGTTAACCTTTTTCATTGCTATAGGAAGGATACTTTCACTAGAGAGTCTCAGAAATGCTCCACTAAATGCCTTTTTTTTTGCTTGTGCAGGGAGTCTAGAGTGGCCTGGTGTTATATTCCTGTCTTTCATAACTGGGGCTTTTGTAACTCCTATCTTTGTATTGATTAATGGACTAATTCTAATTTCTTCGATAACAAGCATAATTATTGAATATAAATATAATATCTGTTATTCTATAGTATCTGGCTTGTTAATGAGGATAAATGAAAAGGTTATCAGGGAGATATTTGCTGGAATCTTTGTATGGTATATCTTTGAAGCAATAGTTATATTTTCTCTTGGTATGCTTTATTCAGTGTCAATCCATCGAACTGCGGATCCAATTGAGGTTCTTTTTGTAGTTGGTTTTTTTAGTGTCTTTTGGCCAATAATTATCTTTATATTCTTCTTCTTGGTAGATGCTTTTACAAATGAGTTATTCTTAATATTTTTTGGATCTTCTCTAATTTTTCTTATTGTAAGCTTGATTATCGTGTACAAATTTAATTTTGCTTACTCAAAAATATTTGATTTGATAGGTAGAAGGTGAAGACTCTCTAGAGACGATTCTAGAGAGATGATCACTCCTCCTAGGTATTCCCCAGAGGCTTATTTATTCATGAATTCTTGGTAATTAAGCTTCTGTCGTTATCACTGATTATGAGCTGAGATTAACTTAAATCTCCGAGAGTACAACACTTGTTATCGTTTTTTCGATCCCTTCAATATCCCTTAACTTTATGATTACAAAATTATTCAAAGCGTCGACATCCTCCACGCCCACTTTAACAATTAGATCAATTTCTCCAGTCACAATTGAGACTTCTTCAACTTCAGGTAGAGCTTTTACCCTCTTAGCAACATCAATTTGACGTAATTTCTCTCCTTTAGATGTCCGATACGATACAGTACAGAGAATATATGCTGCTAGTCCTTTTCCAATAGCCTTTTTGTTCAGTTTTATTGTAAATCTTTCTATGACCCCTTTATCTTGTAATCTTTTGATTCGATTATATACTGTAGTCTGGGCGATACCTGTTTTATTTGAAATCTCATTGGTGGTCATTCGGGAATTTCTTTGAAGTAAATCAATGATTTCTCTGTTGTTTTGATATAATTCATAATTTTTTTTGCTCATATGGAAAAATTTTCCATTTCTAACTTATAAATTTAACTTCTTTTCTATATTTTTCCATGTTTAATGCATAATATTCTTAACCAAATAATTATTGGAATAAATATCCATTTGAGGTGTTAGAAATTACTTCGACCTCCCTATATGAAAAAAGTTCAACGATCCTCCAGTCAAAAACCACTTTGGTTACAACACTAAGAATTCAAAGTGAGGTCTTACATTCTATTCACGATTTTTTTCATCGAAAAGGCTTCCTTCAACTCATGCCTGTTATTCTGTCACCCATTACCGATCCTTTATGTCATCCTGTGTATGATGCTCAGATTAATTACTTAGGACAACAATTCCAACTAACTAAGAGCATGATATTCCATAAACAAATCGCTATAGCAAGATTAAATGTTGAAGGCATATACATCATGTCTCCCAACATTCGTTTAGAAGTGAGTGCACTGAGGGATAGTGGAAAACATTTAATAGAATTTACCCAGTTAGATATTGAAATAAAAGAAGGAACATCCCAAGATTTCATGTCTCTAACTGAAGATCTAATTATTCACATCTTCTCAAGGGTAGGGAGGTATTGCAAGGAAGAATTGAAAAAAAATGGATCTAATATTAGGATTCCTCAAAAACCATTCAAAATATACTGCAGTTGGGATCTAAGAGAGGAATTTGGAAATAACTTTGGTTCAAGAGTCTCTTTTCAAGAAAGAGATCCATTTTGGATAATGGATTTTGAAAGAGAATTTTATGACAAAGAAGATCCTGAAAGAAAGGGTCATTATATCAACTACGATTTATACTACCCTGAAGGCTTTGGTGAGGCTCTCTCTGGGGGAGAACGGGACTATGAATATGAAATACTTCTGAGAAAGATAAAACAACGAAATCAAGACTGGAAGCAATATAAGGCTTATCTATCTCTATCGAAGCAAGGATTATTAGTTCCAAGCACTGGCGGAGGTCTTGGAATTGAACGATTAGTGAGATTCCTGACGAAAAAAAAGCACATTAGGGAAGTAAGCCTCTTTCCCAAAGTTCCAGGGGAGAAAATAGATTTCTAATAGATTCTTAATCATAAAGACGAGAAATTTAAAATATAAAAAAGGAGAAAGAAGACCTAGTGTCTTCGTCATCGATAATATAGACCACCGAGGCGTTTGGGAGATCGAAACTTATTAGCTGGAACTATTGCTCCCGCTGAAAAAACTGTTGGTTTCTTTGTCAGGGCCATCAAAGTCATAAATCCCCCAATAGATAAATTGGAATATTAAACAGATCATGTACCGATATTGGCATATTTTAAAGCCCCATAGTTCATATATATATCACATGGTCAAAAGAAGCTTATTATTCATCAATGATTAAATTCAACACTAACACCCCTACCTTAAAATTTCATATGATAAATTGGTTAGATCTAGATCTATGTCTGCAGCCTTCGCCACTTTTTTAAGATATTTATTACATTCTAACATCTTGATTATTAGTATCAGTACTTTTAGGCAATTTTCAAGCTACTTTCCTTTTGATTTTGATCATATTTCGACCCCATATCGTCACTCCTATGGTTTCATGTATCCCTAGATTACCATCATAGCTAGGTTTATATATTGGTTAGATACAAATCTAAGTAGATACTTATCTTAACGAGTTGAAATGAATTATGTCTAGTACAGTCTTATTAGGGAAACGAATTGTGGGTGTTAT
>JAEOSR010000071.1 GCA_016840285.1 Candidatus Hodarchaeota archaeon | reverse complement strand
TTTGAACGTCTAGGAATCTCATAATAACCTTTCTTGTATGCTAGTTCAAAAGCTTCTCGTTGTTTCGGTGTGAGAAGTGTTTGTTCTGATTTAAAAGGTGTCGAACTTAATGATATGATTTTGACAGCTGTAAATCGTGATTTCAATGTAGTTAATAGTGCTTTGAGGGCATTACGAGAAGGGGAATACACTGTATGATATTGAACACCTTTAACAATAATTATTGGAAGAAGTGACATACTACCACTTTTTAAGATGGTTTCATAAATGGAAGGGAAATCTAGATTATGTACTGAACGTGTGAAATAAATATTTGGAGAAGAATAAGTCACCTCGAACTCAAGGACACTTTCAGATGCTTTAATACTATCAACATATAATTGGATAGTTCCTTCACCCCCCTCCAGAGCCTCGATAAGTCCATAACCCTCTGGTAACCTGATTGTTACAATTGTTACTTTTACAGGGATTTTTTTTGTCAATTCACATAAGTAATAATCTTTAGAACTAATTTGCAGATTTGTTTGTATCAATATATAACCATCCGTCATTTGACGGGAAAAAGTATATTCTTCTTCAATTTTTCTACATAATTAGATGAAAAAGTTGCCCCGAATCGGAATCTTATCAGGACAATTTTCTAAAAACCAACTCATTGCTATAGCCCAAGCCTTCTTCGTCACGATTCTCTGGTCTTCATCCTGGGTGATCATTAAATTTGGGCTTGAGGAGATTCCACCACTAATCTTTGCAGGACTAAGGTATTTACTAGGAGCAGTAATTTTACTTGCGTTTATTCTCTCCAACAAGGAAACCCGAAAATCACTGACAACTCAGACTGGTCATTGGTGGTTTTTTCTTGGACTTTATGGCTGTATATTTATTGCTATCACTCAGGGAGGTCAATTCATTGCTTTAGATCTTCTCCCAGCTATTACTGTTTCTTTTGCTTTGAATATTACACCAATTGTTGTGATATTTCTTTCTATTGGGTTATTAAAAGAGGTACCATCTTCTTTGGAAATATTCTTCTTTCTAATAGCTTTGATTGGAGTGATATTCTATTTTTATCCTATCAATCTTTCTATTGAGCTCCTTGGCTTGGTAATTCTCTTGATATTAATACTGGCAAACGCTTTTTCTTCAATTTTAGGAAGATCTATAAATCGAACTGAAACAGCACCGCCGCTTATTGTGGCGGGGGTAAGCATGACGATTGGTTCAATCATCATTTTGATATCTGGAATCGCCATCGATGGAATTCACATAATCTTTTCTTTATCGGCACTTTCCATTTTTTACATCGTCTGGCTTGGTGTTGTTAACACCGCTCTTGCTTTTACTATCTGGAATAAAACAATGCGGAAACTTAGGGCAATGGATATGACGATAATTAATGGCACTATGCTTCCCCAGATTGTCATTCTATCAATCATTTTCCTTGGAGAAATGCCACTTCTAAAAGAATGGATTGGGTTATTTTTGATTGTTATTAGTACTCTATTAATTCAGTTAAGCCAAGTCAGAAAAGATTCCAAGAACGTATCCTAATTTACCCATTAGAGCCCTTTATAGGATTAAATTCTCGTCGAAGGATAATGAGCGCTGCCAAGATACAAATTAAGCCTAGGATCTTAAAAAACGACTGAAAAAGAAGCTGTTCCCCAATCAATGGGATGAGATCCTCAAAAAAAACGAAGGATGCTCCAATGAAAGAGATAATAACTGAAAGTGCATTAGTAATTGGTGAAACAACTGACAATCTCCCTCGTTCAAAAGCCAACATCTGTGCAATAATTGCGAAAAAATATGTTAATACTAACATGAAGCCTGAGTATAAGAATAACCCAAAGGTTATTGAATCCCCAATATTCATTTGATTTAACGTGATCAGAAGACTTTTTGTGAAAAGGGTTCCTAGACCATAAAAAGATCCAGCAAAAATAGGAAAAACAAATTCAGCATGACCTCGCTTGGAAATAAACATAATAAAGACCATCATGAGCATTAAGATGATGGTTATAGGAAAAATTCCTAAGAGAAAGGGAGAATTCATTGTGTCTGTTGATTCAATATTAGGGGAAAATGCAACAAAAAACAGTCCAGCTATCAGAATCACAACACCACACCATTCTGTACGGGTTAATTTCTCCTTAAAAATAATATAGGCAAATACAAAGGTAAATACTAAATTTGTATTAACTAAGGGTTTAACAACAGATACATTGTAAGTATTTAGAGCCACAGTATATATTAGAAATCCAATAATTGCAGCAATCCCACCCAACATCCAAACAGGGGTAGTTATTAAGCGCCATGCTGCTGGGCCAATATCACGAATGAAATCATCAATTTTTATCCCTCCTGCTCTGAAAATACCAATTTTAAGAATAATCGCTGACCCACCACTCATCACTCCATAAATGATCATGATGAATAAAACAATGATGTTACTTGTCAAGAGGGACACATTTACTTCCTACTTCTACAGTATTACAACCTAATTTTAAATCTTATGTGAATAACCAGAGGGTTAACACCATAATTATCATTCCTGCAATAATCCCAAGGGAAATAAGGTGGGATTCGTCTGCGTTTTTAGCAGCGGGTAATAATTCATCAAAAGATATGAAAACCATGATCCCTGCTACAAAAGCTAATGCTGCTCCAATTGTAGTCGCAAACCCTGCAAAAACAGTGAGAATTAGAGCAATAACCATAGTATCAAGGGTTACAATTGTTTCTTGAAAGATCATTGGTATAAACCAGAGATTATTTCAACATTATTTATTGAAGATAGCCCCGAAGTTTGACAAATAACTTTTTTCAGTCCAGAGTTTTCCAAAATGGTCTTTACTTGTAACATTTCCTCATACGTAGGACGATTAATTGATTGAGCTCTAAATTCTGGACGATAATCTAAGACTGTTACTTGTAGTTTGCGATCCCATTCAGCGAGCTTAGACCCGATTTCACTAATTTCTTCTAGACTCATGAAGGATGTATTAAATGGAATCCCCACTCCCATAAAAATCCTATCGCTTTATTCGTCTAATATATATTTTACGGCATCCCAACTAGTTTTCAAGTATTTCTTAGCGAGATTTACGGATTTTTGGCCTGTAATCTTCATAAATGTTTCTAATTGAATACCCTTCAAGTCTGGCCCAATGTTTGTAATACCTGCATCAACTAATTCGTCAATGTAATCAATAGTAAGAATAGCCGCGTTCGTGTCAATCTGAATTCGAGCTTCGTTATCTGGATTGAGATTTTTTAGGTATTCAACGAATTGTATTAGCCATTTCCGATTTCAACACATTAATCCTCGTAGCAACTTTTACCAATGAAACTCATGCGTCTGGTCTCTTTCTTTTCGAGTAATACCGAACATTATCCCATGAATCATATCCAACTTTTTCAAAAAGCGATAGACTAGGTTTATTATCATCAAAGATGAGTGCTGAAATTACTTCAATCCCTTCAGTCTGAAATAGACGATCTTCTGCTACTTGAAGCAATTTCTGTGCAATTCCTTTATAGCGATGTTTAGGATGTACAGCCAATCGGTTAATCCACCCCTTTCGTCCATCATGAGAAACCATGATAACCCCTAGAAGGTCATCATCTTCTATTTCTCCTAAAATGAAGATGTTTTCCTTTTCCATCTGGATACGAATTCTACCAAGATGATCTCGACCTTCTGGTCTCCAAGATAACCCAGCTACTTCCCATAATGCCTGGATTTTTGGATAATCCTCAATTTTAAGCTTCTTAATCAAAGCATATCCCCTTTTTCTAATTCTCGCTGAATTTTCCAATCTTTCGCTAATGCTTCAGCTTTTTTTGAATCTATAGGAGAAGAGATGTCAGTAACTTTGATTGAGGAACCAACGATAGCTCCAGAAATATAAGGAAAGACTTCTGATAGGTTTTTACTCGTCAGTCCACTCCCTAAAATAGGTTTAATCTTGGTTGACCGAACAAAATTTTTCAATTTGGATAATTCTATAAGTCTTCCAGTAGCTCTACCAGATAAAATGACTGCATCTGCACCCTCACGATTTAATACGTTTGTTGCAGCTTCTTCTAGTGTGAAATCACCCAAAGGCGTGGCATGTTTTACATGGACATCTGCGAAAATTTTCACATTGGATATTAATTCTCTCATTTTTTGTTGTACTTCATCTGCAGCAGATTCAATTATCCCTTGGTCGGTCACATAAGCCCCCTCATAGATATTACAGCGAATGAAACTTCCTCGATTAATTGTGGCAATTATGAGAGCTTGGACACACGCGTTTCTGAGAATATTAACGCCACAAGGAATATTCACCTTTGATACAATTTTATTTACTACAGAACTTAAAAGTAAAAATCTTGTATCTTCTATCCGACATTTGGGGTAGGGTGTATCATGATAGTTTTCGATTAACACAGCATCGAATCCTGAATTTTCCAATGTAATAGCGTCTTGGACACCACCTTCGAAGATATCATCAGAAGAAAAAGGGTAAAGATGAACCATACCGATAAGAGGTTTCGTAGAAAGATCAAGAGGATGTTTTGGTTGAAACAAAGCTAAAATCACCTTGGTTTTCAATTTTTAATTGTACAATGTAACAAATTTTAACCTATTACATCTAGTTAAAGGTCTTACAACCAATTATGAATAATATGTAGAGAATCATAAAAGGACTTTCTGTATCAGAAAAATCAGATAAAAATGTCAAAATGACACTCATCAAGACACTTGAGAAACTCTTTTTAAATCCAAATAATAAATAAAGGTTTTAAAATTGTTAGAAATTCATCTCTATGGTATTCTTAAAAAAAAATTCAAACCAAATGCTTCTTTAGCAGAAGACACTGTTATTTCTCTCCCAAACAAGAAAAAAGAACGATTCCGAGATTTACTCGAACGCTTAGGTTTAAATATTAAAGAATGTGGAGATTGCTTCATAAATGGGAAACTTGCATATCAAAATACTATTATCCCGAAGAGCGCTCGAATTGGACTTTTTCCCTTTGGTATGCATCTTCTTGATGGTGGGCAATATATTAAAGGGCATGGTTTTATAACAACGAATCCTTATGACGAGCTTTAGAGTGAAATCCCTGAATTCTTATTCCTCAACATCATATGAACCTAATATCATATCATAAAAGAATGGAAAATTAGTTTGTTCTTAGGATAGCTTTTTTATTTTTGAAGCTATATCTGAAATAGAACTCATACAGTAGTTGGTCTTCTTTATGCGTGAAAAAAATTCAAGAGGAAGTGGCTTAACCGATGGTTTAATAATTACTGTATTCAAAGATGATGGGCCATCCAATATTCATAATTCTTCACCATTATCTGAAGATGAAGCATTTAACCTAGCAATTAAGACATTAACAGCAATAGGTTCTGACATTCCCTTAAATCATGGTGAAATTCGCTCTTATGGACCTATGCCAACACACAAGGAACCATATTTAACAATAGGCTTTATCTTTGTCTTAAAAGCCAAAGCAACTTCTGATTCACGCATTGCTCGTTTTGGTAGAATTGTTGTTTTTTGGATAATTACTAGATCTACTGCATTAATGAAGTATATTGGGGTCATAAAACGAATGATACGTAGAACACTTCAAATGTATCATATTAAGACTGATGATGACCTCGAAAGAGAAAACATTCCTCAAAAAATAAGTGAGAAAATTCAAATCACTGAAACAGGCATAGAAACATACTATATAAGTGATAATAATGAAATTGAATCATTTTTAGATCTGCCCTTGATCCCTACAAATTCTCCTATCTTGTTAATAGATAATTCCAATAAACAAATCAAAGTTTTATTACGGGAAAAATCCTCTCCGAGCAAAAAAATCGAACTTCTCCAACTCATTAACGATTATAAAAGGAAAATTCCCAAAGGAGCAATCTATAAACAAGAAATTATTACGGATTTAATAACAATTCAGCACCTCTTGGCAAAATCTGGATTTGAACTTCAACCAGAGATAGGATTTCAGTATCGAATTCATCTGTCAGATCAGTTATCATTTGAAGAACTTGATAGTTTTTTTGATTTTCACATAACAACTAAAAGACATCAGTTAATTACTCAGATTTTACAATCCATAGAAGAAGGGGTTCCTTTGAATTTATATGAATTATCCACACAGACTGGTATCTCTGTAGAATTGATTGAAGAATTCCTTGTAAGTGCTATAAATTCAAGTCTTATTCAGAATTCAAAAATTGAAAATGGAATCTTCATCTCTCAGAGAGAAGCAGAAAAATGAATTTATAGGGAGAAAATGTTGGTTTGGTTATGGAACCAAGACACAGTTTATTTTCCAATCAATTCTATAAATTAGATAATTATTATATCTGTAGAACACAATTTATAAAAGTTTACTAACGATTGTGGCAATTTGCTCCATTTTAACTAGAACATAATTAAGAGGGGCGACTTTTTTGGCAATTCCAGTAAGAAGAAGTTCATCCTTAATTCTTTGAAAAACAAGCATATAATCGTCTGTTTCTAAAGTTGTTTTAAAGGTTGAGGTAGTCTCAAACTCATTTCTGATCCTTTCATAATTGGTTAACCACAAATTGGCTGGAAGGATGATTCTTTCTGCCAATTCCCCTTCTTCAAAAACAGGTAGGCCATCATCAGTATATATTGCGATTCCTGATAGTTCAGCATGTTGATTGATGAATTCCTGTATTGCTTCAGATACAGTTTTTGCTTTTGTACTCTGAAGTATCAATTTTTGTATCATTTCACCTATAGTCAAGTATATTGATTTATCAAAAATTGAAGTTGCACGATAATAAATTTCTAATTCTTTGACTGGAAGAAAATATTGTTTCATAGTTTCAAGAACTTGTTCACGCATATCAGGCAGTAAAAGATCGAGTTTATGAAAGAGGCAGAATATTATAGCACCAGATGAGAATTCAGCTAGCCTAGTCACAGCATGATCGAAATAAAATTTACTTGTTGAAACTTGATCAAAATTACTTACATCAACAACCCAAATCAGAATTGTAACATCGCTGAATATAAATTCAGCTTGTTCACCGACAAAAACAGAAATGAAACTCTCTTGACCACCACAATCAAAAATTTGAAATGCGCTATCAATAATGCTTTTTGTTGAGCGAGTATAGTTTATTGTCGCAGAATAATCTTTAACATCCTCGGGTGATTTTCCTTCGAAAACTACCGATCTAATGCTACTTTTACCACTTGCTCCAAGTCCCATGAACAGAACTTTTTGAGCTGGTGGTGTAACTGTCAATTACTACATCCTCTTACAAGTTTCTTGTTTTTAGGTGAATTACAACGAGATTTCTTTTAAATATATCTGAAATGAAAGAAATAAGCTTAAAGAACAAAGAAAGCTTTTTAGGGTTTCGATGCTTTAACTAAAGGTTTAATTTGAGAATTTTAAGAGCGTTTAACATCTTCATTAGATGTGTTATTTTACTTGATTCAAAAGAAGCATCAGTTGATTTCTCAGATTCTGAAATCTATTTAATGTGGATTACCTTATATTCTAAGCTAAAATCAAAAGTTGAAATGGTATAGTTGAATTTCTGAATTATTTAGTAGGTTTTAATTTCACATAATTTTAAAAACTACATATCACGAAAGATTTTTTCAGTACTATTTATAATACAATGAAAAATAAATAACTTAAGTATAAAAAATACATGTAATATAACTTTTAATCAAAACCTCTAGGTTCAATTGCAAATGTCTGAATGGGTGTCTGACTCTGAAATAACTGCTCGACTGGGTTACAAAATCTTGATTGCTGGCCTGAGTGAAGCTGGCAAGACTGCTGTAAAAAGAATCTTCTTTCTTAAACAACAGACAGAAGATGTTAATAGTCTCTCAGCTACAATCAATTATGAACGGATGTCACTCACGATTCATGATACACCAATCACGATTGTAGACCTTGGTGGACAGAAGATATTCTTAAAACGCTTCTTAAGTGGGTTTAGCCCATTTGTATTCAGTAGTGTGAAAACTTTTATTTTTCTAATTGATGTAGCAAATAAGACTTCTAGGAATAATGCAATAAACTATTTTAAAGCTGGCCTTGAAAAGCTCACACTTTTTTCTCCTGAAGCCGAAGTCTTCGTTTTTCTACATAAAAACGATTTAGTGAGAGATTCGCCCAACTATGAAAGTATTCATGGACAATTAAAGGAACAATTTCAATTAGAATATCCCCATAGACTCAAATTTTTCAGAACAACAATTTACAGACCAGAAACAGTTATTGATAGTTTCGGTCGCATATTTGAACTTACTATTCCTAAATTAGCCAAAAGTGAGTTTGTTGATTTTCGGACAATAGGTGAAATTGAAGAATATCATGAAGAAGATATGACAATACGAGAACCAAAACTTGAGGCCGAAGTAGGTCAAAGACCAGAACCCATAACTCAGAAAATAGCTGGCGATCGAGCAACATTGGAGAAGTTACAAGTTTTGATGCAGCAAGCTGTAAAAAAAGAGGTTCCCACAGCAGATTACAACACAATTCAATTATCTCAAAAGGCTGTATTTCTTGGAAATGCTGCCACAGAAGAATCTACTACTGAAACAATCTTAACTTCAGTAAAAACAGTTGGACATACACCACCTTCTCCACAAGTAGAAACTTTACCCTATTCTAAATCAGTAGAGGAAGAACCTAGTCCATCTGTGGACTCTCAAATTGCATCTGGAGCTCAAAACAAACATATTATGAAACAAGAAATGGTAGAAATTAATCCCCAAATCAGTCATTTGGTTGATTTTTTCCGAATAGAAGTTAATGAAGCTACAGAGATTGTTAATACAGGATATGCTGATGTATTTGAAATGGCAGCTACTTCAGGGATTCCAATACCCCTTGTAACTGATGTCCTCCTCAAATATTTACCCTTTATTAAAAAAGCACAAGGACCAAAGAAAAATAACATAATAAATCGGGAGAAATTACTAGAATTATTCCATGTTTACTTGAAAGGGCAATTACAGGAAACAGATATGGTCAAGTGCCTTGTATTAGCTACTGAAAAACCCAAAATGAGTATTAATGATATTGCAAAGCAATATTTAACTCCAAAAAAGAAGGAGAAAAAGAAGAAAGAAATCAAGGAAAAAAAATACCCTGAACTTTCGAAATTTGAAATTCCTGTTGAAGCTGAAAGTGTTGAAGGGATTATTACCTTACCTGATACTCAGGGAATGGGCTTTAAAGTCGAAATTATTCAACCAGAAGGTTTAAATGCTCGTTTAACTTTTCACTTACAAACCCCAGTTGGTCAACGAGAACTTATAGGGAGTTCAATTGTTTCATCTAAGATTACAAATGAAGAAATCCTTTACCTGTTAGCTTACGAAATGAATATGACAGGATTGGGCCTTTTTGAAGATGGAATTGCCTCTATGAATTTTGCTTCGAGAATAATTCACGAGGCGATCCAGCAAGTTCGTGAAGAGGAATTAAGCTCCTCATCAGAGGTAAAGACCAAGAAAGTACGAAAAGAGGAGGGATATCTAGCTGAAACCATTAATTTTATTATTCCAATGGAAATTGAAGTCGAAGGAAATCACATTCTAATCCCTGATAGTGAAAATGTTGCATTTACAGTTGAAAGAGTAAAAAGAGGGATTTTATTAAGTTTCATCCAACGAGGTTTTCCCATTGGCCAGGCAAATGTTGCAGATTCCATTACTGTTTATCAGATTAGAAAGTTATTAAAAGAAGCAATGCAAATACCAATTGAGTCAGAAGGAGCCATTGACTTTGCCAGTCGCATTATTCTTGCAGCTATAAGAAATCTTATTGAATCAGCAATAATCCCATCAGAATCAACAGAAATCCAACCTAAACCTGTATTAAAACCTGTTCTAGAAGAACAGAAAGATGAGACATCGGAGAAACTAAGAAGTTACTTAGAACTTCTAGAAAAAGACTAATTACACGCTAATTTCTTATAATTGGGGGAGAATAATCATATATGAGTAGTTTCTACTGATTATTTTCTTCAGAAATAGACATATATTTACCAAAAAGATTCATAATATCATCCATTGCAATTTGCAGTTTATCCCGATTTACCCCCTTTGATCTTTCAAACCAACCACGTTTAATCGTTGATTTTGAATCATCATGATATGCTATCAAATTAGTGGCATCATTGTATACATCACGTAATTCCGGGATAAGAGGCAAACCAAAAAGTAAGAGAATAGAAGATTTTTCTCTAGTTGGATCATCATAAGTTACAAATGACGGTTGGATTGATCCACCTTTTACAAGATATGGCGCGAGAATCTTTTTAAGGTGAGCTGAATATTCTAGTTTAGCTATATCCTTATGTCCAGTAAAAATAGAATAAACTGACCCTGCCATGGGTTTTGTTTCAATATCAGTTAGCGAGCAGTGGTTAACAGCATATCTTGCTGCTAGAGCCATTTGTTTTTCCATCCTGCCATATTTAGGAAGAAAGCACATATCTTCAAAATAACAAGGAACTACAACTGGATCTAATCTTCTGGAATAATCAGCTAGATCTGTCGTTGGCATGACTTTTTTACCTGGTTCCTGAATACTTGGGGAAAGAATTGCCTCTATCGTTTGTAAAGCTAGTGGATTAACTAATTGTGTAAATTCCAACTCTGTTTCCATTCGTAACTTCTCATCACTTGAAGCTAAGTCAGCAGAATCAATTCCCATTGATTGATCCAATAATGCACTTGCTCGTCCCTCTCTCCAAGCCATTACTCTTTTCAACATTGTTTTATTTGATAATAAAAATATTAAATTCGGCCCTTTATTTGGTTCTAACTGATTTCTCAATAAGGTCGATAAAGACCAGATAGAATTTATTGCTTCCGATGATTGATTCTCGAATGGTAAAACACCAAATACATAAATAAAAATCCGCCGTTCTTCTGAAAATTGCCTATGAAGAAGTTCAACAAGTGCTGGGGTACCGCCACAACCAGTACCTCCACCAAGACTGGTCAGAATTATGAAACCAGAGACTCCCTCATACCCTAATCCTTTCAACTGGTTAAGGATGAGATCCTGATTTTTTATTACAAGATCATAACCCTCTCTAAACTTACCTCCCACACCTATTTCTTCATCAGAATACATCAATGTATTTTGATTAGGAACTGAATACTCAGTACGGGTTTTAGTAAGGTCTGTCTTATCTGTATTCATTATAAGATATTCACGGATACGAGATGATCCTGTTTGATTTTTACTTTGTTGAACGTAGGAACCCACTAGATTTGACCCACATTCACCCATTCCAATTATAAATACATCTGCTTCTCTGCTTGCCATAATAAGATCCTCTTATCTACTTGTTATATAAAGTTCCACAGCTGAGGATAAATACTGAATCAGTGGTTGATAGTTATATGCTTCTTCAATTTCTCGTTTAGCATTAGCAAGATAGGTGATCTTTTCTTCATGGTCAGTCGTTGGTTTATAATCACTAATAAATAAAAAAAGAACATTGTGCCATTTAGAAATCACGGGCAACCAATCCTGCTTCCATTGTGTTTTTAATTTTGAAATAGTTGTTAATAAGTCATTTATTTCGTTCAGATTATCCGAAATTTTTATTTTTTCTCTTGCAGCGTATAATTCGTTAAGTGAGAAAATCTTTTCTGAGCACTCTTCAAGTTTAAAACTAAAAACTTCTTGAATGCTCTTATAATATGATAATTTTGGATCATTTTCTAATTCAGAGAGATAAATATCAAAATTCTCTTGTTCTAATTGCCTAGTAGCTAGAATAAGTTCCTTTGATCTTTTCATTATTTCAACTGCTGCCTTTGCGATGAGGTCAAAGGACCAAAATTGAATTGATCCTTTTGCTTGCTTTATTGCAACGACATGAGGCATTAATAAATGTTGAGAATTTTTCCAACCTACAGCTTGAACAAAATCTAAGATTTTACCAGCGATATCGTTATTCTTTTCAACAATTTCGAATAATGATTTCTGAAGTTCTTCATTTTTTAATATCTTATCCAATTCTACGAAGGATTGAGTAATCATTTCTATAGACATTATATCATTGGAATCTGCTTGTATCAATTGCGTGAAGACTTCGATCTGTTCTCCTATTAAGTTTTGAACATTGATTTTATAGTGCTGAAGCTCGGCAATCCGCATGAGTAAGTTTTTACTTGAAATACTTAGGAGTTCCATAAGCTTTGCCAATAAAACATATTCATAATCATGGATAGTTTCAATGACCAATCGATGGATAGACTCTAAAGTCTGATCTTTTGTGGAAATAGTGCTCTCTAAAAAGTTATAGACCTTGTGAATTTCTGGGGAAAGCTCTCCCATCACTTCTGTAATTCGGGGGAGACTAACCGTGACCTTATTGTAATAATAAGCTTTTAATTTCTCAAGACATTCTTGGGATTTACTGGATGCGCTACTTAAATAAAATTCAAACCTTGATAAAGCTTCTTCTGCATCTAACGACTTGTTTAACTCTGTTAAGGCTTGATCAAGTATCAAGAATAGCGGATTAAAGAGAGATAAATATTGTGCTGGTAAAGATTTGTACTGTTTTAGCCAGTTTGACAAGATTTCCCGACATTTTAGCTGTACTAGTTCTGTTTTCTTATTGTTATACGTAGACAAACGGAACCATAGTTCCAAGAGCTCTGAGTAATCCAAAGCTTCAAGATCTTGAGGAATCTCAAAAATAGGTTCTGATCCAATTACTTCGTTAAAGTATTTCATAGATGATTGATTGATCCTTTCCGTTAAATCTGTCTGTTTTAGAGTTTCTTCAATCATCAGGTTTTTTGAAGAAGACATTGTTTTTACGAAGTCAAAGTAAGCTCTAATCGTCGGAATGAAATTTCGATTAGCTGCAGTTCCAGTTAATTGGGTTAACAGAGTGTTTTTTTCTTTCCTCAAATCCACTGGAACCTCTCCAGGTATCATTGGGAATGATAAGGAGTCAATTTTATTTTTGAGAGATGATGTTACTTTTCGTTTCCAATCCTCTACGTTATCAATTCTAACGAGTAATTCAGACAGGTCTAACTCACTAGCGTCATCAACAAATGGAGGTCGGGGAATATTTGAATCTGATTCAAGTAATTGGAGAACTATAACGTTCTTCAAGAAATCTTTGATAAATGCGGCCGTTAATGTAACAAATTCCTTATATAGTCGTTCATAAGATCGTCGGTACAGTAAAAGTGTTTGTACATCTGATTCTGAGGCCATTTTTTCATAAAGGTTTGTGAGTTCAGCTTGAAAATTAGGAGGAAAACTGCTAATTCCTTTATTTTCTAATTGATTGACATTTATGATAGTGTCATTTACAGCGTGCCTCGTCTCTTGTAAAACGTTAACTAACCTATGTTTCCAAATATTGACAGCTCGCAGATAACTTAACAACTCTGAAGGACTGTCAGATTGGAGATTAACAACTGGGGGTTTGAGTGATATTAATGCACTAGAGTCAGAGTCAGTAAAATCTAAACTTAGATTGGCACTAATTTGGTCACGCAGAATATTTTGAAACTCGTTATAATATGTTTGAAAATGCTTCAATTTTCTTACTGCTTCTTCAATCTCAAGTTCTTCTTGGACTTGATTAGCACTTTCTGTTGCATTTACTAATAAAGTATTGGGAATTTTTACCCCCTCTTGAAGAGCGCCCTCAGTTACTTGTTTCATTTCTTCAACAGAAACAAGTTTCCTCACTCCGTCAAGAATCTGGCTTTTCCATTTATTTAACTTTTCGGAATAGCTCATTAATTCAGCTATAGAAGCTTTTGAACCTAACTCGGGAGGTGAGGTCATCCATTTATCTGAAAGCGTCGGGAACATTCCTCGAATCTGGACACTCAAATTATTTGTTGTTGTTCTCGCTCGAGTTATCTCTGATTTAAGCGTTGTTCTATATTTTGTGATATTTTGGGAGATTCTCGAGTTTAATTGATTCAACTCAACTATTGATTTTGCTACTTCAATTTGACTAATTACTTCCTTAATTTCTTGGTAATCATCAATATCTGGAATGATTTTTCTTTTCGCTCCCTCTTGTATGGAATAAATTAGTTCATGCGCAGACTGTAGCAATTTTTCTTGAACAGTTTCAGCTGATGCTGCAAGTTTCTGATTAATAAGTTCCTCTTCTTTTTTAAGAGCAGAATACGATTTTAATAAATCGGAAATCGCGAGGGAATTGAGAGTATCTTCTGTTAAGATTTTTGTATGTTGGTATAAGTTCTGATCAAGAGAAATAAGATCCTTATAAATTGTAATTTTAGATTGATTATCGTTCAGAATAACTTTACAAAACGCTCTTATTTGGATAGTTGTATCAGCTAAAACTTTCTCTACTTCTTCAAGAAAAGATGATATAGTATCAATTTCTGAAGTCAATGGAAACCTAAGTTCTCTTAATGAACTTGCAGCTTGTGGAGCAACGTTTGAAAGTGTTTGGATTTGATTTTCAAGGAGAGGCTTCAGATCTTTAATCAAAGAGTTAAAGATACATCCTAAACAAGCTTCCTCTGAGTCCATCAAATCAGATTGTAGCTGTTCCTGCTGCTTTTTTAATCCCCGTTTAGCGAGACGACCAGCTTTAGTGGCTTCTGTTTCTAACTGAGAGTATTGTTGAACTAGTTTAGATAACTTCGTTAGTTCAGGTGCGCAAACTGGTTTTGAGAGGAGTTTATTCATTTTGGAAAGAATTTCTGAAATTAAGTTTATTTTATCAGAGGACATTAATGGACATCCCTAACGACTACTTTTTATTGTCATTCTTTTTAATATTTTATATTTAATATTTGAATTAAATGTCAACAACTGAAGATTGAATCTGTTCCAATGCTAGGGAACAACGTGCTATGTACTCTGCAATTTCTTTCACCTGAGATCTTAGCGTTTTTCGTACAGTTAAATCAACAAATCGAAATGGGATATTTGACAAATCTTCGCCTGTAGTTCCCAAGACTGTCTCCGTGATCTCATTAAGCTTTTTGGATATATGTGTAGACATAATAGAGATATATTTCGCCCATTTATCTTGAATCATAAGGCCAAGGCTTAATCGATGCATTTGACCTTTATCTAACCATTTAGCAGGAGTATAGATGAAAATGGAAAAAGATTTATTAGCTATTTCAAGATTAAGCACAGAGGAACCAAGATCTTTCCCAAATTGATCTTCTTTTAGAGTTGAATTATCAATCTGTTTTTCAGCAAATAAGGAAAAAACGTCCAATATTTGCTTCTTATCAACATCTGTAAATTCAAAAATTGTCTCCCAAAGACTAGAAGTTGAACCTTGAAGTGCTGAAAAAAAATCAATTATGATATCAACATTAGCTTTTTTCATCACATCGTAGACTTCTTCGTAAGGTATAGTTTCAGCTAGTGCCACCATACTTTCAAACGTGGAAGGATCAGCATCTAATAATGAAACAAAATCCGTTTCTTCAGCTCCTGCTTCTCCTACTTCTTCCCCAAACGCCATAGTAGCAATGTCTTCAAGATCCATCTCTTGAAGTTCTTGCTTTTGTTTTTCCCTATCTTGTATATCGGTAAATAGCCCGTCCACCATTGATGAATCATAAAATAATTGATAAATCCTCAACATAAGGTCATTTAAACTATTTTCATCTGCATCTTGAACAAATTCTCTTAAAATTGACCGCATGACAACATGTTTAGCAATTCGTGAACTACGAACTTGATCCTCAACTTCTTCTGTGACAAATTGTGACATTTTTCTTCATCTTAATGGAAATGATAACCTTTTGATGATTTTATAATATTAATTATAGATTCTAATACATTTTGAAAGCTAACATGCTTTATAAAAATGAAACCTTTTTTAAAATCTTCTTATCACATGAACTTATAATGATAATCGTCTTCTTTTCAATACAATGTGTTTAAGTTCTTTCATATTTAATAACTAGCTTTTATGATAGCATCGAGCTTTTAATAAAACAGCAAACAAAATTATATCCCTCGATATAATCTTGATGCTAAGGATTCAGGTAAACCTACTGAAATTATTCTCTTAGCCACAGAGTCAATATCATAATCTACACGTCTAATTTCTGCTTCCATATTCTGAACATCAATAACAGCATAAGAGGCTTTTGGATCATTATCTCTGGGTTGACCTATAGCACCAGGATTCAGCATTAACAGCTCTTTATCACCATTCACTGCTTTTTTTCTTATGAATGGGACGTGTGTATGTCCAAGAATAAGTATATCAGCTTCTACATTAATCATATATCGAAATAAATTTTCTTGCTCCTGGGTATTAGGATATATATAAGTAGTAAGAGGATATTGCGGAGAACCATGAACAAGAGTAATCTCTATGTTCAAATGTTTTGTAGTAATAATTTGGGGTAATTGAGCTAATTCCCAACGGAGTTCTAATGGAATATTATTAATTTGATAATCAATTGCAGCTTTTGCAATAGGAGTGACTTGGGGAGGAGTAACTGTTTGATCTACGTAATGTTCATGATTACCTTTTACTATCTTTGTAACTAGACTGTTGTTGAATAGAAATTCGATACATTTCTTCGGATCAGGGCCATATCCAACTAAATCGCCAATACAATATATCTCTTCAATATCTGGGTAATTAAACTCCATGTCTACAAGACTAGCCTCCAATGCTTTGATATTACTGTGAATATCAGAGATAACTCCAAGTGAGAACATGTTAACCGTCCTAATTAAGAAATATCTTGTCTTGAATATCCTACAATTTTAGATGAACTTAATCCAATAGATGCATTAACCATTCTAAAATATTTCATTATTTCCTATTTTTCAATGCAAGTTTTTTTGACTAATTTATTCTCATTCGATTATTTTGACAGATATCACTCTTTTTGCCAGAAAGGGGAGAATATTTCCGTTTCCCACTTATTCGAATAATGAAGTGAAATACTATTAAATTATTAATCCTCTTCTAGTAGTTCAGT
>JAEOSR010000070.1 GCA_016840285.1 Candidatus Hodarchaeota archaeon | reverse complement strand
GAGGAAATTCAATACTACGAAATAAGAAATTAAAATGGGTTATAAATTGGTGAATCGTAAGAAAATGGATCGAGATGTAATAAGATAGAGACTTTCTCTTAGGTCCTGCAGATTAGGTCTTTTTTCAACTAAATGATATTTCCGTAGTTGTCTTAATCCATATTGAATAGTTCTTTCTGAATATGGAAGTTCTTTCACTATATCCTTAACAGAAAGAGGAGATTTCTTTTGATCAAGTAATTGAAAAATTGCTTTTGCACTGGGAGAAATCCTGATCTTTGCCTTTATAGCTGTGCTGTCACCAGTAACAATATGTGACATTTTAAATACCTATTCCCTTAGAGTAATCACTTGAATAAATACATGCAATCTATTTATAAATCCATCTGCAAGTGCAATCGTTTTTTGGCACTGTTCTAACTTAACGTCTCTTAATGTTATTCATGATAACGTCGACGAAATGAATCTAAGATATTCTGTACTTCTTTTTGGTATTTTTCTTTTTTGATTAAAATATCAGAACGTTCTTCCAACTCCTCTTTTAAAAAAATCAATTGCACTAAATCTTCGCTTGTATTAATCCCTGTTGCACGAATCCATCGCTTCAGTTCTTTCGATTCAGGAAATAGTGGAAAATTTAGCCATGATCGAAAAAAGTGGATAAGTTTTTTCTGTTCTTTGCTTGTTATTTTTAGATCCAGACCTACTGAAAGCCAAGTTTCTTCTGTATGATTTACTTCCTCTGATAAAAAAACTAATAATCCGAAAATTTTTATCCAAATATCTCGAGAAGGGATCTGTGAAAATTTTCGTAGTATTTTCTCTGATCTAACACTATCAATATCCGATTTTGATAATGGAAAACTAGGAAACAAAGCGATTAATATTTTAGCATCCCATAATAAGCGTAAACCCTTTGTAGGATCAGGTAATAATATTAACTTAAAGAGCTCTTTTTTCATGGTTGGATAGCTAAAAAATCGAGCCTTATTCCCTATTATAAACACGGCAGCTAACAAATCAGAATGGATCTCCAAGTTAAATTGAGAGACAAATCGGGCGAGGCGAATAATACGTGTCCCATCTTCCGATAAACGTGTATAAGCATCTCCAACTGTTTGTATTACGCCCTGTTGGAGATCCTTAAAACCGTCATATTTGTCTACAAATCTTCTTTTTTTAGGATCATAAGCAATAGCATTAAATCTAAAGTCCCGTCGAGGTAAATCTTCTTCCAAGGAATCAACAAAAACAATTTCTGGAGGGCCAGAAGAAGAATGAATTTCACGTCGGAAAGTACTAATATCAAAAACCGCATTTTTACCTGCAATCGCTAATATGGTACCAAACTCACCTCCTATTGGTTTTGTCTTTATACCCTCATCATTAAGTAGCTTTTCTATTTCTTTAGGATGAGCATTGGTTATAATGTCAAAATCTGTAATAGGAAACTCAAGTAAACAATCACGAACTGCTCCTCCCACAATATATGTTTCCTTCTCATGTGTCCAAAAAATTTTAAAAATAGAAAAAAGTGCTGGAGGAATAATATTATTAAGAATGGAAGTATATTCATCCAAATTTGGCTTTTTAAGATAATCTTTAGACATAAGTTCTTCTATTATTTTGTTTTTTTCTTTTTATTGCTCTCGAAAAAGCGAACAAGTTGTCAGAATGAACAAACTTCCTATTATATATGTACAGGGTCTGATCTTATTTATAAGTGTATCTTACAGAATATCCTTCTTTTCGTCTTTATAGTTATAACAAATCCATAAATGTATTCAACGGGATAAAGGTTTTATATAAGTGTAATTAATCATTGTACTACTATTCATTGCTACCATTATCTTGATATTTTTGTTATAGCATCATTTATAAGAATTAAATTCTTATATAAAACGATTAAATATAGATATTTAGGAGTACAAGTGTTTGTTATCTTTTAATGAATTAAATGAAAAATTAAAGATGGTAGATACATCCTTTGCACAAATTATTAGAAAAATTCCCGTAAGAGAAAAATCTGAACCTTCTCGCTATTGGCTTCATTCAGAACTACTTGAAAGACACAAAATCGTCTCTAAAATCAATATCCACGCTAGTATGAATGTACTAGAAATAGGATGTGGGCCACATGCGATAACAACCATCGTTTTAGCTCATTCTATCAGACCTAATGGTCGTGTTGTTGCTGTTGATCGAGCTAGATGGACATTTGTCGAAGAATTACTAACTATGACGAGTTTAAAACAACTTGTTTTGCCAATAAAATCAGATGCCACTAATCTACCTATTCCTTACAAATCGTTTGATCTTTCTGTAATTATTCATGGAATTAGAAGCATGGGTGACGATAAAACTCTTAGAACCATCTTACAAGAAATGTTACGAGTATCCTCCAGAATTGTTATCGCAGAATCACTTCCAATTACAAAAACAAAAGGGCAAGAAGCACATTTAGAAATGTACAACTTACGAGAGGAGATATTTGAAGCTGTTTTTGGAAGCAAAGATGACCGCCATTATCGTACTCTTTCTCGCCTAGTAGAGATAGTCGAACTTGCTGGAGGTGGAAATATCAAATCTGAAATAATTGATGTCAATATGCCTCATTTTTTAGCAACATTACCAAGGGAATACCTTGAAAAAATACCTGAAAATACACAAAAAATAGAATTAGCAGAAAGATGGGATTCTGCTTATCAAAAAATTATGAGACATGGAGAAGAACACCCACCAGTAGGAATAGTACAAGCAACAACTTAAAGAATGCTAATTAAGCGAAATAAATGATTTAGAGGGGTATTAATGACTTTTCCTGATAAAATATCCAATGAGATTGAACTGTTAAAGCAAATGGGTATCCTTGACGAAGATGATTCAATAGATGTGATTCATGAAGGATTTTATCAATGTTCAGAATGGCCTGAAGTGTTTTGGCGAAGGAGAAATTTACATGCCAAAAGACCTGATCCTGAGATGCTAATTATTAAGAATTTAAAACCAAAAAAAGTACTTGAGGTTGGGAGTGCTTATGGAAGAGTAACAAGGAAAATTATCGCTCTTCAACAGGAAGAGGATACGTCTCTTTCATCTATGGCAGTAACGGGATTAGAACTTAATCCTTATTTTCAGGAATATACATCCCTCTATTCAAAGGAATATCCAGAGCTTTCTAAGGCTAAATTTGTTCATGGAAGTGTTTTTGAGGTAGAAAAAGTTCTTTCAGGTATGGAATATGATGTTGTAGTTATTCCGATGAACACAGTGCCTAATATTCCATTTGAAAAACTTGATGATTTATTTAAAAGCTTAAAACATGTAGTAAACCAAGATGGACATTGTATCTTTTCTGTTCACAATCGAAACTTTTATGAAAACAACACTATAACTTCAAAAGATATTTTAGATGGAGAACTATTGGTAGAAAGGGGAAAAAAGTCAATTGCTTCTATATGTTATGGCTTTCCAATCAGAAAAACCGCTTATGGTTATTCAAGTATATATTATTGTATTTACTTCCTCTTAAATAGGAAAATGTGTAGTGAGAAAAGGATAATAACTAGATCAGTAACAGAGTTCGTCAACACAAATGTTATGAAAAAAATCATTACTAATAACGGTTTTGAAATAGACTTCATCGACGACAAAAGCTTTTCAAGGATTTATTGTATTAGAAAAAAATTAGATTGAGGAAAACTGGATTCAAACCTCCAATTTTGAAATAAAGAAGTATATATGAGATAGTATTTGTTGAAATATGTCTCATGTTGTCTCTGATATCACTCCACCATTTGAATATATCCATATGTTTCTGGAGAAGTTATATTTCATGATATTTAGGAACGGAAATATAGATATGAGGATAAAAATCTGCTAAAGATTTCCTTAAGTGCATTCTTTGATGTTTAGCCCCTTTAAGTGTTTTATAAATTCCCAATTGCAAAAGCTTGCGTCCTTCTAAATATAATGTAAAAAGCTGGGATTTTGAATCTCTAACAATGATTAACTGTAAGTCCTCTTTTGGAATAATTCCATTAGTTTTAACATATGGAGAACGTAAGAGAACTTTAGTCCCTAAGTATATATGATTAGGTGTTAATATCATTAATGGTTGCTCATACAGCGTATTAATCAATCCATACCCGCTGTAAATCACACCTAGGAAAGCAACAACTAAAAGAGTTATTTCTAGAATTAATCCATATAACATTATTGGTCCTAAGGAAAACATTAGAAGGAATACAGAAATACTGGAAATGCTTAATACCCCTACAAAATAGATTACTCTTCTAATATGGGGAAATTTTTTCGGTAAAACGATTACTGCTTTTTTTTCTTGGATATCATGGAATTGAAAAGCGATAATGTTCACCTATCATTCTAGAAACAGCTACTATACAAGGCATATAACGCTATCAATGTTTTTCCATCTTTAATTATACCTTTATTGATATAAGAACGAATTTCATCAAAAGAAAGGATTTCTACCTGTGAGATTTCATCTGAGGATAAAGGATTCCCAGTTTGGGAAACAATCCCTGTTCCTTTGAAAATAAATAGTACCTCAGACGAATATCCAATAGCGGGAACATATTTCAGAATGAAATCGAGGTTCTTAACTTCATATCCTGTTTCTTCTATGAACTCTCGTCGAATGCATTCTTCTGGATCTTCTCCCGAATCGATCTTTCCTGCTGGTATTTCAAGGGTCTCTTCCTGAATTGAATAACGATACTGTTTAACTAGAATTATCCGCCCATCTTCTAAGATTGGCACTAAAGCAGCAGCGTCTGGATGTTCTACTCGAATTCGTTCTGTTACTCTTCCTGAAGGAAGTTCAACCTCGTCAAGATTAACTGAAAAAGAACGCGCCGAGATTGTAGCGACTGTTCTCAATTTCTTTTCCTTTTTCATTGATTCTCACTGAAAGAGCTTAATTAATATTGTTTTCCTACATAGACATAGCACGAGGCTGGTTTTCCGCAGATAAAGCATTTATCGTCTTTCTTAGGGATGACACCTTCATCAATCTCGCGCATATCTCTTCCTCTAACTGTTGCTGCTAGCTGGTCTTTGATTTCCATAGCACAGTCTTCACCATCAAGATCAATTGAACACCATGGAATTTTGCATATCTTCTTGTCATTAATTCTTTCTTCTAGTTCATCCAATGTTTGAGCATCTGTGCTTCTTTTTTCAAATTTCTCTTTAGCTCTATTGCGAATATTTTCGGTAAAGGAAGCCCCTATATCCGCTATAACATTGATAAGATCGTCAAACGAAATTATTACCCTTTCCCTGGTATCTCGTCTGAAGATTGTTATTTCCTTTTTGTCAAACTCCTTATTACCAATTTCAAACCGTAGCGGTACACCTTTCATTTCCCAAAAGTAATATTTGTCTCCAGGTCTACTATCGCTCAAATCAATCTTTACACGATACCCCTTTTTTCTGAGAGCAGCCTCAATTTCAAAACAATATTCTTCAAGGTGCTTAATATCTTTCTTTTTGGGGATTGGGATAATAACAACCTGTTTTGGAGCGACTTCAAATGGGAAAATCAATCCATTGTTATCTCCATGAACAGCTATCATACCACCGAATATTCGAGATATTGCTGGACCATAGCACGTTTGGTAAGCGATTTTTTCGTCACCATTCTGATCGGTATAAGTGATATTGAATGCTTCTGCGAAATTAGATCCTAGAAGATGAGTAGATGGTAATTGTAGAAATTTACCATCAGGCATCAAAGTATCAGCTGCATAAGTATGAACAGCACCAGCAAACTTGTCCCATTCTGGCCGTTGGAAGTAGATAATTGGTATCCCAAAAATATCGGTCATCACGTTGTAAGCTATTTGCATATCTTCTCTAGTTTGAGCAATAGCTTCTTCCATCGTCGTAAACACGTTATGAGACTCAATCCACCAAAATTCACGAGACCGTAGGAATGGACGTGTAGATTTACCTTCATACCGAAAAACGCTACCACTCTGATATAGCTTTAAGGGCAGATCTCTCCAGCTTCTAATCCACAGGGAATATAATGGATACATTGCAGTTTCTGAGGTTGGTCTGAGAATTAACCTTTCCTCTAATGTCTCATTTCCCGCTCTTTCTATCCAGAACACTTCAGGATTGAATCCTTCAACGTGATCCTTTTCAACTTGAAAATTTGACTCGGGAATCACCATTGGGAATATTACTGGTTCATGGCCAAATTTATCCAATTCCTTTTCATAAAAGTCGAACATCTTTTTCATTGCTATTGTGGCAAACGGTCTGCAAACAATGAAGCCCTTAACATTATATCGTATATCTGCAAGCTCAGCTCGCTTTACAATTACAGTAAACCACTCAGAGAAGTTTTTCTCCTTATCTATATTGAAGGTTTCGATTTCTGAGACAGTTGATGTGTTATTATTCATTGATTCTTTTTTGGACATTGATCATCGACCTGTGTATCTATCATAAGTAAATCTCATTAGAATATCTCTTGTAAGAGATCTATTGTTAGTTAAAAAACTTTTGAGAAGAGTTTGGTGGATATCTTGACAAAAAGAAAAAGTAACGCAAATCATTATAGTCTTAAAGCTAAGGAAGACGATCCATCCTAATGTAACTCTCCATATCATCTTTCTTGAGTCTATCTTTTAAGCTTCTCAGTATGGTATTCTAAGATTATTTATTTCGGTAATATTGTGGAAATCATTAATAATTAATCACTTACATAAATTTAACAGATGTACAATGTCCCTTCATGAATCACTTACAGGTGTCCGTATTTTGGACTTGACTAGTAACGTTCCTGGGCCTTTAGCAACCCAAATCTTAGGGGATTTTGGAGCTGACGTCATTAAAGTAGAGTCACCCCGAGGTGACAATGTAAGACACTACCCGCCTTTTATTGAAACAGAATCCGTTATTTTTCTGTTACTCAACCGGAATAAACGATCTTTCGCTGTAAACCTTAAAACTGAGGAAGGATTGAAACTTTTTTATGAATTAGTTAGAACTAGCGATGTTGTGCTTGAAGGATTTCGTCCTGGGACAGCTAAACGAATGAAAATCGACTTTGACACTCTTAAATCTCTAAAACATGACATTATTTATTGCTCTTTGATTGGTTATGACTCACAAGATACTCGATCTGGGCATGATCTGAACTATGTGGGAGAAACAGGAATCCTTCATATTACAGGGTCAAAAGAGATACCAACACCAATAGGAGTTCCTATAGCTGACATTGGGGGTGGTAGTTTACCCACAGTTATCTCAATTCTAGCAGCACTATTAAACCGCAAAAACAAAGCCCAATATCTTTGTGTGAAAATGACTGAACAATTAATACCGTGGTTAACAGTTGTTGCTTCTACTTACTTAGCTGGATTGGGAGAACCTCAAAGAGAAGATCACACTCTCTCAGGTTACAATCCTTTTTATCGTATATATAGAACAAAAGATAAAAATGATCGCTATGTGTCATTCGCACCTTTAGAAAACAAATTTTGGCATAATTTTTGTAACGCGATTGGCCGAGAAGATCTGGCTGGAAAACAATTTGATTTTACTACATGTGAAAGAGAACTACCCAAGATTTTCGTTCAAAAAACTCAATCTGAATGGACTGAGTGGTTTGCTGACAATGACGTCCCAGGTGCCCCTGTTTTATCCATAGGGGAGGCATTAAGCGTTAAGTCACGATTACAAAGAATTGATCACTTAAAAGCTGGAAAAGTAAATATTATTACTTCGCCTTTTCTTGATCAGGATCAAAAAGTTGTAATCCATCCTCCCCCACTTTTAGGCCAACATACAAAAGAGATCTTAGATGAAATCGGTTATTTAGCTGATTTCAACTTATTAAAGGAGCAGGGAATAATCATCACTTCCGAAGAGGAGGCTTAGGGCTAAATAAATTCATTTCAAATCAATTCCAGATTCGAATTTTCCTTTAGTCGTAATGTATGCATATGCCATTCGGGTAGTAGAAAAGTAATATCCAATCCTCCCTTCCCTATCAACTATTATAATACCACCGTACCCGTTAATACTTGCAATTTTTTCAATTACGATTTTAGCAGCCTCTTGTGGGGTATAACCTTGGCCTATAAAATCAGTGGCAAGTTTTGCTGCGTTCAGTTTCATAAATGATTCGCCATGACCTGTAGATGAAACTGCTGCAATTTCACAGGCGTAACCACCACTTCCAATAAGTGGACTATCGCCCAATCGTCCTACCATTTTATAAGGAGATCCTCCAGTTGAAGTTGCAGAGGCTAAATCCCCTTTCATATCTAATGCAACCGCCCCAACTGTACCTGTTGAGTTTGGAGAAAAAATATCTTCCCTCGCTTCCCCTTTCGCCCATCTCTTCTGTTCACGAGGGATAATCAAATCCTTTGGATCACAATTAAGCTTCATCTTTACTGCAAATTTATCTGCTCCCCGACCAACTAACATCATAGGGGAATTTTGTTCCTCTAATAACCTTCGTGCAAGAATAATTGGATTACGACAGTTAGTTACTGCCCCAATCGCTCCAGCATTTAAGGTTCTGCCATCCATAATCAAAGCATCCAGTTCTACATACCCTTCCTCGTTCAAGAATGAACCCACGCCAGCATCAAAGATATGATCTTCTTCCATGGAAACCACAGCCTTCTCAACGGCCTCAAGGGCATTTCCATGTTCAGTAAGAATTTGATACCCCGTATTTACCGCTTTCGTAACCCCATTCAGGTGTCCAACCCTCAAAGAGTCAGGAATATTCCAAGCGCCCCCGTGGACGATGATAACTGGTTTAATTGATCCGTGGGAAGAATAATTCGAATTCATTTTACCTCTAATAAAAGTTATAATTAATTTTTATAGAAATTACTGTTTTGAAAGAGTCACATACTTTTCAGAGTTCCCTCTTGAGAAGAGATTACCCTGCTTCCTAAATTGAACAAGTTGATAAATAATGAGTAATAGGAAAAACCCTACCTCATATCCACTTAAAACTAGAAATAGAATAGGGTCGGAAGATACTCTCCTTGGGGAAAGGAAAAATTCCCCTGCTGGTGGGAGTGTAATCAAAAAGAGCAGTGCTTGTAATGAGATATGTAGAAAAAGTAGGAAAATGAATCCAACCTGTCCTTTTGATGCTGATTTTCTTGTCCACATGATTTGATCTTTTAGAGCGAGGTCTGGATTTGATCCCTGAAGGATTAAAAAAGCCCAAATCCTCTGGAAAATTAATGCTCCAATTAAGAATACAGTTACCATGAATACCATAAGCAAAATGAGATTAGCTCCTAAAGCTAATTCGTAATCTACACCGGCTACTATCATAGCACTGAGGATGACAAAGAAGCATAACAATATGGTAATTAACAAATAACTGATGAGAATACAAATTAATCCAATAACTAAGCTCCTGATTATGCTTTTGATCAAACTATTGGGTAATATATCATTAGAAAAATAGTACGAGATGGGGCCAATAGCTGCAAGACCGGCAAAAAATAGCAATGGATTTATGAGGAGAAAAGTGTCATCATAGAGAATGAATCCAGTAATGAGGAGACGCCAAATGATATCAGAGGGAATCAATCCCCGAACAATCATATTAACGTCTAGTATATAATTTAAAGTGAGAAAAGCAAACAATAATAGAAATGTAATTTGAATTTCGACTTTTTTTGCCTTTAGAAAAGACCATAAAGATGTTTGAATCGAGAGATCCGTAGGTGCAATAACCATTTCAGACGAATACTCTCGTTCCAGATGAGGAGAAACAGGATAGAAGGATGAAAACGGTTTTGTTTGAATGTACAGTTTTGTCATCGGTCTGCCAGATATTGTAGCTATAATGTTTTTCTGACTTGATCTATAGGAGGGAAGGATTGTACTAGCGAGAGTGACCATAAAAGAAAAAATTACCCATAAAAAAACACGATCGAGTGGCAGCTGTATCCCAACTGGGATACTTAACGAAATATACCAAGAAAGAAGAATAGAACCCAATAATCCATCGATTAAACCAATAATGACTGCTGAGAGACCTAATGCAGTGGATTCTGACATATATATTCCAAAAATACTACGCTTAGGTAACCCCATACTACGCATTATTCCCATTTCTCGCTCCATACGTAAAGTGGAGATGAGGATACAAACAAATTGAGCCATAGCAGCTAGAATTAATGATTCAACAAAGAGTACTTGAAAGATTGCAGTCTGGAAGATTAAACTTTGTTCTATCAATTCCTTATAGAATGTAATCGCTATTACTTCTTTCAATTGAGGGTAAGCATATTCGAAGGACACTTGAGCGCTTTCCGCATCACCAAGAACATCACATACGAACCACTTTGCATGTGAAGAATTAAAAAAATCTTGAAAACGTTCAGATGCAATATATAGGTACTCACCATTATTTAAAAAGACATTCCCTTTAATAATAGCGCTCAGAGTAATATTAGCGGTCATATTCATTGTGGTACTTATTGTAATAGTAGATCCTAAAGGGATCTGAGGACGAAGACGTTGATAGAGCCGATATGTGATTAAACCATTTGTTATGTTTGTAGTTATAGCTGCTCCAGATGTTGCGTTAATGGTCGTTTGTGTAGTTTCGTTTAATAGTACAAATGAAGATTGTTCAGATGGAGTTTCGACGATATGTTCGGCAAAATGTGAGTACTTCAATGGATCAACTCCAAATACATATCCATTCACCCCCTTAATCTCAGTACGAGCTTCTTGAATAAATGAGGATGAAAGAATATCATATCGTCTGTCGAGTTCTTCTGTGAAATTAATCGAAAGAGGATTATTATCTCGGACTTCAGCGAACAAGTCAATATTACCCCACTGACTTTGAAAATAGTCAGGAACACTAGCTATAACTGCTGCTGATGTCAATCCTGTCACAATAATGAATGCAAGTGCCAATGCTGTGGTCAAAATTGTAAAGAGTGATTTTTGAAATTCTCGTGAAATATTTCTCATGGAGATTGTTCGTGTAATAATACCAATGTAGAATAACAATTTCATTCCGATCCTAGGTAGGAACGTAAGAATTCCAATTTCAAGCAACACAGTTCCTACGAATATCAGAATAACAACAAGAAAGTGGGTGGAGAGAATTGAGAAATCCAAAAAGCGAGTTGGACCAACAAAGAATTGTAGAAGAAATCCTGTAATAGAAAGGAGGATACCAAATCCAACACTGTACTTCCAATTACTAAAAGGATCTGTTGATTTTGCAGTTCGCATCCGAGAATGAATATTTTGTACTACAGGTATATTCATTGCCAAAAAAATTGGATAAAGACCTGAAATAAGAGACACAATGACTCCAGATAGAAATGATGCAATAAGAGATGAAGCATGTAGAGACAATGTTTGAATTTCTACGCCAAGGTAAAACGAGTCAATCGCGCCAACCAGGAGTGACGAAAGACCAATACCTACAAAAATCCCAATAATACTCCCTATTGTGGCATAGATTAGGATTTCTAATGCAATGAGGGCAACAAGCTGACCAGACTTAATCCCTACAGCACGAAGAATTCCTAATTCTTTAGATCGATCTTTAATTGTGATAGCAAGGACGTTTGTAATGAACAGGAATTCTACCAAAAATGAGGCTAAAATTACCAAGTTCATTGCTGTTTGGTAAGCAAGTATACCTGAAGCCTCAATTTCGGAAACAGCCTTTTCTGCCCATACATAATTGGTGAGGCCAACCGTATCTTTGATGTTTTCACTCACTTGTTTAATCTTAACTAAATTGGTTACAGAGATATCTATCTCACCAGTCAAATAAGATAATCTTTGAGCCTTTGGTATGATACTGTATAAGATTTCGATATCAACTAAAATAAAAGAATGCAATAATTTATTTCCAAAATAAGGTTCATCACTTATGACCCCTCCTACAGTCACCTCAGTAATATTCAAATTAGGATAATCAGAAGATATGGGAATAGGAGAACCGATCTCCGCATTCACTGCATCCTGAATACTCTCTGAAATCATGACTGTATACCCAGAAACCTCACGTTTTCCAGTAATAACATTCAAGTGGGTGAAATCGGGATGAGTTTTTGAATTAATTCCATATACTAAGACCTTACTACTCATCCTTACATCTAAAAAATCACTCGCAGGGATGTAATAGACTGGGCCTGCTTTAGAGACTCCAGGTACTTCTCGAACTTTTTTTGCTAACGTTCGAAGCTCTCTGAGCTTAATCCACTCTCTAGGATTAACTGTGATATCGGTATAATTTTGATTTCGATGATCAAAGATAAAATCATCGTAGAGAGTGTCGACACTGATTACTATTCCTGTTTCAAGCGCAACTGTAAGTAAGATACCAAATATAAGAAGAAAAGAACGATACTTGGAGCGAGTAGCATTCCGTAATGCCAAACCGAACATTAATCTTGCTTGTGTCCTACTACTGCGTACTGTTTTCACAAGAGCGTTTCTCAAAGACGATTGCGTAATTTCGAGGCTTTTAGAATAAATGGTTTTCTGAATTCTATTTTTTTGGGTTGATAGAGTAACTCTTACTCTTCGGGTGTGGATAACTTCTATTATTTCACTTTTTAGGGCCAAAAAAAATGGAATAACTTTTTTATTACGGATCGCTATTAAGAGAGGCCCAAACATGGAATAGAACTCACACCCTAGCGGAGTCTTTTTCTGAACTTAACCCTTATGTTTTAAAATTGTATTATTGATGCATCTAAGAAGATTAATTCACGGTATTCTTCACCATATTTAAGATTAGATACTCAATTTTCTTCTCACAACTCTATAAAAAGGAGTATCAGGACCAATTGTTATTGGCACTTGTACTTCTTGCTTATTCGTTCTATTATTATTTTGATCTCACCCTGAAAAATCCTTATCTATTCATATGATTCTCCAAATAATGAAGGAGCACATTAACATTGACAAATTCAAACAGTCCGCTAAGAATAGAAAAAATAATGATCAGTCCTAAAAGATTTATTTATGTTAAACTCTGGGGCCCCTCTCATCATGCTCAATGGGGAATGACACGGTCTTCTATAGAACTTCAGGAGGCGAAAATCTCTGAGGATAAACAAACATCTTATGGAAAGCCTATTCGACTTCCTTGTGATGGTTCTGCAGCTCTAATTGCAGATCTGATCTCAAATTACATTATTAAAGGCAGACAATTAAATGTTAAGTTTAAAACTCAACCGAATCAAAAAACCAGTACCTCAGAGACGATAAAATTATCAGAAAATGAAATTCATTCAGGAATTGAACTCAAAGACTTATTACTCAATGAGTTCAGAAATCAAAAATTATCCAAAACAAGAATCTTGACAAAATTGGCTGATAAAGGATTCGAAATCGATAATAAAACTTTAGTACAGGCTCTTGAATCATTAGCAAATCAGGAGAAGATAACAAAGGAATCAGCAGTTCATGCATCTTCTGGTACAAACTATTTTCTCTGGGGATTCCCATAATTCACTGGAGACATGATTTATGCGCCGATCGGGTTATGCAGAATTGCCTCTGCATCCCGGTAAAACTCCACGATGGTTATTTCAACGAATGAGAAAGCTGACAAAAGAAATTTGTCGAATTATTATTGATGAATATGGCTCCCGCGAATTATTAAATCGTTTGAGTAATCCCTTTTTCTTCCAAGCATTGGCATGTGCTATAGGATTTGATTGGCATTCCTCAGGTACGACAACCACAACATGCGGGGCACTAAAAACAGCATTAAACACCATTACTGATACTTCAAGTCAGATTTTTGTTGCTGGAGGGAAGGGTCGTGTTTCGAAACAAACACCTCAAGAGTTGCTAAGAGTTAATGACCAATTAAAAACAGATTTTTCAGAACAGGAAGTCTTTGATTTTATCCGTGCCAGTAAATTATCTGCTAAAGTAGATAATACAGTTATCCAAGATACCTTTCAGCTTTATCACCATTGTTTTCTAATAGATTCCGTTGGAAACTATTCGATAATCCAACAAGGAATGAACACAAGATGGGCTAGACGGTACCATTGGTCCTCTGAAAAAAATAAAGTGGGAATGAAAGGAAGATCGTTCAGTGAACACCCACGAGATCTAATCGCTTGTGATTATATTATTAATAACACCCTTGACCTCACAGCAAAAGAAAGTGAACAAACTCGCCATTGTATTTTAGATTTAATTAATGATAACCCAAGACATTTGAGGAAATATATCCCTGGGAAGAGAAAGCATGGGATATTGCCTCTAGATTCATTCCTGGAATCACCAACAGGAAGTAATCATATAAAACGCTCCCCTTTATTACCAATGCCCGCTCGTCATCACATACTTCCGATAGATTTAGGAGACTCAGAGTTTCAAGTATTACTCTCTGCGTATGAGCAACAACCAGGTCGATTTGATGACTTGATAGCAATTCAAGGAATTGGACCGAAAAAAATACGGGCACTCGCATTAGTCTCTGAATTAATTTTTGGTACCCAAGTAAGCTGGAAAGACCCTGTCAAGTACTCCTTTGCTCATGGAGGAAAAGATGGAATTCCTTATCCTGTAGATCGCAATGTATATGATTCAACCATTGAAACATTAAGATCAGCAATTGAGAATGCCCAATTATCCAATAAAAAGGGGCAACTTAAAGCATTAAAGAATTTAGCTAATTTTTCAACACGAATTGAACAAAGTGCGATTGAATAATAGAAGAAAATCATCCAAATATGATTTCTATTATGTAGGTATCCTAGCACTATAAATATTAAACAGTTTATTCGAACTTGAAGTTAATTAGAAGTTCTATTGTTTAGCGAATGAGGTGCGTTAGAGATTATTGACGAACAAATAAGGAATGAACTGAGACCAATTTTAGAAAATATCTTCCAACAGAATTCGCAGATCCAAATGATCTCCTTAATAACTCCTGAAGGGCTTCCAATTTTAACATTCAACCGAGATTCAGAGAATGGGGTCTCTGAGCTTGCAGATTCAGGAATTTTAAACAGATATGCTGCTCTTGCAGGAGCAAGTGCCTCTTTAGGAGACCGCACGCTTTCAACTTTCTCACCAGAAAGAGTACGCTTAATACACGTACAAGGGAATGCTCGAGACATCGCAATCGCTATATCACCTCATCTAATATCTTTAGTTGTAACGGATCCCTCAGGAAGTCCAAACCTCATTGCTGAAAAGCTAAATACTGAACTAAAAGTGAAATTATAATTAATGGACATGAATAATTGATGGATTCACTTCAATGGTTTGAGTTAACTAAAGAAGCTCTCACTCTAGCTGAGTCCGAGCTTGATGTTTCTCAACTTGATTCAATGGTCTTAATTCAACTCGATACAGAAATTCGATCATTTTCAACCACTGAACAACAAATAGATGTAAAGAACTCCACACTAATTGGACAATCATGGCACCATCTTATCAGTCTTCTGACTAGTGAGTTAAAACTAGAAAATTGGAATTCCCTTACAATCAAAAGCCGTAATAAGGCTGTCTCAATGTACTCCCTTGGTCATGATGTGGTTCTTGTAGTTATATCCGAAGCTGCGATAGAAACATTAGATATAATTAAAGCAATTCTAAGATATATTTTTCAAATTGGTTATCAGGATAAATTTGAAACCGTTGGTCTTGTTTCAACAGATGGATTCCCAGTTTGGGTTAGTTCAACTCAAGAAATGGATGATTTTCTCTTCGCAATTTCTATAACCTCTCTTCTCTCCCTTGTCGAACGTATAGACATGGAGGTTTCTGCTGGTGGAGTAGAGGCTTGTATCCTTCAAGGAACCGAAAATTTGCTCTTAAATGTTGCTTTTAACCCCTCACAAGACTTGGTACTTGCAGTAACTCAAAAAGGATTAGATATTAAGGATGTCGCACTTGACTCCGAATTAAATTCTCTCTATCAGAAAATCGTCGATCCTGTATTATTCAGTGCAATTGTTCCAGAAATTACCGATAAAGATAGAGAGCGGATGTTAGAAGAAATACGTCAAGCTTTTGAAGGTGAAACAACTGAAGAGGAGATCCAAACCTTAAGTGCATTCGATACTGAAATGCTCGGGTCTCTTGAAAATGAAATTAAAACAGTTGCTAAAAAATATGGGGCAAAAGAAATCTCTATTGGTTATTTACGTAAACGGATGAAATTACCTGCTGAAGTCCTTTCCATGGCACTACAATATCTCATTGGTGAGGGATCAATCGATGGAAGAATCGGGACAGAAAGAAAGACAGGAAGTGAAATCTTAGTAGTTGACATTATTTCAGACATAAGTGAAAATGAACAAAATACATTGGATTCAGTCCAAAAACAGATCAGTGAGATATTCATCCCCTTAAACACTCATCTTTCACAACTCCCAGAAATCCATATACCTAAACCAGCTGTTCAAGAAGAATTGATAACAGAAACTCTGGGTGAATTCCAGATTATGCTGACCCTGTCAGATACAGATCCTTTATTTCTATTAACAAATGATTTACGGATTGTAGGAACACAATTAGAAGGATCTGTTAAATCACTGGCTCTTGTAAATAAACAATTTTCTGAAACGGAGCACGATGATGTTCTTCGAACTGAGCTCAAACGACGAGCGACTAACTTAGAAGAGAAAATATTTGAGCAAAGGTTAACAATCATTGGTAAAGCTAAAAGGTTTTATGAGGATCTTCTCAATTCTTATCGTCTTATTTCGAGATTACTTCCGCCTCCAAATAAATTCAGGAGATCTAGGAGAAAAATAATCGCTAACATCATTTTCTCCTGCCCTGGTCACAACTGCGAAAGATATGTCCGAATTCGGGATAACATCTCTACATGGGTAAAATTATACGTTTTAGCAAATCTATTGGGAATCCAAGGTGATGATTTTTCTGATGAATTTCCCTCCAATATTATTAATTTAAGATCATCTCTTGATAATCGTCTTAAAAAACTTTCTGCTTTAATTAATGATACAGAAATGACGATAAACTTAGATTTAGATAATTATCTATTCATTGATAACTTAGATGAGCTCTTAATTACCAATACTCAGAGAGATGATGCAATTAATATACTTAAACGAGTTAGAGCTGGACAAAATGTTGAAGAAAAGGATTTTTATTCTCTTTTCTCTCAATGTAACTCATGCAACAAATGGTATTGCAATGAACACATGTCTACAGCTAATAAATGCAAATATTGTTAAATGTAAAATAGAGGGCCAGTGGCATGAAACTAGTGGCAGGTATAGACATAGGTTCGTTAACAGCAAAGATTATAATCCTAGCGGTTTCTAACGAAAATAACAATAATATTCAGCAGAAATACTCGTTTATAAGACGTGTGGGATATAACCCAACGGAAGTAGCGAAAAAACTAATAAATAAGGCATTAAAAGCTGTAAAAACCGAAAATTTTGATTATATTATTTCTACAGGGTATGGTAGAAAATTAGCTAAGGCTGATGAGACTGTTACAGAGATTACGTGTCATGCGAAAGGCGCCTTTTTTGTAAATTCCAGTATTCGAACCATAGTTGATATTGGAGGACAAGATTCAAAAGTTATACAAATTAATGATCACGGACAAATTCAAAATTTTGAAATGAATGATAAATGCAGTGCGGGGACTGGCCGTTTTTTGGAAGTTATGGCTAATGCCCTTGAGGTCGAAATATCTGAATTTGGTAATCAAGCTCTCATTTCAACAAATCCAGCATCTATCTCGAGTACTTGCACCGTCTTTGCAGAGTCAGAAGTCATCTCTAGGTTGAACCAAGGAGCAAATCGATCAGATATCATTGCTGGCATACATAGAACCATTGCAACAAAAATAGCTGCTCTAACTGCTCGAGTTGGGATAAATTCTTTAGTAGCGTTAACAGGTGGGGTTGCTTTAAACCCAGGGGTGAGAAAAATGCTTGAGGATCAATTGAATACTGCAATTGAGGTACCAGAACATCCCCAAATGGTAGGTGCACTAGGAGCTGCTTTAATAGCTCTTGAAAAACTACACTAGAACTGAAGAGGAGTCAGCAATGGCTAGCATTTTCAGAAATTTGACCGTATCAGATGTTAAAGAGACTCTTTCTCAGATTCGACCCTATGTGATTACAACACCACTGATACGATCTTATCAACTAGAACAATTAATCGAAAAAGAAATCTATTTGAAACTAGAATTCCTTCAACCCACACGATCTTTCAAAGTCCGAGGAGCATGCGCTAAAGCTCTATCATTAGAAAAAAAAGTATTATCTAAAGGTTTAGTGACTGCTTCTGGGGGTAACCATGGTTTGGGTGTTTGTTATGCGGGAAGAGAACTCGATGCACCTGTAGTAGTCTTTCTTCCCACAAGTACTGCGAATGAGAAAGTTGAGAAGATCAAGAGGTGGGGTGGAAAAACCATCTTATACGGGGAGGCATGGGATGAAGCTAATGATAAAGCACATGAATATGCCCAAGAAACAGGACAAACCTATGTTCATCCTTTTGATGATCTAGCGGTTGTTAAAGGTCAAGGAACTATCGCATTAGAACTTCTAGATCAAAATCCATATTTGAATGCTATCATTGCATCTGTTGGAGGAGGTGGATTGATAAGTGGATTGGGAGTGGTTGCTAGTCAGATGAAACCCGAAATAAAAATATTTGGTGTTGAAACTGTAGGTTGTGATGCTGTAACACAAAGTTTCAGGGCTGGTTATCCAGTTACATTACCAGCTATCACGAGCATTGCCGACACACTTGGAGCAAAAAGAACTACAGAAACTACTCTAGCCAGAATAAAAGCAGTTGTAAACGACATGCAGACTGTCACTGATACAGAAGCGTTAAATGCGTTACAATTACTACTTGAAAAAGAAAAAATTCTTGTCGAACCAGCTACTTCTTGTTCTATCGCAGCACTATTACAGAACAAGTTCGAATTATCAGATGTCGAGAAAGTATGTATTATCCTCTGTGGTGCTAACGTTTCGCTTAGACAGTTGAAAAAGTGGAAAGTCATTTAGTTGACAAGCTAGAAAAATAACCTTCTCTGCCATTTAATCAGAATAAATTTCAGGAAGATAGTAATATGGATGCATTAGAACTCTTAAAAACTCGTAGAAGTATTCGTAAATATAAATCGACACCTGTGGAATCTGGAAAACTTGAGAAATGTCTGGAAGCAGCTCAATGGGCACCATCCGCCTCGAATAAGCAGCCCTGGGAATTTATGATTGTAAAGGATATAGAAAAGAGGAAAAAATTGGCTGAATTCCATCCTTATGGAAAGTTTGTTGCCGAAAGTCCAGTTGTTTTTATTCCTCTAACCAATCCCAAAGTCCATCCTAAATATCATCATGCTGATACAGCATTAGCGACACTACATTTCATGATTGAAGCTCATTCCTTAAATTTAGGCACTTGCTGGGCTGGGGTTATAAATTCGGACATTGAACCTAAAATCAAGGAATTTCTAAAGATCCCTGAACATTTAAAGGTTCTCGCTCTCGTGGCTGTTGGTTACGCAAATGAAACACGGAGTTCCAAACGTAAACCCCTTGAGAGCTTGGTTCATAACGAATCATATGGTTTAAAATGAGAGTGAAAAACTATGTGAAATGAGCCCCTGATGTTCGAAAGGCATATGTCTGATTCATGATGACTGAATTCGTTCCGAACCATGGGGTTCACTATCTTTTCTTAAACTCAGAAATCGGGTAATTAGCTCTTAAAGCCCTTTGATATAAGTTCGGAGCTTATCTAAGGGCTATTTGAAAAGCTAGGTTATCTTGTGAGAAACGTCCGAATGCAACTAAATCAGCTTGACCTCGCTTTACTGCTTGTTCTGCAGATTCAATATCGAAATCACCACTACAAACAATTGGGATATGAGGAAGATCATTCTTTATTTTTCGAATAAACCGCTCAATACCTGCTTCCTCATCTTTTATTTCACTAAATAAATAGTCAATACATAGTAATTCAATTCCTGCTTTTTCGATATTTTTAACAACAGCGGAGAGTTCATCATCGGATAAGCCGCGAAAAGGAGCCGATATATAATATGCAAGCATTACCTCCTGGGGAAGATTGGCCCGAATGGCTTTAGCGACTTCTAGAGGAAATTGAATTCGATTTGTAAATGATCCGCCATATTCATCAATTCGCTGGTTATATTCTGGTGAGAGGAACTGACCAAGCAGGTCTGGATTTTCTTGCATCACGCTTGAAGATATTTCAATAATATCAAAACCAGCACGAGCAGAACGGATTGCTGCTTCCACAAATTCATTACAAAGCTGGGAGATCTCTTCCAACGTCAGGGAACGAGGTGGATCACGATCAGATATAGAAACTTCTGAAGGTGCTAGGGGTTGAACACCGCATATTGATTTCTTCGTTGCTCCACCTGCATGGGTTAGCCGAATACCAATTAATGACCCATGTTCATGAACCTGCTTGACTACTCGTGCTAAACGAGAAATGACATAATCATCATGAATTCCGATTTGATGGGGGTGACTTTTCCCAGAGAGAGAGATGTAGGCTGGCTCCAGATAGACTAATCCCGCACCATCTTGAGCTACTTTCGCGTAGTATGAGATTGCTTCACGGGTAACCTGACCATTAACAAGTTCACCAGCCTTAATTCCAGTAATCGAAGAAGAAGGCATCACTACTCGATTACGAGCAGTAAGCTTCCCCAATTGATAAGTGCGAGTGAGAATCGATTCCTTAGGAATCCGATTTCTAATAGATAGAATAATTAGTGTAGCAATTGTGTAAAGGGTAGCTGTAAACATGAAAACATAAAAAAATCCAAAATTATCAACAATATATCCTCCTATTGAAGCGGAGACAGACCAAAACATCCCCCATGCTAAAGTTTCTAGTGAATTCCATTTAGCTCTTGAATTTGAAGGAACAACGTCCATAACAATAGATCTACTCACGGGACCACTTGCGTTCATCAAAGCGTTACGACTGATATAAAAGAATGCTAAAAGCAGAACAGATAAAGGAAATGATATCGACTCATTCTGGTATAGTACCAGATTAATTACTATACCTAACAAACAAATAATTGCGAGTCCTTGAGTAAGGAACATTGAACCAATACGACCAATAATCCTAATCATTCGCTGAGCTAATAGGCCCATTAGGCCAGTCACCACATTTGTAACACCAACTACAATATAAGTAAACATAGGTTGGAGACCATAACCAATAGTTGGATTAGCAAATAAGACAGGAAAAAAGGCTACTGTTGCTCCTGCACCGAAACCGATAATTATCCCACTTGTAACCATAACAATTGGTATGACCACATCATAAGAGAACGGATGTCCAAGCACAGTCACTACAGGGGGAGTATCAGCTTTTTCTTCAGTTTCTTCTTTAAGGTTAGGATAGCGACGAGATCTGTCTCTTTTAGGTATGACTGTCTTATCATCAGATACCAGTAGAACAACTGTATAAGCAATTATGCTACTTATTGCTCCCACAAAAATGAGATTCTTAAGAACAATGAGATCCCAAGTGTCACCCAAGATTAAAGTCAATCCAATTGCTAAGATTGGGCCTATAGCTGAAGCTACTAAGTTGACAAAGAACATCTTGGCAAAGACTTGGCTGCGAGCCCCTGGTTCGATTGAGTCAGCAAGTAATGCCTGTGCTGCTGGCCCAGATAAACCCCAACCTAATCCTCCAAGTGCCTCACTAATAAAGAGCACAATTAGAGTGGTCTGAGGATTCCCTGTTAAAGTTGTAGAAAATATCAATGTCAGTTGGGCAAGAACTCCGAAGATTACAGAGATTCGGACAAGTGTATCCCGTCTGTATTTGTCAGCTAGAAAACCAGAGGGGAAAACAAAAATAGTGGAAGCTAATCCTTGGATGGTGAAAAGATTCCCTAATATGAGATTAGACTGACCTAATCCATCAGTGACATAAATTGAGAAAGCGGTCTGTATAATCCCCATTCCAATCGCAAAACCGACTGTTTGGATATAAGCCAAGCGAACATTCCAATTCATAGAGTTTCCTACCTACATTAGTGTATTACGGCTCAAATTAAGGATAAACATAAGATCTTCCTAGGAATTTAAGGATTCAGAGTTTCTCATAAAAAACATAGTGCTTAATTATTAAGGGTAATAACCGTAAAATACTTCATAGATTATAAATAAAGGAGATTTCAACTGTGACTAAAGCAGTCATTGAAACTAAATATGGAAAAATCGTAATAGACTTTTTTGATGAAGTAACCAACACTGTTAAGAATTTTGTTTCTTTAGCTGAATCAGGTTTTTATGATGGGTTGACTTTTCATCGTTGCATCCCAGATTTTGTTGTTCAAGGAGGATGCCCTCAGGGGACTGGTACAGGTGGCCCTGGATATTCTATTCCTTGTGAAACTGAAAAGAATACTGAAACTAAACATAAACATCATCGTGGAGCTCTTTCAATGGCTCATGCAGGGAAAGATACTGGAGGATCCCAATTTTTCTTGGTTAGAGCCCCTCAATCTCATCTTGATAGAAAACATACAGTTTTTGGTAAGATAACAGAAGGGCTAGAAATTATAGACAAATTAAGTAATGGAGACAAGATGGCTCGTGTGAGAATAACTGAAAAAAGTCCCATCATTGAAAATCATAATTTAGTCTCAATTTAGGAGAGTTTTTATCCTACCGAATATAAATATTAAAACAAATACTATTAAATGTAAGTTATCGTTTGATCCTTAGTTTAAGAAAGAGACTTCAATTTCTTATTTACTTGTAATAGAGGTCTTCACGATTCCTGTCTGCAAGAAATGTCACAATTACGTGATGAACTTAGACGAAGACAATCCCTGCCCTCATTGTGGGAATATTGAAACTTTAACAGACAGGCCTGATAGTGAATTCAAACCTGTTATTCCTAAAGATCTTCAATTTGACTTCCATAAAGAGGTAGGGGACCAGTCAAACATATTTGTAGCACCAACTCCACAAGAAATCTATGGTGAAGGTGATGATAGTTTACCAGAACCTCCTGAATCCATACAAGCCAATGAAGGTTCACCAACTCGAATCTCACAGGATATTCCTTTAGAACCACTTATCCCAACCTTAGATAATGTTTCTCTAGACCCAGCCTCCCAAAAAGTTTATTTTCAGTTATCTATCGAATTTCAGATCATTTTGAATAAAGCTTCAAATTATCGTCAAGGAGTATTCCGATGGAACCTACTATTGCCTGATAGGTTACAGGAATATGGACTGACAGAAGAAGCATGGCAAAAGATCGCAGCAAAGGGGGACGCGGATGAGAAAATTCAAGAACATTTAAATCAATTACTCCGATCTATTTTTGGATAAAGAGGATTGTAG
>JAEOSR010000069.1 GCA_016840285.1 Candidatus Hodarchaeota archaeon | reverse complement strand
ACAGAACACCCTGACCAATAATACACTTACTAATAACGGAGGGGAGGGAATTCGTCTTTCTCACTCTGAGGATAGCGTTTTGGTAAATAACACGGTCACCCACACTGGTGAAACTGGTATTTATCTTTATCGTTCTGACAATAGCATTTTGGCTAACAACACGATCGCTCATGGCGGTAGAGTGGGAATTCATCTCTATAACACCCAGAACAGCGTTCTGGCCAACAATACAGTTACCAGTAATAGTGATCTAGGAATTTATCTTGAGAATTCTGGGAATAATGTAATTAGGGACAACACCTTAGTAAATAATTCTTTTTCTATTACTGGTTGGGAACCAGGGTATTATATTCAAGCTGAGATGCTGAATAATTCAATAAATGGTAAACCCATAGTGTATTGGCAAGATGTTACAGGTGGAACAGTTCCAAGCGGAGCAGAATTAATCATACTAGTGGATTGCAGTTCGGTTACAGTGATGAACCAACATGTAGTAGGGATTATTGGAGTGTACTCTGAGAATCTTACGATTCAAACTAATGTGATTGCGAATGGCACCTATGGCATTCTGCTGATGGAGTCTTATGAAAGTTATCTCTCTAATAATATTGTCACAAACACAAGGGGAACAGCAATCCATCTTGAGATCTCAAGAGCTATCTTGACAAACAATACGCTCTTTAATAACAATGAAGGAATTAAACTGTGGGACTCTGGGAACAGCTTTTTCTTTAACAATACGGTCACCAGTAATGTTTGGAATGGAATTAATCTTGAAAACTCTTGGAATTGCATCTTAAACAGCAATACGGTCTCCAACAACGGAGGGACTGGGATTAGGCTTTGGGACTCTGGAAATAGCTATCTGATCAACAACTCAATTGAAAATAATAGTGAACTGGGAATCCATCTTGATAACTCTGGCAATAATGTAATTAGAGATAATATCTTAATGAATAATACCTTTACTATTACTGGTTGGGATCTTGGGAACTATTTTCAAGCTGAAATGGTGAATAATTCAATAGATAGCAAACCTATTGTCTATTGGCAGCATGCTACTGAAGGTACAGTCCCAAGTGGAGCAGGATTAGTCTTACTGGTGGCTAGCAGCTCGGTCAGAGTGATGAACCAACATGTAGTAGGGATCATAGGAGCCTATTGTTGGCAACTTATGATTCAAAATAATGTGATTTCGAATGGTACGCATGGTATTCAACTGAAGTGGTCTTTTGAAAGTGTTATCTCTGACAATCTAGTCACAAACACCAGAGGAGAGGGGATTCATCTTGAAGGCTCTGGAAACAGCCTCCTAACCAACAACACAGTTACCAATAATGATGGGTGGGGAATTAATATTCATGACTCTGAATACTGCACCTTAACCAGCAATAAAGTCACCAATAACAGTGATGGAATTGGACTTGGTTACTCTGGTAGCAGCCTCTTAACTAGCAACACAGTTACTGACAATTTTTGGGAGGGAATTAATCTTGATGTTTCTGGGAATTGCATCTTAAACAGCAATACGGTCTCCAACAACGGAGGGACTGGGATTAGGCTTTGGGACTCTGGAAATAGCACCTTGGTCAACAACACTGTCAGCCACAATAGTGAGAAGGGAATTTCTCTCAGAAATTCTCACAATAATAGTTTAAGAGAGAATTGGATCGCAAGTAATGGGGAAACTGGGATTCTCATTGGTGACTATGGTTGGTGGTGGTATTATCCGTATATAGAATCCTCAGATAATTGCGTCCTAGTAAATAATACGATCTTGAACAATGGGGAGCATGGGGTAAAATTGACAGTATCAAATTATTGTGTTCTCATGACCAACACGATCACTACTAATAATGAAAGCGGGATTCTACTAGAGAACTCTGGTGAGTGCAAACTTTTCTGCAACACAATTACCAATAACAGTGAAACAGGGATTCAGCTGGAAGATTCATCCGTAAATAACACCTTGTCTGGTAATACTATTATTAACAACAGTTATTACGGAATATGCATACCTTCAGGTGAGAACAACATGATCCATTACAACAATCTGTATGGGAATAATATTGGGGGTAGTTCCCAAGCATATGATAACGGGCTGTCCAATTTCTTCAACCATAACTTTTGGGATGAGTGGATCAGCCCCGATATTGATGAGAATGACATTGTGGATCAAGAATACTCGATTGAGGGAATGGGAAAAAATTCAGACAGATCTCCATACGTCAAACAAAACCATCTAATCTTTGGTTGGCTTGTCAATCCGAGGGTTGGAGAGACCCTTACAGGCGTTGTTACCATCCAATGGTTAACAGCTGATATACTCGAACACGATGTCACATACTCCGTCCATTATTCGATTGATGGGGGAGTGAAATGGATTTTATTAGAAACAGGGTTAACAACTTCCTTTTATATTTGGGATACAACCACTGTGGCTGATGGTTCCCAGTATCTTCTACGTATTACTGGCAATTGTAGTGAGGGAGCTTGGTGTGTTTTCTCTTCTGATATTGCCATTGACAACCTACACCACTTTCAACAATATACCATACTCTCACCTGTAGGAGGAGAGGTCATCTTTGGCAAATTCAATATTCAATGGGCCCCTGCACAAGATGTCTTCAACCATGACGTAACTTATACAGTCTCCTATTCGGGTGATGGACTTTCTTGGATCATTTTAGCATCAAACCTTACCACTACATCATATATCTGGGATACTACCACCGTACCAGATGGGACTCGATATATCATTCAAGTCACTGCCACCTGTAGTGAAGGATCCTGGCAAGTGGCTTCTAGCCATCAGGGTATGTGGTCAATAACCATAGCTAATGAGTGGAACAAGTTCATTCCCCCTCCTATCCGTTTCAATCCGCCCCATACACTTCCAAACCTTATGATTTTTCATCTTCTAGGGGTAGGATGCGTTCTGTTCTTTGTTATCACTCTTGTGATTGTCGTCCGACGTCTACAATTAAATTGATACTATCGTTGATCAACTGATCTTCCTATCTCTTGGGATCGAAATTTTTGCGTTCATGATAAATTTCATGGTAAATCAAACAATCGTTTCATTTTAGCAAAAAAGATGTCATATACGTTATACAATGTCTGTGTGGTGCGATACACACGGGTGGGGGGTAACATTGCTCTCATTCTGATTGCTCGATAGTCTAAAATTAAACTTGCAGCAAAATCTGATTCTGATCTAATCCCTCTTCCAATAGCCTGAGATATCCCCCGTGTCACTGGTAACTGGGAGAGCAGTTTAGCCATTCGCCACCCCCATTTTTGTGTGTAAAGAGTTCTTAGTAACTTATCAGTGGCATCAGGGCGAGGAAAGGGAAGACCTGCGATAATAATCAATGATAAGAGGCTACGTTTAGTTTCAGAATCCAGGATTTCAATCCCTTCAGATAACTTACCTCCTACCACGCCAAAAATGCATTCATGTTTTTTCTGGCTTAATTCGTCCAAGAAAAAAGGAGCAATTCCTGGATTTTCAATATATACGTGAGGGAGTGAGACATGAGCTAATAGTTTCTGTTTAAATTCATGAGATGTCGCAAAGACGATGGTATGGAATGGATTACTTGAGTGTAGTCGTTCTATAACCGTAGCCATGGCTTCATATGTCTTCGCAGTGCGGTCAGAATACTTTGAAGTGAAAGTTTTATGATAAAGAAGACCGTTCAAGCTAAATTGAAAATCTGATGGAATACGTAAGGTGGCATAATCTACATCATAAAGGGACTTATATAATGCAAGGGGTGTAAAAGTGCCACTCATGAGGATGATGGAATTAAAATAATTGTTAATGAAATTAAATACCTGGTGCGGGTAAGGATTTAGCTGAATTAACTTATTCTCTTCAGATACCCAAATATCACCTCGTGAGGAAAGAAAATCTTTAACCTTTAGTAGAGTTGTTTTTTCGACGAGTGTTAATTTATATTCATGATCGAGAAATGCATCTAATGATGCAGCAGACAAGTTTCGTGGTCTCTCCACTCTCCCACTATGAGAAAAAATCAATTCTTGAAGCCCATCAATCACTTTCAAAGGGATTATTGCTTGAGCTTTATTTAGATCATGCAGAGTGATTTCTGCTTCTATATCCGCTGTGAAGTTATGACCTTCATCGATGATGGCTATCTGTTGGGAGAAAGAACTACGAGAGATAAGCTGTGAGAACATCTCTTGGAGGTTCTTACTCCGTAGATAGGTATGTGTGGTGACAATGATATTAGCGTATGGAATACACCGTTTTATGATATGATAAGGGCAGCCAAACTCTCTGAAAGCTTCCTTGAAGGTTTCGATGGTTATGGAGCCATCATGCGCAGTAATTGGTATTTGTTCTACAATTGCAGGAAAATCTTCTTCGGGTACCGATTTTGTTTGTTCCAGGAATGGACACCTGATTTGTTGGCAGATCTCGGGATAAAATTGAGGGATTTCATCCTTTTTAATACAGAGATCTGCTTTTAAAATCAAAGGAAGGGCTGTTAGATACCCATATTTACGACTATTAGCGATTTTATAGATCTCCTCCAAAAAAACTCTGAAGACTTGGGTTTTCGTGCGTACAAAAATAAACAACTGGTAGTTTTTTGACCTCACCAAGGGAAGGGTATGTATCAGGGCCATTATTGTTTTTCCAAAGCCCACTGGCGCGTGAATCATTGCTTTGGGGTTCTTTTCAACAAATCGGAGAAATTTGGTCTGATAGTTACGGAGTTCTTGGTGAGGAAAGAGTTGTAACGCAGGTGGTAGATTGGTGTCAATCATTGAACTTGCTTCTCTTCGCAGTTTACTTTGAGTGGTCTCGAACTCCTTCTCCGGTAATTGCAAACTCTATTTTTCCGTCTGGAAGTTCTGGATTCTTTGTTAAAGTTGCAGTTCGTTTGGTAGCTTTTCCCTTTCTTATCATCAATCTTGTGGTCACTGTGTGGCCGACCACGTTACCTCCAATAGGTTTATTAGGGTCACCAAAGAACATAGCATCAGGTTTTGCTGAAACTTGGTTTGTAACAATACCAACACAGTTAAGTATTTCCGTCTGTTTAGCAATAAATGACAGGTGTTTTCCAATAAGCTGCTGCCTCTCTGCAAGTGTTCCACGTCCAGCAAATTCACTTCGGAAGTGAGCCATCAAAGAATCAACAATAATCAATCCGACATTGGGCACCATCGTTAATGCTTCTTCGGTCAAGGCCATTTGATGTTCACTATTGTAGGCTCTTCCAACAGTAATTCGTGAAAGAACAGCTTCTGGGTCTATTTCTAATGCCTTTGCTATTTGAACTATCCTATTAAATCTGAAGGTTCCCTCACTATCGATCCATATTACATCCTGATCCATGTATTTGACGCAATTTACCGCTGCCTGATGTGCAATTTGTGTCTTACCGCATCCATTTTCCCCTGCTAGCTCAGTGATGCTTCCTGATTCAAATCCTCCACCGAGTAATTCATTAAAAGCCTTGGATCCTGTGGTTAGCTTTATTCGTGTTTCTGCTGCTGCTTCATAATCGGTTCCTTTTTTCAACCCGAGATCAAATCTAGCTCTTGCTTCTCGTATTAAGAGTGCGGCTGTTTTCTCGGCAATTCCTGAAATATCAGTCAGTTGAGACTTTGTGGCTAAGGCGATTGATTCTTTGGAACCAAAACCAGCCTCCTCAAGGCGCTTTCGTGTAGTTGGTCCTATTCCAGAAATTGTTTCTAAGAAGGATTTTTCCGAATCTGTTGTTTTTTTCGTGCTTTTCTTTGGTTTCTCGATCTCAATTGGTTCAGGAATTAGCTCTTCTTCTTTCAATTCTACTTTTGCCATGATTTTTCACTTTATTTAGTTTTTAGATAATTGAACAAATAATCTATGATAGATTCCATCCCTCCCTTTTATATTCAGAAACGACAACTCTTTTTCAAGTATTTAAGGGTCGTCCGCCATCAGGAGTGAGGTTATTTACTTACTAGAGGACAACCAACATGTCTCGAGTTCCAAGTTTTCTTTGTGAAAAAGTGATGGGTGGATGGTTTTTCATTAGTATGTCTCTTGTCATAATGCTAACTGCCATTTCTCCCACAATTGGTACACCAGTAGCCACATCCACGACTATTTTACCTGATATCGGAGCTGTAGGACCCGATGGGACAATTCAATTCACTGTATGGGTCTATGCAGGTTTTGATCCTGTCCCCACAGGTCCTCTTCGAATCACTCACATTAATGGTACTATTGAATATATTGATGCTACGATCCTAGGTGGAAAAGTAGTAATTAATTGGACTGTAGAAGATTTTTCAGAGGGTGTACATGTTTTTGAAGCTGCTTTCCAAGGCTTTATGGATTATTCTCCTTCCTCAGGGATTTGTTCAGTCAATTTCGATGATTTCAATCCTGGAAGTTCTAAAACGACTACTATTTCTCTCTCTAGTAATTCTACTGTTGTGTACAAGAACTCTTCTATTCAATTCACAGTAGAACTCGAAATCATCGGGTCTACTCAACCTCATTTTCGTGAAGGGTATATTTATATTAAGAATACCAACCTCAGTGGTTCTCCAACAATTCATACTCATGGCCCCCTCCCTCTCCACATTTCTGCAGTATATTCTTTTTCTTTTAATTATCAAATTCCCATCTTTTCAGCTGTTGGGATCAATGCATTTATTGCTGAATATACTGGGAGTTCTCTCTCTCAAACAAAACCTTGCGTATCTCCTTCTCAGAATGTCACTGTTTTGAGTACTGGTTATTGGTTAGTCCAAAATTTAGACCAGAGTACCCTTCAGCGAGAAGAAACTACTCTAGAACTGAATATAACAGTTTTGGGGGATAATCCGACTGGATTGGAGTTAAAAACTTATTACATCCTGAATGAACAGGAAGAAATCATCCACGATCAAATTCTTGATTCTCGTAATGTGGTAGCGCATTTTTCACCTAATAGTTCGGTTCCAATAGGCATTCTTTCTATCATCACTGTTCTTTATGATCCAAGTACGGAGTTGCAATACGCTAATTCAACTGAAGATGTATCAATTATTGATCGTGCAAGAATCGATCATTCTGAGAATGCCACTGAATATCGACATAATGAGACTATCCGCTTTGACATTTACATAACTGAAGAGGATGTTTGGACTCATCCTATTGGATTTGTCGAAGTCGAACTTATTGATGTAACCGATGACAACTGTTCAATCATTAATAAAACGACAAACCAAGATGGATTTGTAGTACTTGAATATATTATCCCTGATAATTCGACTGTTGGAAGTCATGTCTTCAGCTTACAGACCCATAATACGGGTTCATTCATTGTTGATATTTCTGAGACATTTCCTGTTGTCATTAAAGGCCTGACGGAATTTGATTTGACTTATGAAAGTGGAGGAGTAGATAGGAATACTATTACAGTCATTGAAGTAACAGTTCTTTCAGGAGACAATCCAATTAACGAAGGATTCGTTGCATTGGAATTTACTAGCAATAATTCAGTTATCGAAACACAATCGTGCGAACCTGGGCTTGAATTTCATTATTTCATCAAGATGACTCATCCACGTGGTGATATGGAATATCAAGTCCATTTCTTTGGCTCTGGTAATTATGATGAACATGTAGAATCATTTGTTTTATCGATTTTTTCAAATCCCCTTTTTTCAAACTATGGGTCAAACACTTCGAATGGGAATGTCATTAAAGGTCACACTTTGCGCTTTTGGGGCCAATTAGTTGATGAAATTGGTCAATCTTTAGCCTATGAAGAAGTGGAACTAACAGATACCACCATTGGGGTCTTTTTAGGAATCAGTATCACAAACGACCAGGGAATATTCTATTTTGATAATTATATAGAAGATTCTACTCAGATTGGAGTACATTTCGTTGAAATTACCTATTCAGGTAATCTACTAGAGTTCTATCATCCTGTGATCAACGGTCCATTTGTAAGTTTCACCGTGCGACCATCTTTGTCTATTTTGATTGAAACTGAGGTAGTCGCGGAGCATTGGACAATTATCTCTTTGGAGGGTGGTTTATCTGATGAAATATTCCTAGAATGGCAAAAAGATGGTGATTGGTTATGGGAAGAGATCGACTCTGTTCTTCTTAATTCAACAGGTCATGGTTATTATAACTGGTCTACGCCCTATTATAAAGGTGAATTCTCTATTCGGGCTATTGGACCCAATAGTACCAAATATGATTTTTCATCTATGTACGCAATTCCTGATATGCTTGTAGAGGGTGATGAGATTGGTAATGTTAACGACCTTTATCCTTTTACGGTCACCTCTTCAGAACAATACCAAATTTGGGTAGGAGGCACTCTTTGGCTAGATTGGCGAGAAGCAGGAACACATCAGTATGAATATACTTTTGCTAATCGTGGGTTGAGAGCAATCCTCATCGTTAGTAACGATACATATTCTTATTATCAAGAATATCATCACTCTATTACTGTCTTTGAAGATGTTTTTGTGACACTCTCAGCACCATTAGAAGCCCGAATGAACGTAACTGTGAATCTAGATGGCACCGTAATCGGGGAAGTTTCTGGCCCAATACAGATGATGGATGTCACTTTAGAAGTGAATGGAACTGAGGTACAGGTTGACTCAACCAATGGTGCTGGAAACTACTATTTTTCAGATATTTTCGATGACCCAGGCTATTATAGCCTTATGGTGAAAACTCCCCAAAGTGAAACCGATTTTTATAATCCAGGGTTCAGTGATGAGTCGTTTATCTTTATAAAGTCGAATCCTGCTGAAATTCAGGTTTTAAGTCCTCAAAACCAAACCTATGGAGCTATTGTCGAGGTCACGATTGATGGGGACGCGGAGAGTTACTGGTATCATATTGCCCCTATTGATTCTAATAACATTTCTTGGTCGGTTCCTACTTACCGAGAGTTGACCGAGGGAAATTATACTTGTCACATCTATGCTCAGAATGCGTATGGAGTCATTACGTATGCCTTTTCAAATTTCAGTGTGGATACAACCGCCCCAGCGCTTGTTTTGGTCAGTCCTGAAAATAAGACCTATACCACAGATGAAATTCTATTATCCTATCTCTCTGATGAAGAAGTAATGGTTTTTCTAGATGGTTTAGAATTAGAGGGTGCTAGTTCAGGTTTCTTACTCACTGACTTGAATGAGGGAGACCATGCATTAACGATTATAACGAAGGATGATGTTGGTAATAATGTCACACGTGTAGCATTGTTTAATGTTGACACTATCCCCCCCGCATTAGAAATCTTTTCCCCTTATAATCAAAGTTATACTGGCGAAATAGAAATCGAGTTGGGATCAAATGGGAGTACTGTGTTATATTTCATTTCTACAGTCTTTACCCATAATCAAACGTACTCCGAACCTATTTGGCTTAATCTGTTGGTAGGGCACTACAATATTGAGGCCTATGCATTTGATGATGCTGGGAATGTCCATATTGAGTTTGTCTCCTTTTCTATTGTTCAAACGATCGAATTACTAATAGATCCTAGTTGGGAGGCTCTTGATGGTGCTGGCAACTACTTAATTCATACTCAGGTTCTGAATCATCCGAATTTTGATGATGTGGGGATTAATCTCAATGGTAGCTTTGAAGGGCGCTTGGAATGGAGTTCTCTCTCTCAAGATTATCGTATAGTTATACAACTTGAAACACCTGGATTATGGTTGGTCACACTGTACGCTAATACTACTTTAGAGGAGTACGACTTTCTTCACTTAGAAATTGAATGGAATCCTCCCCCTCCTATCTTTGAATCCATCTCTATTTTGCATGACTCCTCTTCATTCGAGGTTCGTGCTCATATTGATTCAGGATCCTTGTCTTTGCAAACTGTTCAAGTTTTATACAACGGAAGTACTTATGATCTGACAGAATATTATGGTAATCGTTGGGAAGGCAGCTTACCTTTCAACCCACATAACACAACGGTATTATTTTCTGCTTGGTACCCTTGGAGTGTTACGACTCCTGCCCACCAACAAGAATATGATATTCATTGGTATGCTCCAGCAATAACTGTTGAGTATGCTCCTTCACGGACTAATTTCACTTTACAACTTCAATTAGTAAGACAAAATGCTTCAATAGATACATCCTCAGTTACATTAATCATTAGAAACGAAACTTTTCAGATCAAAGTGAATGAAACTTCATTCTATGAGGATTTAACGAAAAGCTATCAAGAATGGGAGTTTATTTCTCCTAATCTTCCACCAGGCGTATGGAATTTTTTTATCACGGTTACAGATAGTTATGGTGTAAAACGGTCTCTTACCAGTCTCTTCAACGCTACTGACACTCCTCCTTTCTTTGGAAATGAGTCAGTGGTTCTTATGGACCATCACCTTGAAGGTGAATTATGGCGTGTTGAGGTAGCTGTTACTGACGATTATGAGGTTGAGGCGGTCTCATTGTTTGTTGATGGAACTGAAAGAATCCCTATATCTCAAAATGCTACTCACTTTGTCTTTGAAATCTGGTTAGATGAAGGAATACACAATCTTCAAGTGGTCGCGGTTGATGATATTGGTCAAGAAAACACCTTGTTTCTTCCCTCTATTGAAGTAACACTTTATGCCTCATCAGCGGTAATAAGGAATCCTGAGGGTCTCACTTCTGATTTATCATCCATTTCAAAGTCCGCTGAAAAAGGAAGCATCGAGGATTCTGGTGAACTTGGTTTGGTTGGGGTTATTTTTGCAGGATTAATTGGATTAGGAACCGTTTTCAATCGAAAGAGGCGAGGATAATGAAAAATAGTACTCATTATCTATTTGCAGTAGGATTACTTAATCTTTATACCTTACTTTTCATCAAAGATCCACTTCTAAGATGGCTTTTTTTGAGTTTATCTTTTCCTTTAAGTGGAGTGAGCCTTATCCCTAACCTCCTAGATAGTTATACAGCTGCGAATCTGAAGTATGAAGGAGTACAGCTAAAGCATCGTGCTCGACATCCGTTAACTCATTCCCCATGGACTTTAGGTTATTTTCTTCCTTTTTATTATATTTTTGAAATGCTTTCAGAACCGATATTATTGGTAACTGTTTTTTTATTAGTTCTAGGATGGTTTTCTCATCTTTTCTTAGATGCATTTAACCCTGAGGGGATTCCATTAGGCAAAAAACCTATTTATTTACCCCATCCCGTTAAACATTATTCCTGGAGAGAACGTACTAATACTAGAACTTTGAGATTGGCTAGAATTCCTTTTAATGATCTTAAGAAGAATGCGATGTTCTCACGATTTGGACTGTTTTTTTTAACCTTGAATATGGCCGATTTAATCCATAATCATTTCCAAGTCATTTCAGAGGTGATTAGTCTTGGGTAGGTCAGGCCTATTTGTAGGACTGTTACTCGTGTTAAGTTTATCGTCTTTTTATGGCGTTTTAGTGATAGAAACTACTGTAACTTATCCATCTTTGGATAGATTCTCCGAAATACATGATTTGAGGATTTCTCAAGTTCTTACGGAGGTCGAAACCACATTCCAAAGAACGATTATTTTATCCCAGGTTTGGGATCAGATAATACTGAATATGACTGTCCAAAATTATGGTGATCACCTTAACAATGTCTTTCTTAAAGTCACAGCAAATGACACATCCATCCAGGCCACTTTTAGCGCTTTTGAAGAGGTAGGATTAGTTCAGGCTATTTCCTATCAGTTTGAGGTTCCTCAAACACTAGTTATGAGATTGAATTACACTGAGCAGACTCAGATTCAATTAGAAATTTCGATTCTATTAGATTTTGGAGTTACACTAGGAGAACCATCTGTTGATTTTTCGATTCAGGGGGCTCAATTGATAGCTTTTAATCGAGCAAAGCCACGGGAAAGGCAACTTCTTCCTTTATATCAAGCAAATCATCAGTACCAAATTCAACCTGTGAAATACTCTTTTTTAAGGAAAAATCTCTTTACTTCACCTGTTCTATACGTTCAAATTCCAGCTGATGCGCAATTGGATTGCACAGTGTCAGTATCCTTACACGGGACCAAGATTAATTCTTTGACAATAGATGATCAGACCTTTTATCCTAGTGAAAGTAACTTTCTAATCAACTTTAACTTAACTAGGACATTTTCCCCTGTAGATCAGGATTTATTTTTAACAATGATAATCTCTCCTGATTATGAGGGTTTAACAGGATTAACACAAATTGTACTTTCTATTACGGTTGTTGGTGGGCTTCAACCACTTTCCACTCCCCCATTTGTAAATTTAAGTTTGGGGGCGCATCCCATTCCTGGAATAATAATGTTTCCGATTTTATTAATCAGCTTATTTGGTGTACCCTACTACTTAGTTTACCAGGAACACATATCTGATCGGGATGAGAATATCCTTGACCCTCAAAAACAAACTAAATTGTGAATAATGTGATTACTAATCAAAATCCACTCAGAGCAAAACCAATCGTCTTCGTCGGAAAATATCAAGATATAGTTGAGCAGCTTCTAACTGAACATATTAAGCTACTGAAAACCAAAGTAATTTGGTTAGAATATAGAGCGATCCCTGTCTTACATATCATGAAAACCTTACGAGATCATTCTCATTTATCTAAACAATTCTATTTTCTGGAAGTCTCCTCTCTTGAGGCTCTAGACAGTCTGTTGAAATCAAATACGTTACTCACTATCCCTCAACATGGCTTTTCAACTATTATAATTAATCTCCCACGATATTGTCCTTTTCCTCAAGATTTTCACATTCGATTTCAGGAGTTCATGAAGAGGGTCAATATAATTTTGATCATGGATGAATTGAGACTTCCACAAACAGAGATAAATTTAATACATATAGAGTTGAAGAAATGACGTTAATCCCCTTGACTCCCTTCCAAGAAGTAATTTCAAGATGGAACAAAAAAAGTGCCATACCTCTCGACATCCCTTTAATTGACGAAATAATAGGAGGGCTCCTTCCTTGCCATCTTCACATAGTTCTGAGTGACTCAGGGGTAGGAAAAACTCGGTTTTGTTTGGATGCCATTTTTCATTTATTAGAACAGGAATCCAATGCCAAAGTACTATATTGTGATTTTTATGGCAATTTTCGACTGATAAATTTGAAAAGGTTACTCACACGCTCGAATCAGCTCGACCAAATTGCTATCTTCCAACCAAACAATCTACTTGAACAAATCATTTTTTTCCGAAATTTACTTGAAAATAAAGAGCAGGTTTTTGATTTAATCATTTTAGACACTCTTTTTGGTTCTCCTTTGACTGCTCTAGAATATTTTCAGAAAGAACCAAGGTTTTGGAAAAAGAAGATTTTTTCGCATCTCCTTGACTTACAATCCGTTGCTCGTGAAACAAAGATACCAATACTGCTAACAAATCATTTAATTTCAGCTAGGAAGAATTCCGAAATGGAATATTCTTTGAATCAATATGGTGGGGATCTAGTAGAACAATTTGTTCCAATTGAGTTTTTTATCCGAAAAACGGAACGAAAACATCATTTAAAATTTAGAATATTCCAAAATATAGTGGGAAGTTCCGATTTTACATTTGTCCTCCACAGATCAAGCCACGATTAATTAGAGGGATTTCGCGGGATAAGGTTCTTCAAACTGATGTTTTATATATACTATCGTCCTCATATTGTCTTAAATTCTTCTTATGGGTATGTCAAAAAATAGATTGAATAAGGTTCTATTATTATGCCCTACTGTGAATATTGTGGAACTGAAATTGATAAAAATAGTGTATATTGTAAAAAATGCGGAAAGAAAGTACAAAGTATAAGGGATACCTACCAACATGTATTTACGCCTAAAGCTGAATTTTCGAGACAGTATGAAGAAGAAATCTCTAGTATAAAAGAAGGTTATCAACATGTATTTCAAGATACACCTATATCTCCAGTAACTCAGCGATTAACCCGAGTAGGAAGAAATGCGCCAATAACAGACCGATGTGTTGCATTATTGATTGATGATGCAATTGCGTCTTTTATTCCATGTTTTGGCTTTATATATACATGGTTCAAAGATTCAATAAGAGAAGGACAATCTGTTGGTAAGGGTTTCATGGGATTAAGAGTTGTTGATTTTCGGACTGGCATACCTGCCTCATGTGAACAATCTTTCATCCGCAACTGTTGTCCAGGATGTATTGATGGATGTTGCTGTTACTTTATTGCGTTCTTAGATGAGAATGGACGACGTATTGGAGATCATGCTGCAGGGACTGTTGTAATTCTTGATCAATAATCTATACCTATCATCAGCGTCCAATCATCTTTGTTTCCTACTTAAAAAGATGATTAAACAAAGAAGGACTACAGTCATTAGTAAAGTGATACTCGGGGTTGTTTGTAAAATTGTGGGAATTGATGTCAGATTAGAATCATCACTTGTGCCATAAATCGTATTAATACTCTTTATCTGAGAGCTAGAATTATTTACACTTGTAATCCATTCTTCCAATTGTGGTTCTAATACCACACCCTTGTTATAATAACGAATCATTCCTTGTCGTCCAATCAGCTATTGCTGATTTAATATTTGAACATAATAAGGGAATTTTAGAAAGTGAACTTTTTTCACAATTCTCTAGTTTTGACTCTTGTTATGAGTTCTTAAAAGGAATAGAAAATAATATCGGATGTAAGTTCGAAAACAAGTTTGCAACTGTTTTAAAACACAAAAATGACCCCATTGGAGTCTGTATTGGAATAAAAATTACAGAAAATTATGGTTATATTGCAGATATTGGAATTTCTCAAGCCTACCAAGGTAGAGGATTAGGAAAAGCCTTATTTAATCGTGGTCTCAAGAATTTCCTTAGAGCGGATGATTCAATTCAAAAAATAAACTTGAATGTGGTTTTAAGCAATGAAGCTGCTCATCACCTCTATTCTTTACTAGGATTTCAAGAAACTGGAAGAAGAGGCCTTTTCATCTACTTAGGAGGATGAGTTTCATATTTTTGCAGCTCCTTTCTAGAAGTCCACTCGTTATTACTCAGGGTAATCACTTCGGAGCATTTTCTAAAGCGAGAATAACATATCCTATAATTGCACTAAAGATTGGTAAGATCATGGAAAGAGGGAGCAGGGGAAAAGTTGTGGGAATACTTTTTTCATTAACTAACCGATTAAGATTCTCACGGTTAACATGAACTATTAATCGGTCAATAGTCTCATCACAAACTAAATCAACTAGTTTCTCTTCTTGTCTCTGAATTAACTGGTTTTGGAGGGTTTTAAACTGTCTATAGAGTTGGATTACTTTCCGTGTACGCGATGAACCTAGAATGAATATAGAAGACGTTAATAGTAGTAGGAGTATGAGAATGGGAACATTAAAAGTGGTAATAGCAACAGAAATTGGTAATATAAAGCTTATCAAGGTAAATATGTAAAGACTGATCTCCCCCACTTCCTGAAAGTATGGGGGAAAATTTTGGAACAGAAACGGGTACACCCATTCCATTTCCCATTCAATGGACATCTTTATCATTTGAAATGACTCATTTTCCTTTTGATAGACAAAGAAGTCCTCAAGAAGATCCTTTTCCTGAAGGCTTTCTGCTAAAATCAACAATTGTCTGTGATAATTCGTCCAATTTTTGTGAGCGCCTAAAATTAAACTAAGAATTACAAAGATGTCTGCCAGTAACATAATACTCCCCGCTAGGAGGTAGGCAAAGATTGAAACTGGTGAAACGAATAATCTCGGTATCCCAAGGGTCAATAAATAATTATCATCAGAAATAAGGAAAGTGTTTTGGAAAACCCTCATGATCTGAGAGATGGCTTCTCCAAAAAATAGGACTGAAAACACTCCAAACGTAAAAACAGCAAGGAAATTCAGAGATAATGTTGCAACATCCGATGGTCTTGATTTCTTATCGTATTCTCTTAAATCTTTTAAATAGGATACAAAAGTATTTTTTTTCCTATTAAAGGGGATGTTTGGATTCACTTCATAGAATAATTTTAATTCTGATATTTCCACATTATTTACATTATGCATAGGAACCATTCTCCAATTAAAATATCAAAGTAAAAGATTTCTTCTCTCCAATCTTAATAAAAAAAAGGGATTTAATGCAAGATTTATCTCATAAAATTATGTTACGTAAGAGAAACGAATTCTAGTCTTTACAGATCCACTTAAATTCACAGATTATACAGGGTGGATTCTCTGGAGGATCAAAATTTCCTTCTCGCATTGCTATTCGAAAATCATTTAGAAAACTATCCAAGCTGTCAAGATCACTCTGTTTGAATCGCTGAAATTTGAGATCCATTCTATGATAGTTCACAAACAGATAATCTTGGGGATTTATTTCCATCGTTTGGAGTATTCTGGCGTATAAAGAAGCTTGGAGTGATTCCCCATTTTTTATGTTTGGGAACTTCTGATGAAACGTTTGGATAAGTATCAGTGCTTTATCATTTGGATGTCGGAAAACTGCGGATGGTCGGCCTTGTAAGTGTATCCCAGGTGCTTGAATGAATTCATTCACCATGAGTGGTAAATAATAGGGGAGTTGTTCATCGATAGGGGTATTTTTTTCCCATAAATGGACAATCAGCCACGATAATAGAGTAAAAACCTTTTCATCTAATTCTCGAAAGTCATAATCTTCAGTCATTGTAAGATTTTCTAAATGAGTGAAGAACTTTGAACTTAATAGGTATTCTAATTCATATCGGGTCTTTGGACTGGTTTCTTCATTCCATTTGCTTAAGGTGAAAAAAAATCCTGAAGTAAAGGCATCTATTCTGTCTTGGGTAAAAACATTGCTATTAATTGAGGTGATTAGACTTAGATGATGCAATTTTCGATAGGAAAAGGATCTAGGGCAGAATAAATACTCTTTCACAAGAGATGGAGAGATGTATCTCAAATAGGAATACCCCTATATGGGAATCGGGCATTCAATTTGCATAATTCGATGATGAAAGGATTGTAAGAGTCCTCGAGAAAGGAGAAACATTGTTTTCCGTAATCTGTCTTCTGGAGTCAACGCTAGTGCTGTTGCCCTCTCTGCATCAGGAGTGATTATCCTGATTCCTAATCCAAGCAGTCTTCCTTCAACAGTGTATACGACAAAAAATAACTGGAATTCAGCTGTAATGAAAGATTTCCTACCTAGTTCCTCTCTAATAAAACGTTGTGTTTGGATAGGAATTATCCCTTCGAGGTAATGAATTCGCTCTTTCCATTGTTCGCTAACGATGAAGAATTCCTCATAGTGGTAGTTCATAAAGTCAGCAGTTATGACTCTGTCGTATGTTCCGCACGTCAAGAAGAAGAATAGATTTTCATATAGAAGCGATTCGGGATCCTGCACAAAGTTGGATAACATGGTACCATCTCAATATAGGATGGTGGCGATCAGTTATATACTCAAAATTGTGAGTTTTTAATACTCGAGTAGTACGTAAGCAGTAAATCTGGATTTATTCTCCTTGCAAAATGATCAATTCGTTTGGTCTTCACCATTTGAGCTCAGTTTCTTTTTCTGATTCTTTCCGACAAATAAGAACCCATATATCACAGCGCATACAATACTGATAAATACACCTCCAAGTACAAATCCATAGATGAAAGGAGTTAGCGGCCTGTCGTTCCGAAAAATTCTGACCCACCAGATTGGTTGAACAGACGCTGAAGCATCAAGTACAATTATTCTAATGTTGAGAGGATCGCTTGGATTTTTGAAATAAAGAGATAAACTAAAGGCTGCTGGAGCATAAAGAGGAACTTCATCACCAATATCCCTCGCGACCCCTGATCCATTGTGAACTGCTTCTAATTCTTCATTAAAGAGAACTTGAATAGAACCAGTAACATATGTGGTTTTTATGTCGGCCTGTGACTCCATGGAAACATTGTCGAATACAACAATCCATAACGCGTATTCGAGATTGGATGCAGGTATTTGCACCTTATACTCTTCGCTCGTGAGGAGTTTTTTCTGATTTTAACCAAGGATCTACGTATCCAGTCCAGTCTATGGAATAATTCGTACCGAGAAATGTACCAGAGAGAATAATTCCTAACCCCCATATTATCAGGAAAATTCTCTTCTTAGATAGGTTTTCTGGTATCATCGTGTAATCAACAAAGATTCCCGCACCTTCATTCATTTCTCGAAAAATTATTCTTATACTTTTTCAAACGGTATTGGAAATATTGATACCTTAAGTGAAAACCTTAGCTTGACAAGAAAAAATTGTCTGTTGTTGCCATTAGTGGTTCTTCTAAATCGTCTCCGAGGATATGTCGTGTTTCTGGGTCTCTCTTTAAGAATGATTTCCAATATTTTGATTTTACACCTGTTCTCAAGGTCTTTTGGGCCTCCTCTTGTAGTAATTGCTCATTTAATAAGATGCTTTTCTGAATAAAATAGCGATCCATTAGTTCCGCGAGTTTTTTGGGAGGATAAGAGGCCATTTTCTCAATCGTTGTATAAAGTGCTTTCTCTGCATCACGTTTCATCCACGGTCGGGTAATAGATTCACCAGGTTCTACATTCAGATATTTTAATACCGAAATTTTATTTGGTTTGTATTTTAACGGCCAAGTTATCATTGCTGAGGCCCCTGGTCCGAACCAAATCCGACGTTCTGTATAGCGAACGTTATCAGAGAGTATGATCTGAAGAGGGATTCTTTCCAATTGAGGAGGAATGACTGAAATTTGGACCTCTACTGGATAAAATCCTTTCTTCCGGCGTTTTACTGAAAAATCAAAGTGAAGATCTAGTTGTTCCGACTGTGGGGTATTTTTTAACCATCTATCGTAAAAAAATCGTATTTGTAAGAAGTATTCTTGAAACCATGTGTCCCTGATAGCTTTTGAGTGGAGTGCGTGTTCAAACCATAATTGACGAGGTTTATGGAGTTTAGAAAATGTTTGCCAGAGTTTTTTATCTGCATCATCCAATATGTTTGCTATGAGAAAACTTGGACATGCTCTGAGGTTTTTGACTGCATTTTTCTCTTGCCACCTTGTTCGCCAAAGAAATGGAAATACTAAAAGAAATAAAAGTGTTTTAAGTGGAAATCCCCTTTTTTCGCGCAAAATATTCCAAAGGCTTACTGGTCCATCCTCTAACACGACAGCTTTGATAGGAAGGTCCTTGATAAGCTCGCAAGCCAAAGTTGTGCCTGCACCATTACTCCAGAACCCAATATTCCTCCTATTAATCTCTGATCGTTTACAGAAATGCTCTAAGGCTTTTCTTAGTAATTTCTGACAGTTATTTGGGCAAATACTTCTTCTATTGAATGTTAATTCCTGATTGTCATTAACGCGCCAATGGTAGACTGGAAGCAATACATTATAGCCAGCTTGTTGTAATAAACCAGCAGTTTTCAAACTGTATTCTTGATCTTCTTTGTAGTACCAATTTGGTACCATTAAAATCCCTGCTTCGTTTGAAGCAGCATCATTTGCAAAAAACCAAGCGGTTAATGGGTCTTGATCCACTGGAATCTCTATAAGCTCTGCGGTTAATCCAAAGTCGTTCGGAGATATTAGAACATGATCTTCACTTGAAAAATCTCTAGCAATCGACCATAAGATCAAACGTGGTACAAGTTCTAGGTATCTGACTATTAGGATTACAAGAATGAGTATAAATAGAGCGATTACAAAGAGTTCACCGTTTGCCATGTTTTCGTTTCACCTTTAAAAAACCATGTCTGTATCTTTATTGCCCTTTTTCTGTCAAATGGGTACTTAATTTCATACAACATACTGTACTAATGAATCTTACTAAATAAAAGTGATGTCATGTATTAATTTAGAGGATCTATTTCTTGTTTAAGTCTTTTCTCAACGTTTTCAAGTGTTTTTACCAAACCTGATAGAAATTTGAAGTGCTCTGTGAGCAGATTGTTTATTTCCTGGAACATATGACCGTATTCTGACTCAGATTCTTTAATAAGCATGAGTTTATGTTTTTTCTGGTTAAATGGGCTCTCATGTTTGAGCTGGTATTCCCGTTGCATCGCCCTTTTTTGTGATGTATAATTCTCTAAGTATACGAGTTCAATTGGTTGTTTTCGGGTAATTCTGGCTCCCTTGGTAGAAGTTAATCCGCAATGCTGAACTAACCGTGCCATTAAATGTTTGGTGTATCCTGTATAGATTTTTCGGTTTGCTCCCTGACTAGGATTCCCAATAAAGAGTAGGTAAACCCAAAACACCAACAATTTCACCAAGATCTTGTAGTAAATATTGGAAAAATACTCATGAATAAAAATCCCTCCTCAATACTAGTAAGAATCTTAAATAGCTCATGCTTCTTGGAGGAGTAGATAGATATGACGTTATTAGATAAGGAACCAGATACACCAGATCCTTCTTCGTTGTTTCTTCGAATTCTGCCCTATTTGGAAAAAATTTGGGCAATTATTATCCAGTTCCGTTTTATTTTCATTATTGGCTTACTCGCTTTTTGGGTTAAGGTTGCTTTCATTCATAGCATTGATATGTGGGATGAGGGGTGGTTCACAGCTATTGCTAGTCGGATGGCATTTGGTCCTTCCCCCTCTAGTCCTTTTCTTCCTTTGTATTATCCCGCAGAAGGTGGGGATATTAAGTTTTTTGACAAACCACCTTTTGCTTTTTGGGCTGGTGCTTTTTTAATGAGTATCTTTGGACGGACAACCTTTGCAGCCAAGGGAATTGTGATCCTTGGTGGAGCAGGGTTGGCGTTGATTGTGTATTTTCTTTATAGTCATCAATTAGAAAACAAAAGTGCTGCGGTTATCGCGGGTCTCCTTGTTGCGTTAGCTCACTTTTTGACCTTTTATTCACGAACAGCATACATTGACTCTTTTGTTACCTTTATGGCTGCATTAGTGATGCTTGCAGGGATTAGGGCTATAGATGCCATTTTTGTTGAGAATAATCTCAAAAAGGGATATTTTCTTCTATTTCTCACTTTCTTGCTTAATATCTTCAATATTTTGACAAAGGCCTGGCAAGGTGTTCTCACTTATCCAGCCATTGCTGTGTACCTGTTTTTTCGATATGTAGAACGGCATATTAATCTTGATGACCTCCGTTCCATCTGGCAAGACATTGTTGGACAATTTGCTTTTTCTCGAAAGAATATGAAGTCATACCAATTAATTACGTTTGAAAATATGGAACAAGGAATCCCTTTTCCTTGGCTTGTTGCTGCAGTAGCTGGTATCAGTTCTTTCTTTGGTGCATTCTTTACTGATCAATTATTCGTCTCTAGCATTATTTTAGCTGTTGTTGCTTCCATCGGATGTTATATTGTCTTCTTAAGATCTTCCAACGAACAGGAAAGTCAATTACAATTCGATGGAGTAATTACTGCTGTAGTTGGCGGGTATATTGCTGGATTTACTGGGAGTTTAATTGTAAAAATCTTTTACAGTCAATTTGAGGAACCCTTTAGAGTTCTTGCCCAAGCGTTAGGGAAAGAAGACTTCCTATCCTTCGGATTCTTCTCTGGCTTTTTTTCATCTGATATTCTCTCAAATGAAACTTTGGCGTTACTATCACTTGAAGTTATTGCTGCGATCTTTGGGCTCATTTTGACCTTTGCTGTGGTGTTTTTCATTTCAGGAATTCTTCTAGATCTCTTTAATCGCAAATCCAATTTCTTGAAAGTAGTTTATCATGGAATCGATTTGATTCCCCTCGCTCTTCTCGGCGCCTGGGTTGGATATTGGTTTGTAGCTATTCTTCTTATGGGTAATATCTTTGATCGTAATGCTCTTTTGATTACAGAATTTGGTTGGATGGGAGTTGTTCTCCTCCTTCCTTTGATAATCATTTATCCTGTAGCAAAGAATTTTATCGCGAAACGCCTTCAATTTAATACGCACATGCGTTCAAGAGATGAAATAGTTACCTTCTCGAGTCACCTTTTCTTTCTAAGCTTCGCGATAATTCTTATCATCATTAGCTTCTATTACTTTGTTTGGTGGGTTCAATATCTTGATATCAATATTGCAAATGGAACTTTTCCTTGGATTGTCCGTACACCGGGTGAGTTGTCTAGTGATCCAGAAAAACCTGATCCTGTAACTTATACTTTCCTGTTCTTCACATATTACATTGGTTGGAGATATTCCCATGCGACTAAATCAGGTGATTTGCCCCGTAGCCTTGGTAGTGCCATCAACGATTATGCATTAATTGTTATGCTTCCTTTTTTTGTCGTGGGTCTTGTCGCCTTCTTCTTTTCAAGTAAACGGAATCCTGCTCTTGGGTCTGCACTTCTTGCTTGGTTAATTACCGTCCCATTTATGTTCTTTCCTGCTCAGTTTCAGCTTAATTATTATTATATTCCATTGGCAGTCCCATATTTAGCTATCGCTGCAAAAGGAATTGAATATATCTATTCCAATGAGCAATGGCGAATTACTGTTGTTGATAATGTGGAACGATTATTAGCAGGATCTGTTTTCTACATTGAGATCGGGTATACCTATATTATCTCTCCCTTCATTTCTGGTCAGTTAAACACTTTTCATTTGTTTGTTGCAATCATTTATTTAGTTCCGTTCACCATATTAGCTTTTAAATTTCTCAAAACCTTTCCCGGTGTGATTTCAGTAGGTTTTGCCTACAAATTCTTCCTTGATTCTTGGATTAAGGGAAATGGCTTTGAAACGTTGTATGAAATCCTATTCCATGATTTGATTGGAACCATCCTTTCCATGGATTTCACCTGGATTCTTGATGTAGTAGAACATGGAGCACCTGTAGCTACACTTTTAGGGCTGGTTTTACTGATTATAGGATTATATTGGTTACGACCAAAAGTCAAGCCGCAAGTGTTCATCCTTCTCGCATTAACTTTATCAGCCATGCTTATTAACACCTCTAGGCTCGCTCACGTTAACCAAATATTTGATCTTCGGTTTCAAGAGTCAGCAATTTATATCAAAAATCATGGAGGGGATTACAACTTCAGTACTTGGGTTGTTCCTGATGCAGGGTCTCAATTTGCTATGCGCTATTATCTCGGATACGAAGTAGAAGATAGAAATCACAATAATCGTGCGAATGATATTCCCTTTTCAAGAAATTCCTCCACTTATATGGATCAGTATTACGAATCCCATAATAATATAAAATTCTGGGTGATTATCAATAATTCAGAACATCACGATCATCCCCCTTATGCTATTAACTTCTCAGCTGCATACAGATGGTTTACTACCCATGATCATCTTGTGTGTGTTGACGACATTGTGGATTTAACTCCTTGGTACAAAATGCACCTGTTTGTGAATCGTACATGGATCACTGAGCAAGGATATGACTTTTCCAAATTATATGGATAATTAATCCTTGTCCGAAATCTTGAAAAAAGTCAATCGTTTTGAATTTTTAGAAGGTGAAGAACCCATATGGTAAACAAAATTACTGCGAAACACATCTTGGTGGATAAAAAAACGCTTGCCGAAGATATTATCGAACAGCTAAATTCTGGATCCAAATTCGAAGATCTTGCTAAGAAATTCTCCACTTGTCCAAGTCGGAAGAAAGGAGGATCATTAGGTGAATTTGGCCGTGGACAAATGGTCAAAGAATTTGAAAAGGTAGCCTTTGCTCTTCAAAAGAACCAGATTACCCAAATTCCTGTAAAAACAAAATTTGGGTATCACATTATCAAGAGAGTTAGGTAGAATTAACTTTCGTCTAGTCTTCTTTGTTTAGTATGTATTTTACATGCAGAATTGCCCCTATTTTTTTGGACTTCTTTTTTCGGGATACAAATGTTTTTATCTATGCAGATTTCCATACTAAATCGGACTTAGTGAAGAGGAATGGTACTTGATTCTGAAATTCGGATTTCTCTCCAACGAATAGAGAATGCTCTGCAGCAGCAGATGGAACTTTCAGATTTCCGAAATTTTATGCTTGCAAAATCATACCTTGAGGAGGGTCAAATTCATACTTCTATGCAATTCTTAAAACGAATCGAGCACAGCGGGCCTAATGCAAACCGAGTAATTATCCAGAGTTTGTTCATTCGTGCCCTCATTCTTGTTTATGACCTTCAATTTACTGACGCTCTCGCTTTGTTAGTCCGTATCCGGAACATGAATGTCACTGATGAGAAGTTAATAAGTGACATCAATTCCCTGATTCGTGATATTAAGATCCAACAGCAAGCCAGTGTCATGTACGAAACCGCAGAGGGAAAGAAAGAAGTTGAGACTTTTCGACAAACAACCCTCACGTATTTACAGCACTACCTAAGCACATCTAAAGAGCTAGTTCGTAAATAATTGATAAAAAATCAGTTTGTTGTTTGAAAATCTCTTAGAAACTTTAAAATGATCGTTGTCAGAGTTTGTGTTAGCTCTTTTTCTTCCCCACTTGCGTCCACCCATTCTATTCTTCCCCCTATATCCATCGTAGCTAATTGGTGGTAATTTTGTCTGACTTCTTCCTGATATTCTGCTTTTTCTAACTGGTCTTTTGTGTCTTGTTTGTCCCGTGTCCGTAATCGAGCCTGCCCCAACTTAACGGATACATCTAAAATTATCCAGAGATCAGGTTGTTGGGCAAAAGAATTGCGTTGGAGAACATATTCAGGGGTAAAGGTCTTGAGAGCGCCTTGGTACGCGGCACTCGATAAATAATACCGATCTACCAAGACAACATGATTCTTTTTCAGTGCTGGAAGGATATTATTCTCTAAATCCCATTTCCGATCTTTAAGATACCACCCTAATTCTGTTTCGGGTGTGACTTCATCACGATGCTTTTTTACCTTATTTTGGATCAATTGGCCCCATTTCGAGTTATGATTAGGTTCGTGGGTCACAGTTACCTGGTAATTAAGATTTTTTAACAACTGAGCAACCTTAAATATTTGGGTGGTCTTACCTGATCCATCAATGCCCTCAAAAACTATCAGAACACCACGAGAAAGTTCATTCACGGAAAATTGCCTCGTAAAAAACCTAGATATTAAGCATTCTCCTCCCAATAATTAATATCTTTAAACTTATCCTTAAAATTATACATTGTCAGTTTTTTTGATGGTTTAACTTAGAGAGGATTAAGTTTGTGAGTTTATATAGACTTTGTAAGTAGCACTATTGTTGTGTTACTATGTCACAGGATCCCTCTATTTCTGATCAACTCAATTCTATTATTGATTATTTGAATTTTCAAGGTCATTTGTTTGTTAGAATAGCTTCCGATTACGAATCTGATGATATAGAAAGAGTAAATCTTTCTCCGTCCCCAGAAACTCTTTAATCACAAGCCAACTGTGCTTTTTAGGATGATATTACAAGAGTATCACTTCTTTATTTAATAGTTGGTTTCTTCACTATGAATTGTGAGGAAATCGATGTCTCACCAATTGATTACTCAAGAAGAACTAACGCTGACAATCGAGTACTTAAATTACAATGGCCCTTTATCTTCAAATTTACCTCTCGAATACGAAACAGAGAAAAAACATGGACTATCTGAAGTAGTACTATCTTCTGCCTTCTAAATCATAGAACAAGCGATTTCCTAGCTTCCTCACATTTTCTCCTTTTTTTATAACAGCTTACCAGGGAGATTTGTATAACGGATGGGTTTTTGGTTTATTATTTAATATTTCTTCAATCTGTTGCAGAGTATCATTCGTTAGTTCAATTGCTGACGCTCTAACGTTTGATTCAACATGTTCTGGTTTAGTTGCACCTGTAATTGCACAACTGATTTCCTCCCGACGGAGTATCCAAGCAAGTGCGAGTTCTCCTAGTGTTATTTCGAGAGATTCAGCGATTTTGTGGAGTCGTTTCACTTTTGAGATATTCTCGGGGGTTAATTCTCGCTTTAGCCAACTAGTTGTCGCGCCCCGACTTCCTTCTGGTATTCCCTCATTATATTTTCCAGTTAAAATTCCTTGTGCAAGGGGTGACCAACAGACCATACCCATACCATTTCGTTGACATGTTTCCATGATGTCACGTTCAATGAATCTATCAAGCATGTTATAGCGGGGTTGTTCTACCAGAGGAGGGTGAAGGCCCAAGGTCCTAGCTATTCCAACTACTCGTTCTAGTTGTACTGCGGGCCATACTGATGTTCCCCAATAATGGACATACCCTTGTTCTACAAGTTCAGACATTACACGAACTGTTTCTTCGAGGGGAACTGTCCGATCATAGCGATGACAGAAGTAAATATCTAGATAGTCAGTTTGGAGTCGATCCAATGAGTTCTCAATTGATTCTCGGATGTGTTTTCGACTTAATCCACGATCATTGATTCCATCACTCATTGGCCAGAACACTTTGCTACTGACAACGAGATCTTGTCTATTATAGTTCTCTTCCTTTAATATCTCTCCGACTACCCTTTCTGCATTACCCCGAGCGTAAACATCCGCAATATCAATAAAATTTATCCCTAATTCGACAGCTTTTACGATACATGCCTTGCTTTGATCTTTTTCTACTGAACCACCATAAGTAAGCCAAGCGCCTAGAGAGATCTCGCTTATTTTCAGTCCTGTTTTCCCAACATTACGATATTCCATTTGTTTCATCTTCTTACGATTATAAATACTTTCACTCATTAAATTTCCTTTTAAAAAATGCTTATTACTTTGCTTTTTATCATTCGAGATTCGAATTCTACATGAGGATTTTACAAAAGAAACAAGTTTCGTAAGAAAGATTTCTTACTATAAAAATAGAAAAAAAAGGAATTGAAAAAAAGAGGAGAAGTTGGAAGATCCAACTTTTTTCAGGATTTCATGTGACGTTTTCTATAATATGTTGCGATTGCTGCTATTGTACCGATGATTAGCAAGCTTTCAAACCCTGGAGTGACACCTATCGTTGGTGGGCTTGATTCTTCACTCGAAGTGCCTGTGGGCTCTGTTGTTTCTGCCTCTGAGTCAATCGATTCATCCTCTACCCATTCTGCTCCGATATCATCAACTAAGACCATAATAACTTTGTATTCTCCGACTTCTTTGAATTCGTAATCAATTGATTCAGCCCATGTTCCATAAGCGTCAATCCAAACCATTTCAGTAAAGAGGGTTTCCACTACTCCATCAGGTGTTTTGATGGTTGCATTGATTTTAACATCCATGCCATGGTTGAAATAGGATGCAACCATGAATTTCATTGTTTCATCGTCGCCTACATTAACACTTCGGTCACAGTCAATTTTCAGCTCAAATCGTTCTTTTTCCCCTGGTTCATGTACTTTCCAGTAACAATCTACAGCCCATTCATCATCGTTTTCATCGATCACACGGAAGAATACTCCATATTCCCCTGTTTCAGTGAATGTATACTCAACAGAATCATTCCAGCTTTTATAGGCATCAATCCAGACAGAATCCTCTATAAGGAGTTCGGTAGTGTCCCAGGGTGTGTAGATTTCAGCTATGATGTCTACTGACATCCCGTGGTCAAAATAATTCTTTGTATGGAATCGCATAGAGCGTGTATCACCTACTATTGCATCCATATCTTGTTCGATCCAGGTTCCAAAGAAGTCAGATTCGATATACCAGGAGCACTCTCGCGCCCAACCCATACCATATTCGTCGACTATGCTGAATATAATGGTATAACTCCCTGGTTCAGTAAATTGATACTCAAGGGCGTAATCCCAATATCCGAACGCGTTTACATGAACAAGATCTTCGGAGTATTGGTTTATTATTGGGCCACTGGGAGTAAGAATATCAATACTAATATTAACATCTACTCCGTGATTATAATAGGATTTTGTATGAAATTTCATCATACGCCAATCTGTTACTCCAGCATGATAGTCTTGATCTATCCAGAGATCGAAGAAATCTGATTCAATTTCCCACGGGCAGATAACTACCCACTTGTATCCGTATTCATCAATTACAATGAAGTGGACGAAATGCACACCTGTTTCAGTGAACGTATAGTCAAACCATTCTTCCCAATAACCATCTGCTTCTATCATATTATATGGTTCATAAAACAGGGTTATATTTTCACTAGGCGTTTCCATGATGATGCTGATGTTAGCATTCACTGAGATATCAAAATAAGAATTGATGAAGAAGCCCATTTTCCGATTATCAGTTATTCCTGCATAATAATCCTGTTCTATCCTGAGAATGAATTCATCCGCTGGTTCACCTTCGATTTCCCACCAACAATCGACGATCCACTTTGTTCCCGTATCATCTATCAGGATAAAGATGACTCTGTAACTACCTGGTTCTGTAAACTCATACTGGAGGTTATGATCCCATGTTTCATACGCATCTAGAGTAATAAAAGTTTCTTCATAGAGTGTTTCAGTAGGGCCACTGGGTGTTTCCATTATGATACTAATGCTAACGTCCGTTGAGTACTCGAAATATGATTTTGCAAGGAAATCTATTGGTCGTATGTCACCAACAGCCGCTTGAAAATCCTGCATTATGAATAGCTCATAGCGAGGGAGAGGGGAACCAATTGTAATATTATCAAGCATCCACCCACGGTAGGTGTTACCGATCTCGTCACCAGTATCAAACGAGAATCGTATTCTAACATTATCACTATTACTATACTCGGTAATGTCGAATCCCCAGTACTGCCACTCATAATCACTATCTGGAATTTTGCCTAGTTGATCCCATGAGGAGCCGCCATCTGGAGAGATGAAGATTTCCTTTTTATCAATATCTTCAAGATTCTCAGTTTCCGCCCAACTCCAAAAACCTAGTTCTATTGGGTCGATTAATCCTGTAAGGTCTATGCTATCTGACGTCAAATCTCCTGAATTCCAGTCAACACCAGTGTCGTAATTACCAGAAGTACTATTACCATACCAAGCATAATGACTATCGCTTGGGATGTCATAAAGGGGCCACGAAGAGGAATCATTATCCTCGATGTGCCAAAAACCAGTTGCTCCCCATGCAGGGAAAACTGATCCTTCAAAACCTTCAAAGTAATCGTCACCCAAAGCAGCTACAGCTAAATCAGGATTTAACGATGTATTGAAGATTATCAGAGCAAATATGGCCAGTAATGCCATATAAGAAAATTTTGAATTGATTTTCAGTTATAATCACCTAGGTTATAGTTCTGTGTTAATATCTACACTTTTTCTACGGATGATTATTTTTAAACAACCCTGAATCAAAGATCCGCAAATATAATAGATGGTTTAAAAACTCTTGACAACGATTTAAATCTGTTCTAATATTTTTAGAAGGGTATTAGTAGGACTAGTAGAGACGATAAATCATTTTTGCTTGAATTATCAATAGATTTTGTACTAGAAGAAAAGATCCTTTCTATTACTAACCCTAAATCATCACAGAAATTATTTTGAAGTGAATGACGATACGGATTAAATACTGAAATAGATTCTGGAGTGTTGGATTTTGAAGAACAAATCGCTGCAACTACTAATATTGACCTTTTTATTCCTCCTACTTGGTTTTGGCTTACATCAACATGCTTTTTCTCATTCTCTGACTGAGAGTTATATCGATCCTTATCCAAATTGGTTTATCGGGGGATTTTCCCTTTGGTATCAAGATGGGGAGAAAGCTCTTGGATCCCCAAATAATGAGTTTGCTCTAATATATCAAGATTATGGAAATGGGTACCTTACATTAGATTTCGGAAGTAATCAAGAAATTGTTGATGGGACTGGCTTAGATTTTACCATCTATGCGCAAGGGGGAGAATATATTGTAAGAATTGGGAACGATTTGAGTAGTCCCTTCAAAATTTTTGAGAATGAAACAGGTGGTGTTATTTTTATTAGTAACAAGAGTTTAGATTTATCAGGAACCGATCTTGACTCTGTTAGATATGTTCAAGTCGAGTGTACAGGTGCAACTGTGAAGTTAGACGCAATTGAGGCACTTAACTATAATCACCCCACTCTAGAAACAGATCCTCCTCAAATTACTGGCCCTGAAGACATCTCGATCTCAAACCAGACATCAGTAGAAGTATCTTGGGAAGTAAATGATCTTCATCCATGGAATTATTCTATCTTTATTGATGAGAATACGGTGGAACATGGTTTTTGGACGGATTCTCCGATTTCCTATACAGTAGATTTAGTAAATAAGAATGAAAGTTTTGAAATTACTTTAGTTCTTGACGATATCTTCGGGAATCGGGCAGAGGATACGGTCACAATAGAAATTGGTTCTCCAAGCAATTCGAGTAATTTTCCTCTTATTCCAATTCTAGGTGGATTTTTGTTGATATCAATATTAAGGAAAAAGAAGCTGAAGAAACTGGGATGATAAAGGAAAAAGTTTCTTCATTCTTTCCCTAATTTTTTATATTCTTTGTAGACAATAACAGAGGGAATAGCAACCATCACACCTCCCAAGATTAGTATAATTGGACCATAGGGAAGAAATGACGAACTTGGGTTACTAATAAGAATCAAAGTATTGGTAATCTTGTCACTGTTTTCGATAACTAATTTAATCGTGTTAGAATTGGGTGGTAGATCATTTATAGCAATTATGAAGCTCTTTGCTTGCCATTGAGGAGAGAATTCAAATGATTCCTGATAAATCTCTTGATCATCAACAATGATCCTAGTTATCCCTGGAGAAGTTGTCTCTTGTTTTATTGTATTCCAAGTTGACAGATTAAGCCATAACGTTCCCTTATCCAAATCAATAGATTGGTCATGGATGGAAATTAATGGTTTTTCATAAAATCTCTCGACTCGATGTACCCAATAATATGAATTATCTTTTCCTGGTATTTGTAAATCCCAGGCAAGTGTTCCATTTTTTGTTACTTCTGTTATTATGACAGGGTCACGTAAATTTAGAACTAATCCTTTTCCTCCAAAAATTCCTAGTGTATTTCCATTTGGTAATCGATCTGCATCACCACCAGATTCAGGGAAATAGTAGGTTTGATTTGGAGGTACCCATGACCACACTTCTTTCATTATATGATTTTCCTCATCTATTTCAACCTCTAAAAACCGTGAATAACCTGAGGAATTTTCTAGTGTCATGGTGGAGGGATTGGATTGATTAAACAGATCATTATCAAAGACAATAAAGCGATTGGAACCAATCCTTTCTAAACCATGAGGATGACAGAATAGAGTATCTACCTCTTTTCCTGTTTTATCAAGTAAAGTAAATTCCCCGTCACGACCAGCATCCCAAATTACTTCTTTAGTGGTATGATTGATCTTTAATATTGTGTCTAAATTTCGCACATTTAAATAAATGATATTTTCGTTTTTATCCCAGACAAAACTATTCGCATGCATCCAATCAACCCCACCCCGGAATATTTCATTCGCACCTAAGCTAGCATGTCGTGTAGCATTGAATGGAAAGTAAATACGGGGATCCCACTGCCACTCTAATCCACCTGTTCGGTTGTATTCGGAAATGAGGTCATGAATCACCGTAATATTATTTTCACCTAACGTTTCATTAGAATAGACATATTCTAGCACCATGAACGTGTCTGTGATAGGGTTATAATCAAGATCGTGATGCCCTACAGGTACGTTTAGTGTTTCGACCTTGTCATGTTTATAGTTCCATAATTCCATATCTCCAGGGTCTTGGCCACCCATCATGATGGTGGTCGAATTAATGAATTTGTGTACTGAATGACCTGAATTTCCAAGCTGCGCTATGATCTTCCCATTATGGTTTACGATGTAAACAGTACCTGAACCGATTTGTGACTTATGTTGCTCCCCAATAGAATCAGAATTAATGGTGACATTTATGCAAGGAAAGAGTGTCAATCCCCCTTGAATATAAAACTCCTCATTATTAGTAGTAATATCAAATGTAGGCCCTCCTGTTGTGCTTGGGATATAACTATCCATGATTGTTGCACTTACAACGGCTGTTACTTGCGCAACTTTGAGTGCTTCATTAAAAAGTCCTTCATATGTCAAAGTACCTTTGATAAATGCTGATAATGGGGTTTCTACTTGCTTCAGTATATCAGAAAATGTTTGAAAATCTAATCTAATCAGAAGGCCATAGTCTTGAGGTGGATTTGTTCCCACTTTTACAATAGCAGAATCGTCTCCTATAATCCACCACATATCATAAGAAGAGTTTTCAATATCAAATAAAACAATCTGTTCCCAATTTTTTATTAGACCCAGAATGTCTGGACTGTTATCTGCCATCCATTGACTAAAATTCAGGAATTGCTGTCTATTTTCTTCTAAAGTAAAGGTATCATTCTCCAATTTTTCTTTTAACACAATTTTAGAAGTAATAACATATTCTGGCGCGTTCTCTAAATTGAAAGGTTGAGCTTTTTCTCCCATTTTCATAATATTAGAAATAATTAACAGGGTGGGGATACTAAGTATAATGATAGGTACTCCGATGATTAGGAGGATTTTCACTGATTTCCGCATGAATACGTCACCTTAGAAGTAATATTTTAAATTTAACTTTTAGTGAATGCTTAGAAACCATATCCAAAATTTTCTGCAATTTTCCCCGTTATCTGGATTATATTTTCTTGTTCCTTATCGCTAAATTTGGTTATGTAATAACTAGGCTTTTTTAATCGCTTGGAATAGAATTTTTTTATCTTAATAAACTTCTTCGGGTCCACTTCTATATGATCGATGATTGTGTCAATTATTTTTTCAGAATTTCCACATAGATCTTCATAACGAACCATTAGACACGCTTTAGCTAAATTTGGATTCATTTCTAATTTTTTATGAATATATGAATATGTTTCTGCCCAATAAACAGCCCACCCTTCCATATATGTCTCTTTTTTATCCCATAATCGCCTAATTCTTTGAATTATTTTCATATTATTGAAGTTTATACAGACCTTCGCTGTTCCGAACTCCCGATGCCCAATAATTTTGGTCCAATCTAGCAATCGGGGATCATTATGTTCTAATTCTTTTAAAATTCCATCTTGTTTGCCTAGAGATGCGATATGATCAAAGGGATTGCGAATAATTATGATAAATTTTACATTTGGAAATAATTTTTGTAGATATTCCATTCGTGCTACGTTATAATTATTTTTTGCCAAATATCGTGTTGCTTTTCGATTTATTAACAATTTTTTAATGTGATCTCGATAAAAGGATTCGAACTGTGGGTTTTGAGTTTGACTATCTAGGATATTTGAACTCCTTTCATCGTGAGTATTCTGAAAAAATTTTTGCCAGAAAATTTCCTCAACTGCTTCAGGACTATCACGAGTAACCGCTATTCTATCTTTGTGGAGTCTTTCTACAGGTGATTTCATTATAGGAGTATATTCTGCGATATTTTGAGTCCAATGTGGTGAAAAAGGTAATACCATATGTAAATATCTATGTGAAGCCACGTCGGGATGCTTGTTGAGCATTTCCAGAGTAATTGTCGTTCCAGCCCGAGCCAATCCTGTTATATAGATGGGTCGGTCGATTTTAGTCTTTTCCATCCTTTTCTTCAGTTGGAATGATTCGACTGAATGCACGACATCTGCAAGAAAGGAAAATTCATGAAAAAACTTTACGATGAAGTACATTGGTACTGGGAAGTCGAATTCTTTGTATTTCCTTGATCTCGCTTTCTTTATTTCTATCATAGCTTCTTTCACGTCTATCTATGTCTTTTTTAATAGCTAAGATTCCTAATACTTTGAATGAGTGAAAAATTAAAGATAATCGAATTACATTGCCAAATTTTTATGTGTGTTTCATCTTATAGGAAATTCACTATTTAAGAAAAAAGTTACGTTCTCTCTCCCAGTATGAATTTATATTGAACTCTTTGAATAAAAAATAATTTTTAGGTTTTCTGGGGTTCTATTCTCTTCTGACGTCTCCATAGAACTGCTGCAATAGCTCCAAGATCCATGATGCTTTTGCAGTTTCTGGTTAGGAATATGAAGATAAAGCATTAGAATATTTCTTGAAATTGTTTATATGGGTTTTAAATTCATTCTTGAATCATCAATCTAAAGGATGGCAAGGGAAATGACAGAAAAAAGCTCTAAAGGGGATTCTAAAGGAAGAACGTTCAAATTTCAAGCTGAAGTTCAAAGAGTGTTAGACATTCTGATAAATCGATTATATAAAAATCGAGAGATATTCCTTCGGGAATTGATTTCAAATGCTGCTGATGCTCTACATCGAATGCGTATTGCCCAGCTTGAAACCAAAGATTCTATCCTTGATCCTGATGTTGAACTTGGAATTAAGATTACATTTGACGAGGATGAGAAAGTATTAACAGTTTCAGATACAGGAATTGGGATGGCTTATCAGGAGATTAAAGAGAATCTGGGAACTATTGCTCAAAGCGGTACTCTTGAGTTTCTGCAACAGTTAGAAGATTCTCCTGATGCGATAAACTTGATCGGCCAATTTGGAGTTGGATTCTATAGCTCGTTTATTGTCGCAAAGGAGGTAGTTGTTCGATCGCGTTCGTATCCAGGAGATTCTAGGGGGGTGGAATGGCGATCCGACGGATCAGGAAAGTTTTCCGTTGCATATATCGACAAACCTGAGAGGGGAACTGAAGTCATTCTTCATCTAAAGGATGAAGCTAAAGAGTTTGCTAATAAGTTTAAAATTGAATCCATTATCAAAAAATATAGTGACTTTGTAGGTTTTCCTATTCGTATCGCTGATGATGAGCAAATTGTGAATCGTCAAGTTCCTATTTGGTACCAATCTGATGAAGTTACTGATGAAGAATTTAATGAGTATTATCGTCAAGTGAGTTTAGATTGGACGGAACCATTTCATCGTATTCAACTAAGCGTGGATGCCCCAATCCAATTTCGAGCATTGCTTTTCTTACCAAAACAACGTAGTCGAATGATGATGACATACACGTACCAGGATTATGGATTACGTCTTTACAGTAAAAAAATCTTGGTTCAAGAAAAAGCAAAGGATTTGTTACCTGAATATTTACGTTTTGTTTTTGGTGTCGTAGACTCGGAAGATTTACCATTAAATGTTAGCCGAGAAGTAATCCAAGTTGATCGTACGATAAGGCGTATCAAAAAAGTTATTACAGGTAAAATTCTTGATGAGCTTGAGAAAATCGCAGAAGACGAGGATAAATATATAGAGTGGTGGGAACAATTTGGGGTATTTATTAAGGAAGGTATTTCTCAGGATGAGAAACGACGCAAAAAGCTTCTAAATCACCTTAGGGTAAGAACCTCAAAATCAGAGGATCATCTTATTACATTGGTCAAATATATTGAACAGATGTCAGATGGCCAAGAAGAGATCCTTTACCTCTTTGGTGAAAATCTCCAGATTCTTAAACGCAGTCCTCATTTAGAACATTATAAGAAATTGGATCAAGAAGTAATTCTTTTCACCGAACCTATAGATAGTTTTATCATTATGCATGTTACGGAATTTGAAGGTAAGAAATTCAAAGCCATTGATCAAGCTGAACCTGAGACCCCTACGGACGATGAAAAAGAGGAAGAGACAAAAGAAGAGAAAGAAGAACCTGAGAAAGATCCTTTCCTTAGTCACTTAAAGGAAATACTAGAAGATCGGATTATTGATATTCGATACACAGATTTCTTAACAGATAGTCCCTGTCGTCTTGTGAATCCTAGTGGTACTACTACTTTCACCCGAGTCTTAAAGTACATGGATGAAAACTATATTCCTCAAAAGAAGATCATGGAAATCAATCCAGACCATACTCTGATAACACAGTTGAAATCTCTATTTGAGAAAGACCCAGAGTTTCCTCTCATTAAGGATTGTACTTTACAATTGCTAGAAAATCAAGAATTAGCCGAAGGCCTTTTACAGGATCCAACCGAAATGATTAGACGAGTGAATCAACTAATGCAACAAACTTTAGAAAAAACAATTCGAAAATGATATCAATAGTTAGTAACAAATTTGGTCTCGATTCTAAATGTCAAAGAAGGAAACACTAAAGGATACTAGTCCTACTGATGGATTGATAATTTCAATTTTTGAGGATCATGGACCTGAGAATATCTATAATTCTTCTCCTTTATCTGAGGAAGAAGCTTTTAATCTTGTTATCAAATCTTTAGCCATGATGAGCTCCGATATTCCCCGAGCTGGGGAGATTAATTCTTATGGACCAATACCGACACCTCGGGATCCTTTCTTAACAATTGGGTTTATTCTAACTCTAAAAGCTGTGGATTCTACAGATATTCGTATCACTCAGTTTGGGAGGATTGTAGTTTTTTGGATCATAATTCGCTCAAGCTCCGCTGTAAAATATATTGGTGTTCTTAAACAAATATTACGGAGAACTCTTCGGTCATATAAGATACGTACAGATAAAGATCTAAAAGAGAAGGAATTCTTAGCTAAAATTGATGAGAAATTACAGATCGTTGAGACTGGTATTGAGTCGTTTTTTCTCTCAGATAAAGAGTCCTTTGAACCATTTTTGGAATTGGGTCTCGTTCCTACAAACGCTCCAATTATGCTGGTCGACAAACCAAATAAACAGATAAACGTCTTATTACGAGAAAAAGTTACACCCTCCCTTAAAGTAAATTTACTTCATCAAGTAAAGAATTTCACAGGACAACTGCCCAAAGGTTCCCTCTACAAAGTAGAAATTATATCAGATGAATTAATTGTTCAAAGAATACTCTCTAAAATTGGGATGGTATCACAAGCAGAAACAGAGATTCAATATCGAATTCGTCTAACAGGGCAACTAACGTTCAATGAAGTTGATGAATTTTTAGATTTTCACTTTTCTCCAAAACGGCAAACATTGGCAAAGCTTATTGTCCATTCCCATGAAAAAAAATCTCCATTAAGCATCAAAGAGGCTGTGTTTCAAACTGGAATCTCTGAAACGTTGATAGAGGATTTTATTGTTAATTTAATAAGTGCAGGTATTATTAAGAATGGTAAAATCGAGAATGGCGTTTTAAATTACAATAAATAGAGAATCAAGGTTTAAAATAATAGCTTGTATATTATTTCGGCAAGCTGCCATTTCAAAGATTTAACCTTAGAATTCATTAATGATTTTTTTAGCTAATCTTTTAGCAAATGACATCAATGTTAATATCAATGGGGCACCTAAAGAACGGGGTAAAATACTAGAATCACAAACATATAGATTCGGGATTTGCGTCTGAAGATTGGAATCAACAACTTCCCCAATGCTATTCGTACCTCCAGGGTGAGCACCACGGATAGGATTGGAGAAAATATGTTTAGGTTTTGATCCTGCTTCTATTAATACTTCTCGAGCAATGGAATGGCCTTTATCAAGTCGGTTGTGATCTTCTACTGTTAATTTTTTTGAAATTTTAATGCCAAATCTAGTATTTGTTAGAGAACCGCGTTTTTCGTCCTGTGTCTTAGTCATTATTCCCATGAGACGACGATAATGTCGAAATTTAACAACCCTAAATGGATTTCGTTGGTATACAAAGCTTACTAGAAACATTCCCCACGGATCCACAACTGGGCTTTGAAAAATTCCTTCCTCCTCATGAAATTTGAAGGTACCAACAGCCATGGGCATATCATGAATCGTTCTATGGGCTTTGTCTGAAGCCACCCCATATGTGAATATCATAGGATCCATGAAGAACCCCCTGCCTGCTTCCTTAATCCCTGATTTTTGTAGAATAATGGGCGAATGTATTCCACCAGCTGAGACAATTATTCTATTTGCTTTGATTATATGACCCCTATTCGGTTTAACTCCGATAGCATTACCTCCCTCAATTATCACGCGATCAACTTTCTTTTTTTGAAATTGTAGACCTTTTGATAATGCTTCTTCTACTAAACTTCGTGCTGTAAATTTGGCTTCTTGTTTACAACCTAACATACAAGCAGAACAGTTTGGTACACATTTTAGGGGGTCAATAAATTTTGGTAATCGAACCCATTCTTGACCCAGTTTGTTTCCTGCCTCTAGGAGATGTAGATTTCCTTTTCCAATTAGTTCATCTGGTAGGATTGTCACATTTGCCTCTTTCTCTGCTTCATTGAGTTCTCGTTCAAGATCGATTCCCCATGGGTGGAAGGATCCTTTTGGGGGGCGGAATGCAGTTCCAGCACTTATTACGGAGGAACCTCCAACTGTAATCCCAGATGCTACAAATAAATGCTCTTTTGTATAGCGTAATCCCTTTTTATCAGCTATCCTAATGATGGCAAGGTGATTACCAAGAAACCGATGATATCCCCCCTTTTCGATTAAAAGAACTCGTTGGCCTTCCTTTGTAAGATCCCGGGCTAGTGATGCGCCAGAAATGCCAGCTCCAATAATAATGGTATCATAGGTATGTGTCAATGTCCAATATTCCTTATTTCGACTAATAATTCCAATTTAGCTTATTCACAATAGGATGAGACCTTGACAATGAATTTGATTAAACTTTAGCTATTATAACAATTGAAGAGAACCTTTTCACTTGTTTTCATCAAATACAGATTGTGTGAAATTGACTTTAAAGCCTATTCGTTGTAGATGTTTAAGAAAAATGATTGCTTCATCATTTGCAGTGGTTTTAAAGCTAATAACAACAGGGGGTACAATTTCTGCTAATGCAGTTTTCGCTAATTTCGTTGGCGTCGATTTTGTCTCCAATAAGCGCTCTTCAACAATTCTATTTCTAATTAAGCTTGTCTTATCTTCAAATCTCAGGTATGTAAAGCCCAGAATTTCGTCTTCCTCACTTTGATCACTTTTAGGCTTTTCTTTTGTGATAAATTCTAGAATCGCATCCTGGATTTTAGTCCCTGTTTTAAGTGCTATTTTTGCTACGTTATCAATACTCTGAGCAAAGCCATCTACAATACCTTTTTTTTCCCCTCTCCTGTCTAGGGTGATGGTACTATATGTGATAGTATAATATCTTGGTTCAAAGATCACATTAAAGCGAGGTGGATAACCAATTTGATCTTTTATTAATCGGTATGCAAATGACCCTCCTGGAATTAAGGAGAGTAAACCATGAAAAGCTGAATCTATTGCGATGATTTTGGCTACTTCAGCGATTCCTTCTATGTTCTGTTTATTGATCCAGAAACATCGTGATGCTCTACCCTGAATTTGGCCTGCAATGAGGTAGCCTTGGTGTACTTCAAGGGCCATTGGATTTTTGAAATCCAGATAAATGCTTGCGAATTGCTCAATCCTCATATTGAATCTCTCTTTATCCATAGTTTGAAGTTCTCGCTTGAAAAGAAAGATGTCGGTTTTCTATCCTCCGAAAGTTTTCTCGAATGAGATTGTAGAGGAATAAGTCTGAAAACCAGACACTTTTTAACAGCTATGACAAACTTCCATCAGAAACTGGCCTAAGCGACGTTTAAACCGCTATCAAGCTTTATATTTAAGTCCTCTTCTTTTACAACTATGGAACTGGTTTTTCCAATTATTGTTGCCATAATAATTACAATGTAAGAGTAGATCGATTCTCTTATGAGGTTCTTGGTAACACTTCAGAAATAGTTTTTGCTAATTGTTTAGCTAGAATCCTTACCAATCCAATATTCTTGGCATTAGTAGCAGTAAAACTAACAATTGCATTCTCTCCCGCATTGAGTATGACAACAAACCCCTCCTCCCCTGTGAGTATGATTTCTAGCACACCATCTTGTTTCAACTCTATTAAAATACGTTCAGATAATGATTGACTTGCAGCAGTCATTGCAGTGATGATTACTTCATTTTCATCAGATGTGGTTGCAATAGGAAGACCATCTAGGCTTACAACGGTGATTGCTTGAATAGAAGAAGATTTTTCAAGAATTACATCCAGTTCTTCCGTCTGGGTATTAATTTCTTGGCTTATGTCAATCATATGTATCATTTGTTCAGGAATACTATGATCCTTTGATATTTCTTCAAAGTTTCTAGAGAAAATGTTAGAAAGCTCATCAAAAGGACTTAAGAATGTGCTATTCGAAAAATATCACTAACTTAAGGAAAGAAGTAAAAAAAGTAGTTGATATAATGGAATAAATGCTTTCAAGGGACAAAATTTGATTCAGTTTAGGCAAGAACGGATTACTCAATGGAATAAAGGAACTGATTCGTGTTCTATTGAGAAAAGTATTTAATTATCATTTAATTACTAGGAATATTAAGGAATTCTGAAAGGTCTTTAATAGACTCTAATCTCGCCAAAAAGGCAATGGAGCTTTCTATACACATGACCGAACCCATTAAAATCATTCTTTTTAAAGGTCCTCACTGCGCCGCCTGTAAGCCTGTTGCACGACATTTAAAGCGAATTGTAGATACTTCTCAAGGAGGTGCAAGTATTACTACCATAGATACGGATGATAACCCTGAGATCGCGGGAAAATATGGTGTCCGGAATGTACCTCATGTATTATATAACGATGAGGTTATTCTCACGGCAACACAGGCAGCCTCAATGTTCTCCAGCTTTACTACAGAAACTACCGATTCCACAAATATATTTTCGCCAGATCAATATGATTTATTCAACTATCTATTTAATAAGCTGATTGAAGCTGGAGTCAAAGCAAGTGAGACTGATCGTGATCGTTGGCGTAAATTGTCAATCATAAGTGTTTCAGAAAGGTTACTGAATATTGAAGAGCTTGAAACAGTAACCCGTCCATCTGTTGGTGATTACGTTCACATTGGTCACCTCCAGTCCATTGTGACATCGCTCTTATCAATTAATCCTAGCGCTAAAGCTTATCTATTTCGTTCTGGAGAATTGGCGGGAAAATTTGGTTCAGCTCAATCTTGGATCCATAAATATAATCCTAAAATTATGGAAACGCATCGTATGAAGTCACGTTTCAAGGAGCTGTTGAAAGGATTCAAGCTTTTGTATGGGCCAAACCCAAATGCTGCTAATTTAGCATCAGAACTCAATATTAAGCAAATAGCACCTTATCATGCCCAGTTACAAATCAAAGATTCTGGTCTTGCAGTAATGAATACCGATATTGGCCAAGACGTTTGCGGATTCATTTCTGGGGAGATCGCAGGACTTATGGAAGTAACTCTTGGGGAGCAAGCCTCAGTCGAAGAAACAAAATGCTGGGGGCTAGGAGACGATTATTGTGAATTTGACATTCGACTGGGTGAGAAATCCGACCACTATAGTAGCTCCGCGCATGAACCAAAGGAGTTTTTCAGCGATTCTGACCGGTTACGGTTTGATCTTTCATTATCAACCATCTCTAGGAACATGTATAATTCCATTCTGAATCGTAAAAGAATGAGACCAGGTATCGGTGACTATTGTCATATTTCCGTTTTACAGCACATTATTACATCAGTTAAGTTTTCTGATCCATTCAATTCTACATTATTGGCATACGCAGGTCAAAACTATGGTCAAATTCTAGAAGATGTAGGTAGTATTAGTAGAATAATGATGCGACGAAATCTCAACTATTCGTTTCCTATGGAATTTCCTCAAGCCTGTGAAGTGCTAGGTTATTACTTTAATAGTCCAGGTCGACTTTTGACCAGAATACATGGAGATGTTACCGTTGATGTTATTGATGACGAATCTGCAGTTTTTCGAATTTGGGAAAGTGCAGAGACTTCTGGAATTGATTTATCCACTGTAGATCTTTCAGCTTTATTTCCAGGAATCGAAAAACCCACGAAAGTTAATACTTTAGACGATTTTATGGCTGGCTTTCTTAATGGAAGACTTAACTTACTGGTCGAAGACGAAATTATTGTTCGTGAAACAGCCTGTCAGGCGAATGGGCATCAATATTGTGAGTTTGAGGCTGAGTTAGATTAAGTCGATTCTTTTTATAAGGCGATAAATCTTTCAATGAAAAGATTTTGAAGGTTTTTTCACTCTCTAATCCGAGTTTTTTCTGCTACCGTATAAAGGGAGTACAGAGAAGTTAGTGAAATAACTATTAAACCGAAGATACATACACAAGCCGATAAAGAAAACAGAGGATTATGTTGATAAGTTTCATAACCTTCTATTACCCAAAGTAGCCCCCAGAAACCACCTCCTAAATAAACAAGGATAAGGCCTCCAATTAACAGTCCTATGAGCATTTTTCCGTGTTTTAATTTATCTGGGCTGTGATATTCGACAATTAGAAAAACAAACACAAAAGTAAAGAAAGGAAAAAGAAATGGGACATAATGGGTGTAAAGAATGCGGTTAGAAGCCATGAAAATGGTCATGAATGGTAACACTGCTTCAATAACTCTTTTAGAGTTCGTTATAGGAGTTTTATATAGAAAAAATATGATATATCCTCCAAAGATTACCAACTGAATTATAAATGGTAAAAATGTTCTCGAGACTTCGGGAAAAAAATAGCTATAAAATGACATACTCGGATCAAGTCGTTTAGCATGGACGAAAAATACATCATTAAGATATTCCTCTGGAGCCAAAAGCAGAAATGGAAGGGATCCAAGAAGAAAGGTGAAACCAGCACCAACCCAGATTGCTATAGTTTTAATTTCCCGTTCATAAATTCCCCAGACTAAGAAAGGTAGCATATAAATACCTGCAATCGGCTTTACTAATAGTGCTAGCCCGAAAAATAGACCGCTGAAAGAGTAATTTTTCTTTCTAAACAGTATAAACCCGAGCAATACGAAAAAAATCATAAAATTCTCATGAAATCCTGAAAAGATTACTCCTAGCGTTGAAGGGTTAAGTAAGAACCAATTAAAAGCCCCTAAAGCAATGATATGGCCTTTAGGATGGGAATGGAGGTAATCTAACACAATCTGATAGACAAGTATTCCGACGAGTAGGTTGAATATTATAAGAAATAGCTTAACCATTTGCCATGTGAAGGTTTCTACACCAACAATGGAGATAATAAATCCTAATGTATATAAATAAAGAGGAGGATATTGCGGTTTGGGGAGCTCCGCGCCATCAATCACAAGTGCCCCGATATCACGATAAAGCAGCTGTCCTTGTGCAATCTTTTTTGCAGCTTCGAACTGTAGAACGAAATCCACTGGATTGTAATATAGCAAACCAAGAATCAAATGGATTATTAAGTTACAGACTAAGGACAGTAAAAACCATTTGAGATTCTTATTGAAGTGTGATTTAGATGGAGGAAATGCCATCTTTTGCTTATCTTGCATTATTAGGTACTATCCAAGCTGTACACTTAGGTGAAAATAATATCCAGAAATTAATTTTAGAATGCTATCTTGATTCATTTCCCATTTCAGTATATATAATAAATACCTAAGTGAATGTTTCTTTGTTACTTGAATTCATTCAAACTAAGATGTATAACCAGAAAATTGATTCCCATCCGAATACAAGTATGTAATTCTAAGATTATTTTTCATCTATTGGGGATGAAACCGAACTATGGCAAATAAAAAGCCTCTGTGTCCTCAGATGGCGTTCTTCATTGTTAGCCAAGGAATTCCTGTTATCTCACTTGGCTTTAGTAGTGAACAAAGCATACTTTTCGGTGGAATCTTAACTGCTATTAATTCACTTACCCAATCAGAAACAGGTATGGGCCAATTGAATGATATTCAAGCTAAAGAAGGGCGTATCTATATTCAAAGCGCTGGCCAGGATGCTATGGTTGGTTTTTTTGTCTGGAGTAAGACAGGGTTTCCCCAACAGATAAGTCAGCAGATGAAACTACTTGCAGGGGGATTAGGGGCGAGGTATCTGTCGGACTATGAGTTCAATCCAGCATTTGATGAAATATTACTTATTGGTAGCCTTCCAGATAAGTTTCAGGTAAAGTTAGGTTACCAATCTATCTTCAATTGGCGAAAACAGATGAAAGATTCGCCTTTTCATGTAACTGATACCTTGGAGGAACAACTAACCAAGATTGATAGATCTATCTTTGACGAGCTTGGTTTATACCTCTCTGACTTAACATTTCCAGAAAGAATCGAAAATGCTATTGATTCAGCTGTATGGTTTGCCTTGGGATCGGCTTTAGAATCCAGTGTCTCTTCTCTCATTACAGCTCGAAATATTGGTCAAATCATCCCTATCCTAAGACTTAAGATAAAAAAATTAATGGCTGAAGAAATAAAGCATCATGGCCCAGCTGCTCTTCTTAAAGAGGCATTATTACAAGGAGTTGTATTTGATTGGCCTCCATAGAAAGTATAACTGCAGGTAAACTCCTTCAGGAATTTATTAGGGGATATGAAGATGATCCTTTTGGGGAGCAAGGCCTAGTAATTGTAAAACAATTGTTAGATTTAGCATTTTCTAATCGATCACTCAATGAGATAATATTATCCGAAGAATTACTTGAACTACTAAAAGTTGCGGGAGCCGAATATTATTTCAGAAAACAACCTCTATTTGTGGCTTTCATGAGTTTTCTTATGGAAAAAACTCAGCAAGAATTACAGAAAATGGATGGTACTCAACTAAAACGAGAATTAGCAACATTACTAGCTGAAAAAACTCCCTTGCCGACTTTAGAGATAGACCAAGCAGCTTATGATTTGTCTGGGAATCCTGAGTCAGCCTCTCTTGCTCGAAACATGTTGGAAAGAGCATTGATTAGTACAACAGCCTCATTATTTGGCTACCTTTTAATAGAGGATGAGAATCGGGCAGGAAAGTTATTTCGTGATTTAGATACGAATTGTAGACTCATAGCTTCTCGTGTTCGGGAGATAAATGCTTTATATATAATTCTTTATGAACTCTTAAACTTTAGATGGCGAGGATTCTTAATTAGGGGTTCTTTACCCACTCTAGAAGAATTAGGAGTAGAGGACATCTGTCAGTATGTGGATAAAAATCCCCAAGATTACTTAGAAAAAATACAAGCAAAATTCATTAAGAATCTAGATAATGAGCTCAGATCTCCCTTTGAATCACTGATAGATAAATGTAGGATTCAAGCTGAAAACCAAGATACCAATTTTAAACTGGAAATTGAACTAGAAGTTCTCCAATCAGAAAAAATCAAGAAGATAGTTATTGAGGGTCTTAAGAAACTTCAATCACGTCTTAAAGCAGGAAAAAAGGTTACCTCGAAGGAATTTGATTCAATCAAAGACAATCTCATTAAGGAATGTACTAAACTAAAACAGGAATCTATCAAAGAATTTTCCAAATTTATGAAAATTGTGGGTGATCAACTTACCAAAGAACCTTTGTGGTTTAAATATCATAAAATAGAATTGCAATGGGAACTAGAATCTCCACGGGTTGTAATGAATAAACTTAATGAACAATTATCATTTAAAAATGCATTTCAATCCCAAAAAAAGTCAAAATCTTTTCAAAACGCAATCACTATTTATGACCAGTTGGGGGGTGTTCATTTTGCGTTAGAAACTATAATTAGTCATTATTTTTATGAACGTATTCCTTCTAGGCTAGTAGAATTACTTGAAACGCCTGCGAAACGTCAGAAAATTAAAGAACTTAAATTCCTGCAAGAAAAACGTTATAATGAAGGTCTAGATGCTGTTAGATCATTCCTTGTCCCATATGCTGATGACATGATCTCTAGTCTCCTTACCATTGGGATCTCCCTGTTGAAAGATTCTTACATTAAAGATATTCCTACCGTATTCATAGATGAAGAAAACCCCAGACATCCAAAATTTCTAGATTTGCTTGATGTTCCCAAAGATTGGTTTTATGAGAAATCACCAGAAGCATTTTTTGGAGACGAATATTTTAGCTTTCAAATGAATGATAATAAAGTTAAAATGGGATTTCACCTCAAACCGTTGGATGGAAAAGGAAATGATCTCTTTAAATTGCTTATTTCCTCAACAGCCCTAGAAAATGCACTGATTTACAAAAAAGCGACGAAGGTTCTCGGTACCTTTTCGGGATATGTTTATTCAACAGCAATTGGAAATATGCGTGTTTGTCCTCCAGCCCTCAAAGCTGTTGATGATCTATTTATGTGAAAGAGATTGGAAAATTAATTGTGATTCACGTCACCATACAGATTTGAAATCTTTTCACGCCATCCTAAAAATTCCTCAGGTGTTTTTGGATAGTT
>JAEOSR010000068.1 GCA_016840285.1 Candidatus Hodarchaeota archaeon | reverse complement strand
GAATATTTATAGGTCTAGAAGTAAGAAAAATGAATTTTAATTTTCAGCTTACACTTAAAGGTAAAAGAGGTTAAGAAAACAAAAATAAGGAAAAACAAGATTGAGAAGCATATTTCTATTATACCAAACAACGTCTATTGATTGGATATTATAACGACTGTGGATGTATATATCAACTTGAGGGAAAAACTTGGGAAGCTAATCATGCTTCAAGCAAAACTTGTCAGCTCACACTAGAAAAAAATCCTGTGTATCAATCAAAATTCCACGTTAGTTTCTTTCTCTGCCTTTTTTTTGTAAAAGCGATAAGAGTAATATAGGGATAATTCCTAGAAACACCTCAAATTTGACTGTTTCTGATTTTGAATTTGTGGTTAATGAGGAGGGTATTGTAGTCAGTTCTAATGGAGCACTAATTTTAACCAGTAAACCATCACGATCATGTGGTTCCGATTCAATATTTTTTCCACATCCTATTAAAGCAAATCCACCATCTGTCGTTTGAATTACCGAAAAGCAGTCCTCATCGTCTCTTACATCTACGGTGATATTCCACTGGGACTGACCGTCACAATCAGTTTTGACTAGCCAAAAATCTGACCAGTCATCTGCAAAAGATGTAGTACTTCCCCCTAATGCAAACCCATTATCTTCTGTTTGGACGAGAGAAAAACAGCTCTCGGATCCCGTCCCACCAAATGTGGTATTCCACTCTGGATCCCCATTTTTGTCAATCTTAACTAACCACATATCGGAACCACCAGCGCCATAAGAATCAGTACTCCCTGCTAGCACATAACCATTGTCTTCAGTCTGAATTATTGAATAACAAACATCAGAATTGTGCCCTCCAAGTGTAACATTCCACTCTTGTTGTCCAGTGGAGTTTGTTTTCAGAAACAATATATCAGACTCACCGAACTCCCCGATCCCTCCGTATATAATACGTCCAGCCAAAGCATACCCTTTGTCTGTAGTCTGAATTAGAGAATAAGCGTAGTCATCAGTGTGAGACTCTAAATTTATGTCTGGTGCTAAAGTAACATAAGATTTTCCTCCAAATGTTTCGTTCCATTCCTGTTGTCCAGTAGTATCTGTTTTTACTAACCAGATATCATTCCCTTCTTCAGGGGTATTTATTTCGCCTACAATCGCGTAACCACCATCCTTTGTCTGGATCAATGAGTAACCTACCACCCTCTGGTTCCATTTTGGTTCAACAAATGTCTGGTTCCACTCCTGCTGCCCATTACTATCTGTACTAACTAGAAGCAGCCCGGAGAAACAACTTCCACCTATAGTGAATCCCCCATCAGAAGTTTGGAGTAATGAAGTAGCAATTTCAGCAGACTCACCTCCATAAGTTGTATTCCAATCATGTTGACCACTTGAATCTATTTTTACTAGCCATATATTTTCAAATATGATTTCATAATCGTAAGGGGATTGTGGTTGTACTCCATAAGACCTTGTTGTACCTACTGCTGCATATCCACCATCTATCGTTTGAATTCCTGAATATAATATTTCAGCAGCACCTGTTCCTCCCAAGGTAGCAGTCCATTGAACTACAGGGTCTTCAATCTTCTGATAGAGAGAAGACTTTTTCGTACTAATACCAAGAACAGCATTTTTATTGTGATTACTATCTTCTAATATAAAAATAGTGAGTACTGGAATTAATATTGCTAAAATAAATAGTGTACATAATTTTTTCATCAAATAACTCTCATTTAACAATAATTTAAATTAATTGTATAGCTTATCAGTTTAAATACCTATAGATCCCAGAACAGGAGAAGAAAATAACCTAAAGACTGGGATTCTTGAAACTAGTTCTGGAGAATATATATGTTATAGAGAATAAATCTGTATAGAAAGAAAATTAGCATGTAATCAGGTTGTCTTCCTTCAATTCTCTTTGTCCCAATATAAAGGAATTTGTACCCATATAATTTTCCGAGGAAAACTGTTTAGGAGATGGTGTTTTTGACCACTCATCTGCAGGTTTTTCTATACGAGTTTGAGAGCCAACCATAATAAGACCAATGAAATCAGTAGTTAAATCTCCCCAAGTTTTTATCCTATCAATAATTTGATCCAAATTAAAACACCTTAAACTCGAGTTTTGTTGCTGTGATGTGCTAATTTCGTTTAACAATTAACTCTACTATGTCAGAATCCATTAGTTCATGTTCAAGACCCACATGTTGGCCTGAAAATTCAACTGAAGACCCCCAGATTCTTGCATAACGAAAACCCTTCAAAAAATCGTTATGAATCTTCCCAGCTAACTCGCCGATAGTAGTACCGATTGGACAAACAAAAGGTTGTTTAGCTGGTTTACGTTTTGGCGGTTTTGTATAAATTCGTAAGACTTCAATAATACTAAAAAGATATTCTTTCAATTTTACAAGCGAATCCTCGTTTTCTATCGAAATAGGATGGATGGGCAATGCGGTTTTTGCTTTCAGCAAATTATAATTTTTTTGGGAATTGGGTAAGTCTCCCTTGGTAGCAATTATACCGAATTTATACATGGACTCTTTGTTCACAACGATCTTTGCTTGTTCTAATTGTTCCATTAGAAAAGAATATTGACGATCAATATCAAAAGAAAGATCGATGACCAATAGAATCGCATCACTTGTCCTTGCAACACGTACAATCTGTTTACTAATTACCCAATCCTCCTTAAAATCAAGAAATCCAGGTAAATCAATAATTTGAATTCTGAGATCTTTATATTCACATGTTCCTGCAAGAGCCCTCCTGGTAGTATGTAAATAGGCTCCAACTTTAACATCTGTATTGCTGATAGCATTCATTAAGGTGCTTTTACCAACATTGGACAAACCAAAAAGAACGACCCTTCCATCACCAGAACGAGGAATAAGAAACGGGTCATATTGCCTACTTTTCTGTTTAGGCTTTACTTTAGTCTCTGAAATTAGCCTTTGTAAGTCACGAACAAAAAGCTTGAATAACCCTATCTTTTGGTCCAGTTTTTTTGTTCTAATATCTTCTATAGTATCTTCTAATTCTTGAACTAATTCGTCTCCTTCAAGAATTCTGATCCTTTTGGCAACTCCAAATCGATACCATTTGAATTTTCTTTCATTCTTATTCATTAATCTCAACTCATTCAACGAAATAAATTATTAAATATTTTTAGATGGACTTTAGAAGTAGAAAATCGAGAGTAATACAAACAGGAAAAATGACAAAATGAGAAGGGGGAATATTTCAATGAAAGTTTGAGTTTTAAGAAAAACAGTCGGTACTACCCACTCTACGATTCAGTCAATCCAGTATGCTGTAAAGGACATAAAAGCATGTAATCTTTAACAATGATTACTACTTCTAAAGAACAAGATAACAGCAAATAGATCTAACTAATGTTAGAGCGCGAGCCGAGCTCGCGACGTCCTACATAAGACGAATGGATAGTAACATTGCCCTCGAAAATCAAAGATATTTCCTAATTTATAAAATGCATCATTCTGGTAACTTGGAATTTGACATCAGATTAACAGATTATTCAAGGTTTATGCAATCTAATAATAGTCATAAACTCGGCTAATGGTGTCAAATCAGCATCAGCAAGAACATCTTCCTTGGAATTCCAACCAAATCCCATCTCAGCTTCTCGGGGAATCTTTTCAATCATCCATTCAATGAATTTGATCTTTTCTGAAATTTTCTCGACAATTTCTACTCGTGGTTGGAAGCTTTTGAACCCAACTTGTACTCTGACTTTTTCAGGATTAGCACGAATATTTCTAACCCAATCTGTTTTCTCTCCACGTGCAGCAGAAATATGGATTACTTTGTCTATTCTATGGAATTCTAATGGATTTCTTCGAGTTTTACCAGTACGACGACCAACAGTAGTAAGAAGCAGAATAATCCACCCAATCCCAAATAAAGGTAATATTCGGAGTCTATAAAACGGAACAACAATTTTATTCAATCTTCTAAGCCACTTATAGGAACGAGGGAGTTCTTTCCTCTTGTGATGCATCAATCGATACATATATGTGCCAGATTTTGGTAAAATAATTCTCTTTTCGGGGGAAGGAGATTGGGATTGATTCAAATATATCAACAACTCGGGGCCGCTTGAATATTATATGAATATTTCAAAATAAAGAGAATTAAATCCCTCGTTATAAAGACATAAGCAGCAGCTGATGGTTGCCTTAGATTATGAATTTCTCTTCAGAGGCAACGTTACTTTTCAATATCCTCAAGGGAAAATTCAACGCTAATATTACAATTGGGGCGCGAGACCTCTCTGGAGTTAAAATAAATAAAGATAAGAGTATAAAAATCAATGTTGATAACCTTAAACGTCTTCTTACTAGCCAAGGGGTACAAAAATTCAAAATGAAGGAAATTAAACAAGTAGAAATCGCTGAAAGGCCAGCTTGCCGACTGATCTATGGGGGAAGGACAGTAACTTTGATTTGATGTGGGTGAACTATACCTCACTCATAAATTCTGTTGAATACATGTTCACTCTAACAAGTGATAGAAAAGATCATAAAAACCTGTTAATAATAATATTCGAACATATCATTGAAACCGTAAGATTGATAGGGTAATAATTCTTGTCAAATTAATGAAGTTTGATCTAATCATGAAGGAATTCATCAGGAAAATATTTCATTTTCTAATCTTCTACCCACTCTACTATTACATTTGGTTTATCGTTCTAGGTCAAGATCTCCTCAAAAATTCCTTCATAATTTTAGTAATGATTCTCTTTTTTGGAATAAACTTTATAGATATTATTATACGGCCGATGAGTGACCCCAATGAGCTTAAAGACAAGTATACAATAATAGTTCTGTTGTTTTTTCTAAGCGGTCCGTTAATTTTACTTCTCGCTTTTTATGAGAATCTTGAATTTATTTCCAAATACCTATCAATTTATGATAATCTTCTAGTAGGTTATTTGGGAATTATATTAATGATAGTGGGCAGTGTAATTATGCTGAGTAGTAGATACCAGTTGAATAGGCATAGTTACGGAGGAGGATCACTTTCAGAAGAGAAGGAACAGACACTACTGACAGAAGGCATGTTTAAACACATAAGACATCCAATCTATGCAGGAGGATTAATCATTACTATTGGGCTAGAATTAGCTTTTCGTAGTCTAATAATGTTATCTCTCCATACACTAATTTTCGTTATAATATTTAGAGATAGAATGCAACGCGAAGAAACAGTATTACTTAATAAATTTGGAGATGAATATCAGGAATATATCAATAAAACTAAAAGATTAATTCCATACATCTATTAATAAGGAGAACAAGAAATATGGCTTATGATATTAAATTAAAAGTAGTAAAACAAGAAGGAAACTGTGTAGCAGGACATGAAATAGGTAATGAAATTCTCATCTCTTTTGAGAAAAACGAGATACAAGGGAAAATTTGTTTGCACGCATTATATTCAGTATTACCGAAAGTATATGCCATGGCTTATGGAGCTGAATTTCCTTGGTTAGAGGATCCTGATGTCAGTACGCATGCGTGCCCTGACGCCTGGAACCCCCTGGTCTATGAAGTAAGAAGAATTAAAAAAGAACAGTGAGTAGAAAAGACAATTTCTGCTGAAGTAGATGTCTCTGTGACATTACCATATATATGGAACTAACCGAAATCGCACTTTCTTCTTGTAGTCAGTATACCCTTGCAGCTCTGATTCGAGGGTTTTTTCTTCAAATATGAGACGGATAATCATTAATACAATGAATAACAGTGCTGGAATAAGAGCAAATAATGATCCAAGGGATAATGAGACACCAATTACTAAAATAGAATTTCCAAAGTACAAGGGGTGTCGAACAAATTTATAGGGCCCCGTAGAAATAACCTGTTGATCTTTCTGAATTTCAACGACTTTAGAAAGATACGTATTTTCCCTCATGACCAGAAAATAAATGAATAGGCCTGTTATTACTAGACTAAAGGCACTTATGCTAATAATTTCTGGAATATTAGATAAAGTAAAACGAAAATCCAGACCTGCTATTATCAGTATTGAAAAAAGTGAAATCATCATCAAACTATAGAGGATAATGTCCCATTTCTCTTTAGGTTTGTTAAATGATCCACGAGATTGTATTAATGCCCGATCATTTATCCAAAAGTAAATCACCATGGCTTCATACATAATAAGTACAAGAATTAAACATATCCAGGCTTTCAACCAATCAAATGTTCCCGCAGGTATGAATACAAAAAGACCAAAAATCCCTACTAGGATTCCTGTTCTGATCATCAAATTCCAGATTGCCATACTTGACATGTTACTTTCTCCATATGATTAGAATGTGAATAATATTGTTTTTTGCTTCTTTTAGGATTTCTATAAGATCGTCAACATATTTTTTGATGAATAAATTATAGAATTCGATTATTTTACCTCATTTAAAAAAGTATTCACGAATGTGAACATTTTTTAATTTCTACAAATAAGTTATAAAGTGATCTCAGTTAACCGATTAAAATAAATTTTAATTATAGGAAGTACTGATATGTCCATTTCAACACCGAGACTGGAAACCATTGAAGAACAATGGAAATACTTCGAAAACACAACGGAGACTATTGAAAAAAGACGTATGAAATTAACAGAATCCACCTGGGAATATTGGGTTTGTGGTGAAGGAGATAAAACTCTCATTTTCTTCCATGGGGCAATGATCGGCCCTGAGATGTGGTTCTATCCTATTGATGTGTTAAAAAAAGAATATCGCATTATTGCTCCCTTTATACCCAGGACACTATCGAGTGTGGATGAGGTGATTGACTTTTACCAAAACCTAATAACAAAAGAAAAGATTAAACACAACACTATTATTGGATATTCGTATGGGGGAGGATTAGTACAACTCTTAATCGATTTTCTACCCGAACAGATCGACCGAGTAGTCCTAACACATACAGGACTTCTTTGGGGGAGAAAAAAGGTTCCTTCTCAGAGATTATTAAAATTACTGTTTAGAATCCTACCCATTTCAATTGTAAGAAAAGTAATGAAGAGAAAACGGATCGAAGAGTACCCTGAATCAACGTGGAATCAATTCCACCGTGAGTATTTTTCTCAACGTATGGAAAAGCTAAAGAAAGAGACTTTATTTGAATATTTTAATAGTTCAACGGCCTTTTTGAATGATTATATAGGACGAGAATCAGAAGTCAAAATATATGATGGACCTGTGATTTTATTGGGTACAGAGGGAGATAAAGATGCATTCTATGCATTAGATAAGTTTTATGAATTATTTCCAGATGCTCTGGAATACATCTTCACGGAATCTGGTGGGCATCATTACATTTTCTTACATCCAGAAAAGTATACTCAAGAGTTGTACAAATTATTAAAACAAACAGAGGAAATTTAACTCCATTTAAATCGATCCTACCAAGATTGCATAAACTATTGGACCTAACATCGTTCCTCCTATGTTTGTTGTTATATGAATGCCAATTGAAGGTAAAACACTATTATATTTCTCTCTTAAAGAAGCCGCAAAAAATCCTAAGGTTATTGTCATCAAAAAGACAACGCTTACTGTTATAAGATCTGCCCCAAGAAATATTAAAGGTAGATGAATAATACCAAAGAATATTGCACTGAAAACAATTGGATACGAAATATCGTGTTTTCCAATACTAATTTTCGTGCCCTCTAGAGGATTCAGGTAACCTTGTAACAAACCTCTAACGAAAATTTCCTCTGATATACTAGCTAAAAGCCAAATTAATAATACTTTTTCTCTAATACCTAAGTCTTTGAGAGAAGGATTTCCAGTTGCCCCTGTTACGATAATGATTATGGTGGCAATCGAACCAATTAATAATCCTATTCCTATTATAGCTCCCCATTTAAGTTCTCCGATGGGTTTTTTTAATCCATATTGCGTTAAATTTCCTTTAGTCAGAAAGATAATAATTCCAAGAGAGAGACAAAGAAACATTAAATCAGTTAGTAACAGTTAGTAACAGCTTTGCTGCTTAATATATGGTATGATTCCGATTAGGATGGACTAAGATCCTCGTCAGTCCTTTTTGTTGTTTTGAATCTGAAAGAAAGAGAAAAGAAAAAGACGGAGACCATTCCAAATGTTCCTAAGATAAGAGCAGTGGCGGAGATTCCTAAGTTCTTAATTAAAGAGCCTCCAATTATCGCAATGGGGGCGCTTGTGATAAGCAATAAAGTTGGTATTAGAGAGTAAATCGAATTTCTATTTTGATCGGGTATTGAGTCTAAAAAGAACCTAGAGTTTAAAATCATCTTAAGACCGTGAAAAAAGTATATAGGGGCATAAAATAACATAAAGGAGAGAATTGCTAGGGGAGTGAAAGTGTTTCCGTCAAGGGGAAACCAAGTGGTTAAAATGGCAACACCCCAGTAAAATAATACTGTATCAATGAATGTTAAACTAGGAATCCAAGTAATTTCCATATTAACTGCTACTTTTGAGGCAAAAAATATTGACACAGTTCCCAAAAGTAAGATAACAAGTCTCATAAGTCCAACACCACCATCAGATCCAGTATAAGCCAAATATACAGGAAATAACATCATTTCAGCCCATATTATCACAACTGTACTACTGAAGCACAAACCTAATAGGAAAAAAAGCATTGTCTTGTTGAAAAACGCAAAATGAAGTCCCCCACCTAATAATTTGAAATAATTCGTTATAGATCTTCGTGGACGTTCAATCCCTGGAAAATCCCTCACAATAATTAAAAAAATGAAAGCAAACAATGCCAGTCCTGCTGCTTGGATGATAAAAACGGCTTGTCTGTAAAAAATTGTTGCTAGTATCCCTCCAGAGGCAGTCGCAATTCCAGGTACTATATTACCAATAGCAGTCCATCTTCCACTCAGGAATTTGTAAATTTTCCTATGAGGATCACTTTCACCAGCTATTACCTTATAATTATTGTCAAACCATGTTTCAATCGCTCCAGATTGCTGGGACGCCGCAATTGCTCGAATTATATAGGCAACCAGTAAAGTAGAGAAAGAGTCAGCAAAAAATAGTGTAATATAAGCTAACGCTTCTAAACAAAATCCAGTAAAAAGGATCCACCGTTGACCAATCCAATCACCGAAGGCTCCACTTGGATAATCAAAAAGAGCTTGTAGGACAAAACTCACCGCGATAAGGACACCTAACAGCTCAATTCCAACAATATCAATCACAAAGAGAGCAAAAAAGGCAGAAGATAGAGCCCAGAATAGACCAAGAATCGTAGTAGAATAGAATACTTTCATTACGAATTTTTGAGCCCTATCAGGGAGTTCCTGAATACCTAAAAAGTTATTAATAAGCCCAAACACAGTCGTTTTATTCCTAAAGGCAAATTAAATCAAATTAAAAAAAAAGAGCTCTTGGTAACGGCAGGGAGGTGAGCTAACTTGAGATGCTTAAAAGAATTATTTAACTGGCAATGTTATCTAATTCCCCTTAAAAAAAATTGGTTCCAATTAAGATTGAAATTCTTTAAACAGCAAGCTATTCTCTATTTTTGTGCTACTATAAAAACAACAGAAGCAGGAGAATAGCCATTCTGACGAATTGTCTTTCTAAGTAAAGAGGCTTCTTTTCTAAAGTATGAATATTTCGGATGGTCTTTAATAAATCTAAGACTTCTACTTTCCTCTCTCAAACCTTTGTTAATCATTTTATCACTCATAGAATCGTTACAATTCTCCAAATACTTGCATAAAGCGCATTTGAGGGAAAAATTTGAAATGAAAACATCAATATTCTTGAAACCAGACTCTTGGACCATAACAACAATCTCTTGTTGTTCAAAAAATCCTCTATGAAAATGTCCCCTTAAGGTGTTAATTTGAGAAATAAATTCATGTAGTAATGCATCAGAAATTCTAGATTTCTCTTGATTTTTATCAGAAATGGATTCTTGGAGAATGAACATTCCATTTGTTTGGGTAACTCGATTTATTTCCTTTAAAACTTGTTGAGGATCCTCAATATGGTGTAAGGATTCTGAAATTATAATTCGCCATTTTCATCAATACCTTCTCTTGTTGATATAGTGAGTCCTTTACGGATTAGTTGTTTTTAGTTATTCGGATAGTTTGGGATGAAATGAATGAGGTAATATGAAATTAGTTACGGAGTTATCTATTTGGAGTTATTTCGTTTTAACCATGTAAGTAGTTGTGAAATCTCTCTTTGAAAGAATATAATAAATTAATTTACAAATGATTGTTTTGTCAAGACGTATATTATTTATAAAATTAAAATTTCAACATTAGGCGTCTGAAACCATTGCAAAATTCTAATTGATTGCATCAATCGCTATTTTTATTATAATAAGATCCATAATCAACAGCAAAGCTACTAAAGGTGTTTTTTTGAATAAAAAATTAAAATTAGTTATATTTACGACTTTTGTAGTTATTTGCTTCATCATTCCAGTTTCTTATGCAGTAGATTTTACTGAATATCAGATTTCTTATTCTACTTATCTAGGTGGAAATGGGGAAGAAGGTCATGTTTCTATTTATTTTGATAATTCAAATGATTGTGTGTTATTTTCATGTACGGGAAGTACAGATTATCCTTTGAAAAATGCCATTCAATCAGTAAATAACGGTGAACGCGATATTATTTGCATGAAACTAGATACCCTGGGAGAAGAAATACTATACTCCACTTATTATGGCGGTTCGGGGGATGATTTTGTCAGTGGAGCGACAATTGATTCACAGGGGAATATGATACTAGTAGGTACAACTCCCTCAACCGACTTTCCATTGAAAAATGCTTTGGTGGCAAACCGAAGTGCTTATGAAAGAGACATTTTCATTTTAAAACTATCTTCAGACGGATCAAACGTTATTTTCTCCACGTATTTAGGATCTGCAAGTCCTTATTATTCTATAGAGGTTACTACCGATTCAAATGATAATATTATAGTTACAGGTTCAACTATCGCCACTAATTTCTTAATTAAAGACGCTTATCAAGAGAATAACACTGGTGGAACAGATGCTTTTATTACAAAGATCACTCCTGATGGTCAAACCGCTATTTTTTCGACATATTTCGGAGGAACAGAGGATGAACAAATTAAGGAAGTGACTACTGATGGAAATGATAATATTATAGTAATCGGAGTGACTTCCTCCGAAGAACAATTTCCTATCAAAAATGCTCTTAGACCAAGCAAAAACACAACGAGTTGGGATGTTTTTCTAGCTAAATTCTCTTCTGATGGTCAGGAGTTGGTTTTTTCAACCTTCTATGGAGGATCACGCCCATGGGGACCAGGAAAGATTATTTGTGATTCAAATAATTATATCATAGCTACAGGAGAAACTAATTCCCAGGGATTTCCGGTGGTCAATGCTCTTCAAGACCAATATGGAGGGGGAGAATTGGATACTTTTCTGGCTAAATTAAGCCCAGATGGACAACAAATATCATTCTCAACATTTATCGGTGGAAGTGGAAGCGAGGGATCAATCGATCTGACCATTGATTCAAATGAAAATATTTTTCTAGCGGGCAGCACTGGTTCATACAATTTTCCAGTAAAAAATGCCTTTCAAGCTACAAATAATGGTTGGTGGAACGGTTATTTCTTAGCAATGAGTAATGATGGGCAGGATTTGCTCTTTTCTTCGTATTTTGGAGGATTAGGAAATGACTATGCCACTTCAATTGTATTCATTCCTGGAACAAATAATTCGTTTATTTTAGGAGGACATGGTAGTTCTAGAAATCTCCCTCTTGTGAATCCTTATCAAGACTCTTATGGTGGAGGAGATTTCGATCTTTTTCTCTGTAGGTTCGAATTTTGTGAGGAAGAAGAAGCATCAACATCCATATCAACTAAAACTGATGCTACTACAACTGTTACAACAACTACTAAAAATAGAACTCCTTCTACTTTCCCTGGTTTTGACATGATCTCTTTTCTCTTAATAGGATATATATTTGTCTTCCTGAAGAAAGAGAGATAAATCACGAATCAAAGCTTAAAATGGGGTCGAGAATAAGAAATTATCAGTTGAAATTAGATCCACGACTATTAAGAGAATTCTGAGCTGATATACGCTTGAGTGCCCAAATAATGATCACAACCGCAATCAAAATGGCTCCCGTGGAAAAGATTAAATTTACTGATTCGTCAAACGTAAGAGCAGCACCCAAAGTAAGGATACCAAAGGCAATCGCTACGAAAAATAATGGGTCACGCGAGGATTGCCGTGAGAAATAATAGGTTAGAGATAACGCAACTGATATGAACCCAATAGGAAAGATATAATCCGCAGCGTCATGGAAAGTTAAGGCAAATCCAAATGATACAACTGCGAAAGCAATTGCTACGAAAAAAGACGGATCCCGATCGGATTGTAGCGCAAAATAATATGTGAGAGTCAATCCAACAACCATTGAACCAATTGGCAGAATAATAGAAGTAGAGCCTTCAATCATCAATGAAAAACCAATCGTGAGAACACCGAAAATAATGGCAACGAAAAAAGAAATATCACGCTCAGATTGCCGAGAAGCGAGAAAAGCACAAGAGATACCAATGACCATGAAGGTTATTGGGAGAACAATATCAATTGAGCCTGGGATAAGAATGGAAATTGAAAAAGCAATCATCAAAATGCCTACGGCTAATACAACATAATAAGATGCCTGGGCCTGTTGTTGAGGAGTTAATTTCTGGAGGGGATGAAAATCACGAGGCTGTTGTTTATGAACCTGTTTTTTCAACACGTCAATCTTATTAACATCAGTAGGTGAGTCAGTTAATTTACTACCACATACAGGACAAAAGATAGATCCATCCTCATTAGCTGTACTACAATTCTCACAGAAAGCCATTGTCAAGACACCTTACCAGTTATTTTAAAGAAATCACATCACCAATACACAACAATCATCAATAATATAAAAGAATAAATTTTGAGGCAACAATATAACTTCCCTACGAGTCCAATGCCGAAATACCCTAACTAAATTGTACTAAAATGGTAGATAACTGCAATTCTTTCAGTTTAGCTGATTAAATTCACACTAGGAGTTATATACCATATACTCAGTCATTCATCAATCCGTAAGCAGTGGTGTGCCTTTTTAGAAGAAAAAAAAGTGAAAAACTCCCTCCTCACACAAGACATTCACTAATTAATGTCAATACTTGCTATAGAGTTGTTCAATGTCATAGATTAGTAACTTGCCCTGAATCGAGTTGTTTCTGGATCTCGTATGCAAGTGCTGAAAGGATGGACACTAACATCAACCCGAGCATGATGAAACCTAGAATCCATTGAATGCCATATGTAAGATCTGCGTTAAAGAACCACAGTAGGGGGTACCCAAAAATTGTGATTTCTACACCCGTCCAAAAAATTAGCACGAGCGCGGGGACAACCCAAGGCCACAACTTGACAAGGAAGCTCCGTACTTGTACAGGGAGATGTTTGTCCCACCACGTCAGGGGTTTGTTAATTCTAGTAGCAGTAATTGTAGCAAAAATGGTAAAGAAAATTGGTGCAAAACCACCTCCAACCAACCAGAGTATGATTGAAAGGAGAAATAGGATCCGAGCTCCGTATTTCCGTTCAATGAACACAGCTGCCCATACTGTTACTATCAGGCCGATAATTATTGCTAAGATACCCGTCCAAAAATAGTTTGGAATGATTGTGATAGCTGTTTCAGTCGCATATTCCCAAAACCTTTGTCCAGGACCAATTGCATCAATCCATATGTCATCTGGAGATACATCCCCTTGAAGTACTTCTAAAATCCCATGTTCTATACCAGCCAACCCAACAAGTATGCCCAATGTTGAGGTGACCATTCTTATCGCATTGATATTACGCCAATTTGGTGTACGATCTTGGAGATTCATTTGTGACAACAATCCTCTTTTGGTTTCCAACATCTTTAAATCAATTCCGTTGATTTTGGATCCATTGAATTGTCTGATGCAACGATTCTTCGACAGGTCGAGGTTTCCAGCCAAGGTCTTTCTGTATTTTAGAGGTGTTAGTATAAATACATGTTTCTGCGGCAATCCTTGCTTCTTCACGGGTCACCTGTCTTGAAATTAATGCATAAATTTTCATGAGCAGAGGAGACATCTGGAATCATATCATGTATGATCATTGGTGCACTAATTCTCATTTATGCGCTTTTAAAGTATAGAACTGGCGGGTATATTAAAACAAGTACTCAACAAACAATTTCAGGAGAGGAAAGTTTTATTACAGATGAGGAATTGCGAAAAAATTACAATAGAGCTATATTAATGTTCATCTTTGGATGGGCAATCGCTGCCATTTCTGCTCCATTTTTATTACCTGATTTAATGAGGGGTTATTTTACTATGACTATGGCAACATTCTCTATTGGCACTGCATTTGGATTAATTGGGTTATTTTTCATATTCATGTACAAAACTAATCCAGAATGGTACCGAGCTTTCATAGCGAAGAGAAAGAAAAAATAGCTTTGTTAATCTAAGAAATCTATCTTCTCCGAGACAGAAAATCCACGTTGCTGTAACTCATGTACAAAATCCGTACTTGAAATAGCAAGCTCTAATGGTACAGTACCTTTACGTGTTTGCCCATCAGTCATCATAATTGCAACTATTGATACATCCCAACCTGTTGTTCTTTCCATGGCGGTGAAACCAGTTGTTTCATCATAGAAATCCATCAAGTCTACTTGTGCTTGAGCTGGTCTTCCATCCTTTTCTCCTAGGCACTTAACACGGATAACAACCACATCTTTATCTGCAGGAAACGTCACTTTGGGTTCAAACAGCTTTGCGAACACTCCCCTAGGTGCCACTTTTACATCGATAATTTCAATAGGTTCAGGATCAAAAAGACCAAGATCATGCATTGTTTTCAATTGAATATAATGACCAGGATGACGCACAGTTTTATTTTGATAGGTTTTTAATTGCCCTTCAAAGGTTCTTGGTGCTGTGGAAGTACCTCCTGCCGTAGTAAATGCTTCCAACTTCCCAATTGGTGGAGGGAACTCAATCTCTTCCAGTTCGATAAAGCAGGGGATATCAACGATTTTCCCATCCCGTAGGAATTCTGTGGTTCCATAGTATTCATTGATGAGACCTTCAATATTGAAAGTTAACAAATAATTGAAAGGTGGTCGTGGAGTCTGGGGGAGACCACCATCCCACATAAACACCTCTTCTGGCTTATCAAGCAGGTTCATTGCATAGACACATAGAGTTGTACCCATACCAGGGACTTGGCCGCAATCAGGAATAACCGATATATCAGCTTCCTCAGCTTGGGGATTCATGTCTAATTGTTTTAGCACAAGGTCGGTATTACCACCTAAATCACACATGTTTGTCTTACTAGTGATTGCTGCTTTCGTTATCTCTAAATTGTAATAATAGGGTACAGCACTAATCACAGTATTTATGTCAGCAAGAAAGGATATCAATTTCTTATGGTTTGTAACATCCACTTGTTCCGCTTGGACAATTTTCGTGTTTAAAAGACGGTTAACCCGTGTAGCCGCGTTTTGAGCTAGCTCTACATTGATATCACCAATTATTACCGAATTAGGATTGCCAAATTTGACCAAATCGTATGCCGCAGCAGTTCCTTGTCTACCACTTCCAAGAACTGCAAAATCTCTGTTTTTTGTATGTACCATTACCCAGCACCGCTTGATCCCTGCTTACGAATTTTTTTCTGCCAAGCGATTGTTGCCATCACTTCCATAAATAGTCGAGCACATAGTTGTGCAGAGAGTCCCGTTGGTGTGTCATATTGAGGCCCCAGACAGCAGATATCGAAACCATTAATCAAACAATTTTTTCCGATCTGTCTTAGAGCAGAAATAATTTCCCTTGAAGTTAATCCTGCTGGTTCTGGATATTTTTGAGCAGGACAAAATGCAGGATCTACAACATCGATATCTAGGGAGACATAGAGTGCCTCGATATCAGTTCCCACATGATCAAGAGCTTTATTAATAACACTGATTATTCCATGTGTTTCAATATCAACCATCGTATAATATTGAATTCCCAGCTCCTCGGCAACATAAGATTCATGTAGTTGATTTCGTAGTCCTCGTATCCCAATTGAACAGTAATTCTTTGGATCAACTTGAGGGAGAAGATCAAAAAGACGTCCCCATTGAGACGCTGCGGAAAACTCTGGTTCAAAATACAGATCGAAATGAGAATCAAAAGTAATAATTCCAATGTTTCCTTCAGTATATTTTGCAAGAGCTTGGACACATGGGTAGGGTATAGCATGATCTCCTCCTGAGACTAAAGGAATAGCACCAGCTTCGTATATATCCGATACTTTCTCCAGACATTTTTTTAGAGAAGTACTCGGCTGTGTTATGTCTACTTCAACATCACCATAATCCACTCCTTTCAGATGATTAAAAATAATGAAATCGCGAGACAGTTCTGGAAAAAAACCATATCCATGATTGAACGAATAAAATATTGAATATTTTCTAATAGCTTCAGGCGATTTGTCAGCTCCAGTTCTGTAATAAATAGAATTTGGTGGTGCAGGGCTTGCTGTTTCAGGTAAGATCGTCCATGGGTCTGGATATTTCAATCCTTCCCAAGGGATTCCTAGAAAAGCAACATCGGCTGATTTAAGGTCCTCTTTACTTCGAGCATGTGGTAACTCCATAAAAGTTGGTACATCCCCAGATAAAATCGCTTTAAGACGTCTCTCTACTCGTTGTCTACCGTTCTCTACCAATGATTGTAATATTTCAGTTGAACTATTGACAGCTGATAGCAATTCAAATTCTTCTCCACTTACTCTTCTCAAGGAGGTATCTGCAGTTGGATCTAAAATAGAAGGATCCTTCATAGCAGCATCTAAACAGGCTCTTATCAAGCCAGCAAGAGTCCCGAACCCATGAGTTTCTGCCAACTCGTCATAAGCAGTCCGTTCCTCTGGTGTCAATTTCATCGTAAAGAGTTTACGAGAATTAATAAATTTTTTATTTGTGTTAGTAGACATCTTTATTCATGAAAAATATATACCAGAGT
>JAEOSR010000067.1 GCA_016840285.1 Candidatus Hodarchaeota archaeon | reverse complement strand
TTCTTAGTCAGGGTCATTAACAAACCAGGATAGCGAGGTTTTCGACGAATCCGAGGAGACCACTTGACTTCTACCCCTACAACATGTTTTTTAGTTGTTGCTATCACATCTATTTCGGTTTTATTTCTCCAATAATAAACATCCATTATGCGGGCCAAATGCGTTGCTACAATTGATTCAACCTTTGTTTCTTCTAGAATTGTAACACGTGTGTAATTAGCAAGCAGGTCATTGATAAAGGGATCTGTAACATGGATCTTCTTATTCTTCGCATGAGCTATTTTCCCATCAGGGAAACGTAAGGGAAGGACACGGAAGAGAAATATTTCCTCTAACATTTCAATATATGACTTTACTGTTTTTGGAGAATTAATAGAAGTTGCCTTAGCTAATCCAGTCCAACTTACAGGGGACACTCGTGATTGCAGGACTTGAGCGATAATTTCTTTCATGTAACCCGTTTGCTTACGCATTTTTAAACAATCATTCATGATCCAATCAAGATAAACTTTCCGCGTTCTACTAGTAACACTGTTATGTTTTACAAACTCCCTAATTGGAAGTGGAAATCCCCCTGTCAATAAGTAAGAACGGAATAGTCCTTGTAAAGTATCATAAAAAGCAGAATTAAGATCTATCAATTTGATTACAGAAGATAGATCCTCAGAAGTCGTTGTTTGAAGAGGTAAGCTATTCCAGAGAGTACAATACTCGCCAAAATCCAAAGGATAAAAAATAATATCTTGACCATGACCACGGCGTCCAGGAAAGTATTCCTTCTGTTTAAGAAGGTCAAGACTAGCAGAACCAGAGACACAAAGGACATCTTTTAAAAATTTAGAACGATCAATACGTGATTTAACTGCTCGCCACCAATCTGTGACGAATGTGATTTCATCGAGAAAGAGAAAGGAACTGTTGACCCCATGGGAATCACGAAGAGCTAGATAATTATCCAAAACATCCCCAAGCTCGCGAAAATCTGTTAATTCATCACAGGAGTAATAGAAGATGGCCCATGGGTCGTAATCCTGCTTTAAAAGCCTTTGAATGAATAATTTAATGGTAGTACTCTTCCCCACTTGTCGGGGGCCAACAAGAAAATTCAGCGAGAACGGAGTAGTAGTGAGTCTATTAATGATTTTTGGTACCCATTGAATTGGTGATCCAAAATATTCAACGAGAGTCGGATCCTCTTCTTTAAGCCACCAAGGATTGTAATCCTCCATTAAAGATTCACGGTAATCACTTTACATGATATTATATAAATAACTATGTATTGAAGTTTCTTATCTTCTCAAGGTTATAGCACTTAATTTCAATCAAATTCCTTTTCTCCATGTTTTTGCATCGTTTCTGAAAGTATCTCAACGTCCTGTGTCGATACACTTGCGATCGAAGGTTTTTTAAGCAGGTCTTCGATTGAAATGACTTTCTCAATGATAAGATAACCGTTCTGAAAGACTTACCCAAATAGGACAGCTAGGGACAATTATTCCAAACTACACAGGATGTTGGAGAGTTGATGGGTTAGGGTGAATGTCTGGAAGAGAGGAAGATTTGAGTCAGACTCAGTTCGTAATAAGTTCTCTTACGCCATTGACTCTAAACAAATCTGTTGATGAATATCGTCTAAATCGACGCATTGGCAATCTTTAATCCTCTTTTTGAAGGATCTTGCAATGATTGCAAATCTCTCTTTTCTTTTCTTGTTCTTCCATTTAACAAGCTTAGCTTTTCTTTTCAACTTTTTTAATAGCTTTTCAGCATCCACATTATCCTGCCACTTACATTCTCCGAAAAGAATCTCTTCAGTTTTATTATTAATCCCTACAATGTCTATCTCCTTATCTTTATACCACCAATGGCCTATTTCTGGGAATTTGAACATTCTATACGCTATTTCCTCTCTAATTAGTGTTTCAAACCTTTTTCCAAAGTAACTATTGAGATCATTTTTCACAATAACGAAAGATTCTCGTTCTATGTTTTCACGGTTATTATACACGAAATTAAACCAGAAATCAAAGAATGTATCTTTTATAATATAAATCCCTGCTTTCTTATTCCCGATGATAGGGACAATTCTCCGAATGAAGTCCAATCGTATCAAATTTTCGAGATAGGGATAGATATTTCGAGATTTCAGGCCAACAAAGTTTGCTATCTCCGTCGGTCTGGTATTACCGTGAGCGATGGCTTTAAGAATAGCAAAATAAGTTCTTATCTCCTTAAATTCCTGTGACAAGAGAAATTGCGGTTCATGGTAAAAATATCCGTATTTTGAAAAGAATTCTTTTCTCTGAAACTCTAGAGAACTTTCATAATCTCTTGCTTTTAATAGATACTCTGGAACACCTCCAATACTCATGTAAGTTTTGATTTTATCGGAAAATGACATATTCAAAAATTCTAAAGATTCTTCAAAAGTCAACGACGATAACAATAGATCTCGTGTCCTTCTACCATATAGGGGCGATGTTGATGAAAGAATATTGTCTTGCATTAACCCAAACAGCGATCCAGACACTAAGAAAAAGATTTTTGTTGTAGATAGAAATGTATCCCAAAATTTTTGTAGAATACTACTAATAGAAGGACCATTTTTTAGCAGATAAGAGAATTCATCAATTACAAAAAATATTTTCTGATCTTGTGGTAATACTTTGGTAATATAATCAAAAAAATCTCTCCAGTCATTAATTGATGTTCGTCGTAAAAAATCATCATTAAAATAATTAGCTACTTTAGTTTTCAACTCTTCTATCTGAAGGGTTTTGTTTACATCTTCAGCAATAAAAAAAAACCCTTCTTTACCTTTTATAAATTCCAAAATAAGCCTGGTTTTCCCTATACGTCTACGACCATAAAGTATTATGAATTCAGGACTCTCTTTTCTCCATTGATCCTCCAATAATGACAATTCAGTAGCTCTATCAATGAACCTAATCATAATTAGTACTAATGGAAATTAGTATAAAATGGTTTCCAAGACCATCTTTTGTGATAGTTGAACGATCTTAGTGGTCTTCTGCTCCGTCATTTCGATACTTAATCCATATATAATTAGGTAGATGTTCTTTCTTGCCAATTTTTTATTCCATTTTTCTGAAAGATTGCGGTCTCTATCTTGATAGAGATCTTGTCGCTTCTCACAAACTCTATGCTCCTTCTCACTCTAGTTCCGCGAGTTATAAGCTGACTGTGCTGGTTATATAACATAATAATAGCCATTAGGATTCTAAAGTTATTTTGAGGTTTTTAATAGATCAGCTTTCGTAATTATCCCAGTTATTTTTCCTCTTTCTGTGACTAAAACTGCTGCTGAGACTTGAAGTAGACTGGTGATAGCACTCAGTGGAATCTTCCTATTGATAACGGGAAAGACATCATCCATAATCTTTTCTACTGATTCACCTTCTATTTCTTTTAAGGTCTGTCCTCTTAATAATACATCTAGCAAGGTATGTTCTGTCACGCTTCCCATGTTTTTACCACTTTTTGAAAAAACGGGTACTTGAGATATTCCATTTTCTTTCATCAGTTCAAACACATATTTAATAGAATCATCAGTTTCTACGAATATCACAGGAGACATTATTTCATATGCCTTAGTTTGGTTCTGGTGTTCGATTGAATACAGAGTTTGGTAAATTCGCCGTACAACGTCATATGAGGGATTTAGAGTCCCATTTTCGATTTTAGCTATCATTGATTGAGATATTTCTACTCTTTGAGCCAAATCGACCTGTGTTAGGCCAATAATTTTCCTCATTCGCCGTAGTTCAATCAGATCAGGGAGGATTGCGCCGTTCATTGTCATCAAAGCGAATTATTGAAAGAATAATGTAGGTTTCTGATATTCCTCTCAAGAATATTTCTTTCAGTAACATATGAATTCATTAAATCAAACTGTGGCAATGACCTGCATTGACGCAATATAGTTCTATCTTAACGGGGATTCATCCGCTTTCAGAGTCTTTAATCAAAAGAATATTTGATTTCAAGTATGGTAGAGCCTCTTCACCTACTCTTGTCAAGGAAGTATTTAAAAAGGACATTAGAGATCTAATTGTCCTATTATTACAAACCTTCCCTATTGCCATTTCTAATGGTAATTTAGGCTGGTGGGATCTTCTTAGACCCTTTTCAGAGGAGCTGCAGGGACTTACCCATAAGGGGAATATCGGAAATCTTCCTGTAGCACGTAATCCTTTGACGAATACTTTTTTCCGACAACCAATTGTTGCAGGAAAAATCTCCTCTGAAGGTTCTGTTCTCCAAGTAGCGAAACACCCTTTCCTTGAAGGGAATATTCTTCAAAAAAGTTTCCTATCAGATAAACTCAAGAATAATGGCTATTGCCTGTGTTTACCAGGACCTTTTACTTTTTCTAGAGCTGTTTCCCTTGGCCCTGAGGGACTCAAGGTTTATAAGACAAGAGATGCTCTTATGACCGATTTCTCACAAATCTTGAGAAATGAGTTAAGCTATCTTTCTTCAATAGGCTATTCTCACGTTGTGATTGATGAGAGCTCTATTGTTTGGGAGAAAGTTGATAGTGACAGTACCTCTTTAATTAGCGATCTATGGGATCAAATAGCATCTGAATCAACATTGAAGGTAATTCTTCACACTTACCGTCGTCTGACTGAAGATAAGCTCCAATTGTTATTAAACTCTAAGGCATGGGCCATTGGTATCGATTGTATCAGAAATGATCCACAAAAAGTAGTGGAGCATGATTTTAATGGAAAGACACTCTTAGCTGGTGTCGTTGATAGTCAAAGCTATCTTAGAGATACAGATAGTGAATTAATCGTTGAGAATGTTGCTGATTTAGTCAAATTAGGAAAGGAATTAGAGGAAACGCAATCAGATCACATCATTCTAGCCCCAACTACTCGCTTGGAATTTGTCCCCAGATCTGTCGCAGATCTGAAGTTACAACAATTAGGAAAAGCACTCAAAGAATTACAGGAAATGTAGTGGTTTTATGACGACTGATCAACATGACTCATTTAATCTGTTATTACCTACTCACGAAATAGGATCAATGCGGAAGCTAAACGCAACTATTCTTGCCCTTCAGGGGAGAGAAATACCTGCATCCCATTTAGAGGAAATCCGTCATTGGTGGCTTAAATTAGAACTGGGAGATCCAGAAGAAACCATTTCCCTGCTTCTAAATAGACCCGACAATGGAAAGAAAGATCTTCAAGAATGGGAAATGGAGGTTTTAAAGCTTAGATTGCGTTTTAACGTTCACTTCTTGGAAAGTACAGGTTTAGATTTTGTTTATAGTGGAGAAGCATGGAGACGGGAAATGTATGAGCATGCTGCTAAGGAAATCAATGGGATATATTTAGAAAAGGAGCATATTCGTTCCTTTGATGACCGTTTTTACAAACCAGGGGTCAGAGTAAAAGGTGTTGAGATTCATCGAAAAAAAGCGATTTATCTAGATGAATTAGAATATACACAAAAAATTGCTAAAAAGCCCCTTAGATATTGTTTTACTGGTCCTTATACAATTTATAACTGGACAATTAAACCCTCTAGTGACACTCAATTTTTATTTGATTTAGTAGACAATGTTTTCATTCCTGAGATTAAAGAAGCGATTAAAGCAGGAGTTCGTTTTATTACTTCTGATGAACCCGCCTATACTACTATTCCCGATGATAGGGAGATTTATAAAGAAGCTTATAACAGATTCTTCAAGGGTGTTGGTAGATTTGCCAAAGAACATGATTGTAGAATAGGTTTCCATACTTGTTTTTCTCACCGTTATGATATATTATTTGAAGATCTCCCAGATATTCCTTGGGACTTTAGTAGTCTTGAGTATGCTAATCGTGATTCCAAAAATCTTGGAATCTCTCACAATGATCGATCTTCATATCAAGAAGCCTTAGACAATGTTATTCGCATTTTTAATGATGGTAATAGGTGTAAACATGCACTTGGAGTTCTCGAGGTTCATGCAGATCGACATTTCACTGATAAAGAGTTAGAAACAGGAACGGCTCATAAACGATTACAGGATCTCATTCGAGATCGTCTTCTCTATCAAGCCAAGTATTTATATGAGGAGTTAGGAGAGGAAGGCCCCTTCTTATTATTAACAGCTCCAGATTGCGGATTAAGGCCTGTTCAACGAATTAAAGCTCTACATACTATGCTTACTGCCATGGTCGACGGAGCACATGAAGCTAGAACATTATTGATTAATGAGTTTGATTTACCTACCTATAGAACTACTTGAAAGGATTTTTTCAAAGATAGACCAAAATTTAGATACCCAAATCGAAATTGTTGAATCAAGAAGAATATAATGAAGGAATGAAATTATGGTTTCAGCACGACATTTATTTACCTCTGAATCTGTAACAGAGGGACATCCTGATAAAATGGCTGATCAAATTTCAGATGCCATTTTAGACGCGATTTTGACTGATGATCCAGATGCTCACGTTGCCTGTGAGACGTATCTAACCACAGGAATGGCGTTAATCGGCGGAGAAATTACCACATCGACATATGTTGATGTCCAAAAAGTGGTTCGAAATAAAATCAAAGAGATTGGCTATACCAACTCTAGAATGGGATTTGATTACAAATCCGTAGCTGTATTAAATACTATCCACGAACAGAGCACGGATATTGCGAGAGGGGTTGAGAAACCCCGTTTTGAAGAACAAGGGGCTGGGGATCAAGGAATGATGTTTGGATATGCCTGTAGAGAAACTGAATCACTTATGCCTCTTCCAATAGTCCTTGCTCATGGATTGACCCGACAGTTGGCTGTTTCAAGAAAAAACAAAGAGATTCTATGGTTACGACCTGATGGAAAATCTCAAGTCACAGTTGATTATAGCAATGGTAAACCTACTAAGGTTACATCAGTTGTTATTGCTGCCCAACATACTGAGGAAGTCACCCATGATGAAATTAAAGAGGAAATCATTGCGAAAGTGATCAAGAAAGTGGTTCCTGAACATTACTTGACTAATGAAACCGAGTATTTCGTCAATGAAACAGGACGCTTTGTAATAGGGGGTCCTCATGGAGATACGGGGTTAACGGGACGTAAGATTATTGTGGATACATATGGTGGTGTAGGCTCGCATGGTGGGGGTTGTTTTTCGGGTAAAGACCCCTCGAAGGTCGATCGCTCTGGTTCCTATGTTGCACGCTGGGCAGCAAAAAATGTTGTCGCAGCGGGTCTTGCAGATGAATGTGAAATTCAGATCGCTTATGCTATTGGGGTTGCTAAACCTCTGTGTATCAACTTGGACACTAAGGGTACAAACAAAATTCCCGAAATTGACATCTTAGACCTAATTAAGAAGCATTTTGACTTTAGACCTGGCATGGTAATTGATCGACTTAAGCTTAGACGCCCGATCTACGCCAAAACAGCTGTATATGGTCACTTTGGCCGGGATGATCCTGATTTCACATGGGAAAAGACAGATATGGCCCAGAGCTTACGTGAAGACGCAGGGACCTAATCACTTCATCAAGTTGTTGTGATTTAAACATTAAATTGGTGATTGACGAAACAAATGTTCATATTTTTCGAGCAAGAAAACACTTCTTCTCAGTGTATGAGAGGCTCCTATACTTAAATTATTCATTTTCAATGGTCTCATTAGATTTCTGTGGATTTGCTGGCGCGATAAATGTCTTTTCAAAAAGTATCCATACTATTGCTAAGAATGTTCCAATGGTAAAGAGAAATAAAAACCATTCTAATAGATTGAAAATCAGAAAAAACCATACAATATATACATTTCCGTTACTAACTACAATAGGCTCTTTTAATATCCAAGTACCGAACAGAGTCATGATACTTAGCCAAGAAGCACAAGCAAACACGATAGTCATTGTAAACCAAACATTTATTGTCATTAGATGATTTCCTAAAAGGTAAAGAGCGAAATTTCCACTTGAGTCTTGGATATGTAATCCTATTGCTAAGAAAAAAGGATACCCTTTTCCTTCATCAAAAACTCTATCCAGCCACTCTCCCTTTTTGCTTGATGTTCCTCTCAACCTCGCTAGTTGACCATCGAGACCATCAACAAGAGCAGATAGCCAAAGACATAAACCAACTAAAAAGAGTAATACAATGTTTTCCTCTGCGATAATTAAAATCATGGAACCAAGAATAATCAAGAAATAATGAAACCATGTGATTTGGTTTGGAGTAATAATATTGATAGGGTAGAGAAATCGGGCAATAGGCATAGATATTTTTTGCATGAATCGGCAAGTAATATCTTCTTTCCACAATCTATGATCTTCAGATTTTTCTATGTTGCTACGTGAGAACTTCGTGAATATTTTTTGTAACGACATATTAAGGACTCCTAATATTTCTAGAATTTAATTAAACAGATTTTACCTTCTATATATTTCTAATTGATTTTAATTTTCAAATCTCATCATTCGATAGATAAGCCTCTGCGTTTCTTAGATCTGTTAGGGTGTCAATATCAGCCCAGAAGAATCCTGATACATCTACCCCCTTAACACAATCCCCATGGCGTATCATCTGATTGACTCCATCGGTAACAGATACATTTTTACCTGAAACTTGCTTTAATCGTTTGAAAATACTTGGAGAGAGATAGAAAAGACCAGTATCAATCGCGGTCCAAGGTGACAGATTTTTCCCAATACGTAAGATATTATTCTCGCTATCTGTGAAAACTTTCGTTGCATCTTCTAGCTGAATGTGAGAATTAGGAGTAAAATCAATGCATAAGGACAGATCACTTTCCCTATCCGATTCCATTTTAATTGTGTGATAATGAGGTGCTTCAAATAAGTGATCGCACATGGTTAAAAAAAAATGATCATCATTTACATAGAATTCAGCTGCTGCGAGTGATTTTCCATTTCCTTTTTTATAATTCAACGCATAAACACAATACAAATCAAATGAGTACTTTGAGGCAACAATTTCAACATATTTTTCTATAAGTTTTTTTTTATAACCAACAATTAAAATGGTTGTTTTAATTTCTGGAAGATAATTTGCTATGTTATCCAAGGCAAAGTCTATGATTGGTCGGTTACGGAGCTTTATTAACGCTTTGGGAATAGAAGAAGGTAATTGGTTTAATCTCGATCCGAAACCTGCTGCTAAAATCACGAAAGTTTGAACCATTAAAGTCACCATTGAAGCTTTTTCACACAAACATCAGTACTTCACATAAATATACAAAAACTCTTAGTTCTGTTCAGGAAATGTACATAATCTTTATGAAATAGGTCAAAAACACCTGTAGTATATCCTATTGTCATGGTTACTCTCCATTATCGGATAAATTTCGAGGTTTTTATTTATTTTTAACCAATTATTTAAACTCAATTCAGTTTTACAGGATATTAGAATACAAATCGTTATGTTTCAAAAAGAAGATTTTCAAGAAATTATACCAGAAGCACCAATTATTTTCTCTTTGAGTGAGATTCTCGAAATTGATTTCTTAGACTCAATCAAGAAGCATTTTGAGTTTAGGCCTGACATAGTGATCGACCGATTTAAACTTAAACGACCTAACTACGCCAAAATAGCCGTATATGGTCACTTCGGCCGTGATGATCCTGATTTCATATAGGAAAAGACTGACTTAGCTCAGATCTTACGTGAGGATGGAAGGATCTTGTCATCATTCCCGCTTCTGTAGGATTTTCAAACTAATAGAAAATCTAACTAAAAGGTCTACAGCTCTGGTACTGGGAGTTCTGATGTGTAGTTGGTGAAGACGAACATCAATGGAACCAAACCTATGGAGGAGGAAATATAAATTCGGCACTGTAGGTTCTATCAAAACGTATCCTTTGAACCACACACAATTCTACTCAACAAACGCTTTATCTTTGAAAATTAAATCCTTTAGAGGTATATATCGCTTTTTCACCGTCATCCTATTAGTTAAAATCACTAAACTTACAGGAAAATACAAATACATCAAGAAAAAACAAGCAAAAAGAAGAATTGGTATCTCTGACATTACTAACAAATACAGATCCAATTTAGTTGATATGACAAAGAAATACAAGAAAACAATGATTATTACAGTTGAAATAATCATGATATAAGTATGATTATATTCATTACTTAAAAATAATTTTATCCAATGAGGAGGAGAAAAGAAAGGACATGGTGGCGCCCCAAGAGGATGGGGAACATTGCCTCTACCTACCTCTCCAATCATTAACCGAATGAGAACATAAGCGCTTGCACCGAGAAAACCCGAAATTATCACCTTTTGTACATCTGAAATACTCTCTGCCGTTAGAAATAAATACCAAAATCCAACCCAAGCAGTAACTTCTTTGGTTAATGCTAAAGGAATTAGCAACAAATAAATCCAATTATTATCACTGCTTTTGACAAGTACAAATAGTAAAAAAAGTGGTACAATATCTTGAAAGGGCATTGGAAGAATGCCAATAAGTAACAACAGGTAATAATCTTTTCCAGTCGGCTTAAGAGAAAAATAAATAGTTATAATTAATGTAACAAATATAAGTGCACTAAGAAGAAAAATATTAATTCCAAACGAATTATGTAGAATTAATATGAGTTGTAAAAATAACCGATAACAATTTGGTTCGGTACTATATATGTTTGTAATCGTAAAATTATCAAAATTATAATTTACATGGAACTCAGTGATAATCCTAATTATTGTGGAGATGAAAACCAAACCTAAGAATAGTCCGTGTCTTATTTTTGGTTTTTCAAGAGATTTAAAGATTTTAGATTCAAGAAATCTATTATTTAATGAATTATCAACCATCTTATCATCAATCCTCATCATTATTAGAGGGATTCTCTTTTGTGGACTCTACAAATACAATTGTTTTTTCATAAAGCGTGTATATTACCGCAAGTAGGGCAGACATAGCCCAGATCTTACGTGAAATTGCTGGATTGCAGTCATTATTCCTGCTTCTTCAGAATTTTCAAAAGATCATTTTCTAGATATTTCTTAAAGCTACCTTATTAATGGGAAATGTCTGATATTTCTGCCATTTAATGGTGAACATAATGGATAGAAGCACGATGGCACAATTGTTTGCACGGTTACCTATAAGTATGCGATCTGTTTTAGGTGTACTGTTAATTAGTGCTTATAGCTTCGATGCTCGTATTTTTAAGGATTATATCGATGGGAAATTTGCTTCAAAATTTAATTATTCAAATCTTTTTTATATCCCTAAGCTGATAGAGTTATATCCAGATCATATTATTGGTTATAGTGGGCATGAAGAAGGAATTTCAGCTATTCTTGTTGCAGCGACATTGGGTGCAAAGGTGATCGAAAGACATGTTACTATAAATCGCGCAATGTGGGGTACGGATCAAGCAGCATCAATTGAATTAAGTGGATTGAGGAGATTAGTGCGTGATTTAAAGAAATTACCGATTTGGTTAGGAAATGGTAAAAAAGTAGTAACAAAATCCGAAGAGCTAATGAAGAAAAAATTAAGAAATGTAGAAACTCTTTGAACAATCTTCAACTAAAAATTATTATTATTCTAGTCTGATGTGTGTGGTGTAGATTATCAAAGAACAGAGTCGGAAGATCTTTGAGCAAATCAAAATGATTAAAATGGTAATTTTTGATGTTGATGGAGTTTTTACTGATGGCAGTGTCTACATTGACCCAAAAGGGAGAGAAATGATTAAATTTTCCAGAATAGATGGAAAAGGAATAGAATTGGTAATACAAGAAGGTATTCACATTGGGGTTATTTCTTCAGAGGCTAGTGATGCAGTCAAGTTCAGAATGAATAAACTTAACATTCATGAGGTTCATTTAGGCATTAAAAACAAATTAGAGGTTTATAATAGTATAAAAGAGAAATATGAACTTTCAGATCAGGAAATATGCTATTGTGGGGATGACGTACAAGATATTCAAATTTTAACAAAATGTGGGTTCTCTTGTTGCCCAATAAATGCTCAAAATGAAGTGAAAGATATTTGTGATTATATCTCTGAGTACGAAGGAGGAAATGGATTTGTTAGGGATATATGTAACATTATATTAAGTGCCAAATAAGGAAAAGGAACTTTTCCTAAGTCTCGCTGAATAT
>JAEOSR010000066.1 GCA_016840285.1 Candidatus Hodarchaeota archaeon | reverse complement strand
TGCAAATCATTCTGGTATATTATTTACTCTTATCAGGATTCGCCCGATGGCAGCATCATTTGACCCGATTATTAAAGGATTTACGCTATTCTGATATGGAACCGTGGTTAGATCGATATCTGATTGGAGAGGAAGCTTTTTAACAGGCAGGTGATAAAATTGTAGTAACAGAAAGCGATAAATATAAAAAAAAGGCTGAATGAAATTACTCATCAATCGAGTAAAGTAAAATTAGGGATTTAAGTAAGAGTTCTGATTCATAAATGAATGTAAATAATAATAGGAAAAGAAAAAAGTATGTATATATGGTTAAAAATTTGGTGTGATCAATGACTTTTGAAGTGATTTTAAAAGATACTACTATTCTAAAAAATATCTTTGAGAGTTTAATGAAGTCCCACTGGATGTTTATGACTGGTTATGTAGTCCTGAAATCAACAGGTATCACCACAATGTACGAGATCAATGAAGAACTTGTCTTTAATTTAGAATTAACTACGGATGATTCCTTTTATATAAAGTATAATTGTTCAAATGAGTTTGTTATCCAACTTTTTGATGTTAAAGATTTTTGCAGCATATTAAAAAACCTCGACACAAATGAAACATTAACAATTAAATACCACGATGGAAAGAAATTAGGTCAAGTTGTTAGGGGGTCATGTCTTTGTTTTAATTCTCATCAAAAACATATAGGCCAATTACAACATACTTTGATTCCATCTAATCTTTATCATATTGGAATGTCTTCAATTGGTCAATATAGAACCCTCCCCGTCCAGACTTTAAACTATATCAGTGAATATATAGGATATTTATCTGTCATTCTTAATGAAGATACTTTAAGTCTAATTGATGAGTATAATGATGATTTCTCTATTTCCGTCATACCATCGGAAAATAAAATTACTTTCAACTTTAATTCTTCCCAGGTAACATATGACAGTAATAATGGACTTAAGACTTTTCTTCCAACCAATCCGTCTATTCTGAATTCTTTTAAAGCTACTTTTCCCACCTTTCCTGTAAAACCTTTTGAAAGACTGATTAAGTATTTTCCATCAAATCCAATGACAATATGTCCGTTTTTCTACCCCGACAAAAGCAATACCACCCCTATCTATTTTATACTCAATTTAGAATCTCGTATCAGGATTCGACTGTTTATGATTTCCAAACAACAAACAGTCTTTCTTAGTGAGAGTGCCCCTCAGCAACCAACCTTTTCGCTAAAGAACAATAATTTACAAAAATAAAAAGATCAAATACAATAACTAATCTTGAATTCGATTAAGTCCCATTTGCCAGTCTTTTCTTTATCCTACAAGTTAAAGAAAGGATTGAAGACAAAAATAATCTCTCTATTCCAGTATAAGAAGATAAATAGGGAGTATAAATAAGAGACATTTATAAGGGAAAAGGTGAGGATTTATGAAGGAAAAAAAAGGATACTGGTGGACGCGACCGCTTTTGTGTTTATTGCTTCAATAATTATTGTAAGCTTAATTTACTTCTTTGAAGTAATGTTGTACACAATCCGGCTACCCAGAGCAGATATTCTCCCCTCATTACTTGCGTTTATAGCATTCAATCTTAATTTTCTCTTATTACGTCAAGGGAAGTTATAGATACAAACATCCTAAGTGTTTTCTGTGTGTTGTGTTATGTTTTTATCTGTAGTAGCCTGAAGATTGTCTAAAAAAGTTAAAAACTAGACAATCCATTAGAATCCGACTCTCACCACGAATCATTGATTTAGAAGATTAAAAGGATATATTAAAGTGCTTTCTATTCCATAATGAGGTTAAGAACATATTAGGTTTTCTTTACAAAAGGGTTGACCTTCCTTTTGAAAACAGTAGCCAATTTTGACTCTCGTTCTGGGATCATGGCATAAACCCTTTTCTTTCTGAACACTCCTACTTCGAGAGAGTAGTAAATTGGAATTTAAACTATTAATCCATTTTGAGTCAATTTGGTTTTATAAAATAGACTCTAATACATCTAATTCCGTCATATATGAGGAAGGACTCTGATAAAGACGACCTATCCTCCAATTAGTTGGATTTTAATCTACAATGTAAGATTCTCAGCAAACAAAATGGTTATCTAGAAATATGGAACCGCAAGGGAGTCCTAAAGTGATAGAAGTCAGACCTCACTACTTAATCGCTTTTATCACGCGCTCTCTCAATTACTTCGGGTATATTTTGGATGTATTCGGTTGTAAATCAAAAAATAGAGGTTTTTGTTACATAAGGTGATGAACTTGAAAAGAAATACTATACATTCTACATTAAATCGGCTTACATCAATACAGAATAAGGTTAAGGTACGTAAAAATGATTTTTGGATTTTCACAAGATCACAAGATCAACCTAAAAAACGTGTGAAAAAAACGAAAAATCCAAAGAAGTTCTTCCAACTTATGGATCGGGTGGGAGTGCTCAAGATTAATACTAAACTGGTCGTTCCATTACTATTTTTTCTAGTTGTGGCTATAACGTCAAGTGTGCAACAAACACAGGCCATACAGGCTGATCGGTATGCCATGAGTGAGAACAGGACTCTTGAGGAGGCAATGGCTAAAATGGCCTTAGACGAGCTACTCCTAGACACCTATAAATCCAAAACTAACATGCTAGAGTATGATACTGATAGTTTTACTCGTACAATCCAACTACTCGAAATACTACATGAAACAGGGTGTATTTCTCTAATAAACGAATCTGTGAACAGCGCAATACTGGGTTGGATAGACAGTGAGCGAAAACCACTGATGGCATACACAGTTGATGATGAACCTTATTATGAAGATAACTTCATTGAGAAAGAAATAAACGGCTCCTTAGTGACGATGAATAAACCTACCCTAGTAGAACCAAGTAGTGAAAACATAAAGGCTCATTATTGGTGGGGAACACTTGAAAGAAGTCTAGATGCTGCTCGAATAATGAAACTCTTAGGTGAAGTACCTGAAGAAGTATTAGAGGATATAAAAGGACAAATCAAAGAAAGCTTCGGGGGATCTGACCCTGTGTGGTCATCCACCCATATAGATTTTAGTAAGACTTATGCCGCGTTTGTAACAGCGTATGAATATGGCCTATTTGACATGTTTGAGGAGTTGGGTTACCCGAAACTCGACTCTGAGGCGGTGACTCTAATCGATAGAGCAGGAAGAGAAATATATTCCCCTATTTCCATGGGAGATGTCATAAATCAAGGAGAGACCAATTTAACTTTCCATTCGGGGTATGAACAGACATATAACGCCTCCTCGGGAAATCCGCTGAGAATTGACCTCCCCTCTCTAGACGAATGGTTTGACACTAATCTTACGGCCCCCGTCCCCTACCAGACCATTTCAGTTGACTGGATTCCCTGTGAGATTCCTAACTCTGAGGAACTCTCTGTCGCGTTAGAACTCGGTCTCGTAGCCGAGGTTTATGTTGAATTAGATTCAACAGAAGAAAACTATACTGATAAACTGGCCTACTTTACCAGTCAAATTGAGCTGGAATATCTCCCTGAACCTGAGAATCAAACCATCGAGGTATATCGTTATTATGACTGGAATCCTGAAACCCTTTGGTATGAAATGGAGGTTGTGATCTCAGATGCGACCAATGGAGAGGTTATCCAAACCACATACATGAACCCAACTGATAAAAATGCCCTACTCGAAATGGATTTATCAGACCGAGCCCAACTCCAAGTAGAGATCAACGTCCGCCAGGCTCTTCACACATTGTTTCATATTTTTAAGAATTCTTTTTAATGTGAATTATTTAATTCTTGTTACTTTTTTTCTCCAAATCAGTAGAAATGCTAATCCAAGGAGAAAATTGGTCATATTTATAGCAATGGTTGATGTA
>JAEOSR010000065.1 GCA_016840285.1 Candidatus Hodarchaeota archaeon | reverse complement strand
TTTTTTTTGTCATGTGATTTTTCAGTCAAGAATAATCATTTTATTTTGAAAAAAATAAATTCCTGCAAAAAATGCATGCACATTAATTTTTAATTTACGGTGTTTGTTTTGGAAATTAGGTACCAAGCGGTTGAGAGTCGTTCCAAAGTATTCAATCGCTACTCTCATCCAGATCCGTGGTTTTGGGTAGCTGGGAGTATCAATCCCTATCGTGGATGTGAACATAATTGTACGTATTGTGACGGAAAGGCTGAATGGTATCGTATCCAGAATTTTGGTACTCATATCAGGGTTAAGGTGGATGCTGCTCAAAAATATGAAAAAGAGCTAATCAAACTTGGTTTGAGTCCCGAGTATAGACGAAAAAAAGATACTTTGGAAGTGTTCCTTCCGAAAATACCTAAAAGAACACGAATAAAGCAAGATAAAACCGCCCTCTTTCCTATAGCTGTTGGTGGAGGAGTATGTGATGTGTATCAGCCATCTGAGAAGAAGTTCAAGATAACCAGACAACTTCTCGAAAAAAATCGTGATTTTGGCATTCCTGTGATGGTTCTTACTAAAAGCTCCTTGGTATTACGAGATTTGGATATACTCTCTGAAATTAATAAACTGAGTTATGCTAATGTTTCCTTTTCAATAACTCTGAATAATGAGCAAATAAAGGAAATTTTCGAACCTGGCTCTGTATCTTCACTCCAAAGGTTTAAAGCACTAAAAACTGTTAGGAAAAACAACCTGCATGGTGGTGTAATGTTCATACCTATTCTACCTGGAATAGGTGATACAGAGGAGAATATCAAACAAATAGTTCAGAAATCCAAAGAAGCTCACGCTGAATTCATCCTACCTGGTGGTTTGACACTCAAACCTGGAAGAAATAAACAGGAATATTTATCGGTCGTTCAGCAACATTTTCCGGCTTTATTACCACTCTATCAGGATCTATACGGTAATGACAGTAAGTATGGGAATCCAAGTCCTCATTATAAGGATGCAATAAACGCGTGTAAATTAAGTCATGAATATTGCCGAAAAGCTGGCGTTCCAGACAGAATACCTAGATATGTTCCGTCTGGGGTTCCTCAAAAGAATTACTTACTGAGTACAATTCTCTATAACTTGGCTTATTATTATCAATGGGTGAGTGAAAAACATTGGAGATCGGTTTTACCTTTCACAAAAGCTGCAAAAACAATTGAATTATTATCTGATGATATTTCTAAAATGAAAGAAGATGCGATGAAAAATCGTCTTAAACTGCCAAGAAAAGTACTTACAGTTGTTACGGAAGTATTAGAAACTGGAAAATCAAGTGACCTAATGGAATATCAAGATCCAAATACAATTCTAGTTAATATAGGAAAGGAAACAGTCTTTTAGTCCGTTCCATGTAATCCATGTACTCCTGCCCAAATTTTGAAAGCAATAATCTTTCTTCTATGTCAATACGATTTTTGAATATAAGAAGAAAGATGAAGCAAATCACATTTGTCATGAAAATACTCCCCAATGCTAGTGAATAACCAAAAAATATGAATAAAAACCCTAAATACATAGGATGACGAATAAACCTGTAAACACCATTTGTTATTAGCTGATGGTTTTCTTCGATGACGATCTTTGGCCCCCCGTATTTTCCAAGTTGTATTCGACTAATTAATAGTACAACACCGCCCAAAAATAATAGCACGGTTCCTGTTATTACTGTCCAGTAATATATTGGAGGAGTGAGAATTTGATATGCAAGAATCCTGTACTCTTGATAAGGTAAAAAGAGTATAATTGGTAATAATAAAAAGGAAAGCATCAGGATAGATCTCTTAAATTCATCTTTTTTTACTGATTTAGGTCGTATTACGATATCTATGCTGATGAATGTATTGAGAAGCAAAATTGGAATTAGTGTGGGGAAATACGTATATACTTCTCCTGCAAAGAGAATGAAGCCTGAATTCAAGAATATTACTAATATTGGAACACCAAATAATCTAATTATCTTAGATTTCATTCTAAAATCATCAGTTCTCGATCCTCATTTGAAGTAAACTCACAATGTACACTGATTAATCTCTATTATAAAAATCACATAAGTTTAAAAAACGGGGTGTGGAATAGTAATACTAATTAAATTGCGAATAAATTTTTTCAAATCTTTTTTTAAGGACTGATTATAGGTACAAAGGTGTCATAAATGGGTTTTCTCAAACGATTGTTTGGACGTTCAAAAGTAAAACAAGTACGTGGGGAATCCGAACTTTCACTTCAAAGGGGAATGGATGTACGAGAAGATTTAACAGATTTTGGGCAACCTGTGGTTAGAGGGCGTAGGACTACAAGCCTACAAGCACAGGTTAAACTGCTCGAAGAAAGGTTAAATACACCAGAAACACGAAGTACACCTCCTAGACACATTGAGGTAATTCGAAAGTTGGCAGATAACTATCTCAAATTAGGAGAAGAAGATCTTGGATATTACGCCAAAGCAGAGAACCTTTATAAACAATTTAACGTATTATATCCATTGCACATGGAGAAAATCGACTGGCTATTCTGGATTGAAGCAAGTGCAAAAGCTAAACTGATTCGGGAGGCTAGAAGATTACTTGATGAAGCTCGGATGCTGTTCCCTGGAGACGAACAATTCGATGAAATTGAAACAAGGGTATTACACATAACGGAGCCCTCTTAATCATTTCACAAAAATTCGGCAAAAATATAATAGATTTACTTCTTCTGGGTAGGGAAATTGGTAGGTTGTAATAGGTCAACCTTGAATTTATTATTTACTTTTGAGAGATACATATCTATCCTATATTGACTTGCTGATCACTAAAGTCTAAACGAAACCTATCTAAGTAGAAAATCTTTGATGCCGTACGGAGCATGGTGAATGTTATTTAAAATTGAAGAAGTATTATATGCACTTTATCACTTCCCCATGGCGATTACAGCACCGTTTATTAGTTGGTATTTTTTCTTCGGTCTCTCAGAGAGAGATTTCATTGGAAGTGGATTAATTATCGCTATTCCATACTTTTTCTTAATATTCTCTACTGGATTCTTCGGACGTTTAAGTGATAACATTGGTTCAAAAAATCTCGTGTTAATCTCTCTTGGGACTCTATCAGTGTCATTCATTTGTTATTTTTTTATTCAAGATCAATTTATGTTTTTTATTCTTTACATTGGGTTTAATATTATAATTTCTGGATTCACTCCAGCTTTTAATAGGCTTATGTCATTTTATGAAGAAGATGAACGAGCAGTAAAATTCGGACGCCTTGGTATGATGGCTAGTATTGGTTACCTTGTAGGTAGTGTGTTCGCATCTTTAGCTTTTACTTCAAATGTCTCTGGAAATCCAATTGCAACTTTTCGGGCAATGTTTCCAATTGCGATGGTAATCTCATTATTTACTTTCTTTCTCGCTTTTCGTTTAAAAGAAACAACTAAGTTAAAACCTAATGTTTCTCTTTCAGACTCAAGAAAAGTATTTACTTCGGAAAAGAAAACAAATTTGAGACCTGTTTTTATCCTTTTAATTCTAATTGTTCTTATCAATATTTCTTCTTCTATTTACGTGAACTTTTTCACGATATTTGTTCAAGATGAACTGAACCTAGACATCAGTTTTATAGCACTGGGTAACAGCATTGCAACACTTTTTGGTGTCTTTGCCACCTATTTTGTAGGAAAATCTGCTCATATGTTTAAAAAGAAAACATTTGTTTTGCTTGCTACAATCTTATATACCATATTCCCTTTTTCCATATTTTTGTTCAGAAATCCAATTTTTATTTTCATATTATACTGTTTACCTTTTTATGCTATTTTATTTGTCATAGCTCCAGTATTCATCTCTGAGAATTCTCTAGAATCTGATAGAGGACAAGCAATGGGATTATACATCGGTTCACAATATTTTGGACTTATGGTTGGTACCATCGTAGGTGGAATACTAGCATCGTTGAATAACATAGTGAGTCCGAATTTTTTAGCTGGGACTTTCATAGGCTTCTTAAGCATCCTTGTCTGCCTTTTATTTTTTGAGGAAGCGTCAGATGAAGTTCAAACTGCTTGAACCCTTGATCAAATTCGAATTACAATATAAAAACCGTTAGATCTACAAAAAGAGGGTTCTTTGTCAGATAAAGACTTCAGTTTAACCAATTAAAAGGGAAATATACCTTACTGACTTCCGAAATCCGAAGTCTTATTTAAGTCATTAATTTTATTTAAAATGAATTTCTCGATGGGAAACTTCTTCTTCAGAAATTTGTTTGCGTTTAAGAGTGAATAAAATGGTTTATTGTGAAACATGTGGACAAGAAAATGGAGATCAAGCAAAATTTTGTCGGTTTTGTGGAGCTTTAATTGGGACAACAAACAGTGTTGTAGAGCGTCGAACAACACCTTCAAGGACGTCAGAGTCTATTGGATTCGGAAGTCGTAACACAGGAGATCATTTAGTCATACGTTGTGGTTTATGTGGGAGTCAAGACTTCGCTAAAGATACTGGGCGTTTAGATAGTAAATGGGGGTTTACTTCGTTTAAAGTTGTTATGTGTACATGTCGAAGATGCGGGCATATCGAATTATTCAACAAAGGACGTAGTATTTTCGATTTTGATTAATGAAATCTGTTTTGATGCTGAACAAACCAGTGATTTACTTCCAAACCGTATTGAATACTCGTTGGAAATTACCGCCCATTATTTTAGCTATATCTTGACTGTTAAAACCTTCCTCTTCTAGTAAAGGAGGAATATTCTTGATTTTACTAGCATTCTCCAGCCCTTTTGGTGTGATTCCTATTCCATCAAAATCTGATCCCAAACCTACATGGTCAATCCCAATAAGGTTAGTGATGTACTTGATATGCTGTATAACATCCTTAATTGAAACAGATTCAGGATCATTCTGAGATAAAAACCGTGGATAAAAGTTAATCCCAACTACTCCCTCTGCACTGGCAATATCCATCAGTTGGTCATCTGTTAAATTTCTACTGTTGTTACAAAGAGAATATGCATTCGAATGGGAGGCGATGAAAGGTTTAGTAGTTTTTTTTACTACATCAGTAAATCCTTTTTGATTTAGATGAGAAACATCAACGATCATCCCAAGAGATTCCATATATTCTAGCAGTTCGATACCATGAACTGACAGTCCTTCCCCTTCATCAATATTTTGTTTAAGACTTGTTCCTTCGCAAAAAAGATTTTTTCGACTCCAACTTAATCCAATATTCCGAATACCTAATTCGTAAAAAATTGGAAGGAGTTGAAGGTTTCTTTCAAGAGCTACTGTGCCTTCAAGACTTAATATCATACCAATTCTGTCCTTAGTTTCCTCCAATTTTTTAAGATCATTTTTAGATTTAATGAGAGTAAATCCATCCTTTTCCATTTCTTTTGCGATTGCAATCATCTCTAATGTTACCTCAATCCCAATTTTTTCTAGTTTTGGTAACACAAAAATGGCAAAGACTTGGATATTAACTCCACCTTGAGTAAGATAATCTTTTGATGTATGAAATTCCATTCCTCTTTCAGCAAATAAGAGGGGAATCATTACTTCAAGGTGTTTCTTCAATAATGTGTCAGCATGACAATCAATCACTAAATTTTTAACCAAAGTAAATCACATCACTATCCAGTTGGAAATAAATCATTTCTACAGCTTTAAAGAAATTCATCTAGTCTTTTTGATTGGGAAACAGTAGAAGGTCGGGTCATTGTAGGAAATATATCATGCCAGTGTACTGGACACGACTCTAGATCAAAGGATTTTAAATAATGTTTGACCTTCTTTGGAAATCCTGTAGCTACTAAGATGCCTCTGACTTTTTGTCCTTGCTTTTCAAAGAATTCTACATATCTCTTGAGTTGATGGGCGTCATTAGGAGTAGCAGTGGTTCTTTTTACTTCAACAACTACAAAATTATTAGAGGCATCCATTCCCCAAATGTCAATAAATCCAAAATCGATTTCCTTCTCTGTTTCAATTATTCTGAAGTCATCTTCGATAGTTTCAGGATTCTTTACAAGATACTCAACAAAATCCTTTTCGTGACCGATTATTGAAGCTACGTCATCAAACCCAAGTGCATTATAGGAAAGTGCCAAATACACTTCTGAGAAAGTTATAAAAAAACTTTCATCGGTTTTTGGGCGATATGTTTCCATTCGAAGATGATTATCCAATATCACATTGAATTTTACCTTCCCTGCTCCTGTTAATTGCCATTGTACAGGTTTAACTCCTGACGATCCATGTAAAAGGATGGATAGATCCTTTTTGATTATGAGGAATCTATCACCGTCAGTAAAATGGGATTTAATCCTCCCATCAAAAAGAGCAGAACACTTACCAAAAAGAATGAGCATAACTTTCTCAAGATTATCATTCAATTCACTTCTAAGAGTAGCTAGATTTTGAGAAAGCAGATTAATCTTGTTATTCATGTGTGTATGGGATTATGTACAAAGATGATGATAAATATATCGGTAGTGTAGAATTAATTTATTATTTTTATTATTTCTATCATTTTTCCTAGTGAAGTTTAAGTCCTTCAGGATAATAAAAATAAACAAGAGTGAAGAAATTGTCATAATTGTTGGTTTCTGAACCTGACAATCAGATTGTTGGAGCTAGCATATTCATAATGCTGCCAAAATTTCGCACTGAACCTAAGAGAGAATAAAACCTAGAAATAGAAAATTTTCGTTCTTTCAGTCTTTTGACGAAATTTCATTAAGATTTAATAATTGTAGGAGATAATTGAACGGGAATTTTGTTGGTATTGCTTGTGTCGACCCATGCCATTTTGCACACCCAGAAAAAAATAATGGAACAGCCAGTGTTGGAATTCCCATTTCCATGATATATGTCCTGCCCAAAGCTAACTCAGGTAGACATGCCACCGCAATAAGTCCAAAATGGCCGAATTTCTTATGTAAGTTTCGAAAAACTCGCAAGAAACTTGGTTCTTTAAAGCGATTACCCATTGTGATAAAAACTTCAAAATTGTGTTGTTTTCCAAGTTCATTAAGCTTCCATCCTAAACAGTTTGAAGGATTATTACATCTGATGACGCGATGCCATCCTATTTTGGTTCGCTTAACCTTAAGTAGATTAAAATCAGGGCCAGTGAGGCATCGGGGGAGAACAACCACTTTTGTCGGAGCTGCATCAAACGCAGCTTTCATAACCCGATTTGAATGCTCAATAAGAAGCATGTACAGGACATATTCATTCTTGCGAGTATAGATCATTGGATTACTGTAATTAATATCCAATTCACGATTTGAAATAGCCTTAATATATGATTCAAAGCCTTGCAAAAAACTTTCAAGTAGAGGGACAATGACTTCATCAAAAGTTTGTTGGGCTTGATAAACCGCCTTGAGGTATTCCGTTAGCTCATTTAATCCATTTTTCTCACTTATTTCATATGGAAAAGGCATTAGGTATTAACACAGCTCCTAGAATAAACTGAACACCAAATAAACCTTCCGCGTATTAAAGCTTTTAAAATAGTAGGAAAACACATTATTCTATACCTAGATAATTCAAAAAATTCGGAGAATAAGAAGAATGTACTGTGATAATTGTGGAGCTAAAGTAGAAGATGATGCAACATTCTGTCCTAAGTGTGGGCAACAATTACTAGCTGAAAAAACACCAGTTGCGGTCCCTCCTCCTACAAGAATCCCTCATTATGCTCGAAAAAGAGATGATGATTTTCTTTGTTTTGGTGAACATGAAGAAGGAAATCCATATGTCGGTGGAATTGTCCTAATCTGTATAGGACTCTTTTTAGCAGTATTATTTTTCGATCTCGATGAAATTATTCCTTTCTTTCGAATCGAATATTTGATTGTGTTAGCATTCTTCTTCTTTGGAGTGGTAGCTATTATCCAAGGAATGAGAAAAGGAAAATAAGGTGGTTACTATTATGGAATGTATGAAATGTGGACATGAAAATGAATCGGACGCTAAATTTTGTCGTCAGTGTGGCTCCCAAATAATTACTCCAAGTGAAAAAGGTCAGGTTGAGTTTATTCCTACAAAACGACGTGCAGCTGATCAAGATCTATTATGTTTTGGTAAAGAACGTAAAACTGCTCCAGGTATTGTAATCGGTGTGGTTTTTATCTTTATTAGCCTAATTATTGCCTTAGCAATTTTTACGGATTTTTTCTCTGATTTTGGTACAACGATTGGCAATCTCGCTGGTGGTTTTGGTGAAACAATGGGAAATTTAGGTTCCGATTTTGGGGAATTCATGGGAACCTGGGGAGACAGTTTTGGTAATGCAATTGGAGGTTTTTTTGAAAGCATTTTCACTGAAGATGTTTGGTGGGATATACTAAAAGTATTGATTGTTGCGGTGTTCTTTATCGTTGGAGCTATACTTATTGTGGTAAATTTACGTAAAAATCGATAAGATGACTTCTCGAAATGGATTTGGTTAAAAAACACGATTTGGAAAAGTTTTCTGAAAATCTTTGGAATAGCTTTTGTGAAAATCCAGATCTGGAGCCTGGGACATGGCTTCATCTTCTTAATATTTTTTTCAGCAGTAAATCTCTTAATAAATTCTCGGCATATACTGATCCGATTATCAATGATTTATTCACCTTGAGTAAAATAGAAAATTTGGTCATCTTTCTTAAAAAAGGCGGATGTAGAGCTAAATCTATAGTAAAAGTATGTATTGAGTCCATAGAGCGATTAGGTTTCTCAAGAACTAACATTCAAATTCTAGTTCTTAACCCTTCTAGAGCTGGGATTTCTTTAATATTTTTTTCTCCCAAAACTGAAGATTCATCTGATCCTGTAAAGATTATTCATTTCCCCCGAGGAAGGATACCTATTTACTTTCAAGAACTAATTAGAACAAGATCAGTCCAAAAATCAAGTCCTTTAGAATTATTACAGGTGTTATTTGATGTCCCTGCATTGGAGGTTGATTTTCTACTCTATCTGAAAGAAAGAATAAAAATCTCTGATGTTGAATTAAGGATCCGAATAATTTCTTATCTTTCACTTCTTCTTATTTTTTCTCGGTTCATATTAATTGATGATTTTCTTGATTGGTTAAGTTGGGAGTTCCAAAACTTCAAACAAACCACCTTAAAGAATTGTATTACACGACTTCAGGAGTTCAATACACAGCAGATTATTAAAAACGACAGTATAACAGAGTTAGGGATAATAATCAAAGAATTAGGTTTATGTACCTTTCCAATAGATATTGTCGTTTTCCAAGATTTGTTACAAAGGTACCCCTACTCTTTTAATGAACCAACCGCTTTTATACAGGAAATTGCCATTTCTCCTTCGATATTCTCAGAAGTAACAGAGAATCTGTTAATATCATCCCCTAAGAACAAAAAAAAAGGGAAATATTATACTTCTGCTATCAATGCTGATTTCATTTCTCACTTAGCTGTATATCGCTTACTCTCAAATAAGTTAACTGGCATCTCATCAGATGAACTTTTCAGCTGGGTATACGATGATTGGGGATTAGAGGGAGAGAAACCTCTAAATATGTCTTTAGATCAATTTTTAACAAATTCTTCTTCTTTAAAAATTTTAGATCCTGCTTGTGGCACTGGAACATTTCTTTTGAGTATTTCTCGCCTATTATATCGTCTAGCCACCTCCTGGTCGATTTCTCAAAATAAAAGATTCCCCATAGTTGAGTTATTTGGGATTGAACCTGACAAGATTGCAGTTCTAGTTACCCGTATCCGCTTGATGTTCTTCAAAATACAAGAGCTCTCAAAAGTTTCTTCAGGAAACTCTAGAAAAGGGAAAAAGTTTCCAGTTAGATGGAAATCCCATAATATTATCCAAGGAGATTTTTTTAATCACAAGAAAATCTGTAATATGAACTTTGATCTCGTTTTAGGGAATCCTCCATGGGTCAGACATGAAGATATTGGAGTTGACCAAGCTCCTGACTATAAAGAGCTTATTCAAACCCAAATAAGAGAGTTATGTAACAAGAGCTTACATTTTGATCGTAAAAGTGATCTCTACATCTATTTTTGTTTAATGGGGTTATATCTTCTTGAAAACAAAGGAGTATTAGCTTTCTTAACAAGTAATGCTTGGCTTGAAGTGAAATATGGTCAAACTCTACAGAATTTCCTATTAGATCCTGACAAACACGTTGTTAATTTCGATATCATTCATAGAAGTGGGAAACGGTTATGGAATCGACTTGGAATAAACTCAATCATTCTGATCGCGGAAAAATCCTCAAATGATCAAGCAATTCTGTCTAGTGGGACATTTACTGAGACTCTGGTAAATTTTCCTCAGATTCCTCTCTCCTCGTTAAAAAAAGGTCTCATTTTAAGTAGTAATTATGAGGATCAGTTTTATCGGACTGAACAAATTCCAAGAGACCTGCTTAAAAAAACACATAAATGGGCTGGCACATTTCTTCGAATGTCTCATTCAGAAAGAAAATTAATTCAACGTATTGTGAAGAAAGGTGTTCCTCTCGCTTATTTAGCAGATGTTCGGTTTGGAATTAAGACTGGTACAAATGACTTCTTCCATCTCCAACGTTTCGAGAAACAACGAACTGACGGAAAAGTCTATGTGGAAAATCGAGTTGGATATAAGGGATTAATTGAAGCGAAATATCTCGCTCCTTTGATTAAGAGTCCTAGTCATATCAAAGGTTTTGTCATTCCTCCTTCATTTCTTTCTAGTTTATGGCTATTTTACTGCCTCGATTCTCCCGCTCAATTACAAGGCTCTGAAGCGTGGACATATATCAAATGGGGGGAAAATACTAGAGTGACAATAAAACAAGGTAAGAAAAGTGGGGAAAACATCGTGGGATTCTCCTCAGTTCGTAGTGTTAAACAACGAGATTATTGGTATTCAATAGGAAGTTATCCAATACCTTCTTTACTCTGGACAAAGAGTTATCACGACAAATCAGGGTGCTTTCACAATCAAGCCAAGATGTTGCCAGATCAACGTTTCTATGGGATAGTGGTCAAACAAGATAAGTTTTTACCATTGATCTTTACTTACCTTAATAGTAGTTTTATATGGGCTCAGATGGAGGCCCAAGGTAATACTAATATGGGATTCGGAGTCTTGGACACTAATGTTTACTGGTTAAGAGAAATAAAAATCCCAGTTGAAGCAATGGTGGAAAAAAGGCAAATTATGAAACTTATGGATAAGCTAATCCTTGAAAAAAATCGAGTTTCAATGTTAGATCATTCTCAGATTCGTTATGAGATTGACCGATTTTATGCGAAATACCTTGATGTCTCAAATAATTCAATGAAACGCTTATATAAATTCATTTCGAGATCAATTAGGAACCGATTGCAATGAATAACTTGTTTTAATAAATTTTAGTTGATTATATCTGTTTTTTCGACATTTTAAAAACAAAAAACTCTCTTTATGTTGCATAGATTTACTCGGAGAAATTCATTAGTTATGTTTCTAATGTCAATATCCATTAGTTACATGAAAATGATATTTTTCCAATTCATCTATTTTTCTGGTGTTTGAGAAGGTTGATCATTCAGAAAGACCCAATTCAAAGGGGTAAAGTCATCAAACAATTAGCCAGTCAACAGTTCTTCATTCACCCTAATTTTATTACAGATCGTACTCATCATCTTCACATGGAAATTCAAGGAGCCGATCATGTTTTTCTCCATCTTTCAGACTTTCTATATGAGATGACTAATGATTTAAAAGGAACGGATCCTACCCCCTATAACGTTGTGTTGGAAAAGGCTGCAGAAGTTTTACAAATAAAGCCAATAATGGTTCAACAGCGTTTTTATGAAAAAACTAACACATTCCTCAGAGAGAGGCTTGCAACAGAAGATCTCCTATTTATTATGGTTATTTCGTCTATTCTCGAGGTTCTTGATATACAACAATTCCAAGAAATTATCGATCAGCTTTTCAATTCTTATATACAAATGTGTATTCACAAAATTCCAGCTAGAGATGATAATGACGTTTCTAGACACTTCCATACTGGGATTAGACGTCTAGGGGAAATTGCAGACTCAAATTTTTCTTTATTACACAACGTCCTCAAATGTATAAACCTAGCCCAGCTTTTTAAAATCCAGATTAGCTACGATCAAAGTATAGTACAGGAATATTTCCAAAGTGTGATCCACAAGATTATCTCAGGTGGAATTTAAAGTACTCTCATTGTATCAATTACAATTTTTCTCTTTTTTAAGGATAGGAAAAGAAAAGTAGAGAGTATAATTCAATAATCATAATATGAAAAATAATACAAATCTTAATTATTTATAACGAAAAAGTAAGATCTAGAGCATAATTATACTAAAGAAGTGGAAAACATGTTCGAAGAAATTTTAGATTTATTATTACCTATTATCGTAATTATTGCAGGCATTATTGGTCTTGCTTATGGAATAAACAAACTTCTAAAGAAGAAGGACTACGAATCCAATATCCTGAAGTATTTAGCTTTGGGCACAAGCATCGTGATAGGATTGGTGAACCTCTGGGCGATTTTTGAATGGACGATAGATGACATCCTTTTTCCAGATTCTCCTGAAGTTAAGATGGTTCATTGGTTAACAGTGTTATTGATCTTTTTTGCGGGCTCTTCAATGCTTGCGGAACCATTAAAAGATACTCCAATAGCAGCAATTATTGCAGTAATCGCCTTTGGGGCGTTAGCTGGAATCTTTTTGTTTTTCGCCGATTTTAACGAAGGACTTACTAACATAGAACTTGGTGCCATCAATATCCCTCTTTGGCTCGTAATTCTGTTAATTGTGATAATCATTGGAATATTGTTCGTTGTTACATGGTTCACCGAATTCACGATCGATAGAATTTTGCAATTGATCAGTTGGGCTCCAGTTGTAATCATTTTTTGTGGTCTTCTCACCATTCAAGGGCTGCTAATGTTTCTCCTCCGCGACGCTGGTGGGATATGGGCTCTCACTGGATAAGCTTATAGAATAGAGAAGTTCCTAGGAGGGAGTACAATCTCTTTTTGCATCATCCTAAGACTAAGTAAGGCAACTACTGTTGCAAACTGAACTCATTGGTCTTTTTTATGATCTGATGAGCTAGTTTAGTAAAAGCATCATCAATATTCTCTCCCGTTTTCGCGGAAGTTTCAATGAATTCTGCATTCAACGACTTTGCTTTGACAAAACCATTGATCGTCTTTGTACAATTTGGAATTTCGTCCCTTAAATCAATTTTATTCCCAACTATTACAACAGGAAGTTCAGGAAACGTTTTTGTATGAAACTGAGCCTCTTGGGTCCAGGAATCGATATTTTCTAATGTAGTGGGTTGAGAAACATCATAAACTGCTAATGCACCCATGGTCCCCTTATAGTAAGCTTTCATTACGTTTCTGAAGGCTGGTTGACCTGCAAGATCCCAAATTTGCCACTCAATTTTATCTCCATCAATATCAGTCTTAAGGTATGCAAAATCTGCTCCCATTGTAGCTAGAAAATCTGTTTTAAACCCTTCACCCATGTACCTACGTCGGATGGAAGTCTTTCCAACGGCTCCATCGCCAATCAACACAATCTTAAAGATAAACCTCGCCATAAACAATTCGTTCCTCTATAAACATCCTTTACACCTTTATTAGGGCTTTATACTAGATTATTAGCATTCTTTGTGTCTCTTGGGTTGGTTTCGCGAAATACATTCCTTATCTTAATCGGGTTTGACGAGATTTCGCTAGTTTTTAAGAGATGCCAAATTTGATATGAGACACATAAAATATATTTTAAAAAGACTATTCTAGTTTTTTGGGTTGTTAAAGTGCGTACAGAATCTAATAGAGACATTATGATGGGTGACTTGTTAGTTTTTGTCGTTGGCCGATCAGGTAGTGGAAAAGATTCAATTATGAGGGAAGTTGTTGGCACTCTCTTATCAAAGGATATTCCTGTGAATATTCTCCAAAGAATCATAACAAGATCCCCTGATAAAACAGAGGAGTCTCTCTATATACCAGAAGAGGAATTCTTACAAAGAAAATCAAAAAAAGAATATGTTTTATCTTGGTTTATATACAATAATTGGTATGGCTGCCCCCGAATACCACTTGAAGAATCGTTACAACGAGGAGATATTGTCCTGGTGAATGTGTCTCGTGGTATCCTTCATGAGGCTCGTAAGAAGTACCCACAATCAAAAATAGTTTTAATTGTCGCCCAAGACAAAATAGCTGAAAACCGTATAAAAAACCGAGGGAGAGAAGATTCTAATCGTCTGACTGAAAGATTTACTCGTATGCAGAAAAAAATAGATATACCTATTCCTGATAAAATAATTCAGAATGAGGGAGATCTGGACAAGGCAGTCCTGGAATTGAGTGATTATTTAGGAAAGATATATCAAGACTCAAAAAATCAGATCGAAAAGTATCCAGACTAATCCACGAGATGAATTACATGAACCATACATTCATTAGAAAATTAGAAAACACTCCCCCTAGAAATATTGTTATTCTTGTGACTGGAGTATCTGCTATCTCTTCAATTGTCATTTTTCTGTTAATGCGTCCTGTGGAGGCTGCATTGAAGGCCGCGAGTCGCTATGGGGTAATGGAACTAGAATTTGCATGGACAGTTGAACAAATAGAACGAATATTTGGAACCTGGACCGAAGACCTAATTACTCAAGAATTAGCTGTCACTTACTTGGATTATGGATTTCTAATAGCCTATTCAACATTTCTTGCTGGAATAACTTTATTAATTGTACGTAAAATGTTATCTGGGCAAATACAACTAATTGGTCTATACATGACAATAGTACCCTTTATTGCTGCCCTATTTGATGCCATCGAAAACGTTAATCTCATTTTAATGCTTTCTTCCCCCTCAAACTTTCCAACGTTCTCTCCCTTCTTGGCATCACTTTTTGCTACTCTTAAATTTGGACTCTTGATATTAGTTTTTGTTTTTTGGGTAATTAGTGCGATTTGGTTCTTGTATCAAAGGTTTTCAAACAAATCAAAGTAAATTGAAGATAAATCTGGCGGCAGTCCAAAAATGCAACTTCCAACACATCTTATCGCTGGTATTGTTATTCAGTATCTGATAAATACAATGATTCCTACACCTACTTGGCTCTCTGTCATACTCATAATAATTACCGCATTTTGTTCTCACTTTCTTTTAGACGCTCTTGCCAAGTCTACCTATCACCCTCCAGAGAGGATTCATGATAATTTTTGGCTCACATGGCACCTTTTTGTATATCTGATTGGATTCGTAATTATTGGATTATTCATCTGGGAATTTTGGCTAGGGATGCTTTTTGCTAATCTTCCTGATTTGTGGGATTGGTATACATTGCGTAACATCGCCTCACGAAAAAACCAACCCGAATGGGGAAGGAGATACTATTTACATCCAATTGCTAATAAAATTAGACAGATTTTCTTCTCATGGATGCCAAATCTAAATCATAATAGAGTTGGTATTTTGCCAGAACTAAGTTTAATTGTCCTCTGGATTGGAATAACAATATTATCAATGATTAATTACTAGTTTTAGGTTTCTATTTCATAATATTGATCTTCTGTTAACGAAGTCTTAGATATAATTTTTCCTTTTCTAATAGTTGTTCGTTCCGGTGGTGTTTTCCGTATTGCTTCGTTTACAGTCTTTATACCATGTAGAATCACAAGGTTAGCTGGTGCATCCTCAATTAGCTTGTGGTCTGAAATTCCCATCGTTTTTGCAGCATTATAGGTGATCATATCATAGAGACTGTTGATCTCACTAATTGAAGTCATTTTAGCTGCATGACCAAGTAGGTTAGCCACTTCAAGCATGTCCCCTTTCCCATAGGGATAGTATGGATCATTGATACAGTCTTGCCCAGTAGTGACATTTACTCCCGCATCAACTAATTGTTTCACACGTGTTATCCCAACTCGTTTTGGATATGTATCCAATCTTCCTTGTAATACCATATTTGTTCCAGGATTTGTTATAACATTAATCTTTGCTAACTTGACCAAATCAATAATGCGACTTGCGTAATAATCGTTTTGGGCAGCTAGAGAACAAATATGATCTACAGTTACCCGTTCACAGTAATCACGCTTAACAGTGCTGGATGCAAGGTACTGAAGTGTTCGAGAGTTGGGATCGTCAGTCTCATCCGTATGAGAATCGATATCCACACTGAATTGTTTCGCAATATCAAACAAAATATCAATATGATGTTGAGAATCTTGAGGAGTGTACTCATTATGAGGCATACCTCCTATTAAGTCCGCACCAGTTTCCATTGCGGAATACAATAAGGCTTCAGTCCCTTCATCTTTCAAAATTCCCTCTTGGGGAAAAGCAACAATTTGGAGATCGATGATATTCTTGTAGGCTTCTTTTACCGCGATAAGGCCTTTAAGAGGTGTAAGTTTTCCAATGGAATCAATATCCACATGGGTGCGTAGGTGGGTGACCCCATATTTGATTTGTTGATCGATCACTTCACTAGCTCGTTTTTTAATTTCCTCCACTGTATAATTCCTCTTAACCTCCCATGTCTTTTGAATAGCTTCCCAAAGGGTCCCTGATTCATTCGGTTCGATGATGTCGCCAATTAAAACTTTATCCAAGTGGTTGTGTGGGCTAATTAGACTTTCAGTAACCAATGAACCTTTTGCATCAATAGTTTGATCAGCTTCACTTAATTTCTTTTTTGAGATTTCTCTAATCATACCGTATTCGATTGAGATATTAACTAATTTTCCTTCTCGTGTAAGAGCATTTCTAATTAGTAAATCCATTCCTTCTTACATCCTGAGGCATAAGGGAGTAATTTTCTTTTTCAGGAGGATTAACAAAAGATTTCATGAAATCCTCGGAGTTTTTATCGGATTTATTGTAAATACTTAGTAAAGATTACTCTGAGACAATAGCTAGAAAAAGATTTGTTTCTTGATTGTTTTCAATTAAAATACCGTTAAAAATACCAAGAGAGATGAGAACGATGTCAATAGACGAAGAAATGCTACGTCCTCCACAAAATAAGATAAATCCCGAAAATACACCTTATCCTCCAAAATATATCAATTTAGTTGATGGTACCAAGATGGTAGTTCGTCAAATCTCACGGGATGAGGTAAAACAAGTTATTCCGTTATTCTATGATATTGTAAGACTTACAGACTATCAATATTATGATATTGTAGGTGCTCGGATACTAGGGGAACTATTAGCTTATACAAATTACAGAGTTCATGATGAATATGTACTTCTTGGGCAAGATGGGAACACTGGAGAAGTTTTAGGTCTTGTCAACAGCCGTTTAACTGTTAATCCTAAAGTTGGGATAAGCCTTCACACGATGACTTTCAAAAGAGGCCTTCGTGTTGGCGCTCATTTATTTGTGGCAAAGATGGAAAATCATTTCCTATTGGGTAATGAAGAGGTTTACATTGTAGCAGAGTCTCCAATTGGATTCCGACGATGGATGGAAGAATTGCGACTAGAGCCCCGTCTCGAAGTAGAGCATGAATTAGGTGGGGTACCCTCCTATTGTCTTATAAAAGAAAATTGGAAAGGTTATGTTGTCCCAGAACGCCTCTTTGGAGAACGGCCTGTCCCCGAGGATTTGCTAGAGAAATGTAAAAGAAATATTATACTCCCCGAAGATGTCATATTTCAAATCACACGTAAAAAGAAGGAAGAATGGTTAAATGCGTGATGTTGCTATTATTGGGGTGGGGATGGGGAGTCAATGGGGACGTTACGATGGGTCAATCATTGAAATGATGGCGGAAGCTTCACTAGATGCGATTAACGATGCGGGGACAGATGGAATTGATGCTGTATTTGTTGCCAATATGGGAGCGGGACGTATTAATAACCAAACAGCATTAGGCTCTGCTTTAATCGACTATCTAAACCTTTTTCCCGCTGTCGGCGCATCTATTGAGAATGGTCCAGCTTCAGGAGGAACAGCTGCTCGAATAGGTTATATGGCCATTGCTTCAGGGATTCACGACTGTGTTATGGTTACTGGTGGAGAAAAAATGCGCGTTGCTCCAGGACCAGTAGTTACTGACTTTATTGCTACTATGTCACACCCGGAGGCTGAATATATTTATGGTATTACATTTCCTTCTCTCGGTGCAATGCTTGCTCGAATATACTTCAACGAATATGGGGTCACATCAGAAGACCTTGCTAGAATTGCCATTAAAAATCATAATAATGGTTTAATGAATCCTTATGCTCATATACAACAAAAAATTACCCTGGAAGGCATTCTAACCTCTCGCGAAGCTAAGCTGAACAATCCTATGATTGCTGATCCATTACACCTTTATGATATGTGTCCTGTTTCCGATGGGGCAGCTTCTATCATAATGTGTTCACTTGATAAAGCCAAAGAATTATCTAAAAATTGTTTGATCAAATTCACTGGTACAGGACAAGGTATGGACACTATGGCTGTACATGAACGTGAGGATCCAACTTTTCTTAAAGCAGTTAAAGATGCTTCTGACCAGGCGTTTACAATGGCTAAACTGAAAAGAGATGATATAGACTTTGCAGAAGTGCACAACGCTTTTGAAATATTAGAAATAGCCGAATTGGAGTCAGCAGGATTTTATGAACGAGGTAAGGCTCATCTTGCAATTCGTGAGGGTGAAACAGAGATCAATGGCCGATTTCCAGTCAATCCTTCAGGGGGGCTAAAAGCTCGCGGACACCCTGTCGGTGCAACTGGAGTTGCTCAACTCTGTGAATTGACATGGCAACTTAGAGGAGAAGCAGGTGAGCGACAAATTCCCAATAATCCCAAACATGCATATGCAGTTAATTTTGGTGGATTCGGCAACAATGTTGTTGTCACTATTCTCTCGAAGGCTTGAAGGTGATTTTAATGACAGAAAAAGTACCGATTGGATACAAATGTCAAAATTGTGGTAAAGTTCATTATCCAAAACATGGTCGTTGTCTCCAGTGTAAACATCAGAATTTTAAAGAAGTGGAGCTTCCCTCTATAGGTTCCCTTGTCACTTATACAATACTGAAAGCTCCACCAACAGGGATTAAAAAATCCTCTCTTTTGTTAGGGATTGTCGATCTTGGAGAAGTACGCTATACTGGCCAATTAGAAGCTGATATAGCTGATATTAAATTAGGAATGAAACTTAAAGCTGTTTGGAAACCAGTTAGAGAAATTGATGGTAAAAATATATCTGGTTTTGTTTGGGAACCTCTTTAACAATCTAAGTCTGAGGTTAAGTAATGAAACATTATCATATCAATTTATCCCAAGAAGAATTAAAGGGAGCTCGGCATATGTTCATAGTTGGTGACCCAGCTCGGACTGAAGCTATCGCCCAGCATTTGAAAGACCCTCAGGAACTTACATTCAACCGTGAATACAGAACATTCTTAGCATACATTGAGGAAAACCCAGTTGTCATAGCAAGTATGGGGATAGGAGGCCCTTCTACTGCAGTCGGGTTGGAAGAATTTGGGAGATGTGAAATCACAACCATCATTCGAGTAGGAACTTCTGGTATTCTGCATTCCCAAGTCAAAATAGGAGATATTGTCTCTGCTGTGGGTGCTATTCGTGATGAAGGAACAACAAAGCAGTATATACCTCTAGAATATCCTGCAGTGGCTCATCCCGATGTCATTCTAGCTTTACGACAGGGAACCTTCAATCTCAACCTTCAGGATCGTTTTCACGAAGGAATAGTTCATTCAAAAGACGCATTTTGGAGTGAAGAACCAAAGATGATACCAGCTAAGAAAGATATCATTGAAAGATGGGCAACATGGAAACGGGGACAAGCTCTTGTTACCGAGATGGAAGTCTCAACGCTCTTTGTTTTAGGTACCATCCGAGGATGGAAAACTGGAGCAATTTTAGCTGCTATTGGTGATATTGAGACTGGGGAATTGATTTTGAACAAGGAAGCAGGCCATGTTGCATCAATCAAGATAGCCATAGCTGGAATGGAGCTATTGTTAAATCAAAAAACGAAATAAAGCAGCAAATTTGGTTATTCACTTGCTTGTGCTTGATTTCTTTCTTACGATAGTATAAATGATAATAACTGAACCAATTAGAGAGACAATTGCCATAATGATGACTGTTGATTTAAAATCGATTAGAGGATTTGTAATCTTTCCTTGAGAAATTGTTTCCCATCCAAGCGATGAATCAGACTCATGGGGCCATTGATTTGGTGCCATCTCAGATTTATCCCAATCTTTTGCCTGTTCTGAGTAATAAACTATGTACTGAAGTTGCCCCTGTACTGATTTGCCACGGCTTAATAAAAATTCATCTGCGGAAGGGACTACAAATTCTAATAAAACATGAATCTTTGAGCCAACAGTTGAAAGATCACCAATATCACATCTCAAATCACTCTTGATCGTTTCTTCAGAGCTTGTAAATCTAAGACCTACTGCTATTGAATAGAATCCATCTAGGTGTGAGCCAAAAGCTTTAGCTTCTAAGTCAATTCTGTAAGTGTATTTTGTATCAACTACAAGGTTGGTAGCAAAAGAGAAAATAATGATTTCTAATTCGGATCCATCTGATTGTGTCCAAATTTTTGAATAGGCTGGAGTCGCGGTAGATTGGTATACATAAGGTAGGATCATAAGTAGAATCAATGAAAACTTTAGTCTAAATCTAAATTCTCTCTTTTTTAGCATAGTATCATTAGATTCAGATGGATCAAATAAGTCATTTGGTTTTTCAAATAAATATGAACAGGAATAAAAGAGTAATAACATATTTTCACTGTAAGAGTTCAAAGCTGTGACAGAACTTCATAATAGGCTTGACATTTAATGCGAATTTGTTTTAATTGTTCATTTGTTAAACGTTGGATTGATGAAAATACTGAAGAAGTTAGAATTTCTTTAAATGTTATTGCTATCTCCTCCTCCTTCGTGAGTATAAATTGGGTTAATTTCTCTGCTGATTGATGGAAAACAACTAAGTACGCAGAACCAATTCCTCTAATTCGAAATGCTTTAGTAAGTGCGAAAATCTCCACATCGTCCCAGATTAAAGGTAAAAAATTCCATTCTACTTCCTCAAGATCTATTGGGTCTTTGGTTGCAAGAATCTTTAAGAGTAAATTCCAAGTCTGAATTTCTGAATGCCAGGTAGACCCTGACCAAAGAATTGTAGGATTAAATTTGTTGTGTTCTATAATCCCAAAGAATAATCCTAAATTATGATCATCAGGCATATCTTCAGATAGCATTACTCTCTTAGTCCATAAATTTTCTTTTAAAATAGAAATGGGTGGTAATTCCATTTTGATATGGTGTATGAAGCATTTAATCTAAGTTCTATTGAAAGAGTTTAATGATACTTCAAAAACTCTTTTATTTATTACTTAGGCTTCATCTTAAACCTTTCTTAAGTAATATACACAATCTACCTTCACAATTAAAATAATAAACTAACCGAATAGAACTCTGTGATTAAAATGCCTCTTCCACGTGATTTATATAAACAGGGAGCAGTCTTTGCAATTTCAATAGTAGCAATTTTGCTCCTGATACTAATCCTTTCGACCCCAATAATGGGAATGTTCGCTCTTGGGCCAATCGTGTCTCCTGGAGGAGTTTTCGGCGCCTCGAAGGGATCAGCTTATGCTTCTGGCACAATTACCCTTGAAGGAATTGAGAATAGCGTAACTATCATCCGTGACAATTGGGGAATTCCCCATATTTACGCCAAGACTCAGAAAGATGCTGCTTTTGCCTTAGGTTACTGTCATGCTTATGATAGAATGTTTCAGATGGAGATGACCGTTCGAACTGGAATGGGTTTGATGTCAGAAGTGATGGGTAATGATTCTCTTGAAGATGATATATGGTACGAAACGATTGGGATTGAAAAAGCTGCGCAAGAGATGATAGATACATACGAAAGAGAACGTGAATCTGAATCGGATCTCGATATGATGTTAATCATCCTAGATGCTTATTGTGAGGGGGTGAATTACGAAATTGAACGCAGAATAAGAACCAAAACATTACCAATCGAGTTTCAATTATTAAATTTCAAACCTACACGGTGGACACCACTTAAAACCTTCGTTTATAATCGGTTAATGAGTTTAATGTTAACTTATTCGACTTATGATTTACATTCTACTATTTTAAGAGATGATCTATTCAATGGTAACTTAACTGCGATGGAGGAATTGTTTCCACTCAATCAGACATATTACCAGATTCCAATTGTACCTGATTATGGAAATTATTCGCTCCCTTCAGCTCTAACAGATCAAATTGCAGCTAAAGTTCAAAGTGGAGACATTAAAACCAATAGCGAAATAATTAAGAAAATATTGGATAGAACTCCCGATAGTGTGAAATATTTCCAGCAGTCATGGATAGGATCAAATAACTGGGTAGCAAATGGAACAAAAACAAAAAGTGGAAAACCAATTCTTTGTAATGATATGCATCTAAGCATTGATCTGCCTCACATCTGGTATGAAGCCCATCTTGTTGCGACGGAAGATGATTGGAACATTTATGGTTATACACTTACAGGTACTCCAGTAGTAATTGTAGGATACAATACTCATGTTGCATGGGGTTTTACTAACGTCGGGCCAGATGGGATGGACTGGTACGAATATGTTTGGAATGGTGAGGGTGAATATTGGAATGGAACAATGTGGTTGTCACCAACGAAAAGGAATGTCACCATTCCAGTAAAGGGACTTGGGAACCATACTGAGACAATTAAATACACACAGGAAGGAGTGATAATGGCGGAGGAGATGGAAAAATCGCTAATAGCCATGAGATGGACAGCTACTGAAAGTCCTACCTACGAGATTAGGGCTATGTATGGTGCAAATAAAGCTAAAAATTGGGAAGAATTTAATGAATCCATGCAATGGTTCTGTGATCCCCCTCAGAACGTAGTTTTTGCTGATTCTGATGGAACCATTGCATTAAGACCAACAGGGAGGTATGTGAAGAGGAACTTTACAGAGGGTCTTCTTGCCCGTTTTATCCAAAATGCTTCCGATCCTGAGGTTAATAAGGATTGGGAATATATTCCATTCCATGAAGTTCCTTACTCAGTTAATCCCTCGCAATGTTATCTTGCATCTGCTAATCAGAAGTCCACTGGTCCTGACTATCACTATTATATAAGTAGTACTCAAGCTGCAGGTTATCGTGGAAGAAGTATCAATCGTTGGTTGAGTGAAGCTTCTGATGGAACCATCGATGCTGATTTTATGAAAGATGCTCAATGTGGTGATATGGGTATTTTTGACACTTGTTCCGAAGCTTTCACTCCATTCTTTATCGCAGCGGTTGAAAATTCAGGGGAAACACTTTCAGGCACAGCGACAGCTGCATTAACTGAATTGAAATCGTGGAGTGAAGGTGATGATAAGTATCTCATGCAAAGTCAACTTATAGGTCCAACCATTTTTTATGAAACGTTTTCACAGTTTAAAGATCTAGTGTGGAACGATGAGTATGAAGAGGCCGGAATTGATGTGACAAAACCTCAAGATAATACATTAGAATATCTTGTACGTGAGGATCCAGATTCAAAATGGTTCGATAATGTAACAACGACTGCAGTGGAAAACAGGGATGATATTATGGCCGAAGCGTTCATCGAAGCTATAAAATCTTTAGAAAACGAATTTGGTTCAAATTTAGAATATAATTGGGAATGGGGTGAATATCATCGAATGTACTTCAATCATCTAGGAGGAATTCCCTCCTTTGGAAAAGGATCACTCGAACATGATGGTTCAGGTTACACCCTTCTTGCTGCGGGTGGTCGACGAGTAGGGGGTGGCCCCAGCGAGCGAATGGTTGTTGATTTTGGCAATATTACAGATAGCTGGAGTGTAATTCCAGGAGGAGCTAGTGGTAACCCAGCCAATCCTCATTACGCTGATCAAGCTCTTGAACTATGGATGAAAGGTGAATATCACCTGATGCTTATCGAATATGATTCCGCGGAAGGATTCCCAAAGGAATACATAGAAGCTACAGTAGTTCTTAAGCCAAGGTGAGGTAAGGAAAATGAGTGAAACCTATCTTGAATATATTCATACATTACTAGAATATCGACGTTCAATCGCATTTGCGATCTCTCTAATTGGTGTGACCATCATTGACTTAACTATTGCTTCATCCTTACCTTTTTGGCTAAGTCCATTAATTTTAGGAATAATTGGAGGGATTATTATTGGATCTGCCAGTGCTAGCTTATTTACTGGCTTAGGAACACTAGTTGGTCGCTTTGTGTCTATCTTAATCATGATTCTAACTATGCCTGGATTGTTAAAAACACTAGATCATTTTCTAGCTGCAATAGGAGATGTATTAGGAGCTCCTCTACCTCCTGGTTCTTTGATAATAATTTTACTGTCAAGTGTCATCTGTGGATTGTTCGGACTTCTTGGAGGTCTTGTAGGTGGCTCTGCTACAAAGATAACTAAATCTCTACTAGAGGAAGAAGGATAATACATAAAGGATTAACATAATGTCTGATATTAGAAAAGCAGTCATTCAGAAGATGGATCAATTAGGAGCAAAATATCTCTTACTTCAATTCACTGGTGCAGATGGGCATCTTAAAGGAGTTGAAATATCTAAACGTTCCTTTTCCAAAGTCGATCAAGTTGGAGTGGATGGCAGTAGTATTGGATTTTTGCGGACAAAACAATCAGATATGATAATCGTACCTGATCCTTCGACAGTTACATTGGTACCTTGGCAAGAGAATACAGCGTGTGTATTCTGTGATTTACGAAGTACAGCTGATATCCATGAGCGCATAGCTGCTGATCCTCGAGGTATATTAGCTGAGGTCTGTAAGGAATTGTATGATGAGTTTCAGGCCATATATTATGCGAGGCCTGAAATGGAATTTTACATATTGAACTCTGATTGCAAACCTGCGGATTCTGCAACATACATGGTACTCCCTCCAAGAGATAAAGGATATTTTCTAAGGAAAATGATTGTTGAAACCTTAGATCAAGTTGATATCCCGTTTAAAACATTCCATTCAGAAGTCGGACCAGGACAACATGAAATTGAATTCGACTCATTACCTGCTATTAAAGCAGCTGATAGTGTGCAGTACTTCAAACAAATTGCTAAAATGGTAGCACTAAATCAAAGTGAATGGATAATCTCATTTATGCCCAAACCATTCATTTCTGAAGCAGGAAATGGGATGCATATTCATCAAATCGTAAAAACTGCTAATGAGGATATGTTCAAAGGGAGCGGAAATGAATTATCGGATTTTGCTCTTCATTTCATTGCAGGCCAACTCAATTTTGCGAGTGAAATCACAGCTATTACCAATCCTATTGTCAATTCCTATAGGCGTTTAGTTCCTGGAAAAGAAGCTCCAGTTTACAAGACCTGGGGGATAGCAAATCGTACTGCTCTTATTCGTGTACCTGGTTATGAAGCAGGTAGGTTAGAATACCGAGCTGCAGATGCTGCAACAAATATTTACTTCACCTTAGCTCTCTTACTTAAATCGGGTTTAGAGGGTGTACGAAAGAAGCTTGAGCCCCCTGTAGAAGCAAATTTTGATGCAGATGCTCTAAGTTTAAAGCAGCTCGAAGAGAAAGGAGTAGAATTATTACCTAGATCGCTTAAAGATGCTTTAATGATATTTAAAAGTAGTAAACTTGCAAAGGAGATACTTGGATCAACCCTTCATCAGGAATATTATGATGCCCGAATGAATGAGTGGTTGGAATTTACTAGTGAACATAGCTTCGAAAAACAAGAAATCTCTCCATGGGAAATTTCTCGGTATTTGGATTGTTAGAAGTAATAAGAAGGTTTAAACTTGAAGATATTTCTTCCAATCCCAATCAGTGACCTGTGTGGAATATTGAAGCCATTCCTCCTTCTTTAACTGGAAAAATTTGTTGTAGATATGATCCCCGATTGCATTACATAGAATTTTATCTTTTTCAAGAAAAGAAAGGGCCTCGAAAAGGTTCCCTGGAAGAGTTTTTATATTTAATTCTTGCCTTTCCTTTGATGATAATTGGTAAATATTCCTTTTAACTGGTGGGGGTAGTTCAAGTTCACGTTTGACCCCATCCATTCCTGCAGTGACAATGGAAATTAGACCAAGATATGGATTACAACTTGGATCAGGACAACGATATTCAAAGCGTGCAAGTCTAGGATTATTGATCATTGGAACACGAATAAGAGCCGACCTATTTAGATGACCCCATGAAACATAAACAGGGGCTTCGTAACCTGGAACCAATCTCTTATAGGAATTAACGGTTGGTGCTACCAACACTGTCATTGCTTGAGCATGTTCCAGTATCCCAGCCATGAAATGTTCAGCTAAAGGTGAAATCTTATTTTGGTCAGAGTCAGAAAAAAGGTTTTTCGTACCTTCCCATAATGACAGGTGACAGTGCATCCCATTTCCTGCTGATTGAGCAAAAGGTTTAGGCATAAATGTGGCTGTGTAGCCTGATTTTGCGGCCAATGCTCTAATGGTTGCTTTATAAGTAACAATGATGTCAGCTATGCGAAGAGTATCTTCATAACCAATTTCGATTTCATATTGACCTGGTCCAACTTCATGATGGTGAACTTTAGGTTGAATTAGGGCTTTTGTTAAGTATTGAGAGAAACGTTTAACCATTCCTTCAACAACGGCATTTGGAAAGACATCTGCATATTGGCCTTGGTCAACAGGGACGTTATCTTTGAATAGGTAAAATTCAGGTTCTGGCCCAACCTTAAGGGATAAACCTTTACTCGTTAAGTGTTTCTCAATCACCTTTCGTAATTGAGAGCGAGTATCCCCAGCGAAAGTTGTACCATCTTGACGAATTTCACACATAACTGCTAATTTAGGTTCATCAGTGTAAGGTAATTCAAATAAGCTATCTTGAACAGGTAGTAAGTGTAAATCTGAATTCTCTAAAGCAGTAAACCCTGCAACAGAACTGCCATCAATATTTATTCCTTCCGAAAAGACTGGATCGGTAGTTGTGTTACTAATTTTATCAATATCAACAGGGAGATTCATAGCTTTTAATGTTCCGTGAATATCCACAAACCTAATTTCAAGCATATTGTACACTTTGGTTCTACTCCTTTACTTACTATTTTGTGTTCAAATTTTTTGTCTTGATGATTAGATGAACCTTAAATTAATTCTTCGATTTTTTCTCCTGTTTCATTTAAGATTTCTGTTTCATTAAGAGTTCGAACTTGACGATTATGCATTAATAATTCTCCATTCACTATTAAGGAATGTATATCACTCCCATTGGCAGCATAAACAATGTTTGAAATGATATTGTGCATAGGTTGAAGATGTGGAACTTGAAAGTCTATAATGACAAGATCGGCTTGATTATCCACTTTAATTAATGAGTTTGGATGAAAATTTTGTCTGAAAGACCAACAGCTGTCTTCAAGCACTTGTTCAGCTGGATACAGTGCTGGATCCCATCTTGAAGCTGAAATAACATTAACCGCCTCCCGCATTTCACGCCATAGATCTAATGTGTTATTGGAAGCAGTTCCATCTGTACCGAGAGCAACTTGAGCGCCTGCAGTCCGTAATTCTGGTACAGGGGTTACTCCACCATAAGCCAATTTTTGAGCGGACACTGGACACCATGCAACTGTGGCTTGATGTTTTCCTAAAATTTCAACTTCTCTTTGAGTAATCCAAGTGCAATGTGCTAGTATTTCCTTTGTTCCTTCTCTAAAGAACCCGATTTGATCAAGTCTCTCTACAGGTGGGACACCGTATTTATCCTCAGAGTCCATGACTTCTTTGCGTGTTTCGGAAGTGTGAATCATGAGAGGGATTTGATAAGATCCAGCTAGATCTGCTGCTTTTAATATAACCTCTTCAGGAACAGTGATTTGACTGTGTGGGGCGATTGATGCATTGAGTAGAGAAGATTTTTTTGCTACTTCGATCGCTCTCTCTAACTCAGCTAATTGAAATTCGTACCCTCCCTGATCTACAAAAGCACTAGGTAGAATTCCAGCACCAAGCCATCCTCTGATCCCCGCTTCCTCAAGCACATTACCTATCTTACTTTCATGGAAATAGAAATCTGCTGCACCCCCAGTTCCAGCTTTGATCATTTCGAGGCAAGCTAATTTTGTACCTAATTCAATCCACTTCGCATCAAATTTTCCTTCTATTTTCCAAATATCTTGGAGCCAAGCGATTAACGTTTTGTTATCAGAATAGCCTCTTAACAGTGTCATAGGAAGGTGAGTATGACTGTTGATTGGAGGAGGGAGAACAACCAATGATTTTCCACTGATAGTGAATTCAGGATCAGGTATTTGCGCATTAGGTGCAATGGTACTTATAATATTGTCCTCAATTGCAATGTTAGCCCGGAAAATTTGGGTAATATCAGGTTCGGGGATAATCAACACGTCTTGAAGTAATAGATCCATACCAATTGCCATCCTCACTTGCAGGATATTCAAGTCAATCTTAATGATAAGAAGTTTGATATCATTACCAATTTCGAGGATCACTGTATCTAAAGTATTAATTCAACTTCAGGGAGGAAGACATCTTAACGAAAATCATGAATTAAAAAGGATCGACCTCACAGTTTAAAAAAACAAATTTTTAAAGCTATAGCTAATACATTTATCTATTATAAAACTTGTATTGGAAATATAAATTATACTGTCGGTGATATTATGTCAGAAATTGCCTTACAGGGTAAGCTTGTAGACTTGAAAACTGCTGTTGAAGAAACAGTTGAAGAGAAATGGCAAACTAAATCCCTGAAAAAACAAATAGAAGCTGCAGGATTGCGAAGAAAAGGTTTCATGATGCCTTTAGATGCGGTGGATGTCACAGAAAGAGATATTTCGTTGGTTAAAGAGTTTATGCCTGAGATGCAGTTATCAGGAATCGAGTTACGAGGAGAACGGAAATCTAAAGCTTGGGGAGGATCATATTTTAGAGTTTTAGAAAGTACTGAGGAAATCAATCAACGCTGCATTCAGTGGATCTATGTTTGGACCAAACAACGGTTTTTCATTTCTCTCTGGTTGACAGTCCTCCCTTTATTCGTCCTTGGATTGATGGGGACACTTATATACTCTTACCTCTCATTTCAGTCTGCTTTAATTTCTGTAATACTTATTGGGGGTATTTTCTTTCTATTGGGAGCTAGAGAGCTATTTTCAGCAGTCAAAGGATTAACGAAAGGGAGATACTACTTTAGTAATGGGCAGCTTTTCATTATATTTGGAATAATATTTTGGGCGTTACTCGGCGAGATCTATATTAGTAAAGGCTCTCAAAAGGAAAAGATTATTGAAGGCGCTGAATCATGGCATGAACTTCCAGTGGGTCAAGAGATAGTAGATTCTGTTTCAACCACTTTTAATTTGGAGTACATGCTTAAAATATCATGGATTAGCATACTATTTTTTGCTGCAGCTATAGTTGCACTGATTCTCTGGAAGTGGGAACCTCCAGCTTTTACCCTTGCAACTCATGCAATGGATTGGGCACCTTTTTTCATCTATATTAATAAAAAGGAAAACAAATGGCAGTTGGATAAAGTTAGATACGACAATTTTCATTATTACGCTGAAACAATAACTTATGAAAAGTTAAAACAGAATAATGCCGTGACAAAGGATCAGAAACCGCGCTTCGAAATCCCTAATTTTTGGCACAGTTTTAAACCCAAAGGAGGATTTAATGATTGGTTTGCAGTTTTATTTGGTTTTCTAATCTTAGTAATCTCGATATTGTTAACAGTGATTTCTTTTACCACTCCGTCAGATAGAGCTTTATTAACACATGAAATTACTCGTTTTGTACTAGTTCCCTTACTGTTATTTATCGGAGTGTACTTGATTTTTGCTAGATGGCCCACAAATGTTGTCAATAAAAAAATTAAGTTATCTGATCCAATTTATTATCTGACTGAGAATCGATTACGAATATTTTGGAATTTAAGAGGAGAAGAACCAGCACTAAAAGTTCGATCTAAACTCCAAGATCCTTTCATGGACGATGAGGATTTTGGAACTTTTCGTGATGACCTCGAACAAATTGTATTCTACAATTTACTCCCTAAGGTTAGAGAACTAGAGCAGAAAGAATTTTTCAAGCTTCTATAGAGCAATTCTTTCTTTTTCATCCTTTTTTCTTTTTATCAAGGTAAAAGTTCAAAAATTTCTGTCTTATCACTAATTTTTGAGGGTTCGTTGTGAATTTCTATAAAGAAGAACTTAATAATTTCATCCAAACAAGGCCACAATCTCAGGAATTGTGGAGAAAATCCTTAGAAAGGATACCAGGGGGAGTTTCTCATAATATCCGAAATTTAGGCCTTCCCCTAATTGGTGGTTTTCCAGTTTTTATTAAATCGGGCCATAATGCTTATTTAATTGATGTAGATAATCTCGAATACATTGATTATTGGCAAGGACACTATTCCATGCTTCTTGGTCACAACCACCCTGTTCTACAACAAATTCTCATTGATAAATTAAAAAATGGTTGGCATTTTGGTACCGTAACCTCGGATCAATTTGAGCTAGCAGACACTCTCGTTAATGATAACTCAAGCATTGAGGAGGTACGATTTAGTTCTAGTGGAACAGAGGCGGCTATGTATGCTACTCGTTTAGCTCGAGCGTTCACAGGTAAATCTTTAATTGCAAAGGCGAGAATGGGTTGGCATGGGTATGCAGATACTCTTCTGTATGATGTTAAGGCTCCTTTTCATGGAAAAGAAGGCCCTGGAATTCTCCCAGAAGAGAAAGCTGGAATTTTAACCTTTGAAGTGAATAACGAAGTAGTAGAGGATTTGATTAGAGAGAAAGCCGACCAGTTGGCGGGAGTGATTATAGAACCTGTTTTAGGTGGAGGTGGAGGTTTTCCAGTAAGGTTAGAATTCTTGAAAATGCTTAGAGAAATAACTGAAAAACTAAACATCTTATTAATTTTCGATGAAATAATCACTGGTTATAGATTTTCATATGGATTATTTCAAAATCAACTGAAAATATTACCAGATCTTACTACTATGGGTAAAATTGTGGGTGGTGGTTTATCAATAGGGGCTGTAGGCGGAAGAAAAGAGATTATGGAACAGGCGAACCCTCAGTTAAACAATCGAGTTTGGACTGGCGGAGGAACTTTTTCAGCGCATCCGCTTAGCATGACCGCTGGATTAAAAACCTTGGAAATTCTAAAAAAATCTGGTTGTGACTACGATCGTACCAATCAAGCTGGTACGGATTTGATAACCAATTTGAATGAATTTTTCACTGATGAGAAGCTTAATTTTGTTGCAACGGGTTATAAATCGTTTATTACTCTTCATGTATTAACTAAATATGTCGAAAGTCTAGCTCCAAGTGAGATTGTTCATTTGACCGATAAAAAGCGTGAAGCATTACTACAATTAGCATTATTGAATAGAAACATCAGTGGGATGCATGGTATTGGAGCTCTATCGTTTGTGCATTCAAGTCAACATATTCATAAAACCCAAGAAGCTATTGAAGAAATAGCACTCCCCATTTCCAAAACACAATTTGAGTAGAACTAGTATTAATTTATAGTATTTCAAGTTGTTTTAACATCAAAGAAATCAGTTCTCTTTTAGAAAATAAGCTAATATCTCCTCTCTTTTCGGCAATATTCATTGCTGAACGCGAGAATCCCATGGAAGAGATAATTGACACCTGATTAAGTTTAGGACAAACCTGAAGCAGTTCTTCTGCTTTACAAATTTGACTTACACCAACAATTCGTTTCCAGTCTCGAACAATAACTCCAATGAACTCTGGTTTAGAATCTGGTCGCGTTAATACGTAAGATAACAGTGAATCGGCTAGGGGATGCTTTAGCATCTGCATAGGATGATGTGTGACAAAACCTATTGATTCAAACACGGTGGCCACTAGGTTAATAAGCGATTTAGCGTACATGATTCAAACCCTGTAAAAATTATATTTGGGATGAACAAGTAATAAGAGTATTTAATTACCCATAATACCTAAATAAGATAAATTCAGTGAATACATGAATAAGATTAATATAAAGAAGTAAAAAAGAAATCACAGCGGCTTAAAACAGTAATTCTCTATCGATGCCGACATAAATAGGTTCAGTTAATTTAACTCTCTTAGGTAAAATCTTATTTGATTTTTCTGAAAAAAACCCGGAAATGTAATGTACGTTAAAAACTGACCATTTGTAGTTTAAATCGCTCTCTATGATCAATATTAATGTATTGACCTTCTTATAGAGCTTCGATACCTTTTTGTAAAAGGGATACTAATTCTCCCCTAGAAATCAGACCTATACCCGCTTTTTCTGCGAGGCGAGTGGCTGAATAAGAGAATCCCATTGAAGATATAATTGTTACTCGGGAAAGTTCAGGACATGCTTGTAAAAGCTCCTCAGCTTTATGAATTTGACCTACACCAACAACTCGCTTCCAATCTCTAACAATAACTCCAATATATTCTGATTTTGTATTAACACGTTTTAATACGAAGGATAAGCGTGAATCAGCTAGAGGATGTGTTAGTACTTGCATAGGATGGAGGATGATAAATTCCAAAGCTTCAAATACCGTTGTAACTAGGTCTTTCAGCGGTTGGTTAATGAAGTTACTGGTCATGTTTCACTCTCAATACAGCTTTACAATGAAGAAAAATATTTCCATATCTCACTCTCTATTGAATATAGAAATTTAGATTTCCAGTTTGAATGAGTATTCTTCCAAGGATAAGAACGTAAGTACTACAGATTTAATACTTGAATGAAATTCCTTAAATTCTTACCACTAAAAGTCCAGATAAACCGACTTTATTTATTTTATTCTGAATACATCCGACAATAATCATATTACACGAAATAAAAGGAAGAGAGGCATATTAACAATAAAGGAAATCTATAATTTTAAATGAGACTGAGGATTTCCAAATATGTGAGAATTTAAATGAGTCTGACCATGAAGGCTCCTGGAAGGATTGTATTATTTGGAGAACACCAGGATTATCTTGGATTACCTGTAATTCCTGCTGCAGTAGATTTGTATATGAAAATAAACGGGAAAGAATCACATTCAAGTTCTTATAACCTTGATTTGCCCGATATTGAAGAATTTCAAGTTTTCTCTGCAATCAATATCACCTATCAGTCTCCTCGAGATTATTTGCGATCTGGAGTGAAAGTTCTACAAGAAAATGAAATCATCCCTCATGATGAAGGTGTTTCGGCTAGGATTACAAGCGATATCCCAATGCAGGCTGGATTATCCTCTTCTAGTGCGTTATGTGTGATCTGGATTTCCTTTCTTGCAGAGCTTTTTAACCATCCATTAACCCCAATGGAAATCACTAAGTTTGCCCATCAAGCTGAAGTTTTGGAATTTAATGAACCAGGAGGGATGCAAGATCATATGGTAATTTCTCATGGGTATGTGAATTATGAGGAATTTGATCCAATTAAATGTACTCCTCTCCTATCTAAGATGCCTGGAATAGTGATAGGGAATTCTTTAGAGAAAAAAGATACTTTAACGACTTTAGCTACCATTAAAAATGGGGTGAAGAAGGGGTTGAAATATATGAGAGCATCAAAGGTACGAGATTTAACAATCGATGACGTAAAAGAAATGAAACCAGATGAAGGTCAATTGGATGAATTCTCTCTAAATGCACTAAAAGCTGCCGTTATGAACTTTGAAATAACAAAGAAAGCTCATTCAGAGTTAAAAAAACCTTCTACCATTAGGGATGTCGAATATATTGGAGCTCTGATGACGCAGCACCATAAATCACTTCGTGATTACATAAAAATCAGTACCCCAAAAATTGAAAGAATGATTGAAGCAGCTCTGGGAGCTGGTGCCTTAGGTTGCAAAATTACAGGATCAGGTAATGGTGGGTGTATGATTGCTCTTTGTCCTGGCCATGAAGAAGATGTGAGTAGAGCTCTTCAACAACTCGGTGCTCATACGCACGTTGCACACGTAGCTTCTGGTGTTTCAAAGATTAATACTAAGTGAAGAGTGAAATATTCATGGAAAGAGATTTAAAAAGGAAAATTCATAGTAGTATGGCTTCTTTGAAGGAAAAATCAGTGATAATAGCATTTTCTGGTGGTGTTGATAGCACTGTTGTAGCAAGTCTTGCCCAAAAAGTGTGTAAGGAAGTAAGATTAATTACTGTAATTTCTGAATGGATATCTGATTATGAAATTGAAGAAGCACAAGCTATTAGTCACCATTTGAACATTCCTCATGATATTCTTAAAATCAAAATAGAGAAACACCTGTGGGATAATCCTCCTGATCGGTGTTTTCACTGTAAATTATTTATTTTTTCTCGTTTATTGGAATACTGCAAACAAAATGGATATGATATCGTTGTTGATGGTACTAATGCGTCGGATACAATTGGTCATAGACCAGGTTTGAAAGCTCTTAAACAATTGAGCATATATAGCCCATTATTACAAGGAAATATAACTAAGGATGAGGTTAGACAAATTGCAAAGTTTTATAACCTACCTATAGCTAATAAACCAGCAATGGCCTGCCTTGCTTCTCGTATTCCATATGGAGAGAAGATAACTCAAGAAAAATTATCCCGAGTGGAGGAAGGGGAAAAGTTCTTACGTGAACTAGGGGTTTCTCGTCAACTAAGAGTTCGTGATCATAATACTCTTGCGCGATTAGAAATTGACCCGAACGATTTTATAACTCTTCTGAAGATTGACATTGTTAATCAGATTGTGGAGAAGTTCCATCTTATAGGTTATTCTTTTGTTACATTAGATTTAGAGGGTTATCGACCCTCAATTCCTGAAAAAGGCCAGAATGGGAGTGAGGTTTGATTCCAAGTGATTCAAGAACGGCCTAAATTTCCATATAAATATTTTTTAAGTATCATAGAAACTTTAGCAGAAGAAAATGCTCTTGCATCTTGGCAAATTGCGAGAACTATTGATTCCTGCATTTTAGATGCCTCTGAAGTGACTCGGATGCTACATTATTTGACTCATTATGGGAAAATTGTATCAAACCCAGAAAAAGAAAATTGGAGAATCATCAGGAAAAAAGTAGAATCCGATCCTCCATCGAAAAACTTTCGAGTTAAATATATCCAAAAATACATAACGATTATTGAAGTTCTCACTGATGAACCACAGAATGTTGAGGAGCTAGCAAATAAAGCTTCAATTGAATTGAATGAGATAAAAGAAGTCCTTTCAGACTTGAAATTAATATCAGAAAAGGGATATGTCCATTTAGAAGGAAGTGGTCCACGTCAACAATGGAGCTTGAAACCCTGGCCATCGATCTTTTCATGAGTTATCTTGTAAGAGAAAATCCAAAAAAGAGTCTATTAGAGTAGATGGATATTCTTCCCATCAAATGAGATCATTCCACGAATCGCAAGCATTTTAAGTACAGGAACAATTTCACTTTCATTTCGATTCAGTAATAAGCATAGTCTATCAGTTGTCATAGCAGGATTAAATTTTAAAATCGATATAATAGCTTCAATAGCTTCCGATGATTCCGAAACTCGTTCTGTAGCAGCTGCCCGAGGGCCACTTTCACTAGTACTAAGATTTCCAAAGATGGTTTGAAAAATCAATATCCGATTAAGACATTCTTCGAAAACAAACGTTAGAACCTCATTTCGGGTGACTGTATGAGTTCTAATAGTCAGGTCTCCTGCTGATGCCATTTCAATTAATTTTTTGGTTGCTAAAAGCGCCTGGTTTGACATAAAGTCGATGTAATATAGTCCTCCATGTTCAGTCAAAGATTCAGCAAGATCCAGAGTTTTTGTTGCTGTTCGCTGTAAGGATAACTCTTCATCGCGAAGAATGAAAGCGTAGCGTATATTACCCCTGACTAGTTTTTTTAAACGGCGAAGACTTTGAAAAACAGTAGCTGAATGTTCCGAATTATTAATCTCGATACCTACAGATGTCGGGCCTCTAGGGGTTTGATAAGTAAAGACAAGATCAAGACCTTTTGTATCTTTCTCAATGAGTTGCCGATCAACCCTTACATTGAGAATTGTTAATCCATACACGGGTTGTCGACGATCGATAGAAGTGTTCAGGATGTCATATAAGACTCCTTTTAAGAAATCACGTCGTACAGGATGAGGAAAAGCGAATATTTCCTGTTCAAACTCTCTTGCATATTGAGCCCATTTTTTCTCCAAAAAACTAATAATCTCGCTAGAAGTAGAAACTTTTGTAGGGGGGATAGAAAAAGATTCTAAGGATTCTACAAGTGTGGATGTTGTTGTCACACTAGGTGTTGGTTTTGATACTGATTTGTCAAGATCTGAAAATAATTCTGAAAGTGCGTCAAGTTCTTCAGGCTTTAGATCGATCATTGATTTAGTACTTTCTTCTTTAATACCTACTTCCGATAGCTCAGATGAAGTAACAATTTTATCAGGAGTCATTGGTGGTACTCCAGCCACAGCAACAACTTTTTCTTTCGCTTCGGCATCTATATCGGAAATAGTTAATTCTCGAATGTGTCCACGATCTTTAAATTCGTTTAATCTGTCTCTTAAATGACGAAGAAAAAGACGTGGATTTCCATTAGTATTTTTGTTGGCAGTTGCGATGTATTCCTTAGAGAATGGATATGTTGGAAATGGAAGGGAGACTCCTGAGTCACGAAAAAGAGTATCAAGTCTGGCTATTGTAAGTAATCCTGCTGTTTCAGAATCCAGGCGTTCAAGTGTTGTGATATAATCAATTCGTTGTCGTGAATATTCTGGGATGTCATTCTGAATTGATTCTTTCCAAACAACTGATTGAACCATTGCTAAGACAAGAAGATGTTGACATTGATTATACAGGTTGGTTAAAGAATCAAATAAGAGTTGAATGCCATTGTCTCTTTTGAAACGGATGTAAATCGATTCCAATTGGTCAAAACTTAATAGAATTGGTTTTCTGGCAAGTGCAGAAATAGTTTGAATTATTGATAGAGCACGGCTTTCGGTATTAATGGAATGAGGAACATCTAAACGTTTTAGATCCTCCTCTGAAATTTCGATACCAGAAAGCCACTTAAATGCGGTGGGCCTTATAGCAGGATTCAGAGTGTGGAAAAGTACTTCAAGAAATTGAATATCTACATCTGGGTGAATACTAGCAAGATAATTAATAGCCATTTTTCTTAAATTAGTAGAATAGAATTTCTCAGGTTTAAATGTAAAAATCTTCATTGGATCCTGGCTAAAAGAATCAGCTAGACTACTTGCCACGGGATTATCAGGAAGCCCATCACTTAAAGCTCGTGAAACTATATCACCAATAAATCGTTCAAGAGGGCTATATTCCTCTTCTGATCCCTTTTTACGTAGACTTATCATGATTTCTTGTAAAATATGACCATAAATCCTTTGTAAATCTCCTAAAGGGCGGATACTGATGAATAGATAGTCACTTTCTTTGGCAATTCTTCTTAAGCGTGCTAAAATATGGGTCTTACCGACTCCAGCATCCCCTAAGATCATACACATCCCTGACCGCCCTGTAGATCTTACTTCATCTAATGTTTCAAGAACAACACGACTGGCTTTTCGATTTATCTCTGGGACATCAATAACTTCTGCCTGCCATGGATCACCCACTGAAGTAGATCGAAACGGGTTTACTTTACCCAAGATAATTGCGTCATATATCTCGGCCATAGCCCTCACTAACTGTTTTTTACCACTAGAAGATATTGTTTAATTAATTTATGTTATATGGGGTGATTTTGCGTTTTAACTTCTTAAACACATGACAGTATCTAAACAAGGTTATCACAAAGCCTATCAAAGCTAGTCATTTGTATTTACATGAGGTCATCAACTAGCTCGTTACCAATGCTAGCCTCCATCATATTGGGCATAACCCTATGCCCTCTATCCTGTCCATTTGTCAGACAAATTTTCAGGAGTGCATGTTTATGACTCTACTGGCAATCTTGACTTCCTGTGATTCGGTGGGGATGTCTAGGCCAATATTATCTGCCCGCCTGACCATTTCCCATTCTTATTGGGACGAATGCGAAGGGCGAGGTTTTGCACCCGTTGACACTAGACCCGTCTTAGTCATAGATTCTAACGATTTATTACCCGATTTCCTCTTAAAAATGTTTTCATTTAGAGGATTTAATTAGTCTGAGGTATTCATTTGAATAGTAATTTTATAAATTTAACATATCATGTTCGTACTATAATTAGTGCACTATTTTAAGTTTTCACCAACCTAAAACAATATGAATTTAGTTTTCTTTTAAACAACTACAAAATCAACTCATCTATTGTCTCTAAATATGTTTTTAATTCATTTAAGTTTCGGTCTCCCATATGGGCTATTCTGAAATTCTTTTCCTTGAATTTACCATACCCTGTGGCAAACAAGTATCCTCTTTTCATAAGATCAGCTTTCAGTTGTGCTACATTCACACCAAGGCTGTTCACACATGTCACAGTGTTCGATGCAACGGCTTCTTCAGCGAATAATGTAAGTTCTTTATTTTTTACCCATTGACGGGTATAATTTCCCATTTCTGTATGTCTAGCCCATCGATTCTCAATTCCTTCTTTATCTACTATCTTATGAAGCTGATGTTGAAGCGCATAATATATAGGAGTTACAGGTGTAGCAGGTTGCATTCCATTCCGATCGTGGTATTTTTTAAGGAAGAGAAAGTCAAAATACCATCCTCTATATGGTACAGACTTAGCCCTCTTTAATGTTTCATCTGAAACCGAGGCAACAGCCAAACCAGGAGGAAGCGCCATGCATTTTTGTAACCCAAAAAGGTAAACATCAATTTCCCAATCATCAACACGTGTTTCTACACCTCCCGCAGATGAAACAGCGTCTACTAGTAATAAACAACCATGGTCTTTAATAATTTTAAACAAATCTTCAATAGGAGTCGTGACTCCTGTAGATGTTTCGTTTTGAGTGATACAAACAGCATCATATTCCTTTTCTTCTAATTTTTCGTTTAATTCTTGTGTTGATACGGCTTTACCCCAATCGACATTTAAGGTGTCAGCTTCTTTTCCATTCATTTGTGCTATCGCATGCCAACGCTCTGCAAATGCTCCATTAAGGACATTTAATACACCTTTTTTATGGACGCAATTTCGAATTGCAGCTTCCATTAATCCTGTAGAGGAAGATGTTGACAAGATAATCTGATTGTTAGTAAATAGCATTTTTTGCAGATAAGAAGCGATATCTTGGTGTAAGTCTCCCATAGTCTCACTACGATGAGCAATCATGGGTAAAGCTAATTTTTCCCTGCAGTCTTTTGACACATTAACTGGTCCTGGTATGAAAAGATCTAAGAAGTCTTTTTCATCAATCAAGATAGAACTCTCCTGAATTCATTTTATCCTATATTTTCATTTTTCAGAGTAATTAGTTTGTAGAGAAGCTAAGAATATTGACTAATACTGATTAAATCCTAAGTATTTATCAAATTAACCCCTTTCTTATATCTTCTTGTTGCCGTAAAAATAAGGTTATATATTGTGTTACGATTGATTTTCATACGGCTTGATAGTTATGATTTCCATGAGAAACTTACAATTCGTTTTGATTAGTCTACTATGTATTATGATAATTCTACCTCTTAATAATATGCCTCAAAAAACCTTTAGTTCAGCAGCTATTGAAGATCTTCAAATAACCTCCCAAAATATTGTTCAAGGATCCTCAGAGATTAACTTGTTGTTTTCATATAATCCATCTGAGAGAAAAATGATTATCCAAGATTTGGATCAATTCAATCCATCCAAGCTGCACTTTTATCGTAACTTTCCAGTGGGTCTAATCACTTTATCAAAGTATAACCTCGCTCAAATCAAAAAAACTCACCCCCAAATCTATTCTCGCTTACATTTTTCTCAAGAAATCAAAGTACTTCCTTCTATAGAACAATTTCAATCTCAAATCAAGGGTAATAACCAGCTATCTAGCTATACTCCTCCCTCCGAGATTATCAATGCTACCAAGTTATGGGATAACGGAATAGATGGGTCAAATGTTACAATTGCCATCATAGATTCTGGTATTAGTTCAAATCTTCCAAATAAGGATTTTGAGGGTCGGATTATATATGAAGAATCATTTATTGAGGAAGAAGATCCACAAGATTACCATGGACATGGTACGCATGTAGCTGGGATAGCTGCTGGAGCTGGATTGTATAAAGGAATAGCTTATAATGCAGATTTACTTAATTTAAAAGCAGCAGATTTGTCTGGACATTCTACTCAAGATATAATGCTTGAAGCAATTGATGAAGCTATCAATCAAGAAGTCGATGTTATTTCAATTTCTATTGGATTTGGGAGATCATCACCTTGGGGATCTGGAGACGAATTGACCATAGCAGTTGATAGCGCGGTGGATGCTGGGATTGTAGTGGTTGTTGCTGCTGGTAATGAAGGTTCTGAGGATTTTGCTTCCATTGGCTCCCCCGCCTCATCAAAAAAGGCTATTACGGTGGGTGCTACAAATGGTAGTTCTAATGTGGCATCATATTCTAGTCGTGGTCCATCATTTGATTTCAAGGTTGACCCCGACGTTGTTGCTCCAGGTACACAAATTTATGCTCCTTTAGCTCCAGAAGGTGTTCTGGAACTTGCTTACGAATCAATTGTAGGTGTTGAATTAGGAGATTATATCTCACTTACAGGAACAAGTATGGCAACACCAGTCGTTAGTGGAGCCGTTGCACTATTGAAACATCAATTTCCCAATATAAATCCTTCTGCAGTTCGTGCTGCTCTTCAAGAATCCGCTGTTGATTTACAGGAATCTCTTTACACTCAAGGGAGTGGATTGCTCAATGTTGGAAAAGCATCTACTATTTTAAATCAATCAGAACGGAAAGGAGGTTTTGGCTTAATCTCCTCTCTTCCTAAAGCGAGGAATGATAAACCTGTTGAATTTTCTGAACGGATTACATTTCCAGGAGACCAAACTCAGATAGGAATGTCATTTATCACAGGGATGGCTGGGACAATTAGGTGGAATATTTCAGACTCTATCGAGAAATTCATTACTTTCAACAGTACAACTCATGTACAATCCAACGCTGGATATTTTGAGAAATCTTTGAATATCACTGTCCCATTAGATACTGCTCCAGGGACTTATCAAGGAAGTATTAGTTATACCTTTCTTGACACTGGTTACTCAATTCCTCTTAATTTTACGATCAATAATCCCAAATCAAAGATATATTGGGATACCCATTATACTGGTAAAGATGATTCAGCATTTTACAACTATCGTTCATTAGATGAATTCATTGACTCAAATTATCAATTTGATATAAATGAATATAAAACAGCTTTGACTTGGCAAAATTTGTCACAAAACAATATTTTAGTTCTCACTGATTTAGAATATCCCATTTCTGAAAAAGAATTAAGTTATATCTCCCAATTTCATAATCAAAACGGATCCATTCTCCTTCTCACCTCTTTTTTCCCATATTTTAATACAGATCCTTATTTTCGAGTAATAGAAACACTTGGTGTTCCCGTGGACTTTTCAGAACGTTTAGATCTTGTTAATTACACAGATAATGGTAGAAATCGTGATCCAGTTCCGTGGGATCCTCAGAAAGAGATAACATGGGAGACTGGGAATCCATTTTTTGAAGATGTTGATCAAATGCCTTTTAAATTAGGGACAGGCTTTAAAGTTGATCAAGATGGTTCTATTCTTAAACATCAGGCATGGATCGATGATCAGTCCTATCTAGTTGTAGCAGCATATGAACCTGTTAATAAGGGTAAAGTATTAATCTTGGGAAGTGAGTTATGGTTTTCTTCTTCATTTCTCTCAACAAATGATGGTCAAAACTTTACAAAAAATGTATTCAATTGGTTAAATCCGAGAACTGGATTGGTTGTCAATTC
>JAEOSR010000064.1 GCA_016840285.1 Candidatus Hodarchaeota archaeon | reverse complement strand
TTCTACCAGATCTAAGTTGAATTCAATTAATTGTATATAAAGAAGGAGTCATGTGACTTCTTCAGAATAAAAAGTTATGCAAGTGGGGGACGTCTTTCAGGAATCATTTTCATGGGTTGATTTTGATCATAATCGGTTCTAGCATAAAGTGTGCAATAACAATAACCATATTCGGCAATATCTGGTTCTGCATATCGACAAGGACAGATAATATCTCTGTCAAGTTGACGATCTTCTTGGTTATCACGACAAGGGCAATTATAGTATCCTAACCGATTAAAATTATCTAGTAATCCTTTGATCAAATCATTCAAAGTTTCTTGGTCAGAATTAACTTTCCATCCTTTTCGATTTGAAATTTTCATAACATATTCCTGAACATCGTCAACTGATTTCTTTGTCATTGGATTATTTCCTCCCATGTATCTGGGTTAAATCCCGAATCATATTGCATTTCATTAACAATAAGAAAAGGAAATCTTGGCCTAACTCCAAAAACCTTTTCAATGTCGTTTTTCAACTGATTCTTTTTCTTTACTGGGATTTTATCTATATCAAGGTATGAATAACTGTATCCGTGGTTTTTCAGCCATCTTTTACCTTTCTTACACCACATACAGGTAGAGATTGTAAAAAGAAAGATATCACAATATTGTTTTTTTGTACCTTCAACAATATTAATGTCCCCAGGGATTTTAATCGATTTTAATGACATAATCAAACTACTCATACCATTTTTCAAAACAAGAATGTTAATACAGGCAAAAATCAGCATTTTATTGGAATTCTCTATTAGTAAAAATGTGTTACGTTTTAATTTCCATATTTTGAAAACCATACATCAAGAGAATGCTGGTAAAAATGCTGTTATGGAAAATAATTATATTTCTTTGACCTTATACCGAAATCATTATTAAAAGAACTTGAATAGTGAGGACACCTAACGAGGTTACATAAAATCCTCCTATTTAATATAAAAAACTCACAGACTAGGAAAAATGGAAAATTTGTCAATAAAAGGTGACAATAATGGCTAAATGGGAATGTGACATATGTGGTTATGTTTACGATGAAGAAGTTGAAGGAATACCATTTGAAGAACTTCCAGATGACTGGACATGCCCTGATTGCGGAGCAGGTAAGGAAGATTTTTCAAAATTAGACTGACAAAAAGCATTAGAAAACCATCAATAATTATTTTCTTTTACTGAACCGTTAAAGACCAAACCACAGATAAAGCCTTACTAATCAGATCAAATCCTAATCTGAAGTCTTTATGTCAGCTCTTATAAGAGGAGTGTACAGTATTTGCCAGCAATTAAGTTAAATGAGACAATTTTTTGGATTGGAGTGAATGATCGAACAACCGACCTTTTTGAAGGCCTCTGGCCAATAAATGATGTTGGAGTCTCATATAATAGCTACATTATTAAGGGAGAAAAGATCGTATTAATAGATTTGGCCAAAGGAATTAAAACTGATGATTATTTAAGCCAAGTTGAGGAAATAGTGGAGCTTTCAAAAATTGATTATGTTATTATAAATCATGTAGAACCCGATCATACTGGATTAATCAAGATAATGTCAAAATTAGCCATTAATGCTATATTCGTTGGAACTGATAAAGCTAAAAACATGATTGCTGACTTCTATCAGCTAGAAGATGCAAAGAATATCAAATGGAAGGTAGTCACCAATGGTGACGAGATTAACTTAGGAAGCCATCAATTGGTGTTCTATGAAGCGCCATTTGTACATTGGCCAGAAACAATGGTTACATATGAGAAGAACTCTCAGATATTATTCTCTTGTGATGCATTCGGAAGTTATGGAGCATTAAGTGGAAAAATCTTTGATGATGATAAGGGAGTTGACCAGAATTTTTATGAAGAAGAGGCCTTACGTTATTACACAAACATAGTAGCGAAATTTTCAAGATTTGTAATTAAGGCCATTAAATCATTGGAAGGATTAGAAATCTCCATGATTGCACCAAGCCATGGCCTAGTTTGGAGAAAAAACCCAGAACGTATAGTGGAACTCTATAAACGGTGGGCTGAATATGCAGATGACCCTACTGGTGGGGAAACAGGGATCACACTCGTTTATGCCTCAATGTATGGAAATACAAATAAAATGATGAATGCTATTGCCCAAGGAATAGGAAAAACTGGTATCCCACTCAAAATCTTTGATGCTGCACGAATCCATGTTTCTTTCATCTTACCATATCTTTGGAAATATAAAGGAGTCATCATCGGGGCTCCAACATACGAAGTAAATCTTTTTCCCCCTATTGCATATATTTTAGATATGGCTCTTCGAAAGAGGATTTATAACAAAAAAACAGCCTTTTTTGGTTCTTACGGATGGAATGATGGGGCGAAGAGGGATTTTGAAAAAATTGCTGAAAAGTTAAAATGGTCTATCTTGGAAGCTTTCGATTTCATTGGTGGGCCATCTGAAGAAGATTTGAAAAAAGGAGAAGAGATCGGAGAGAAAATCGCGAAATTGATTATAAACTCTGACTAACACCCCTTTCTTTGAGGTTGTTATAGAGAAAAATAAGAAAGAGGAGGGATTAATCCTGTAGCTCTTCAAGAGCTTTGAAAATCTTATCTTCGTCTGGAGGGCCTTCATTCAATTCATGGGGAATATCAATATAACGAATAATTCCTTCTTTGTCGATAATGAAGATGGCGCGTTTCCCAAAACCAATACGGGGGATGAAAGCATCGTATTTCTTACTTACTTCTGCATAAGGAACCCAATCAGCGAGAAGAGGATAATTTAAGCCTCCAAGACTATCTATCCATGCAATATGGACTGGAATTGAAGCAACTCCAATTGCTAATACTTGTGTATTGAGTTTTTTAAATTTATCAACTTGACTACTATAGGAGGGAAGCTGATGAGAACATACAGGTGTAAAATCCTGTGGATAGAACGCAAGCATTACATTTTTCTTTCCTTTATAATCTGATAAGCGGATTTTTTTTCCATCTTGAGCAGGAAGCGCAAAATCTGGAGCTTTATTTCCAATTTTTAACTTTGTTTCACCTTGAATAACTTTTTCTGCCATTTTAAGTCACTTCTAAAGAGTTAATAGCGGTTATTTCCTCAAATTAGGTTAATTATCTACAATTCTTAACTATTGTTATGTGAAATATTAATCTAGTCGTCGCTTAAGTTAATTGTATTCTATGAAAATATAACAATAATAATCTTTAATGACTAGACAATAAAAGTTTAATTGAAGCAAAGCTCTTAAAATAAAAGAGAGGGCCAAGAATGGTTTCTAAAACGTATTTCCATAATCCACCTTTCGATGGGTTTCCTTTTAAAACATTTATGCAAGTTATTGATAAAATGGAATATCTTAACGAGGAATCTTCTCCATATGAGATATCTCCTGGCACAGATCTTTGTATAAGTGATACATATTATTCATTAGGTTTCTTAACCTATTTACATGCTTTTGGGCGAGTCAATAATAAAAATGGGGAATGGATTCTTAATCCTAAAGGAGAAAAGCCAACAGAGAAGCCATATAGATTTAAATTGATTTCAGATGCTGCTGAGATCCTAGAAACTCTTGTGAATGGACATAAAACTACTGAGGAAATTAAAAAAGCTGTTCCTGATCTCACAAAAACAATGATTAATGAATATCTTAATGTTCTTTTGTTATTGTCTCAAAAAGGGAAGATCGAACAACGTGCAACAGGTTGGGACGCCACTTTTATACTCACAGAATGGGACTGACATACTCCACCCGCTAAAGCATGGTGGGTTCTATAGTTTCTGACTCATTAACAGCATTGCTATTTGGGGTTATCAGTGATCCCCTTTGGTACATCTCTGTCTGTACCAAATTGACCGATGCATGTTTTCGCTGAGCGATATTGAATGAGGCATTGACATCAGCATGGTCAACGTGTCCACAAAGACACCTAAATATCTTATCTGTTCGAGAACCTATACGTCCACATCTACTACACGTTTTTGAAGTATTTCGTGGATCAATATAAGCGACTGGTATTCCTCGCAGCTTGGCCTTATAATCAATGAAAGTCTTTAATTGATAAAACGACCAACTGTTCAAGGAATATTTGAACGATTTACTACTTTTGGCTGTTTTTCGGATATTTTGCAAATCTTCCAAGACTATTCCTGCATGGTTTTCTGTTGCAATCTCAACGATTTTTCGACTAATTTTATGGTCTATCTAGGAAACTGCACTTACTTGTATATCCTTCGTTTATTGCAATTATCCGAATCCCCCCATCATTCAGCTTGTATTGTAACTGTAATAGTAACCAATCAAAAGGGATTGTCACAAAGTTTTGGTTTATTCGTTTTCCGAGTTTAATATGCTGTTTCCAGAATTTATTGTATCCAATAACGACTGTATCTATTTGATTTTGAGTACACCAGTTTGTGATAAATCTGCTGACCATATGAAAATTGGTTCGAATCTTCCGTTTCCGCTTAACCATTAGTTTTACGAGTTTTTTTCCTGAATTAAACCCCTGTTGGGTGTAAACACTTCTTAATCGCGCATATTCTTTATTATAATATTGATTAATGGATTTTACAACCCCGCCTTTAATAACAATTGGTTTTTTGCCAATGTTATTGACGATAGTTACAAGATTGGTTATTCCAATATCAATTCCAACAACGTGTTTTGGTTCTTGGTTCTTAACTGGGTTAACATATTTTGAGTAGAGGATTT
>JAEOSR010000063.1 GCA_016840285.1 Candidatus Hodarchaeota archaeon | reverse complement strand
CTAGTTAAAATGAGTGGAACAGACCAGAACATCGGGGCTTCCACTCTAATTCGGTTGAACTTGATGGTACTTAAGACCCGAGCCCGAAAAGCATAACCCCTCGGTCTTAGGGCTGTTCATTCCCATGCCTGACCCGTTTTAACCTTGCATTCTTATTCCTCTCTCCAGAGGAATCTCAGCAAGAGGTCACCTAGTCGGAGGATCTCTCATTGCACATATCAAGGAGCCTTACTAGGCTTAGGCATCTCAGTTCTGGAATTAAGCTCGTCATATAGCGTTACGATCTAGCTGAGCCGCTATCCTCAGCCGCCTACTGTTCCATGTAGTTTGTCTTGTGTACCTTTATAAATATCGCCCCTTGTTAATACGCGGGTTCACCTGCGAGTTATCCACAACTAATGTAGAAGCTTTTTTGCTTTACCTAAGTTAATTATATAATGAAATTAGTATCCAATTGTGTAAAAAACCTAGAAAAGATTAAATAATTTCAAACGAGAGATAATAACAGGGTTCCCACACCAAATCCAAAGCTTACTTATATAATTTTTAAAAGATCTGGTTGATTTTCCTTGGCCCTTTCCAATAATACTTCAAGAAAATCGAAAACTGGACTTCGACAGGTATTAACTGACATTGTGAATTCTCTCGATGGTATTTATTCGGGTTTCTGTGTTGACACAGATGGGCTCTTAGTAGAGGAAGTAAATCTTGAGGGTACGTTGGGAAAGGAAAGTAGCCTTATGCTTTGTTCACTGGCAGCTGGAATTCAATCTAACATGAATACAATAGGCCACGAAATTGGTAGTTCCCCCTGGGTTTCTTTTACTGCTGAAAGTAGTAATTATAAATTCTTTTTACGAGCAATTGGTCGTGTCGCTTTTTTGGGTGTATTAACGGATCCTTATGTGGATCTCGAGCTTTTAAAATTAATAATTGGACCTGCTGTGGATTCTATATTGCAAATAATTCAGCAATGGTCTCCTTTAAAACGCCCCCAATCACAATTTTCCCCTCTAGCTATTACACGAAAAGATCTTGATGACATTTTAACAATGAAGAAGTGAATAACTCTGTCAAAACCTCCTGTGCGCGATTCAAGGATTCCCTGCCCTAATTGTAAAAATGGAACCCTTTATTGGAACCCTGAAGAAAAATTGTACGTCTGTCCCGAGTGTGGTATTCAAGAAGCAGCATTGAAAACATGGATAGAATCTGCGGAGCATCGTCAGGAAAAAAAACAACGAAAACGTGAAAAAGAACGTCAATGGGCATTAAATATCTTGGGAGTAAAAGACCAGCTAAAACCTCCAAAAAAATCAAAACAAGAAGAAGAGTGGGCTGAATTAATCGATTTAATTAAGAAAAAAGAGTCTGAATCCTAGACTAATGATTTTCCTAGAAAAAGGTTTTTTCTCTTTTGTTTTCAACTTTTGAGAAGTAAATAAGTGTTTATTCTCTAGATAATACTTTAACTACCTTTTTATAATAATTTGAAGTTCAATCCTCTATTAATTCAAGAAATCGAAGACAAATTAAAAACACTTAATTGAAGAAAAATGAATCTCAAACATGATAATAAATTCCCCCCCAATACTGAGGACACTTTTTAATCCAGTCTTTATAAGCAAAAGGTGAGCCTAAAAATCATGGAAACTTCCGATAGGCAAGGAGACATTCCTATTCACTTTTTTTTAGCCCATATTGTCTTTGATGAAGAACATGGCCCCGTTTTAAATTCTTATCTGACACACGGGTTAGATATCCCAAAAATAATACTTCAGGGTGTTACAACAACTCTATTTACAATGGCTATTGGAGTAGGTGAACCAACAGGAGAACCTGAAACCGCAATCATCCCGATAAATGTCACAGGGATCCAAGGCCGTGTTTTAATTCATTCCTTTGTAATTGATGATCCTGAAGCTAGGGGAAGAAATCGAATTGAAAGCTTCATGTTATTTATCCCTCGCTCACACCAAGACAAATTGCTACAACACTCCCTAGCTTTTTCAAACATTCTTCAAGAGGCCATCCGTGAAATAAAAAATAACAGTAAACAAGAAATTTATTCCTTAAACAATGTATTTGAAAATATTAAGAAGGTTCTCTTAACTAAAATTGACAATACCCTTCAAGATCGAATTAGCGATATTTGCACAGACAAAGAAACCGTTCTAGTTTCAGATGGCACTATTCGAGCGGTTCATAACATAATCTTATCTCCAGAAATAATTTCATTAGTGAATAAAATTCCTTCACTTTTACAAGATTATGAGGATGAGCTTAAGCAATTTGGTACCTTTTTTGATGTCCTCCCCATCGAAATTCACGGAAAAACTTATAGTAATCACCAATTCTATTTGATACACATCCGAAATAACTTTATTATTGCGTTTAGTTCAGGGAAAGGACGACTAGGAAGCATGTTTAGGAACTTTCGTGAAATTCTTTGGAATCTAAGTGTAGAAGGGGATTTAACTTCACAATCTTCTATATCACGATATTCAACATCGATAAAGAATGAATGTGAACTTATTCCTCAAAATCAGTTCCTAGATAGAAGTTTTCAATTATTAAAGAACTTTAAACCTATTATTACAGATGTATCCCTTTCACGTTGTAATTTGAATGTAGTTGAGACACTTCGTACAAGCAATGATCGTGTTGTGAGAAAACACGCCTTTATTTGCCAAATATTTGAATCAATTAACAATCTTTGTTCACGATTATTCCGTACAGATTTGGTCCAGGTAGTTCTGTCTCAACATGGGTCAAATGCAATTGCATTAAAGTGGGCCACCAATAGTGCGGAGGACACTTCTCTATTCATGGTAGGCGATTCTTCGAAGGGAGTTGGATTGTTGAAACTTGTTGGTGAACAAGTACTGGAATACAGAGGAAAACTCGACTCATTTAACGATATCAAATCTAATTTGTAATGAGGAGAATGTTTATTGGAAGTAGCCGTAGATGTACATGCTCATTCTGTGTTTGCTGGAGGTACTCAGGCTCTAGCAATAAAACCAGAAACAATGACAATAAATCGGAAAAAAGCGATTTCACACTTAGTAAAGACGAATCAAACAATGCCATTAAAAGGTATCGATGTAATCGGTACAGGTGATTGTCAGTTCGCATTGTGGACTAATATTCTCAAGGAAATTCTCATTGAAGATATGGATGGCGTATTTTTTCTTCAAGACAAAAAACAGACTCGATTTATTTTGCAAACAGAGATGATTTTTACTGCAAGAATAGGCAAGTACTCAAAGGAAACACATGTTGTTTTTCTTTTTCCTAATTTCTCTTCTGTCGAAGAATTCCGAACATTGCTAGACCGATGGGGGGTTAAACATCAAAAAATGGCAAGACCATTTATTATATGTCAATCCTCTAGTCAAGTTGCTGAAAGAATTCACTCCATATTAGATTTAGATCCTTGGATAGAGGCGATTCCCTCGCACATCATGACACCGCAGGGTGTTTTCGGATCTGGAAAAGGAAATATTCGAATAAATCATCTAGCAGACTTCTTTGAATCAGTCACTTCACGATTGAGAGTTTTTGAAACGGGATTATCCGCTGATCCAGAGTTCTTAGCATTGATTCCAGAATTAGACGATAAAGTGCTAATTTCAAATTCTGATGCTCATTCAAGTGCTTTACATCGAATGGGACGCGAATATACGATGCTCTCGATCCCGAAATTTGATTACAAAAGTATAATTTCGTCTTTGCGTGATAACCATGTAATATATACAGCTGAATTTCCTCCAGAAGAGGGACGTTTTTTTCTAACAGGTCACCGAGCAGGAAGGAAACGCCCAGGCTTGCATGGTGAAAATGAACATTGTTTTTTTTCTCCACAGCATGTACCTTCACATGATGTTTGTCCAATCTGCAAAAAATCCCTCACAATTGGTGTGTTCCAACGGTGTGTTGAGATTAGTGAAGCTCAAGGAGTGGAAAGAGACCTTGGAGGGGTTCCTACACTCAAAAAATTTATTCGCATGGTACCATTAATTGATATCTTAAGTCATGTTTTAGATATTAAAACTAAGACTGCAAAATCCTTAATCTCAAAATATCGTCAAATTATAGACATTATAGGGCCTGAACGTATGCTATGGCAGCTCTCCTATGAAGATGTTAAAACTAAACTGAATGGCCATGTAGAAAAATCCATACTGAAAGCAATACTCAAAGTAAAAGCTGGTGATTTCACCTTTAAACCATATGGGTTTGATGGAGTTTACGGTACTTTAGTAATTGGCCAGAAGGGAAATTATAAAAATGTTAATGTGATTCATTCTTCAAAACCAATTCAACAAACACTATAGTTTGTCTTTTATTTACTGAAAAAGTAATTATTTTACTTAAGAAGTGAGAATGACCATGGTTCAGGTGCCCGCAAATCAAGAGCTTTGTCTCCGCTGTAAAGCGGGAAAATTTCTGTGCGGTCTCCACTACTGTCCCATAATACTCAAAACTAAAGCTTTGTTACCTGTTAGGAAGATTTTACCCAAATTAAGAAAAACGAGGGAATACTATGGACCTAGTCCTCCTAGTTTGTTTGTCGGAAGGTTTGGATATCCTAATGTTAGATTAGGTCCAATGGCAGCATTAAATCGGCAAGAAATTCATAAAATGGATGAACCTGATCTTTGGCAGACAAACATGTCGTTAGAAGACGTTGTGAATCTTCGCGCTCAAATGTTTCGATTCATGGCTGAGCCAGTGAAAGTCACGGATGTGACATCACAAACCAAAATCCTTGAAATCACACAGGAGCAAATTCAATCTTCTTCTCCAGTTGATTTGGAAGTAAAATTCTCTAAGAAACCCCAATTGAACCTAAATTTTGATCGTTTCACCCAGCCCATGGGCGCTCGTATTAGAATAGACTCCATCCGATTGAGCACTACACCTAAGATCGATCATCAGGTAGATCGTGTTGTAAGTGATTCTGATTTGAATGCTGTCTCTGCAGTTGCAAAACTATATACAACAGAGGCTACAGTAACTCAAATTTCAAGAATACTATCTGCTGGTTTGTTAGGTTTGACTAAAAATCGAAAGTTTGTCCCAACAAGATGGAGTATCACAGCTGTTGACGATATGACAGGAAATTATCTTAGAAGGAAAATTCAAGATTATCCTGAAATCCAAGATTATCTGGTGTTTTATAACTCTTATTTGGATAATGATTTCTGGGTACTATTAATTCCTAGACGTGAGTGGCACTTCGATTATCATGAAGCATGGAAGCAAAAGAGTGCTTGGAACTTAACTGGATCTGCTCCATTTATCGCAACAGATACAGAAGGCCCTAAAGGACGAACATCATATGCAACTAATACTGTTGGAGGGTATTATGCGGCAAGATTAGCAGTACTGGAGAAATTATATCAGCTAAGACGAAAAGCTGCAGTTATTGCCTTTAGAGAAGTGGGAAAAGGGTATGCTATTCCACTAGGTGTTTGGGCCGTCAGAGAAAACATGCGTCAAGCACTTAGAAATCCAAATAAAACGTTTTCTACCTTAGAACAAGCATTGAAGTTCATAGGTTCCCATCTTACGATACCATTCTATTATTATCATCAAAAAAGCCCATTGCTCAGACAAACAATATTGGATGACTTTTTCAAGAAATAAAAAGTAACCTGAATTCTGCAATTTCAAGGCCTATTTCAACTGTTCTTATGTTTTGGCACTATCATTCACTCTAGGATTATTAAATTCATTCTTGATTTGTATCATCTTGCATGGAGCAGGTACATACTTTGAGGAGTTCAATGATTTGTTTTTCCCAGCAATCAATCAAGATTGTTTTGTTCCATTGATATTGGAAAGAACTTTGCCCATTTCTTATAGCTTTTTTTAAAGCATTTTTATCAATCCTCCCTAAAATATTATTCTGGACTATGTTGTATACTGCATTAATGCCATGATCAGTCATATAAGCGCCATTTATACCGAAATAGCCTTCTGTAAAATATTTACCTAGAATTATATTGTTAAACCCTTGAGCATGATTATTGTAGAGTATGTCATTCTTTACCTGTTCTAATTTCTCAATAATTTCACCAATCCTCTTTTTAATGGCTAATTCAAGGGGCTCTTCAAAAGAATCAGAGTTTGATGTTATCAATTCAGTTATATCATTAAAGATGTTTTCTGAGAAACCTGATTGCCTTACCTGCCTTATTACTAACGTGTGCCATAAAGCTTTCTCCAAATCGGTAATACTTACTTTATCTGTTTTATTAAAAACTAGCCAATCGTACCTAACATTTTCTAATTTACCTGTGACCTTTGCATTACTAATAGTTTCATCTATATGAACAAAAGCAGTTATAATACCCGTTGTTTCAGTTAATAGTTTTGCCTCTATCATCTGAAAGAAACTGATGGAGGTGTTGAAATGTGAATCGTTTTGGGAATGTCCTTTTAGTTGAATTGTTGCAGCGAGATCCTTGGTTTCTGCGTCTTCTATTACAACGTCTGGAGCTCCGATAGAGTAGTTAAAATCTTCATGAAGGTTATTTTTTGCAAGTGAATATTCAAGATGAACAGAATACTTCTTTTTTAGGTCTAATCCCAATCCATTTTTTCCTAATAAGTCTCTTTTTTCTATTAATAGTCTTTCGAGATATTCTTTGAAGAGTTCTGTTCCCCCTGCATTTTCGTTCCCTCTTTGAAATCTTTGTAACCCTCTATTTATAGCTATAATGTTTTCTTTACTTTTAACATCCCCTATCGTTACCCCGTGTGTCGTTAATATTCTGTTTTTAGTTTTTAGTTCTTTGATAATCTTATTCTTTGTTTTTTTTACTAAAGAATTACTTGGAAAAGTAACTTTTTTTGGTGAACCTTTCAATTGGATATAAAGGTCATTAAAAATTCTATCTCCTTGTATCAAGGTACTTGTTATCCTTCCCCTTTCCCAACCCTTTACAGGTGTTGATAGCTTCCCTGCTGACATACTTAGTTGTTTTATTCTGGTGTTATAGAATTGGTATACAGGATCATTAGGTAAAATATCTTTCCATCCTTTGCCAGGAGAACTTTCATAAATATCTAATAAGTGGCTAAAATACCCTCTAATACCACTACCAGGTAATTCTTCAGTACAATTCCGAGTCAAAATATTTTTTTGAAATCCTTCGAGGATTAGTGTTCTCCGAATGACTTCTTGACTCAAATCCATTCTAATTGTGTCAAATTTATTCTTATTAAAGGAAATTTCATAGCCAATTCCATAAGATATCCTTGGTTGAATTTCATTAACTTCATCTGTAATATGGTAGTTTTGAATTATTGAAAAGTCATAATCAATACCTGGACCAGTCATTAGTCTATAATCATTTAGAACTCTAGTTCCACTTTGAGACAGACTCCGGTTACTACTCTGGTTACTGAGTTCAATCATTGGAAAAAGGTCTTCCATAAATCTGTCAGCTTCTTCCAACATAGCCCTCGATTGGTTTCTAATATCGTTAAGAAGACTTCTACCTCTAATTGTTTGTCTGATTTTATCATATGTAATCTCTCTAGGTATTCTGGTTTTCTTATTCTTATATCCCGTCACAAACTCCCCAAAATTCTTTATTGTCCTTTTCCCATCATCAGTCAGATTTCCAAGGATTTGTATTCGGAATGTGGCGTCTCCATCCAGCTTATCAATATTATATCTAATTATTACTCCGTCAACGTTAGAATCGAAATATCTCCAAGCCTGCCAATCGTAGGATAATGAAAAACTACCCATTAAGTCTTTGATTTCCTCCTCGATCTTCTCTATCTTACTTACTACTTTTCTATTTATGCTGTCATAAGTCATATAATACTTGTAAATATCGGCAAATGATCTCCTTGCGAATCGTGGATTCATTTTTTTCAAATATTCATTCAATTTCCTTTTATCTATCTCTGTCTCTACTACATCTGTTAATCGAATTTGTGATATATTGTTTTCACCCAATTGGGTGGCTGTTATTCCAAATGCTCTATTTGTATCCTTATTGGCTGAAACAGCTTTGATTATAAGCTGTGGTAATTGTCTTAAATCGTCTTTATTCAGCTGAAAAGTCAGTTTGTTAAATAAGTTCTCACCTAGTATCAAACGTTCTCTGAACGCGTCGGGATTCAGACCATTATCCGCTATTTTCTTTGCTAGGTTGAATCCATCTGGATCAGAGGTTAATATATGGATTCCATTATTTGATATGACTACTGATCCTTTCATATTACTTTTTAAGTAAATTTCGTGGGAGCTGGTTTTTTTAGGTCGTTTGAACGGCAACACTGCTATTATGTCCGATGTTCCATCTATCAAACTTGTTTTTATAGGGATATCAATGTATATTGATAATAATTCATCATCTGGAAGAAGATTATACATTTTAGTATTAGAAATTTTTAGCATGTAATTTGCTAAATCTCTTTTTGTTGGTTTGCGAAAAAATTTGCAACCATTACTCAGTAAATCTACTTTCGCTAGTATTTCACTACTCAAATATTCTTCTGTAAGGAAATTTTCAATATAACCATTGAACCAATTCTGCCATCTAAAATTAAAAATATCTTCTAATCTGATATGGTGTTTTTTCGATTCAAAAGATTCCTTTGCACCTCTATTTGAAATATACTCGCTCCCTGATTCAGATAGAGAATCAGCTTTTTGAAAGGTTACTGTAGATTGAAAATGAGTAATAGGCTTGATTACAGAATGTTCACATTTTTTAATAACATATTTTTCTTTCTCTGATGATTCTAATTTCTGATGAAGCGTTTCTTGATGTTTTATTGTTTCTTCTAGTTGTTTAGAATAATATATTTTCTCTTCTTTCTCTAGACTTGATTCTGTTTTTTCCTTTATTATATCGTGATTTAAATGGTCTAATGAAGCTAGGATTGATTTTTCAAACTGGGTTGATTGCTTTAGTTTGCCCTCCGTTACAGATTCATGACAAGAAATCTCTTGTAATGAATTTTCAGCATTTTTTAATTCCAGATTTTGTGTTTGCTGTTCTTCTGCACATTCCTCTTGATGACAAATAGACCGTTCATCAGTACTTTGAGTTAAATGTTCAAGCGAATTTAATTGTTTGTGGTCTCTTTCCAGTACAGAATTATGTGAAGATGATTCTTCTTCAGATGCATGGTCAAGACGCTCTATGATCGCATCTAATTCTTGTTGGAATTGTTTGTTTTCTTCTCTCATTTGGAGCAGGTTGAGCTCTACCTCTTGATCCCTCTCGATAACTTCTTCCTCTTGTATTGAGTATTTGGATTTCGTGAAATCCTCGATTTGTGCTGGTTGCCCATCATTATTTTCCTCATGCTGGGAGAAAAGTTTATCGTCCCACGTTTGGATTGATTGACCAAGAGAGTTTTGCTGGTCGGACTTTTCCTCTGTTACAGAGTCATGTGAAGCCAGTTCCTCTTCAGTAGAGGAGGATTGGTGAGCCTCGTGGTCATCGATGACCTGTTCTTCTGTATTTTCATCCTGATCGGAGATCTGCTGGTCAAGACGCTCAATCGCAGCGTCAAGAGCTCGCTGTATTTGCTCGTTTTCTATCCGAGCAAGAGCTAAATCAAGCTCTTGCTGGATGCGTTCGTTTTCTTTTTGTTTTTGGAGTTGTTCCAGTTCTTCTGTGTGTTCTTGTTCAAACGCCATTGTAATCCACTTTAGTCATAGGATTAGAAAATCCAGTAATACTTGAGATGATATCTTCAGACATTTCTACTAGCAATTCTTAAGTAGGGTATTTAAATTCAAAAATTTCAACCAACACGAAGAAGAATAAAAGGTGGAAGGACTTGCTCATTTTCAAAAAATTTTATACGAACTTACAGGTAAATTATGATGTTTCGTATTTTCCCTCTTTTACATAAAATGTTAATATTTGATGAATATACTAAACATCGTTTAGTCGCCATTATGTTTTTAACAATGGTTTTTAATACTATCCCCTTTGCTTTTGCGCTTTCAACGGGACGCGAATTAATTGGTCTCTCAAAGATGACTCCTATTGATTTCGTTGCTTCAGGCGAGAATAAAGAAATAATAGAACAATTTTTGTCAGAAACAGTAGGAACTCCTCATTCTAATACATCATTTTTGCTAGGTGCTACTTTTGGACTTAGTATACTAGGTGGGACAACTTCTTCTTGGAGATTACAATTGATAAACTCAAATGAATCGATTTTTCAAGACCAAACTCCTATAATCTCAATATTACAAGATGTCTCAATCACAACTCTTGAAACTCATTTTCATTGGTTAAATATCTCGACTGTTTCACCCATTGTTGCTTTCAATAAGTCAGAACTGTTTATTACCGTAGATAATACAACTCTTATATCATTAAATTTACAAATCGGAGACTCTTTTTACATTTATTCTAATGTGACGAACCGACAAGTTTTGGTAAGAATTACTGAGAGTATTCAGGTCTCAAGAAATGATAATTCAATTCAGATATTGGCAAGAGATTCAGAGGATAATAAAATAGGAAATATTCCATGGTTACTCTTTGGTTTAAATGAATTCACAGCTCTGGCGACTTACCTCAATAATGCCACAATCACTGAATTCTCTACAAACGTCACAATGAACGAACAATTAGAATTTATCAATCGTCTATATGTTTTTGTGGATCGTGAAGTGTATTTTAATCCTCTTCAGCTTTCTCAGACCATTCAGAGGTATAAGACTATACAACAGGATTATGAAGAGTTCTTTTCCTTTGATCAGAATGGTATTTCATGGCTTGATTTTGGCATTACGTTTTCTTATCGATTATTTAGTCAACAAAAAGCTACCTCACTTGTTATAGCCTTGGGTATTATTATTTTTTCTCCAGTTCTTATCATAGGCTTATATTTAACAGCTTTGTGGATTAATTTAACCAATCCATCACTTAATAGTCGACTTTTATGGTTAAAAAGTAGAGGATTACGACGTCATCAGACTGCTACCTTGCTAATCGTCGAATTAAGTGTAATATCTGTTATTGCTGCAATAATAGGGCTTTTTGGTGGTTTGGTTTTAGCTTTTGGAATTAGCGCATCATTGGAATCATTTTCAGCATACTCAGGGTATTTGGGTTCAGTAATACCATCTTATCTGTTACAATCTCTTATCGCTTCTTTCCTTGGTTCTGGTTGGATTTTTATAAACACTTTTTCTCATGTTGAGTCCAATTCTAGTTTAAATAATCTAAGGATTCGATCTTCTCGTTACTTACAAGAGACAACAACACAACAGAGGGAAATTGGACTCAAAGGAAAAGGAATCCTTGTGATCCTTTCATTATGGGTAGGTTCAGTAATGAATATTGAATATTGGATAGGTCAAATACCAGTTATAGCTCTTTTATTACCATTTATTACAATTATTTTTTCTTTTTTTAGATTTTTAAGTCCTCTTTTCTTTGTATTGACAATTTTCATTGTTGTTTACTTCTTAAGTGCAAAATCTCATCATATCTTCAATATCATTCTCCGTACTCTTAATAAATTTTCTATTTCAACTGGAACCATTATTGCATTTATGTTCTCTACATCAACTAATCATTTAAAAAGAACCATTCTCCTCCTATCAATTACTTTCACTATACTGTTTTCTCTTATGATTACGTCACAATCATATCAAGTCTTTCTTCTTGAAGACGCTGAATTATATAGTGGATCAGATTTATGGGTCACAGCAATTGACCCCTATGCACTTACCCTCCACGACAAACCTCTCCTAATCATTGATGATATCTATGACTTTCTCGAGACCTCTAAAGAAGTTGAATTTTTCACTCCTGTATTTATCATCGGAGCGTCTTTATCCTTTAAGAGACAAGTAGAAATCACCATTGAGAACATTGGGAAGTTGTCTACTGGAAGTTATGATATTATTTTCCTTAATTTAAGTAATTACGTATCATTGTTAAATCCAACAGCATACAATTACATTGAGAATTCTGAAAAACATTCTGAAGCATTAATGAGACAAGAAAAAGACATTTTAATTTGGTTAAATGGGAAATCTCATATCAGTTCTGTTCCTAGATTAGATGATAAAATACACACGCTTACCTTTAATCATTCTTTCAGTGAACTTTCACATTATAATACTACAAGGAAAAACACTCTTTATACTTTTAATTATTTGCCAGGAATTAATGAATTACTAATAGGTCGCCCTACGTTGATTATTCCATTCTCATTTTCTGGTAACTTCTCCACAATTTTAAATGTCCTTGATAGCAATGGTTATAGCTTTAAGACAAGATTTTTTGCTAAATTTGCGAAAGATCTACAACCCAATCAAAAAACTGACTTCCTTCGTCGATTAAAAAATTTATATCCAACAACGATAGTAAGCGATACTCGCAGTGAAATTGAACTTTTATTCACCTCGTCTAATGAAATTAGTTTTCTTTTTCAGATATTCAACAATCAGATTGTTTTAATAGCGGTTTTACTTATGATTATACTAGGATTTGAAATGTTTTTCGATATTCGTTTTCGTTCTCATGAATATGCAATGCTGGTGACGAGAGGTGCTAAGAAATCAAAAATGGTTATTGGTTTAATTATAGAAGTTCAATTTATACTTATTTTGAGCTTATTGATGTCGATCTTCTTCTCATTTATATTGTCTTCACATATGTTAGCCCTCTTACCTGCTTATTTTACATTTAATCTCTTGCCCAATAACACTTTGGTCAGAAATCTAATTTACCCAGAAAGCTTGATTTTATTCATTTTATCCTCTTTAAGTTTTTCAATAATTGCTGTTTTACTCGTCATTTATCGATTGAATCGTCTTCATTTAGTCGAAACTTTGAGACAGTTTGGTGATTGATGATGATACAAGTGATAATAAAGGATGTTACTAAAGCTTATCCTACTCCTCAAGGTAATCTGTTAATCTTACGCGGAGTCGACTTTGTCGCTTCAAAGGGAATGACCCTTATCATGGGCCCATCTGGTTCGGGAAAATCGACATTATTAAACCTACTTGGCGGTTTAGATCGTCCTACTACTGGAGTAATCCAAGTAGGAACCCAAATCATCACAAAGTTTAACCGTTCTAAACTAGAAAATTATCGTCTTAAAACTGTGGGATTTGTTTTCCAATTCCACAATTTGGCAATGCACTTAACTACTTTACAAAATGTAATGATTCCAGCTCTTCTAGCAGACTCACCGCATGAAGAAGCAAAAAAAAGAGCAACAGAACTTTTATCCGCAATCGGATTGATGGATCGTCTTGATCATAAAGTTTATAAGCTTTCGGGAGGCGAATGCCAAAGGGTGGCATTCGTTACAGCTCTTATTAATCAACCTCAACTATTGTTATGTGATGAGCCCACAGGTAACCTAGATCCTGAAACATCAGAACAAATGATTGATTTCATAGATGATCATATTAAAAATAGAGAAGCAACAATTATTTTAGTCAGTCATAACCCTTTATTTCAAGAAATCACTGATCAAACTTATTACTTAATAAAAGGCCGATTAGAAGAAAGGAAATCCCCCTCGTAATTGTTTTTGTCATTTTCCATTTGCAGAGCTCATTTTCTTAGAAATCGGATATTGGATCTCGACCATAGTCGAATTAAATCGAATGACGATTTTCTTGATCTTGTTTTAGTAAACTGAATAGCTCTATTATCTTATCTAGGTTATTGAACAGAAAATAGTATTCATAGATTTTGTCAAGTCTAAAATCCGATGTCTTTTTTTCTTTTTAATTGAGTTATGAAAATAATGACTTCTCACAATCTAGGAGATTTCTACTCATTGAAACAAAAATAACACATGAATAATGCCCACACCCATAGAAGAGAGGAACAAGTAATTACTCTAAAAAAAATATAACTTGGGAGCATGAGTATATAGACTCAAGGATGAATACTTATGGTAAAAAGTAAAAATAAATGTAAAATCGAAATTAGTGACTATATAAACTTACTTATTGCGATATGTAAAGTGGGGGGTATTCGTCGTCCAGTATTCAGTACTACAAGCGAGCTGGGCAAAATAGTAGGAATTTCCCAACAGAGTGTATCAAGAAAACAAACAAAAATGATATAACAAATTATCAGTTCCCTGTGGTTATCAAATCATCTTACAAGCAGAGAAATCATTAAAGGAAAGTGGCCTTAGTAAAGTCATGGTAATAAGTAATACTTTCTCAGAGGTTGCTCGATCTTGGGGGAGAAAATTGAACATTATCACATTGTCTGATGGTGAGATAGGGTCGATTTTAATTTCCAGATTTAATATAGAAGTTATTGAACCATAATTTCTATTTCTTATCATCTTTCTTTGGGTTCTAAACTTTTTAGCCACCCTCCCAAATTTTATTCCTGATCATCATTACTCAGACAAAAAACACTGGATACCTTTTTTAAAAAATAATAGCCAAAGATTAAGGATTTATAGGAAGTTAAAAAAAATAATTATTGAAAGAAGAAGTGAGGATCGCGAGGTGGTGAAAAGATGCCCCCAGCTCTTGATCCATGGTTTATACTCCTATTGATTATTAAACATCGAGCTTTTAGATTAAGAACACCCAACTTTTCTACAGTGCTGATTGTAAAAAAATCATTCCACACCTTTTTTTTCATACTGGTACAAATTTATAATATACTTCAGCCATCTGTATTGAGCATCTAATATCAGAAGATTTACAAAATTGTATTTTGAGAAATTTTAATATGAAGATATCGGAGTAAATTCCGTGGGTGTGAATTCCTGTGAGTTATCATGAATCTCTGACTGCAGCTATTACTCGATATTATGTATTTAGCGGTCTTTTTCGTGAAGGCGATGAACAAATGACTTTTGAGGTTGCTGATGCGAATTTGATAGAGGTGGGTCAAACCGTGGAGAAAGATTTCGCAGGAAGTGCCCGAGCCTTCTATATTGAGTTAGATAACTTCGATAATGAAACATATCTGTGCGAAATCATCATTGGATTCACAATTTGGCCTTATGAAGATGATGAGAATGAAGAAAAACTCATTCTAGCTGCTGTACGAGAGGAACTCGAAAAAGTAGGCTTTGTAGAGGATGATGCGTATTATCTGGGGGATGGGCCTGATAGACGCTAATTTTTTATAGATTAATTACCAAAATATACTCGTTATCTCTCAATATGAGGGTAATATTGAATTTTTTTGCCATAAAGCTGCTGAAACGTTATATGAACGGTTTGTGGGGGAATCAAACCCGCTTCAGTGATATAAGCTGAGATATTATTTCGATCAATAGTTTCAAAAGCAGGATTCAAGATTCTAATACCAGGGGGAACATCTTCATTCCAGATTTCAAATGGAGCACGCATTTCGATCTCGCTAAGACGGCCGATGCTAGTAGCTTGATCATATTTCAAGAGAGAAGTACAAATATATAATGGAATATGTTCTTCTTCTGATGCTAAAGCGCATAGACGAGAACCAATCTTATTTAAGGCTACTCCTTCGACAGTAATAGCATCTGCTCCCATAAAAACCATATGAGGATTGAAATTATTCATTGCCCATCGCATTGCTGAATCTACTATGTGTGTAACTCGAATATTATTCTCTATTAGTCTTCTAGCTGTCTTTCTGCCTTGATAGAGAGGTCGTGTCTCTGTAGAAATCACCTCGAAATCTTTACCTTGTTTAGCTGCTTCAATAAAAATCCCTACAGTGATTGAAGAATGGCAGTGGGTAAACACTCTTGAGCCATCTTGAATTCGCTCAGCACCAGTTTCGAAGATCTTCAATTTAGCATCATTTATAAGGTCAATGTACTTATCTCCATGATCTACAGCAGATTCTTTTCCATCAAATTGGATCCCTGTCATTACATATCGTAACCCGTTCCTTAATGCTGGTTCTGTTACCCTTACCCTACTGAGCTGATCAACAACGACCTCTAAGTGGGAAAATAATTCTTTTTCTTTCAGTGGAACAGTCTTTGCATGATTTGCAAAAGCACGAACCCCAAAAATGGCCACGTTTGTAGCACCTTGGATAGTCAGATTTTTAATTTTCTTCATTGTAGTTTTTAGCTCACGATACTCTGGGGTTTCTGTAAAATTGTTTTTCACGAGAAATCCTCTCCTAAAAAATTAATTAGCAGCTTAAGATACTTATTTGGGTTTACTTAATATTTCTATTATTAACACAAAACGTAAGTTTGATTCTTTTTGTCCCGCCTAAGAACCTTACAAGAAAGATAAAGTGATATCTCAAAGAACTTGGAAATGATTCCCTTAAATTAAACATTTCAAAGCTAATTAATTAAATTACAAATGAGAAAGCAAACTTCATTTAAAAGATCAAGATGATAAAGTATATTATTCTTCTTTGAATAACATAAGCAATTCAATTAGATGAACTTTATTTAATAGCAGCATTTGTAAAAATTTATGAGTGTATGTTGAAAAATTAATCACAACAAACTCATTTATTTTTCTTTGAAGCAATGATTGATCAATAGGAATCGGTGGTTATCAGTGTCGAGCATATTGCGAAGAATATTCAAAGGCAAGAAAGTCGAGAAATATGAAATAACTGTTATAGGTCTCGACGGCGCTGGAAAAACCACAATTGTGAATCGGTTATTACGCTCAGAATTTGTACCTACAACACGAACTCTCGGTGTTAACTATCGAACGGTAAAATATCGGCAGATTGAGTTCAATTTGGTTGATTTGGGTGGGCAAGAAATCTATCGAAACCTTCTCTGGCATGACTCCTTAGAAAAAGCTTCAGCTATCGTTTTTGTGTTAGATAGTGCTGACCTTCGCCTTACAGAAGCATCAAAAGCTTTTTGGGATTCAATCCAGCGAAACGAGAAAGTACCTGTCCTTTTTATTGCAAATAAAATCGACCTACCTGGTGCTCGAGCTTTTGATCTTATTGTAAACGATCTTGATTTACCCCGTGCTCAAAGATCTGCTAGACCAGTCGGGCTCTTTCGAATCTCTGCAAAAACTGGTGAAAACTTTTACGATGCTTTTGATTGGGTAGCTGATGTCCTCACAGGAGAAGAGTCTACATTCAAATGTAAAGTACGAGTGGTGATTTTAATCAATCTAGAGTCTCATCAGATATATACAACGAAGTTCACAAACATAAACCGCTTGATTTTGGATCAGTTAAATATGGGTATTAGTGAAACTGTAAAAGGGTTAACAAAAAACCCAACTGGAATGGAAGTAATTACTGCGTCTGACCTGCAGCTCACTATCGTAAAGAATCATCCTTTAGTAATTGGACTCATAATTGGCTACTCAGATTCCGTTGTACGAGCCAAACTGATTGCTGAAAGATTAATGAAAACAGCTTCAGCATCGATTGAAATTGATCAATTTGATTCTCGTATATTATTAAAATTAATGAAAAAACAATGGCCTTTAGACATTTATAAACCAAAAGTACAATCTGAGAGTAATAATGAGTGGAACACATGATATAATGTTAAAGATAATCTTTTAATCCTAAAACATCTTTTCTACCAATTTCTGATTTGCCTAAAAGCTTACTTTCTAATTCTATAAACTCTTTGATAATTCTATCATTGATACTGGGATGAACAGCTTTTTTAGCCTCACGAAAATGACGTAGTTCTATAAAATCTGTGTTTAAATCCTCACGGAGAGCAATCATCACCGCCTCACGGCATATTGCTGCGATATCAGCGCCTACATAACCTTCTAGGTCACTAGCGAGTTGAGAAAGGTCTATATCAGTTCCTAATTTCATTCCACTTGTATGGATCTTTAGAATTTTTTCTCTTGATTCATTGTCAGGAGGTTTCACTAGAAGTAACCGATCAAATCTCCCTGGTCGGAGAAGGGCTGGATCAATCATATCAGGCCGATTACTTGCTCCCAAAACCAGAACATCACGAAGACTCTCTAAACCGTCTAGTAATGATAATATTTGGTTCACAACGCTCTCTGTAACATGACTTCCACCTGCAAAGGCCCCACGACGGGGAGCAATAGCATCGAGCTCATCTAGGAAAATAATAGAAGGAGAAGCCTGCTTAGCTTTCCTGAAAACTTCACGAACAGCTTTCTCACTCTCACCAACCCATTTTGATAATAATTCAGGCCCTCTAATAGCAATGAAATTTGCTTGGCTTTCAGTAGCAACAGCTTTAGCCAAAAGGGTTTTTCCAGTACCAGGGGGACCATATAGAAGAATACCATGAGGAGGTGTGACACCATGTCGTTGAAAAATCTCAGGATGAGTAATAGGCCACTCTACGGCCTCAATGAGTTGTTGTTTTACTGTTTCTAGGCCTCCGACGTCATCCCAGTAAACATTTGGTATTTCAAGGAGTACTTCTCGCATTGCTGATGGTTCTGTTATCTTAAGTGCTTCATCAAAATTCTCCTTGGACACAACTAATTTTGAAAGAATTTCAGGAGTAAGAGGTTTGTCAAAATCAATATTAGGTAAAATCTTTCGGAGAGTATGCATTGCAGCTTCTTTTGTAAGAGCAGCAATGTCTGCTCCAACAAATCCATGAGTTTTTGCCGCATATTCACTTAGATCGACGTCATCCGCTAGTGGCATCCCTCTAGTATGAACTAATAAAACCTCATAGCGACCATTTTTATCTGGAACTCCTATCTCAATTTCTCTATCAAATCGGCCAGGCCTACGTAAGGCGGGGTCGAGGGCATTAGGTCGATTCGTTGCTCCAATAACTATTACTTTACCACGGCTCTTTAAACCATCCATTAAAGCGAGGAGTTGGGCAACAACACGTCTTTCCACCTCTCCAGTGACCTCTTCCCGCTTTACAGCGATAGAATCTAATTCATCTATAAAAATAATGCTAGGTGCCTCTTTCTCAGCATTTTGGAAAATTTCTCGAATACGTTGTTCACTCTCTCCGTAAAATTTAGACATTATTTCCGGACCAGCGATTGAAACGAAATTGACTCCTGATTCATTTGCAACTGCTTTTGCAAGTAAGGTTTTTCCTGTTCCAGGAGGTCCATGTAACAAAACCCCTTTTGGGGGATCAATCCCTAAACGCTCAAAGAGTTGGGGATGTTTCATTGGAAGTTCTATCATCTCCCTAACCCTCTTAATTTCTTCTGAAAGTCCACCAATATCCTCATATGACACACGTGGCATCATTCTAAGGTCTTTGGGAGCTTCTTCGACAATTTTAACTTCTGTTGTATCTCCTACAGTTACAATGCCTTCAGGATCTGTTGCTACAACCACAACCTTAATTTCACCTAAAGAAACGGGGCTTGTTGCACCAAAAAATCGAGATATGAAATCATCCATTCCTGTACCAGTAGTACCTCCTCCAGAGGGAGGAATCTTCCTGATTTGTCCTGTAATAACTAGTAGATCTCCACGAGAAACAGGATGGTTTTGTAAACGCTCACGTATAATCTCAGATCGAACTAAAAGGCGAATTCGTTCTTCTGCAGGAGCTATCGTAATACGTTTTGCTTCTCGTTTTTTAATTTTCCGGATTCGAACTGTTTCACCTAAACTGGTTCCCACATTTCCTCGGATCAGCCCATCCATACGAATGATGGTTTTCCCTCGATCTTCTCTTCTTCCAGGTATTACTAAGGCACCTGTTTTTTTACCTCCTGCCCTCTCACTGGCGATCTCAACGATATCACCAGTTTCTAATCCATTCTCCCGCATAATAGAGTAATCGACTCTAACTAATCCTCGGCCAACATCACCCTGATTGGCTTCAACCACTTTTAAGAGTAATTTTTTCTCATTATCATCTGTCATTTGGCAAACAATTCCCTAATGCCATTTTCTTCAATTAAATCCGATTTTGAAAGAATTATAATTATTTCACCTGTCTTTAGCTGTTGATCAATTTATGAAGGTATGCTTTTGCAGCTAGGACTTCTTTCTTAGCAGCCTCTTCTGAGCCAGCTGATTTAGAAATAATCAGGCGTATATTTTTTTCCTCCTGATACGCTTCGGGAAGTGATTTTATCCACACATCATATTTTTGACGTACTGGTATTAAGAATGGAGCAAGTAATGATTCATCTGTGAAAGTTGTGGTAAATTCTGTTTCATAATATCCAGTTTGGATTTCATTTTTTAAAACAGAGATTTTAGACTCAACCGCTTTATACATTTCCTTCATCTCACGGGGAACCCCAGGAAGACAGAAAATCCACGTATTTGATTTTTTATGGATAATAAAAATCCCAGGAGCAGTTCCTACTGGGTTATCAATAGCTTCAGATCCAACGGGTAGAAATGCCATTTTTTTACGTGCTGAAGTAATTTCAACAGTATCTACTAGGTTCTCATCAAATAGGTCCTTATAGCGTTGGGTGACTATTGATAAAGCCTCTATGTCAAGTTCAGTATCCACATTTAATGCTTTAGCTAAAAAATTTGCAGTCGAATCATCCCAAGTTGGGCCTAATCCTCCTGTTATTAGAATAAGACGGTATTCACCTGAAGATATAAGAAGAGAAATCTCTTTTGGAACAATTACTGGATCATCAGGAATTGTCAGAATTTTTTGAACTACAAAACCGAAGTTTGTGAGTTTTTTTGAAAGAAAGTTAGCGTTTGTGTTGATGGTTTTACCTGATAGCAATTCATTCCCAATAGATATTAAGCACACTTTCATTTTATAAAAGCCTCAAAAAACACAATTCTGTTAATTTTACTGCTGGATGGACATGTCTCTAATCAAAACTCCTGAATAGAAGAGAATGTCTTCAATTTTAATATATAAAATTATTTGAAAATCTTTTCTATGTTCAAAATGAGTCTAATCTTGTTTAATGGACATACATTATATTTTCTATGCATTATGATGAAAGGTACTGATACTACAGAGCTCATTCATCATTTAAAGGGATAATTTATTTGATCTGATTTGATTAATTTAAAAAAGGGGAAAATCATCGTGAACTAAAGTTAGTCATTGTAATATACATATATAACTGAAACATATAAAGAACCCTCTCTGTAAGTAATGACGAAAAGAGACTACACATCACTACCAAAGGATGCTAGTTAATATGACCTCAGAAGGAAAGCTTCTCGTATCAAAGGAAGTTCTTCATAATATTAGAGATTTAGTGACTGAATTACGCTCAATTGATCCTACAGTGCAAGTTGTCTCCGCTTTAAATGAAGCTCAAAAATTAGTGATAGAAATTGAAAAATTAGAGACAGCTTTGCCTAAAGCTGGCTTTTTTAAAAAGAGGGGAATTAAAAAAACTCTTACCCAAGATAAAGAAAAGTACAACAAGCTGACTGAGGAGTTATTAAACGCTCTTTTGGTTGGATTTCGTAAAATTTACTTTGATCTAGCAAATAACATCAAAGAGATAGCGAAATTTATTCCCCAGGAAACGGAGACAATTCGTAAACTACAAATCCCAAGTTTCGATGTAAATGAAATCTTGAGGTTCAGTTCAAATGTTCTTAGGACATATAATCAGATTTCTGAGGTTCTACGAGGAAAAAATGTTTCAATCTTGTTGTTTAATCGTGAGATTATCGAGCTCTATGGAAAATTTGTTAATTTTGATGAAGAAAAGGTTCGAGTAACGAACCAGACGACAAAAACTAGCATTCATGTGATGACGATTCCAGATTTGCTTGAAGTTTATAGCCTGTTAGAAGCTGAAAACGCGTATTTAAAGCAACGACGGAAGGGTACAGAAGGTAAAATTCAACTGGCAATTGTTCAAATGTCTTCTGAGCTACAGCAACATATTGATACTGTCGCATCAATTGGTTTAGACCTTTGGAGTAAAATTGATTTATTAAAAGAGGAAGTTCAAGATGTTCAGACCAGTGCGGACAGGACAACTTCAGTAGAAACCCTCATTTCATTAGAAAAACGGTTAAATTCTCTTAGTAATGAGTTCATCAATATTTTGCGAACATATGAGATATCCCTCAAGACAGAAACAGATGATCAAATTGGACGTATTATACAGATTTTTGGGAAAGAAGGATTAGAATCTTCGTTCTCCCCAGTTCCTGAAACAGATATTTCATCTACAAGTATACCAATCATCATCCAAGATATCGAGAAAATACGTTCTTGGCGTCAACAGCAGATTATTGCTACAAAGAAAATACTAAGTACGTCAGAGCTAATTAACTCATCCAAAGCTATTCGTGCGATGAAGATACCTGTTCCTCCCGATTTTGAAAAAAAAGTACGTGCGATTGAGAAAGAAGCAGCAAAAACAAGCGACCTTCAAGAATGGGTTGAATTAGCAAAACGGTATCATGACCTGAAATCATCATTAGCAGAAGAATGTCAGAACTATTTTTTCAGACTACTAGAAAATCCACATATCCAAGAGGTCATCAACTTAAGTGAAGGGCCACAGATACCAATCATTCGTGATTTTGAGGCTCTAAGTCCCAGTGAATTGAGTAGTAAAGCTCGTGAAATTAAAGATTGGGAGACCCGTTTGGTTGCATATTTTTCTAAACCAGCTCAACAAAGCCTTAGACAAAATTTGTTAAATCTATATGATTCTCGTGAAAGTTTACGAGACATTCTATCTGTAGACCTGAAAGATCAAATCGATTATCAAAGAAAGCAGAAAATTGCCGAAGAAATTGATATACGTGACTTAGTTCATGAGATTGAGGGATTGCATAGACTCAACGCAAATATCAAAACTGAACTTTGGAATAAAATAGATAATGAGACACACCCCATTTACAATCAACTTATTAATCTCGAAACAATTCCTCCAAAATTAAAAATTCTCGTTCCAACTCTCACAGTAGACGATCTAAAATCCTTTAGAGAGGAGGTTAGTGAAGCAGCTCAAAAAAGTATTCAGGAGTTGTTAGATGAGTATGAAAAGATCCCTTTGTGGAAATATAAGATCTCCTCACGAATCCGTGAAAATTTAAAATCAATTCCCTTCCCATTAATTCCTATAGAGACACGATTCGATTTACGGGAAAAACGTAACCAAATTGTAGATTCAGTGGATGAATATTCAGAATTAGGAAATATTGAGGCTATAATCAAAGAATATATTTCTTTCTTAGAAACGATTGAAGAATATAAGAATGATATTCTTATCGAATTGAAAAAACAAATAGGAAATCTCGAAGGAGTCGATAGAAGACTATTTAGATTATTAAAATCTCGAAAGACCAGCTTAATTTATTCTACTGATAAAGAAGTCGATAACCTTGATTATTCTGAAGCTCTAACAGAATTTTGGCAATTATCAGCTTTTGTTGGTCGGAAAGCTTCTACATTAGCAGAACAAATGGAACGTGAAATTTCTTCGCACATACAGGACTATTCAAAACTTCCTAGCCAGTATGCAGACTTTTTTGATGAAACTATAAATCTTATGACTGAAAAAATGGATGAAATCAAAACTCATAAAGATATTGTACGCTTAGTCAATGTTTTTGAGAGTTATAGCTTGGAAAGCTTACAGATGGCAAAAGATTCCTTAGCCAAACTTCATCAAAATCTCTATAATTGGTTAAGAGTTAGTCTTCCTCGGATAAATGAAATAACACCTCTTGATGATGCTATTTTTAGTGCAGAGAAGAAAGTTTCTGATTTTGAAGCTGAAGAAGTCTCTCATGAGCGATTAGCTCACAAATTAAGACAGCTGATATTCCTCTATGATACTGAAATATTATCAGTTTTACTCGCACATGGAGTACAAGAATCACGAAGGGTTTTGAAAAATGTTAACGATTTGAAAGAAGTCGGGATTAATATTATTGAGTTTGTTGGAGGGTATATTGAAAATTTTAGTCAAATAATTGTCAAAAACCAGGAAGATGTTCAATTACGAGAAGTAACAGATGTTTTCATCGAAATTGATAACTTACAGACTGATCCTAAAGCATGTCGAGAAATTCGATCAATGGGTAAACGCTATATTACTGAAATTCAAGATACCGTAGAATATTTATTTAATCATTATCAAATTGACTTACGTCAGGACGAGCGGGTTGATCTTGCATACCTAAATCGTTTTCAAGAAGTAGCTACAACAGATCATGTTGGTCGCTTAACGGGAGCTATTCTCGAATTAGTATCAGTTCGAAGCTCTGTGATTGAAATCATGAAAACAATTGAAAAAAGTCGAAATGCTTCCTTACAGACAGAGTTAGGGGAGTTAGAATACTATTCTAACATTCAAGAAGTGTTTAAGAGGTATACAAAGGAAGCGTCAGAAAAAATATTTCCATTATCTGAATTAGTAAAAGCTCGTGAGGAATTCCTTGATTCTCATGATCTTAGATATATATTAGATTTATTACCACAAATAAATGAGCAAAGAAATGAGTGGAAAAAAGTGTCAATCCAGTTAAATCATTGGCACCGTGCTGTTCGAATGTTTCGTCCACGATACACACCAACAGAGAGTAGAGAAGAGAATTTACGATTTTACAAAGAAATATCCAAGAAAATCAAAGAAACCTATCCTCATAATGAAGTAATCCGTTCGTATTTGAGCTTAGTCATGAAATTGCTTATTGAAATTAAATCAGGAATTAAATTGAAGTAACAACTCCCTACAAACAAATAAAAAAAGAGTGTGTCTAAATGTCAATTGAAGGAGGACCAGAATCAGAGATCTTTGCAATTGGAATTGGTGAATGTGGTAGTAATCTTGTTGGCAGCTACTTAGCCAGATCCAAAAAAGGCGAGCTACCTCAACGTATTAGAGAGTATTTGGTGTTGAATACTGATCGTGGAGATTTACTGAAAGCACGAAAAAAATATTCTATTTCCAAGAACCGAACTCTGCTTTATTCGGACGCAGAAATTGGAGTTGGGGGAAAATTCTCTGCTGGGTACGAATCAGTCATGAATTCTCAGGATATTATTTTAAATCAGTTGCAAGGCTTGGGTTATGAGGGAATTAGTGGTTTTTGCATTTTTACTAGCTTCGGAGGAGGTACTGGATGTGGGGGAACGCCTGCTTTAATAAAACTGTTAAGAAAGCGGTTTGCTGAAGAAGAAAAACGTAAAATCTTTATATATGTCTTTGGGGTCTTACCATTCGTAAATCAATCATCTGAAGCCGTTAACAGTGTCTGGGCATTATCAAAATTACTGAGGCTCCAACTCGAGGAAGGAAACATGGGGCCAGATTTGATACTTCTACTTTCAAATAGAACAATGCTTGAAAGGGTTTTAAGCTGGCAACGCGGCGAATCTGTTGATTTATTGAGTCGTCAAATAGGAAACGACTTAGCTGACTTAAGCAGTGAACAGGTTAGTTCTAGTATCCCCACTGTCATCGGTCAAGATGGGACATATCCAACCCAACTAGAAGAAGCATTTGTGGAATTAGTTAACCCTTTAGCTTTGGAATCAATAGCTGAGATGTTATCCCCTGGAGTACCAGAAGTCGGAAAAGAGGTTTTACCCACTACTGATATTGGTGACTTTGCATTAAAGTTAGATAGTGTCGTTGTACCGGCTATGTTTGATGATTTGTCCGTTTTCCCAGAAATTGGAGGGATGGATTCTCAACTTTCTACTGCTGTAGAATATACTCTTTCTAACTGTAGCTTAACAGACATGGGGACGAATCCCATGGCATCCTCTGTTTTTTCAGTCCTCAGTGGTTCCCGAAATATTGCCAGGGTAGAATATGATCCGCTTTTGAAAAAAGCATTGGCTCCCTTTTTAGCTAAAGGTGCGAGTATTTCTCCAACATATTGTGCCTATGATGATGATAGTACACGAGCATCTCTTCTTTTGTTGTTTGGTTTGCCAAGAATTCCAGAACTTCATGATATTCTTGAAGAAGCTAAAGCACTCATAAACCTTCATAGTGGGGACTCCGAATTAAAGCAACATTGGTTCAAACGTTCAAAAGGTACAACACGAAAAGAATTGGATGAAGCTGTAAGTGATTTGGAAAAATTATTTGGTTATTACATCAAGCCAGAAAAAGGATAAGGTGCTAGATAAAATTGGACAGAAAAGATCCACCAAGGTTTGAATATACCCAAAAGGGTCCAAATTCTAACGAATCATTAGAGGATCAATTACAAACCGAACCTGATCAAGTCAAACAAAAATCCCCCTCATCTGATTTTTGGACATCCAGAGGGAATATGGGTGAGAAGATTAACATCTTAATAGGATTAAATCTCCTACTTATAAACCTAATAACCTCTTTAGTTCAAGTTCTGAATAAAGAGGATACTCTTACTGATGATATGATTACGAGTTTAAACATAACCCAGGAACTCCTTTCTAAAATGGTCACACAACCAGAATCAAGTTTAGAAATCTTAGAAAACATTGAAACAATCTATTCCAAAGTAGCTACATTAATGGAGGGACTTCCTAGTGCTGCAATGTCAACTATAGCTTTGGAAAAGAAACCTCCGGCTGTCCCAGAAAAAATTTTTGGTTTTTTTCAGCAAAATGCAGTCTACATTGATAAATGGGGTATAATTGAATCCATTGACAACTTACTAGTCTCTTACTCGAACTTGTCTCAACTGAGTTTTCCTAATTACTACTTTTCAGCATGCAAAGAACTACACCGTTATGAGGTGCAGCAAAATGCTCCCTTCTCTAACCAGTCTGAAATCATTCAAATTCCCTCCTTTAAACTTAGAACTCTGATAAGCAAGCTTTTACGTGAAGCACCTGCCGCCCGCTTACTTCAAAATCTTCGTAAAATGTTTCCTGCAGAACAAGATTCAGTTCTTACATCGATAGAACAAGATCAAATCCAAAATGTTGTAGAATTGTACTATAAAAGCATTTCAGAATATTTTAATGAAACTCGCAGCTTACAGGATTCTCTCCGCATTTCATCAGGTATTCTAAAGAATTATAACCTAGGAACTGGAGACTTAGAATCGAGAATTCCTAATGTTTCCTTTAATATTGTCAAAGAAATCAATTTAGAGCTCCAAGAAACCCTAGATAATGATTTGAAACGTTTTATATTATCAGAAACTATTATCCTGATCCATCGATTGAATGATTCACTTTTACAGAATGAAAGATTTACTCTTTTTTTGAAACGTCTAAAATGACAATTTTTTTGTGATCCAATATAAATTAAAAAGTTAAATTTCATAATTATTTTCGTCATGAGTGAAGGAACCAAGTGAGAGGTAAGAAAATGGGAATAGAAGATGGCATTAAAAGTATCCAACAGATAAGTTTGGAAATTAAGCAGTCAATCAATACTGTTAAAAACTCACTTCAAGGATTTCAAGATCCTTCCGAATCAATCCAAAAGTTCTCAATGGTACTGCTGAATTTTGAAGAGAAACTCGAACAAATTCGTGAACAGGTTGAATCCTCTAGAATAAGTTCTGAGTTACAGACTTCAATTGAAAATCTCCCCCAGATGATCTCGAGTCTTGAGGAATCCCTTGGAACCATTCTTAATACGTTTGAGAAAACTTCTGAAGAGACAAAAAACGATCTGAAATTTATCAAAGTCAGTTATGTTGAAGATGTTGTTGGCAACATGCGCAACTTGTCTAAAGAAATTAATGACAAGGTGAATACCTCCAACGACAGAATTACAGCCTTATATGAAGCCAGTGTTGGTCATTTTGGGGAAATAGTCGAAAAACTTAACAACGTTGAAAGCAGTTTAAATGCGCTGGTCGAGAATCAAGCAGATCAATTAGCAACTGTAGCAGATCTAAGGGATCGTGTTAGTGCAATTATTCAGGTTGAATTGGTATCACTACGTGATCGTATTGCAATTTATTTAGAAACAACAGTAAATGAGCTTAAAACGTCAGTAACAGAACGTTTAGCTGTTCAAGATGGCACTCTTCAAAAATTAACTAAAGTAACAGAGCGATTAACTCAGAATATCGCAGCTCTACCTGAAGTAGTAAAACAACAAATAGATACAGCAGTTGAAACAAAAGTTACTGCTGAACTAGCTTCAATGAAGAAAGAAATTAAAAAAATGACTGCATTGGTAATCCAAGCTACGAAACGATCTTCATGAGTCAAGCTGCTATTCGTTCAAAATTGTACGCTTCAAACATACCTCGTTCTGTCAAAAATTTAAATAATTCAAGAATCTTCTCACTTTTATCAGTCCCAAAGCGTTCTAGGCAATCATTAAATGAGACCATACTGTTCTTATCTAACATATCTTCAATTAAATTATCAAGTCTTTCTTGTGGTATATCTCCTCTTATTTCAATAATCTTAGGGAATGCTCGATAAAACGCATAAAGTTTCCCTCCACGAGGAGTTATTTCAAACAATAATGTCGTAGGATATTTTATATATTCATTCAGACTAGCAAATTGATCACCAAAGATCCTAGACATTTTATCTCGGAAGAAATAAGCAGAAATTAGTGTTCCAACTCCAGAAAAGGAACTTTTCTGAAAAATGGGGTCATCCAACTCCTCTCCATAGATATCTTCAAATTTCCTAACAAATTTTAATAAATCATTGCGAATATTATATTCTTCCCGTTCTTTGGCATCTTTTTCTAAAACTACAACAGCAATTGCTATAACCCTTTTTCCTGCCTCTAAGATCATATCTGCTCCTTCACCAAAGTCTACTTTAGACAGAGAACCTTCTCCCAAGGCTTCCTTCCCGAAGCTTCTCAAAGCCATGAGAAGAGAGCCAACCATATCCTGGTCTTGCTCAGTTGCCCCAAAAGACTGGGTATAAATTGAGAAACCTTCGTCAGTGATTAAATAGACTGCTTTAAGGCGAACCATCTTGAAACCTCACTCTTTCATTTATATTGCTATTTCTTTCAAATATGATAAAAAGAAGATTAAACTGGGAGTTTTTGATCACTAGGTAGTTTTCACCAAATCTTCTTATCGAGATCGTTTGTGATGATTCCTGAAGCTGAATTTGTATATTTTTTCTGATTTATTAACCAATTATAATCTTCCACGTTTTACATGATTATTCTACCGAAACAATTTATAACTTTTTAAATTAGGAAATCATATTAATAAAAGCTGGTTAATGACTGGAAGAAAATGAAAATATCTGCATTCATTCTGGCTGCAGGCAAAGGAACGAGGATGTATCCGTTTACTTCTGAGACTCCAAAGCCAATGTTACCCTTATTAAATAAACCAATAATTTTTCATTCTATAGAACGCCTTTTAAGGGCTCATATTTCAGATATAGGAGTTGTAGTCAGGAAATGTGACCAAATCATTCCATCCTATATTAATACTACCTTTCCAGATCTCAATCCATGTTTTATCATTCAGGAAAAAGCACTGGGGACCGCTCATGCTGTATTACAGGTTCAAGATTATCTGACTAGCAAGAATTTCATTGTAGTTGCAGGCGATTCACTTTTTTCATCTTCATTCTTGATTCAACTAAGTAATACACATCTTAAAGAAAAAAATGACATCACGCTGGCTCTTGAGAAGATGGATTTCGACTTAATGAAAGAATCTTCAACAGTCGATTATCGTAATGGGCGTGTATTTGAGGTACGCGAGAAACCACAAACCCCAACAGAAGTATTAAGTGACTTAAATTCTGCAGCCCTATATACATTTTCAGAATCAATTTTCGATGTGATAAAAGACATTAAAAAGTCTAAACGTGGCGAATATGAATTAGTCACAGCTATCAACAAAATAATTCATCAAGGGGGTCAAGTGGGCGGCATAATTACAGAACGTGTCTGTCATATCAGCACAATTCGCGATTTATGGCGATTTAACCTCAAATTTCTCCACAAAACACTCAAAGGAGAAATCAACGGAAACCTAGTTGGAACTAATGTCACTATAAAGGAATCTTCAATTATTAAGAATTCTATTCTGGGAGATAATTCCCATGTGGAAAAGGGAGTAGTGTTAAAAAATTGTGTTGTTCTACCACATACCACAATTGAGCGGAGTTACGAAAATGCATTGATTAAATCAGATTACATCGAGATTTTTAAAGACAAAGACTAATTTTCTATCTATAATCGAAATAATTCTGCGGATCTTTTTTCTAGACTAATTTTTAATTGACCACGGATAATAAATTATCAGTTTGATTTCTAATCATTAACCTCAGCAAGCTAGGTGCAATAATGGCTTCAAGTGTTACAAAACTCTCTCGCTTATCTCGAAACAAAACAACAGGAAATATTATCATCTTAATATTATTATTTATAGGAGTCACATTTTTTCTGAATGCAATCGGAATAACTTCATCTGATATCGATAAATACACATTCTTGACTGGTTTTTTTCTAAGTATCTTTTTCACATATTTAATAGACAGAACATTGCGACGACCGTTTTTCTCAGAAACTTCGCGTTACATAGAAGAGCTGATAAATCGTCGTTATGATGTGCAACAGGCAACGGTTCAAATCGAATTAATTGAGCCACTCCAAAAAGTGGCATCTATAGAAGGAGCATTAAGACAGATTGATGAACTCTGTTTTAGCATGGAAGAGATATTAAATCTAACTTCAGATGATATTTCGATAAACTCTCCTTCGATTCGAAATCTTAACATACAAAAGGAGCTATGGGGGATTAAAAAGTTAGTGGAGGAAACACTAAAGGAAGCAAGGAGAAAACAAAAAAATATTGAGTTCTTAGCTAATATTCGGCAAATTATGCTAAATTCAATTAATAATAAGCTTTCTCGGCCATTAAACGAAATTGAGTATGATTATTTACTCTACAAAGTTCATAAGCACATGCAAAATCAAATCACAGATGATTGCTTGTTAAAACAGATACTTGAGCATATTTTATCGCAAGGTGAAATACTTGGTAAATTAAACCAGAATAGTACCGGTGAACTGATTTTAACGGTAGAGAGATCTTATGAGGGAGAGTCAATCAGTGATATCTCATGGGAAAAAGCAAAGAAGAGCGAAAAAAGTTGTGTAATTTGTCGGTATCCTATAGGGTCACAAGATAATTCAGTCGAATGTCCTTCATGTCACAATTCTTTTCATCGAAATCACCTTCTAGAATGGTTGAAAGTCTTCAATCAATGTCCAATGTGCCATCAACGACTTACTTTATTCTCCAATCCCTCTTAAAAGAGCGTCTCCCCTTTTTACGGTTCGACAATCATTTTATAGCTAGTGGAAATGTATCATTTTGGAGGAATTTTTCCTTCTTCTTTGAAACTAATTCAAAAACTTTTTATTAACCAATGCTTTGAAAACCATTAATGAAGTATTCGGGTCATTAACATTTGAAAAAGCAAATGAAGATGAGTTAGTTTTTTCCAGAATATTTAATGTGATGGGACAGATAGGGGTTACTTTGTGAATGGATCCAGATGAAGAATTTAGCCTGGATGGAATAGATGAGTTAGATACCCAATTGAAATTATTTCAAATGGGTGTGGAGACATTCAGTCCGTATGCATCCTCTGGAAAGGTCGATATGATCATTCGTTCTGAAAATGGGGATCTTGTCCGATATGCTGACATTAAAGTTTGTACAGGCGTCCAAAAGGATGACAATATTGTATGGGAGCTTGAAATAGGATTTTTTATGAATAATGAAAGTTATTTGATCTTAGCTGTCAGGTTACCAGACGAAGACGAGTTATTTCAGAAACATCATATGATTCTAGCATCAAAAAAATTCTTACAAATAGTTAAAAAGCATAGAATGAAGACTAAAAATGATAAATGGGTAATTACCTTACCCTTTTCCGATCTCCAAATTTTAAATACAAAATCAAAGGCTAAACCCTCTAAACCTTTGACTAAATCTCTGAAATCATATTTTGATAATTGGGATTGTCTTCTTAAGTGGCGTAGTGACCGTTAATACCAAGGTTTTTTTTTCAGACATAAAGTCCTTTACTTGGCTCCAGTCCTTCACCTTGAGATAGCTGACGATTTCGTTCCGCTAATTCCATGAGAGATTTCTGAATTTTATCTGCATCCTCAAGAAGCTTGGAAGTGTCAATATCAAGACTTTTTATCAGATTGACAGCCTCAATTAATTTAGCAGCCCCTCCTGGGTCGGGATATGGAGTAGATACGGAAGTAAGCAGAGTAAGGCCTTCAATCGGTGTAAGTAGGGCTTCATTCATAATTGCCCCAGAAAGGCCTGAAATAAAACCAGTTTGCGGTTTGGGAAAATCGAATTTCATAAGATTTTTATTTTCTTCATAGACTTGAGGTTCAGCTACTAAAAACACTTTATCTCCCTTTTCATCGCGAGGATCAGCAACGAATCCATCAAGACAAATTACTTGTTTAGTTCCAATGGCTATTGCCCATTCTAACACAGCATTGGCAAGATAGTAGTACGCTTGTGGTGGACAAGGAGATTCACCAATTAGAATTACTATTTGACGTTCTTTACAGCCATATATCCGATACGGGTACGCTAGAACACCATCAAAAAATACTGAGACTGGAGGTATGAGAGGAGATCGGATAGACCCTATCCATGTTAAGTCAAGTTCTTTTATCATGTGTTTCGCGGCAATATTTCCAACTAAGCCATGTCCAGGAAAACCCGCAGCGATCCATTTGGGACGTATGTCAGTTGTACATTCACACACTGTTTGACCAGGATCTGCTCGCAATACAAGTTCTGATGATTCTTTTTCCATGATGTGACCTCCAAAAATTATTTACCAGATTTTCTAATCTATTTACGTTACAAACAAAAAAATCTGTGTCAGTAGTAAAAAGAAGATTCTGACATATTAATTCATCTTCAGAGATTAAGTTATTCTTTTACCACCATTTGAGGTATAGTATTAGTATAAAGCCAATACAATGGAATACTTCTTAATTTTGTTTGGAATTCAACAATTTCTACAGGTTTGACTATATAACAGTTTGTTCCCAGTGAATAAGCCAATGAGACATCTTTTTTATTAGCGGAAGTTGATAAAACCACGATTGGAATACACTCCGTCTCATCATTGCTTTTTAGGATCTCTAATACCTCAAAACCATTCATTCGAGGCATTTTAATGTCCAAAAGAATTAGATCTGGCCTTAGACCATTACGAACAATCAAATTAACCGCTTCTTCCCCATCTTTTGCCCATTGGAATTCTAAATCATGAAATGCTGATAAAATTGCGCGTTTAATAAGAAAAGCATGATCAGGGGAATCTTCAACAAGAAGGATCAGTTTCTTTCGTTCTAGGTCTATCATCCACCACATCACACTTTTTAATTCAGAGAAGATTGGAAGGCAAGATGGTGTGTTTAAGCCAAAATTCACAAATGACTTCCAGAATTTTTTGGAATTTCGGAAAATCTGTAGGTTTATGAACCCAAGAGTTTGCCCCAAGGGAAAAGCATTGTCTTATAACTGATACTTCTTGTAATCTTGAGAATATAATTACTGGGATAATCTTAAGAGGAGATGATTCACCTTTAAGATGTTTTAAAACTGCTATACCATCAAAATTTGAATTTTCAACATCCAATAAAACTATTGAGATTGTGGGGGAGGGATTTGTATTAAGAAAGTCCAAGACAGCAGCCTCTTTATCAAACCAGAAGACATTACTCATGTTAGAGAAAAGATGTACAAGTATTTGCTCTATAAGAGGAACAAATTCGACATCTTCATCTAATACTAGAATATTGTGATTCTTACGGGGATCCACTTATCTCAACCTGAATTGGTAACATGAATGAATATGAGAAAACTATAACTCCTGTTATTGAATCTTTAACCATTAAATTTTGTTTTCCCAGGTTGAATTTTTGTTTGATCTTTTGAAATATCGATGAATAATCAGTAATTTTTTGTTTAGATACTTTATCATTGATAGTCAATTGAACTACATAATCGTTCGATAAAAACCTAGTTTTATACGTGAGGTGAAAAAAGTTAAAGTACACAAAAGAAAAAGCCTTAACTACAATTAATTCAGGCGATCAGACTGTGTGGAAAACACGATTAATATTATTGACAATTTTTTTCAGTTTTTGGACATTTAATCTTGATTTTGCCATTGCTGCAGAGCCTACTGACTACGGAGACGTAGTAGATGTGAATTACTCTCTATGGCTAGATGAGGGGCACCAAATAGAAAAAGAAGGTAATATTGACGTAAATTTGCGGTATATCTATCTTAGAAGGACTCAAAATGAACCAGTTCCATCAAAAGTGAAAAATTCTTTTCCTAGTTCCGTTAAACAAGATCTTGAGCAACCCTATCTTCAAGCATTCATAGATGAAATTATTGGAATGGAGGTTGATGAATTAAAGGATTTTATGATTCCAGCTGATGAGGCTTACGGGGATGAAGACCTGTATTATCGCATTAAACTATTAATAATTCATTATGACGCGTCAGTGCAACCTACCGAGGGACCGAATACTTCTTCAGATCCTTTCAAGGATTTATATCCACTCTTAATCGGTGGGAGCGTGGCTGTTGTAGGAGGAGGATTTGCATTGTGGCGTCTACAATCTTCACGAACACATAAGTCAGCTCTTTCAGAGGAAAAAACGAGTTCCTCAGTACGAGCTAAATCGATCCAGAAAGACAAAATCCAACTTAAAGAATTACGAGAGCTCACTGAGTCAATTGCGGATTCAGAAGACACTACAAAGAAAGAAGAGACAAAATTTCGCCGTCGTCGTCGATAATTGCGAGATTTTTTAAAATTGAAAAAAACGAGTTAATATGTCGAAAAAACTATTGGAAGGATTATGGAGATCAGAAAAGGAAAAAATCATTGAATCCTTGCCTAAAACAAAAAAATCTTTGACTTCTCTTCTCTCCCATCCAGTATTTATGCTTAACAACGCTGAAGAATCGGCCGTGAAAATCTCAGAACTGGAATTCCTCAAAAGCGTTATACCAAACGCTCTAAACGATCAGTTGATGTTACCGTTTATTTTTCAAAAGAAAAAAAGGCAATATATCTTACTAGGTGAAAAACTTGAACAATGGGTGGTCGAAAAACTCCTTGGCTTGACCAACTCTTCTCCATTCTTACTTGAGCTCTTCCAACCACGATCAGACTACTTTATATATCACGTCAAACGCGTTCAATCAAAGATTCCAACACTGGTGTTTCTTACTTTTTCGCTAAATACTCAGAGTCAGTAAAGAAAAACATTTTTTACCAAAAAACTGTATAACGAAAGAATAGCGGGAATAAAAGACTTTGTTCTTACTGGGAACAATGCTTTAGTGTACTACTCAAAGAATACGAATTAGTTCGAGGATCTTTAGTTTTAAAAGGAAGAGCGGGAAAGTAGTCATGATATAATTATAACGCAACTGTATATCATCATAATATAGTGATAATGTTTGGTTTGAGATAGTTTTATAAATCCCTTCTTCGATTAGTTCGATTTGATCTATTTCGAATGCTTACTTCCGAAATTGCGTTGAGTAGTATCTTTCCCTCCGACTCATCTCTTATTAGGAAAAATTCTGGTTGGTTTCTGGATCGTTTTTCCTCAGTAAAGAGATCTCCAGCACTTTGTCTTTCCTACTCTCGCGAGTACTCACCCCCATCTTTGGTTTGATTTCATGTCTAAGCTTGCAGAAAAACTTCGTGAGGCGTTAAAGGCTGGACGTTCTGGTCAAGTGGACGCCAAGTCTCCTTTTCAGCGTTTCGGTTTTTCTCATGACCCTTTTCTTATGAATGTGGATCCTAGTGACCCTACTTTTCTCGTTGCTAGGGAAGATGTCTTATTAAACTTTGCTCGTCAGGTTGGTAATGCCATTCGCTTATTCGAGGAAGACCCTCGTACCCCTTTTCGCCATTTACTGATCCATGGCCTTCAAGGATGCGGGAAATCATTTCTCGCTCGCCATTTCAACCGAGAGTGGGATCAAATTGGGTTCCAAGATTATGACACCCTGTATGCTGATTTATCCATCTGGCGAGAACCTCTTGAGATTCAGGAGTCACTCGACTCTCCTACTCAAACCTTTCAGACCTATGAACAGTTCCTTAGACAAATTACACTTGTTGAAAAACCTCTCATTATTTTTGTTGATAGCTTAGATTATACCATCACTGGTACAGCGGCAATTCCCCGCTTTAGGGAGTTCATTGCCGATATCCTAAGACAAGCCCAGTATGGGGTTATTATCATTGGATTTATGCAAAGTTTGACCTTAGCCGTTCTTTCAGAAGCCGACTATGTCTCAACTTCCCATTCTCTCTTTGCTTACTTCAATCCTCAATTTTTCTTTTTCCCAGTCTTTTCTAAATCTGAAATTATTCAACTGATTACTCAAAGAATAAAACTCGCTCGTAGTCCCACAGAAATTTTTACACCTAGAGTAATTGAGATAATTGCTGATCATAGTCTGGGTATCCCTACGGTGGCATTACAACTCGCTTCAGACTGTTTGCATGAATTAGTCGTGCACGATCTTAATAGGGCAACAGTTCGCACAATAGAACCGTTAATACGTCGGTTAGGCTATGATACAGTCGTTCAACTAGTAAACTCTCTCGATAGTGGCTCGGATGAGGAAGAAATCACTAATCTAATTACCCCAAAACGCCGTGAGATTATTGCTTTAATCCTCAGTCAACAACACCGTGAAAGGTTCTTTTTCCCTACTACAGGTGAGGATGGCTTACGAAGTACTTTTCTTGCGAGAGAACTAGGTGTCAATCTCTCTACCATGCACTATCATCTCAAACCGTTAACCTCCACCTTTCCTTTACCTATCTTAGAAACGATTGATGATGTCCATGATGCTCGATCGAAAATTTTTACTGTCAACTGGAAATCACCAATCCCCCGCTGGAAATCCTATCTGGCCAGTGTCTTAGAGATTCTTACCGTATATCATCGGCTTAGCCCCCGGAAATACGACATTAAACCATCTACCATTCTTTTAGCAAGGAGGGAACAATCATGAAAGAGGATCAGCTTGATCCAGCCATTAGTGCCCTCTTTGAATCTGCGGCAAAATTGGTTGCACAAAAAGAAAAATGGAGAAAACTGGGCTATATATGTGATCCTTGTGATCCTTTGCTTCCTCTCCAACAACCTAAGGCCTTTTATGGAGAGAACCCGCAGATTGGTACACTCATTGCCAAGATAGTCGATTTTATTCATTATTCTTCTCAAGATCTCTTGACCTTAAAGGGGCCCCAGGGTAGTGGAAAAACAATCTTCGCTCATATTTTTCAAGAATACAGTCGAAAATTAAAGGTTTCAGCTAATTATCAGGATGCTTCTTCCTTTTTTACAGAACGAACGTTTCAACCCAATGAAACATTATCATTTAGTTTGAATTTGGAATCAGAGGTCGATGTTATTTTTCTTGATAAGGCTTTTTATCTACATAAAACACTTCCCCGGCTTCTGTCGCTGAAATCACCCGCTAATCACCATTCACCTAAAATCATTGCAATTATGGATAATACGGAATTTGAAATCTACCGCCGTCTTTGCATTCAAAGTGGTGATAAATCCTACTACCATTTCTTATCAATGCCCCACCTTACTTCAACAGATATCAGTAATATTCTTCATCGGCGTCTCTCCATCTGTTATGGAGGATCTAGTCTCCCCAATATAGCTGATAATGAACTTCAAGAGATCGCAAACCTATCTCTAGGGAACCCAGGAGTAGCTATAAGAATTCTAGAAGAATTCTTTAGATTTTCTAGGAGAATAGATGACATTCGTTATACCTTTGGGATAAATCCAGAAGTTTTGAGAACTTTTCCTTCAAGTAAGTCACCAATCCTTCGTGAAATCCTTGTACGAGAAGTTCAGAATGACTTCCTTCCCCCTGCTAAACGGAAATACCTTATCCACAAAGTCTTAACAATCTTGATGAATAAAACCAAAAGCACCATTAGTCACCACTTGGGAGATTTATTGAGTGGTAATCTGATTTATGAGCAATCGACAGATCGAGATTTAAGAGAAAAGGCCTATCGGCCAAATAAAGCAATTTTCGGAATTCTTGAGCATCTTGCATTCGAATCAGTTGTTACTGAAGCTGCTCGTATCACATATGAAGGGATAAATCGTGAAAAATAATTACCAACTACTTGGATTAGAAGAGCTTACACGCGAGTACTGTCGTCAACGAAATTTAATGATTGATAGTTCTTATGTCAATGACGAAATTAGTTTCGCTATCCAAAATGGCGATGAAAATGAAGGCATTGGAGTCCTGATCAAAGATTGGAAACGTGCTGTCGGTGTTGATATCGTTATTCGTGCAGAAAAGGTTATGAAAAATAGTCGATTCTTATCTAAAATGCTTGTAGTAACGAATTACTTTTCTGAACCTGCACAATCCCTTGCTGAGAAAATTCGAATTTTCTTACTTACAAGGAATGATTTGATTCGAATTCTCTCTTCGGGGATAGAAACAAAAATAGAAGACAATTCTGATAAACAACAAAATGTTCTACTTTATTAAAATGAAAACCAAAGTTTCCTAATGACATTGATATCTTGTTTTCGTGCGTAATCTCAGAAATATCTAAAACTGAGTGGAGAGTAGGGATTTAATAGTTATTTCCCGACATTTTTGTTTTATAAGCCTTTTCACGATTACTCAATGTTAATTATGTTTTTATAGCACCAATCCCCTTTTTTTGGTAAAACTATCGCTTTCAAACAGGTACTTTATAATTTGACCAAAATTATGCTGATTAATATTGTTACAAGCCAATAGTTTAATATTCCATTCTTATATTTCTGGCCTATTTCGTTAGCTTTAAGAACCAGTTTTTCTCCTCTAGAAATGAAGGAGATCTTTTGCACGACGAGGCTCAGTTAATCGATACATTATTGAAAACGGCTTATAATTACGGAAAACGGTACATTTATCGCACTCTCTCTGATATTCTTAAGGAATGGTCTTTGGACGAGCTTCTAGAGGATGACCAATTTCGACAATTTTAACAAATATTAAAACTAAGTTTAATCAAATTTTTAATTTGTCTCTTTTCTTATTGGTATATGTTGCAGAGATAGTTCATTCCAAGATTTCTCGAATATTCGAAGATAGTTTATGTATTTCTCCAGATAACACTTCTATGGTTCGAATGGTTCATAGTGAGTCCACCCGTGAATATAATTCGTATTTAGGTAAGGATTTATCAACTTTACTTATTTTATCTACCTTAAGTGCCAAGAAAAGATCAAGTACTTATGAACTGATTCGAGATATCAAAGTTAAGACTAAGAATAAGATTTCTCTTCGAGCTGGCACTATCTATCCTCACATGGTTCTGACGCTTGGCAATTGATCAAGTCCTTCCTTATTGGTGCAAAGATTGGAGCTGTTCTAGATTGGTTGCAGAAATCAAGAAGAAAATCCAGTGAAAGGATAATCGAAGCTTCCAGGGTAAATGTCCATCTACAAGCTGTTCTACTAACCGAGTAATCGAGAAAAACTATTTTTCATTGCTTAGAAAGGATGGTTTCCTTCAGAATGGACAATATAATTGCCCCAACACTCGAGTATATTATGTCAAAATATACTCCTCTGTCATGTGTCATTCAGAGGATCTATCGAAGGATGGCTCTACCTGTGTTTCAAAGAAGATATAATTCGATAACAGCATTATTCCTTACTATAATCTTGATAGTTGGATCAAGTTTTATTGGTACTATTCTTTCAGCCTCCTATTGCGATTCAGTTTACTTTGAATACTCTGAATATACTACAAATCCCGAAGCTGAAAGAATAAATGCAGATAATCTCAAGAATATCATAAAAAAGCTTCCGAAAGACCAAATCCAGTTTAATCAACTGAACAATGAGGAGAGATTCACGAATTTATCCTTATCAGTCAAATTAGATGAAGCTCTTTCTGTGATTGAAGGGAATTTAACAGTAATGTATGTTAATAATGATCCGATCACAATTGATTCTATTCCATTCCATCTTTATCCTTTTGGTATGCAGCATGAAAATCGTCAGGGAGAGATTATCATTTTAAATGTCTCGACCACTGATTCTCCAAGTACTAATCTTCTCTATGATGTTTTCTCCGACCGACAACTGATGTGGGTGAATCTCACTTCTCCCTTGGAGGTTAACCAGAGCGTATCTTTTCGTATAGCATTTTATACGACTCTTCCCGATGGTCAAGATAGAGCTAATTCCTATGGATTCGATAGTAACCAATCACGGGTTTATACTTGCACTGCTTTTTATCCGATACCCTGTGTGTATGATGAGTATGATGGGTGGAATATTGATGAGTATCTCCCAATGGGTGATCCTTTTTATTTTGATATGGCTTACTATAATCTTGTTATTGAAGTTCCTAACGATCTGATTGTCGTTGCAACAGGGGAATTACTCACCAGCACAACTGTTGGAACATCAACCATTTATCATTACAATCCTCACTATCCAGTTCGAGAAGTGGTGTTTTCTGCATCACAATATTTTCTAGTAGAATCTGAGATTATTAACGGTGTGAATGTATCATGTTATTATTTACCGCATAGTAGTAGTCTATGGGAAAATAAGGCTCTCAATGCTGCAATCAACTCCTTGATTCTTTTCAATGATTCTTTTGGGTCTTATCCTTACAGTACTTTTAATGTTGTAGAGACTTATGGGTTCTATGGTGGTATGGAATATCCCTGTCAGGTACAAATATCTGAATCCATTATAATCCAGCATCCTGACAACTATGAGTTCTATCAAGAGATGGTTATTGTACATGAAACAGCTCATCAGTGGTGGTGTCAACTAGTTGGAAATGATCAAATTGACTGGGGACACTTGGATGAGGGCTTAACTTGCTGGTCAACTGATTACTATTTCGACCATTATTATCCAGACTGGCATTATTTTGATGATTATTGGCCACTAGATATTGTAAGAACCTATTACGAGGAAAATAGCCAACCAAGTAAAATTAATCAATCAATTTACAATTTCCTTGACACTAATATGAGTTATCGTTATACTGCTTACACAAAAGCACCATTAATCTTGCAAAAGCTTCGCTTAACGATTGGATACAATAATTACATTGCAGGATTACGATATTTCTTCAAAGAGTACAAGTTTAAATTGCCTACCTTTCCTGATCTTCAAAAATCCTTCGAAGTAGTGACTAGCCAATCCTTAGATTGGTATTTCCTCCCTTGGTTTGACAATCCTTACCTTCCTAGCTATTATTTCAGGAACATAGATTTTAATTCAAATACAGGAGTAATAACTGTCACGGTTGGTGATCTCAACGAAAACAAGAACGAATATACCTATTCCCAGCAACTTCATCTTCAAGTTATGGATTCTCAACAACAGGAAATATACCATCGTGAGCAAGTCTGGATAAATGGTACAACAACCGTAATCCTTGTGTTTCCCGATAGAGGCGATCCTGGAGCAGTACTTTTGATGTACGAATCCGATGTCCTTGTTCAATTGTGGTCGGCTGATGTTACCGCGTTAACATTCAGGACTGATGATTGGTTCAAAACAAACCTAGTTGGATTAATAGAGCTTTCAGTATTTCTTATTGCTTTTTGTGTAATATCGGGTTATGTCGTTTGGGGAGTTAAAAAAACGAAGATTCCCTAAAAAAGTTGAATAGGTTAATAAAATGAACGTACAAGAAAAAAAAGAACAGAATTCACATCTAAAATCACTTCCTCGTATTCCTGCAATAGATTTCGTCCGGGGATTAGTTATTATTCTAATGGCTCTTGATCATGCTTCTACTTATTGGAATTCAGGTCGCTTCTTTGGCGAATTTTGGTTTGTAGACCGTCCAGAAGTATTACCAGATCTTGTCCAATTCTTAGTCCGCTTTGTATCTCATTGGTGTGCCCCTACGTTTGTTTTCTTAGCAGGTACATCTATCGTATTGTATGAAGTAAAACGATTAGAACAAGGAACTTCGCAAGAAGAAATAACTAAACATCTGGTCATTAGAGGATTAGTACTCCTCTTAATTGAATGGACCTTGATTGCATGGTTATTCAATGCTGCGCCCTTTTATTTCGGTGTTTTAGCAGCAATAGGAGTAGGACTCATTATTTTCGCCTTTATAAGGAGAATAAATACTAAAATCATTTTAGGCTTTTCTTTATTCTTGTTGTTATCTCCAATATTTGCAGAATTTATATGGAATCCCCTCTTTGAACCTGGGTCTCATCCGACGAGTTTCACCATATTTTACATTGGTGATATCATTAATCCTCTCTTATCAAATTACACTGAGTTCCTTATTTGGCTACAAGCAGTGGTGAAATGGCCCCAGTGGCCTCACGGTTTGTACCCCCTTGACCCATGGTTAGGTGTATTGGGTTTGGGTGTTGTATTTGGTAGGTGGTTGGTGCAAAAACAACAATTACCTGACTCCAATAGGTACATAGCGAGACGCCTTCTGCAAACCAGCGTTCTAACACTTATAGGATTCTTTATTGTGCGAATAATTCAGGGTACTCCAACAAGCTACTTTCCATTATGGGCTAGTGATGGAGTCTTAATAGAGGATGCTTTTACAATTCAAAACTTTTTCTTCATGTCGAAGTACCCTCCTAGTACCGTTTTCTTTCTCTGGACATTAGGTGGAATGTGTCTAGCTCTTGCATTAGCATTTTATTATCAAGAGCATGAGATTTTTCAGAAATGGGCTAAACCAATTACCGTATTCGGAGCTACAGCACTCTTTGTCTATTGTGCACATTTGGTTGTATATGGCTTTATACCGTTGCTGCTTGGTGTCAAGAATGCTTTTTCGTTACAAATTACATTAATTGTGTGGATTTGTGGTTTACTTATTCTTTATCCTGTTTGTATTCAGTTTCGTAAATTGAAGAAAGAATATCCTCAATCAGTCCTCAAATACTTTTGATGTTCTGGTGAAGAGATTACAAAGTGTATCTCTTTCTCTTTTTTCTTTTTTGTTTTAGCACACAATAACTTATTAGACCAACGGATATAGAGATTAAAGGCCAACCAACTACTGGTTCAGTTGTAGCTCCTCCACATATTATTATTGATCTTTCGGTACTAAGGCCATCTTCGTTCGTTATAGTAAGAGTTAGTGTTCGTCCCTCCTCTCCCTTTGATGAAATATTTACATAAACAATAGTTTCTTGCCAATGGGGACGAAAATTGAAATCCATGGATTCTATAATCTCATCCCCCTCGGTTAGTGTTAATGATCCCTTTCTAGTAAGTCGGATGTCGAATGTATCCCAGGTTCTCACTTGTAATACAATATTTCCATCTGGGTTTGAAATAGTGTATTGTTTTGATGTTGTTTGATTGATCTCTACCAAAGGAGCTTCAAAAAAGCGATCAGCATTATAAATCCCTAAATAATCCCATTTTTCTTGTTCAAGTGCTAATTCCCAGACGATCTCCCCTTGAGGATCAACTTCAGTAATATAGGCAGGATGAGTAGGAACTCCAAACGTTCCTAATCGGTTCCCATTAGGTAAACGATCAGCATCTCCCCAGACATCACCAAAGTACTCTGCTGGTGCTAACCACAACCATGTCTCATTCATTGTCATCGTCTCTTCATCAACGACAACCTCGAGTATACGAGGTATCCCTTGTGCTTCCTGTGGATTGTCTCTAGTGGTGTTAAAGTAGTCATTATCATGAATAATAAAGGAATTAGGACTAATAACTTCCACCGCATGACTATGGTAAAATAAACTCTGTTTTTCGTTTCCATGTCTATCAAACATCTTCAGATTGCCCAACTTTCCCGCAGCCCAGAGGATTTTTCCACTAGGATATTCTATCTTATAGAAGGTGTCTAAATGTCGTGCATTATAATAAATGGCATTTGCTTCAATATCCCAAAAAATAGTATTCGCATGAGTCCATTGGTAGCGGTCATAAAAGGCTTCATTTGTAAATAAAGTTTCATTGAAAGGGATGTGAACGCTGCTGTTCCAAAACCAAATTTCATTCCCATTCCGATCATATTCGTATATATCATCAAATAATAAGTCTTTATCTAAATATTCTCCGTACTGAGTGAAGTGAACAGTCAAAAATGTGTCAGTAATTGGATTATATTCCACATCGTGATGACCTGGACGAACAGGAAGAACTTCAGTGTGACGTATATGAATATTATAAAGAACCAGATTGGTGGGTACCAGCATATACACAAAAGTGGTAGAATTGATAAATTCTGGATCCCAAGCCAGCATTCCTAAATCTGGTTCTTCTTCTATAGGAAACTTGAGTAATTGTTTGACATCGCCCTCCATATCCGTGATGACAATCATTGTATCTATGATATGTAGTTCAGGAGCATGCATTGAAAGTCGCCAGAGAGTAAAAACCGTCAATCCTTTTTGAGCCTTAGTAGGATCTTTATGTGTTATTGAGAGTACAGTCTCAAGTTCATCCCTTGCATCTATCATATTACCAGATATACAGAAATTATCTGGTTCATTAAGTTGGATGGGATTTGTTATTACGGATGGATAAATTATTCCAAAAAAAATAATTATTATCAAAATGTACCTCAGAGGTCTTTTTGTTGGTGAGATTTTCATAATAGAGACCTTGATGATTCATTATTATATTAGGTTTACAAGAGATCTAAAGGTCGTAATTACAAATTATTTTGCAGATGGTTTGAAACTATTAGAGACTATATCGTTTGGTTTTACGTTTTAAGATTTTTTGGATTGTTTCAAGACACTTGAATCCTTGTCTCAGGCCAGAGTATGATGTAAATCCTAGCTTGTTTTTCAGATAAACAAGGAGGATCTCTGCACCTTCAAGTGTTCCTTGAGCTCTGAGGAGTTTCTGTTGTTTCTGAGTTTGATTCTGGTATCTATGGCTAGAAAATATTTGTTCTAATTGAATCCAGGCTTTTGAATGTAAAACTAAAATGGAATCGAAAGCATATGATAAAGGATCTACATTAGTTCTGTTAGCATAATGAAAGACATATTGTTTTAAGAGAGACTGGTGAAAATTGATTGCTTGGGGGAAATCTCTCCGCAAATACGAACTCACCCCATTTTGATAGAGATTGAGTAAACTCATATTGACTCATTTTGTTTTAATTTATCACTACCGAATTTCTTTTTCAGTTCTTGCATTAATTCCATTTTAAGTGAGACTGCACCAAGGCGGGCGGGGGAAGGACGAGGGGTAGGAGTTGCTTCTTTTTCTCTTTGTTTAAATGCGAGAGCTGCAAGATCTTCTACTTCCATATCTTCAGAGATAGTTACAATGGGTTTTTCCTTAGGCTGTTGAACAGATACTACTGGGATATGTTCTTCTGTTGTAACTTTAGGAGGTGGAGGTGGTACAACCTCAGTAGTTGGTCTTGGGGGAGTTGGTTGAAACTCAGTTTTTTGTAAAGGTTGGTCTATCTCTTCGGTCAACCTTTCCTCAGTTGCCTGTGATAGCTCTGATAATCCTGAGAGCCCTTTAATCGACGCACTCAATAGAAGATCTTCAAATTCATTCAATTTATTTTCAATTGCACCAAATCTTCTCTGACTACTTGAGATTAAAGCGTCAACTACTACTAAAAAAGTTGACATAAAATCAGAAAGAATTTCTGTCAGATCTGATATTTTCTCTATCTTTCTATCAGGTTGTTCTTGAATCAGATATTTGAGATGCTCAATCAGAAATTCTAAACTTTCATCATCAGGAATCAATATGATAATGCTCCAAAGACTTTCTATTTTCGAAGAATTGATCGGGGGTTTCTCCGAAGGAGTTTTTCTTCATTTGAAAGGTCTGGTTGCCATTCATCCTTCCGCATTTTTTTCGTACCCTTCTTAATTTTCTTGATAATATCTTCATGGAATTTTAATGAAGCTGCAAAGAGGATTATAGCTCGTACGAGAACATTATCAACAAGACGTTCATCTGTGGCTTTGAGTGTGATATCATATCTACCACCCACATCAAACTTTTTTCCATCAATCTTACCGAACTGTCTATCCCCAATCCCATTTACAACGCGGTAATCTATTCCAAGACCCATCTTGTGTTTTAATATTATTGGGATAAATCCTTCTTCATCATCAATGCGGAAAACAAACCATTCTGGAACAAACCACCCGCCACGAATCTTATTTAATGGGATTAAGTACTCATAATCGTCAATCATTAAGTTAAAACTTGGAAAGTCATGTCGTGCAGAGAGTGAACGAGTAAATTCACGACCAACCATCTCTTCCAAGGTTCCTTGATAGTACATTGATTTAGAAAATAGTTTGATCACTAGTCGTCGGGCTAATTTCTCTTTCTCGTCATCCCACAAACCTTTACGATAACCTACGTAACCAACAGTCTCCTCTTTCCCTTTCTTCTTTTCAATGACCTCACCAAAAAGCTCAAGGTCTCTTGTGAATTGGCGTGATTTTGCCATGTATTGTTCCTGTTGTTTTATTCCTATAATTTCGCCATGAATTTTTGTTTTCCAAAGGTCTAGGGTGATCTTACGTTCTTTTACAGTAACGGGTATTGCCTCTTCTTGAGATTCTTCCTTCTCAGCCATTTTTCTCACATCTTAAGCATAATGTTGAATGTTGATGAGTTATCCTTTTCTTCTTTTTTAAAGCTATTTTTCGAATAAAAATCTGGTTTCGCTTTGCATACTTAGGTGTTCGAACCATTAATTCATGATTTATCAGATTCATCAATTATTTATGCTATCACTAGGAATTTCTTGATTGAAAATTTTTCCACACAATCTAAAAGCTAAACTAAAGGAATCGAACTTCATTTCTTCCTCTATATTGAACACCGTCTGAATTTTTGAAGATGAACAAGAAAATTAAAACAATAACCAAGGATACACGAAATGCTTAATTAATAGAAGAATAAAGTGAAATCAAGATTGTATCTGTGAGTTAGATTTGTTTTGGATGATCCGTTAATCAACGCTGCTGAGCCAAGAATCTACCAACAAGTTATCTTTTCAGAGTGTGTTACAAACCCTGGGAATACACTAGTCGTCCTTCCAACTGGTCTGGGTAAAACAGTAATCATGGCTTATTTAGCAGCATACTACCTGAAGAAAGATCCAACTAAACAGATACTAATATTAACTCCAACACGACCTTTAGTTCATCAGATAAAGGAAATGTTCTTAGAATTTATAGGGAATCTCTCCCCTGATATGGTCCTCGAGGTATCAGGAGAAGTTCCTCCTTCGAAAAGGAAGGATAAATATCCAAATGCCAAGATTGTGATAGGTACTCCTCAAACGATTGAAAATGACCTGACCTATGACCGCTTAGATCTCCAGCAAATAAAGTTGCTCTGTATCGATGAGGTTCATAGGGCTACTGGTGATTACGCGTATGTAGGAATCGCAAAACAAGCACGATGTCAGATCATCGGGTTTACCGCAACACCTGGGAATAATCCAGAGAAAATCCTTGAGGTGTGTGAAAATCTCAGAATCTCTAAAGTATCAGTCACAGACACCAGCGATTTAGATGTAAGTGAATATATTTCGATACACACTCCAAAAGTTATTTGGATCAAGCTTCCTGCAGAATATGAGTCCGTCCTTAAAGATTTAAAGAGTTATCAAGATGAATTAGTACAAACTCTAAAAGAACAGATACCAGGGACTTTAGATCATAAATATATAGGGAAGAAAGAAGCTCTAGGGATTCACCAACAGGTTGTGATGCTTACTAAGCAAGATTCTGCTTTTGGCGAACTCTTAATTCACAGTTCAAATTTAATTCGTGTACAACATCTTAAAGAACTCGTAGAAAGTCAAGGCTTTCCTCAAACGTTATATAGTATTCAAAAATGGCGTCGAAAGGTTTCATCAAAGGCATTAAGAGTGTTTCTTGAAGATAATCGAATCTTACTTCTTGAGAAGGAATTATCTGAAAAACCAATGATTCATCCCAAACTTCAACACTTAATTGATGAAATAAAGGAAATTTTCAAAAAAGACTCCTCTTTGGACTCAAGGATCATAATATTTAGTAACTATCGCGATACAATTAGATTCCTTCATTCTGAATTATCTCGACAAGATATTGAAACTGGAATATTCATTGGTCATTCAAGTTCGACGGATGACAAAGGACTCACGCAAAAACAACAATTAGACGTTATCGAAAAATTCAAACAGGGTGATTTGAAGATTCTACTCAGCACCTCCGTTGGTGAGGAGGGACTAGATGTTGGGAACTGTGATTTGGTCGTGTTCTATGACTCGGTTCCTTCCATTGTCAGAGCAATTCAGCGCCAAGGAAGGGGAAGAAAGAGAAGATCACGGGTCATCCATCTTGTAACCAAAGGTACACGCGATGAAGCTATGTACTGGGCAATTAACAGAAAAAATAAACAAATGAATAAATTCTTGAAAAAAGATCTACAACTTTTGCTTGAAAACAAAAAAATCCAGGAAAGTCATGAAACCTTGGATAAGTTCCTGAAAAAAGAAGAAAAGAAGGAACACTTTGCAACTGGAACTTCAGAGCCTCAAATAATTATTGATTCTCGTGAAAGTACAAATCGGATCCCAAAATTATTAAAACAACACGGAGCTCAATTACGATCCCAAGAACTAGAAGTGGGAGATTATATTCTTTCAAATCGCTTAATTGTGGAACGAAAAACTTATTCTGATTTCGTAAGTTCTGTAATAGATGGAAGGTTGTTTCAACCTTCATCCCCAGGACAACACTCCCAATTGTCGAGGTTGGCGCAGCAAAAGTTGCCTTTAATATTGATTCAGCTAGAATCAGAAGTAATAGAACGTCAAATCCATATTAACAGTCTTATGGGCGCTATCAGCTCAATAATTCTTGATTTTCGAATTCCTATTGTATTCACTCGGAATGATTCAGAAACAGCTGCGCTTATGTACCAGTTGGCAAAACGTGAACAAGGAGACACTACTGCAGAAATTTCTTTACCTAGCGTTTCAAAAAAAGAACAAAATGTCCGAGAGATTCAGCTGTTCATGTTGGCAACGATTCCTGGGATCAACACAGCAAAAGCGAAAAGTTTACTGGATAAATTTCAAACCATTCAAGCAATTGCTTCAGCGGATTTAGAAGAATTGATAGCTGTTCCACAAATCGGGAGGAAACTTGCCACACGAGTTCGAGCTGTTTTGAACTCTCCAGGGGATAGGAATCTCCCATAGCTTTTACTCAGAACCTAAGGTTTCTTTTTCAATCGTCATTATCGAGTTTAGAGTAGAAAATTTGAAGGGTCTTTTTCATATGAGCAGCAAAGGATGTCTGGTTCTCACGAAATTGATGAATATCATCTTCCAGTGACTTAAGAGACCCTTCAATCACTTGAATTCGGCTTTTCACATTTTCATTTGATTGAGTACTCTCAATTTCAGTTAACCGTGTTTCAATACGAGCCAAGACTTTTCCTAATCTTTCCAAATCTTGCTCGAATCCTGTTAAGAGGTACTTTAATCCTTTCGATGTAACTAACTTTCCCCAAGGGGTATCTACAACCAGTTCCTCGTCATCCAAAAATATTACCCCGCTATCTTAGGTTAAATAGTCAGATTTAATTGTTTTTTTAAGAAAACAACCAATATTTAAATTTATGTAATCGGAGGATTATTCATCACTACCAGGAATTAGCAAAGGTTTTTGAAGTTTGAACTAGTGGAGTTCTTTCACGAAAGCTAAGGCGAGATAAACAATGTCATCAAAGAGTGATCTAGTGGCTCTCAATTGCGAACCTTGCTCAATCTGTAAGAGAGCAATCCAGCTAAAAATGAATAGAAACGATTATAAACCCTCTATCTCTGGAGTGTGTCAAGTGGTTGACATACATGGTCTAACTGATTGTGACCCAGAGCATGTACGCATTCTTTATGTTGATGAACGATTTTCTGTACGGAGTATTTCAGTAATTACCACAATTGCTGATGAAAAACGCTAGTATTGGATATAATGGTTTCACTTGGGTTGGGAGATTATTTCTGTAAGTTATACTACCTGATTGTCATCTTTAATTGCCTCAAAACCCTCCTTGAACCAAAAGAAGAAAGGTAGGGTGATGAACAACTCTGTTGCATAGAAAGGGAGGATGATCATAGAGAGGAATGAAAAATGGATAATTTGGTCATATGTGGGCTGTTTCATTGAAATAATTAAAGCTAGAATCACAATGACTCCCAAAATCGGGAGATAAAGAGATGTCAAGTTCATTATCTTAAGAATTTCAATTAATAATGGGCCAACGGATTGAGCTACCTCCTCTCTGTACTGAGGATCGCCTTGATCTAGAAAAACTGATTTTATTACATCAAAAAAGCCAAACGGTAAACAGATTAAGGTCAGGATTAAACTAGAGATCACAAATGGAGCCAGTTTATGTCCAATTATCCGCCATTTCGTGAATTGGTTTTCTTTATGAAGTCCCTTCAAGGTTTGAATAAAATAAAAGAGAATGATAAAGCCAACCATGTATTTAACAGAAGCTGCGAGGACGTAAAACGTCATACCTAAGATGTGTCTTTCCTTTTCCTCATAAAAATAATAGCCTATCAGGAAAAAAAACCACATAAGCATTGAATTAGTGAATAAAAAAGGAGTAATTAAGAGAACAGTAAAAGGGATTAGCCGATGATGTGGCCAAGCGACAAGTTGAGTGATTATCCAATATCCTGGAATTATCAGAATAATATGGAGAGGGACAAACCAATAGGTATGAAGAAGAGGAAACAAAAAATTGCCAAAGAAATAGTAATATAAACTGTAAGTGAGCAAATCAGGAGGGAAATAATGGTATCGACCAAGAACAATTTCGGAATTAATATGGTGTTCTACAACGTCTTTTTGATAAGGATTAACACCTTGTAAAAAGGCCTGTACGGCTGATGTAATCGCATCATCAACATCAGTGTTAAATATCGCATATGAGAATAGGAAATAAAGAAAAATTACAGTTAAACTTCCTGTGATAAGATAAAACCAGATTTTATCGCGAAGATACTTCCTGAAGAGGTGTTTGAGTCTTTGATTTTCTTCTTCGCGGTGGTACATAAACCAGAGGATCCATAAGGAAACGAATATGAGATTGTAGAGGAAGGGCCCTAAATAGACGAACACTAGCTCTGAAATATCCATTAAAAACCATCTTGTATTGAAAATTGCTATTTAATATTTTCTTAGAAAAGAATATGGATAACTGAAAATATAATCGAATGATATAATTTAATATTTCTTTTTAGTGAAATGAGGACTAATACGAGAATAAGAATTTCTACGGTTGTTGCGGATTATATCACAAAATTAATTTTCTTAGGTGGTTATAAGGAGATTGGTGGTTTTTTCTTTGACAATTTCTCATTCCCTCTGTAATTCATTTTTTAGAGATTTCGAGGAATATAATTTGCATTACTAAACAAATTTCCTACCATGTGATGCTGATTGACAGAAATGATGAGAGTCTTCAGAACTGAACGGATCTGGTTAAAACCAACCAAAAACCTCCGACATCTTTGTCATGTATCAAAGAATTTTTACAATGAAGCAAACTATCTAATTAGAAAGGCTTTTTTTAATGAAAAAAATGGATTCGGTATAACACACTTTACCATAAAATCAAGACCTTAAAGAATTATCAACTGCTACCTGCCCAGACAGCTCAACAAGTGGTGAAAATCCTTGATAGAAATTGGAAAGCCTTTTTTGGTACTATTAAAGAGTGGGAGAAGGATGAGTCGACATTTAAAGGGAGACCAAAACTCCCTGGATACAAACCGAAGAATGGTGAGTTTCTATTGGTTTTTACTAACCAACAGGTAAAATTAAAAAAAACAGTATCCTTAGATTTCCCAAAAAAATAGGAATTAAAATTAATACAAGACTACCTGAAAAAATAGACATCAGAGAAGTACGAATTATTCCGAAGGGGGTAGGTTATGTAGTAGAAATCATCTATCAGAAAATTGTTAATCCGAAATCTTTGAATAAGAATACTATCATTGCTATTGATTTAGGGGTTCGCAACCTCATAACTACGGTAAATAACAATGGTCTGAGACCATTTGTTATTAAAGGTGGGGTTGTTAAATCCATTAATCAATTCTATAACAAAGAAAAAGCCCGAATTCAATCAATTTATGACCGTCAGGGAATAAAAATAGGCAAAACCATGCAAAAATTAACCAATAAGCGCAATAACAAAATCAATGACTATTTCCACAAGACCAGTAGAAAAATTATAGAGTACTGCGTCTTGAATGACATTGGAACAGTTATTATCAGATATAATCCCGATTGGAAACAAAACTGTCACCTTGGAAGAAGAAATAACCAAAATTTTGTCACCATTCCTTATCATAAGCTAATTTAGCAATTGGACTACAAAGCCGAAGATCAGGGAATAACAGTCATTAAACAGGAGGAAAGCCACTCCAGCAAGTGTTTTTTCTTGGATAACGAACCAATCGAACACCATAACAAATATCTAGGTAGAAGAATTACTAGAGGGTTATTCAAATCTCACACAGGCACTATCATTAATGCTGATGTGAATGGGGCGTATAACATTCTGAAAAAAGCACTCCTGAATGCTGTTGAAGCTGACAGGATAGAGGATGTAGGGTTACATACCACACGATTGAGATTAGCTACGGTAACGAGCTAGTTGATGACCTCATGTAAATAGTAATTGATTTTACTTTTATCAATTTTAATAACCTAAGAAGTCCTCGCCTCAATTGAGGTCAAATTTGTGGAAAAATCGTCGAAATTAATTGTAGAAGGCACAGAGATCTCGTTACGCAAAGCTTTTGATAATAAAACTCTTCTTCTTCTAGGAATTGCTGTAATAGCGTTAATAACTTATCTATATTTAGGAGGAGTAAGTATTTTCACCATGATTGGAATTATGTTATCAGCAAATCCTCTTCTTCTTCTCTTAGGAACTCTCTTCACCTTTGTTGCCATTTTGATAGATACACTTGCATGGAAAGTTCTTTTAGGGATCTCATTTATTCGTCCATCCACATCATCAGTCTACCGAATTCAGCTGGCTTCATTTTCCTATGGTTTATTAATCCCTAGTGCAGGAGCCGTTGAAGGAATTATGCGTATTGCACTAGGAACACAAGAATTCGATAACGAGTTAGAAAACCGAAAAGCAACGAGTGGTGAGATATTATCCAGTGTTATTGCGCATAAACTGTGTGGATTGTTAGCATTCATTCCCATATCGGTTTTTGTAGCGTTTGCGATCTTGGCTTATTTTGATGAAATTATTTCAAAAATGACAGGTCAATCGTTATCAGATGAAATTGCCTTAATTTTTGTTGTAATCATCTCTTTACTCTCATTAACAGTCGTTATTTTTTTCATTTTAATTGCAAAATCCCCTAAAACGGCAAAAACCGTCATAAAATATATTTTAAGAATATTCTCCTCTTTTCCTCTTATTGGAGTAACAGCAAAAAATGCTATGGAACCATCTGAGAAAATCATTGATGATTTTAGTATACAGTTCGCCTATCTGGCTAAGAATAAATTTTCTTCACTAATAGCACTTGTTTTAGCTTTTTTCTCACAGGTTGCTCATTGGGTATCCATTTATTTCCTTTTAACATCCTTATCTGGGATAACAATAACTTTAGATCAAGTTGCAGCGGTTAATTTCCTGGGTGGAACAATTGATTTTCTTCCTGTTGGAATTCCTGGAATGGCTGGATTAAAAGAAATCACACTTTCAGTTTTTCTGGACATAGGTTTAGGACTCGGATCCACGCTAGCTGCATCTGGAGCGATCCTTGTACAGTTGATGAAATTCTATTTTATAATTATTGTTGGGTTACTAGTCTATATTGTAGGTAAAACTAAGGTAAATGCACGGGATTTAAATGAAAAATCGGTTTCTGAGTAATCTTTTTGAGAGAAATGATTGTCATCCTCATTCAAGTCTGTCAAATATATAGATACCAGCAGTAATGAGTCCTTTTCTGTGAAAAATGGAGGCACCAAGAATAGGATAATCGATTGTGATTATCTTGCAAGAATAATTTCTTCTTTTGAACTTACATATTTCAAATGGGTAGAATTCGTAATAGTGGCCTTGAAAAATGAAATTATTAACCCCGCGTAACATTCTGCGAAGAAAATTGAAAATTGGGCGAATGGAACGGTTTTCGGTTGTCGGTACAATAATAATGACTCGTTTGATTGCTACTCTAAGAATATCTTTAATAACAGACGAAAAGTCCTCAATGTGTTCAACAACATCAAAAGAGACCACATATTCAATTGATTGATCCGTAAAAGGAAGTTTCATTGCGCTGGCTTGGACGACGTTCTTTTGACGCCCAGGATTGAGGTCAATTCCTATTACATCTCTATATTTTCGTTGTAACCTATTATGACAATAGAGATGGCCTGAAACATCTATATCCCCACAGCCAACATCCAAGACTCTTCTAGCGCTCTTGGGAATAAGTTGTTCAACAATATCCATCTTGTTCATACAGTATTGGCGATAAATACCAGGAATAGATCTCACCATTCTTTTATTCGGGGTATGGTCGGAATGAATAGACTAATTTTAATAATTGTCGTAATTCGTTGAGAAATAAAAAGTCGGGTCAGGATTTTACATTATTTAGAACTCTACAAAAATGTGAAATTAATTAAGAGAAACTAATGAATATTAAAGATAAAGGCATAAAAGTTATTTGAAAGGCAATACTATGACCCAAATACTGGCTCAACACCAAGCAGCAATGGTTAATATTTGACCTTAATCTTATAAAAAGAAGGAACTGATTTTGGCTCTACCTGATTGGTTCATTTTACAAGCACCACCTAATTTGGATATTGATGTCAAACAGTGGAAACAATTAGCATGGAACAGGGTAACACTTCTTGAGCAACTCCCTCAAGGGCGATCACGAGTCGTTCGAGATCATTTTCCACCAACGGATGATGATTCACTGAGTCATATCTATAATGATTACCGTTTAGGAGCATATCTACTTAGATTAGTCGCAGCCACTAATCGCAGGTTAGAGGCTTGGCTGATTGAGACAGAAGGCGATTTATTTGCATATTTGTATTCTGATCGTACAAGTGTAAACCAAAAAAGGGATATCTTCAATCATATATTTGGGTCCGAGAACGTAATGAACTATGAAGAGTTCAAATATAAAATGGATGAGAAACAAAATGAATATCTAGCTGACCTTTATCATCAATATCATTCAGCTCGAAGAGTAACAAGTGATTTTCTGACATGTGTTCATTTTGCACAAGTTCCATGGATGGTATCAAATCGAAGGGGTTACCTTCGTAAGGGTTGGGTAATTTCAAATGAAGTTTCCTTTCGAGGTAGTCTTAAAAAAGCCTTTGAACTCAAACTCCAAGAAGAAGTGGAAAAAGCCCAGGATTTATTAGGAATAAATGAAAATATAGATCAGGCAGTTCAGGAAATCGAACAAAATCTCGCAAAACACACACAAATTCGTTCACAATTTTCTTCTGCAGAATTTGAGGGTAAAGACTTACAATCACATCCTGAAATCTTTCCACCATGCATGATATATTTATTCTCCGAATTTGAGAAAACAGGACGGTTAAATCATGCACAACGTCTTCAATTAGGTTTTTTTCTAAAGAAAATTGGAATGACAGTGGACGATCAATTGCATTATTGGTTTGAAAAATCTGTAGATAATCTGAATGTCACTTATACGGAGTATCTAAGGACTTCTGGTTATCAAATACGTCATCTTTATGGACTAGAAGGTGGAAAAAAGGATTATAATGTTCCTAAGTGTTCTACTATAGCCACAAGTTATTTTTGTCCATTTGTTCATTTAGCTCCTGCAATTTTACTCAACTTCCTTAGTGATAATTATCTTACAAACAAAAAATCTGTCAAACCATCCAGGAATCAACTAGAAAGAATTGTCTCTCGAAGCGGGAGTAATCCAACCCAAGCTTGCACAGAGTATTTTCCTAGCATCTATAAGAGATCTCTGTATCGAAAAATAGTTCATCCGTTACAATGGGCTAGGTATGCAAGTAAGTTCGAGGGATTAATGGTTGAAGAGAAGGAAAATGATTCATCGGTAAATAAAGAGGTGGAAATAAATCAGTGAATCAAGCTCAACAGCGAACTGCTCTTCGTGATTACTATTCCACTTATTTTAATTTCGATGACATTGCAGCATTTATAGACTTCTCAAAGTTTTCAACACGCGAATTTGGTTTTGCTACACTAGAAGGAAAATTCTTTCGCAATATCTCCTTTGAAACCCCTAGGGCCTTGATCGATTTTCTAGTGGATCGGACTCCTTTTCATGCTTATATTGGTGCTGTGTATGATGAGTCCCCTTCTCGGGAGAATCCTATCCATTCACTTGAGTGGATCGGTCATGAACTTGTATTTGACATCGATTTAAACGAATACGATGCAGTACGCCAATTTGTCTGTAATTGCCAGGGAGCTGACCAAGTGTGTATCCGCTGTTGGCAGCTAGTTAATCTTGCAGTTCATATCATAGATGAAACATTGCGTCATGATTTCGGGATGAAGGACATAACTTGGATTTTTTCTGGACGTCGGGGTGTACATGGCTGGGTTACTGATGATATAGGTTTTTCTATCAATCAAGAGCAGCGAATGTCGATAATAGATTATCTGTCTGTTATTCACGGAGAAGCAGAGACAGCCAGAATTCAGGATCGTACGAAACTAAAGTATGATTTTCGTTACCGCATAGAACATACTGTATTCAAGTATTTTCTCAAAAATGTCCGTCATAAAGATCTTATAGATTTAGGTTTCAGTTCTTCTATAGCAACCAATATCATGAAACAATTAAAGCACCAAGAAGGACAGATTGACGAGAGTTTATTGAGAAATTTCAATCTTCGGATAGCTAAGATTAATAAATACGATGAAATTTTACGTCGATGGGTACCACGGATTGATCATAAAGTAACTATCGATTTACGACGATTACTCCGTTTACCTACCTCTATTCATGGAAAAACTGGAAAAATAGCACAAATATTGAATCCTAGCAAAATATTTTCATTTAATCCCGATGAGGAGTCTTCAATTTTTTCTAATGTGAAAAATCAACAAAAGCACAATATTTGAAACTAAAAATTCACTTTTTGTCCAGAAAAAAAACGAAGAGAGTACGTAAATTTTTTTCTCAAAAAGGTTTCTGAGCTGCAACACCCACCCAACCCGGAGGATGATGAATTTTTCGAATTTGAAAGTTTCCTTGATGAAAAAAAGAAATAAACTCTTTAACAGGTAGTGGTTTCTCATAACCGAATATCCATTGACCTGTACGTTCTAAATACCAACGACTTAAACGATATAGAGTGTCTGGGGTTGGAACCCAACAAATAAGCCATCCTCCTGGACGGACATGCTTAGTATGATTTTGAAAGGCAATACATTGAGTTGAATGTTTGAAGTGTTCTAATAATCCATGAGAATGGACAAAATCAAATTGTTGATTGAGGGATAATTTTAACGCATCTTGTTGAACTAATTTCGGAATAACGTTGGATTGACGATAAAGACTATACGCCAGGACTAAAGCAAATTTTGATGTATCTACTAAAGTTGGTTTTAGTTGGTATTTCTTAGAGAGACGAAGAGAATTCAAACCAGTGGAGGATCCTATCTCCAATAATGAACCTTGAGGTATTTTTAAACCTCGCAACAAAATACGATAGTTTCGCCATACCGTAAAGAAATAATGAGCGCGAATGAGAGCAGATGAAGTGCTTTTAGCATAAGTTTCCCAATCTGCAGAAGAAGAAGTCATTATTCCTTCACTTTTTTAATTGAATAGTATTAGAAACCAATAATATTGATTATGAAAAAGAATAAAGTCTTTTCTCAGAAATTAAAAACACAACTATCGCAACGAATACTGGGATGAAGCATGAGAACATTGCTATTAACAGGTTTTGAGCCCTTTGGAGGATATGAAATCAATCCCTCAGAGGTTATTGCACAAGATTTAGATGGGAAGACATTTTCAAACATCAAAGTAATTGGTAAAACAATTCCACTAAGATATGCCAAGATAAAATCTGCCATTATTCAATTAATTGATGAGATATATCCTGAAATCGTAATTAATACAGGTCAAGCTTCCCGTTCTTCGATCTCTATTGAACGAATTGCGATTAATCTAGCTGATGCCTCCAAAGTAGCATACAATTGCGGTACAAAACCACATGAAGAAATATTAGTGAAAGGAGGACCTGTGGCGTATCTTAGTACACTACCAGTTAGGCACCTAGTAAGTTATCTCAAAGAAAATCATATTCCCTGCTATATCTCAAACTCTGCTGGGACTTTTGGATGCAATCAACTAATGTACCATACTTTGAATTATTTAGATTCATCTTCCAAACTCAATCAGGTTTCTGCTGGCTTTATTCATCTTCCTCTCTTACCAGAGCAAATAATTAACTCCCCTCTATCTGCATCAATGAGTCTGGATATCATGAAAAAAGCAATTACCTTGGTTATAGAATGTTTGGTAGAATTTGGGAAGTGAAACAGCTTAGAGGATGTTATTATCTACGAGTAATGTTCTGATAAGCATTAAGTATCGATTGTGATAGATCTGTAGAAGTAGTGCCTGGACTTTCGCAGTTATGACTATTTAAAAACGATTGGATATGTGATTCCAGATCGATACTGTTTAAGTCGACATTATGAAGATTTTGTTCTAATTGAGGAAGGATGAGATCAGGATAAATCCAGAAGTCACCACTTATTAGAATGTCTACGAGAACTGACCCTTGAAATTCACAAATTACTTGTATTAAGCCACCAGTTGATTTATGCGTACCTTCAACGATATAATTAGAAGCATGGATCTTGACTTTATGAATCAGATTTTTTCCTCGGTGAGCTACTTGAAATCTCCATTTATCAGTCAGATAGGTAGTTCGTAGTTCTTCCATCAATGTAAGGGTCTCAGGCTCAAGGGAGGTAGGTGTAAAGTGTACATTCAAGATTGATTCAAATTGTTGAGTAAATATCTCAATAATTTCATCCCGATTCGGAATATACCCCAGTTCATCCTTAAAAGAAGTTATTCCAGCTTCTAGGGACTTATAAACCTTATCTCGGAATTTTTCACCCGGAACCTGTAGAATTTGAGTCATCTCTTTACGAGGAAAATCCAATATAAAATTACCGACTAAAACTTGAGCACTCTCGAGAAGTGCAGCTCCATTTCCAGAGATTTTTCTACCTTTAACTAAAATGTCATTTACTGGCCGATAATCTGCTTCGATATTATAGTGGCGATAAGTATTAACAACTGGTTCTAGAAGTTTCGAATATAAGGCATTAATCCTCCGTGGAACGATTTTAGAATCGATATGGGCAATTACATTATAAAAGAGTTGGTTTGAATCGAGTAAGACAGCTCCTCCCCCACACACCCGTCTGATGACTGGAATATTATTTAATTCACAAAAATTCAGATCCACAACTTGATTTATAGATTGATGGAGTCCACAACAGACAACAGGGTCTCGTGGCCAATCGATAATTACAAGGTCACGTTCTTGAATTCCCCGACTCCTTGCCAAGGTAGCAGCATGCCAGATTGTCTGAGTATTGATGTTGTCATTCTCTCCAAAAAGAATAAGATCCCATTCATTATTGTTTGCGGCCAAAACTAATCAACAGATGCATAACTATCGGTATCATTATTAAAATAATGTCACTAAATTCGCTAAGAAAAGATCATATTAAGGAAATTTTTGTTAAGAGGATTATAAATTGAATATTTCAAACATCGTTTTCTTATCAGGGGGTACTGGAACCCCGAAATTATTACAAGGTGTTGTAGAGGTCACTGATGCTCGAAATATTACAATTATTGGCAATACTGGAGATGATTGGAGTTTTTATGGATTACATGTTTCACCTGACATAGATAGTATACTATTGACATTAACAGATCTCATAGACACAGAGAAATGGTGGGGGATAAAAAATGACACTTTCAATCTAGTAGATTTTCTAAAAAACCAATTAAAGGAAGAGGTTTGGTTTAATCTAGGTGACTTTGATGCGGGATTATGTCTTTATAGAACTTTTTTATTGAACCAAGGAAAAAGTTTAACTGAGGCCATAGAAATCATTAGAAGACGTCTTAATATCCAATCTCGTGTATTACCGATGGCTAATCAAGCCATTCAAACAAAAGTTCGTACACCAGAACAAACGCTGCATTTACAGGAATATTGGGTTAAGTATAAGGGAAAAGTACAAGTAAAGAATGTTTTTTTTGAAGGAGACCTAAGAAATACAACTGACCAGGTTCTAGAAGCCATTCAACGTGCTGATGCTATTATAATAGGTCCAAGCAATCCTATTTCATCAGTGGGACCAATTTTGGCTCTTCAACCTCTACGAGAAGCATTACAAAAAGCTTCCGGATATCGAATCGCAATAAGTCCAATTATCGGTACGAACGCGGTTTCTGGACCAACAACAGCGTTTTTAAAGGCATGGGGGCATGATGTTTCCCCCGTAGCGATTGTGGAATTGTTTCATGACATTCTAGACGCCTTGATGATTCATAAAACAGATGAACAATATCTTGAAGATATTAAGGGAATGGGAATCACTCCAATTTTAGAAGATATTTACATTCATACAAAAAATGATGCCTCACGGTTATTTAACCGAATAATGGATAGTAAATGAATGGGAAATTCCAGAAATCCTAGTATTTTAGCCGCAATGGCTGGCATAACTAATGGGGACTTCGCTAAACAGTGCTTAATCGAGGGTGAGGCTGGGATGGTTACAATTGGAGGGTATCCCATTGGAACAGAGATGATCAAAGCATCATTTAAAATCGCTCAAAGAGGTCGAGATGAATTCATTCTTCATGTTGGAAAAGAGTCTGATGAAATAATAAGCGAAGCACATAAAATTCCAGATTTTTCGCGTCTTATCATTAACCTGAGGCTCAATAGTTCAAAAGAAGCACGTAAATTTACTCGAAATCTTGGAGAACTTATTTCGGAAAAACCAATACTTGAAATTAATGCTCATTGTCGTCAAAGTGAAATTACCCATTTAGGTGGAGGACAAGGACTTTTGCAACGATTTGATGTCCTTACAGACATTATAAAAAAATTTCAATCGAAAGACTTCAAAATTTCTTTGAAAATTCGTGGAAATGCGATTAAATCCAATTCTATCATCTCTCAAATTAAACAATGGCAACTTGATTTTTTACATATTGATTCCTATAAGAATGGAACTATAGGAACTGATTTAGTTTTATTAGAAGAGTATACAAAGGAAACAAACATACCCATTATAGGAAACAATTCAGTAGTGGATATTGCAAGTGCTCAAGCCATTTTAAACACTGGAGCACGATATTTTTCAATTGCAAGAGCTGCGAGAAGTAATCCAACAATCTTCAGAACATTATTGAAACATTTTTAGAAAAAATTATTCTCCAGATTCTTGAACAAATGAAGGTGTTTAACTTCTGAAAATCCCGAAACCATTGACACTTATTCCAATTAAGGATTTTTCAGAAACAAAATCCCGTATAAAAGCAGCGATACCCGCGAAATTTTCTCCATTCATAGATCGTTTAGTAGAAATAACATTTTTTCGAACCATTGAAACCGTAAAATCCTTATCATATCCTTTTGGAGTTATTTCGCCATCAATTTCTATTATAAACAAAGCTAAGGAATTGGGAGCTACATTCACTTATCAGGACTCAGGAATCGATTTGAATGTGGCATTAACAGAAGCTGTTCAAGAGCTACCTCTAGAACAAGCTATTGTAATCATTTTACCAGATTTGCCATTTATTTCTAAAGAATTATTCCATCAATTGGTTGATGAAACTAAAAAATTCGATATGCTGATTATTCCATCAATATCAAGCGATAAAAACTTGGGAACTGCAGCATTGTACTTAAAAAAACGAAATTTATTATCACTTCAATTTGGGAGGGATAGCTGTGAACGTCATCAGGCTGAAGCCAGCCGAAAAAACCTTAAGTTTCGTTTACTTAACTTTGATCCTTTTGGTAGAGACTTAGACACATTAAATGATGTTAAATACTTAAAACAGCATTTGACAATGATTATGAGGCCTGAACTTTTCAGGAAGATATTAGAACAGATAGATATAATAGTTTTTAACAAGTAGAGGCATAGTTTTGACAGATAATTCTTGTACAAAAAATCCTCAAAAAATAATTTCAAAAAATCAAGCTATAGAATTTTTAAATCAATACAGACTAAATGGAATTGATCTGTGGAGGAAATCGGCTCAATCTATTGCTAATAGTGTTTATCAACGCCAAATTACATTTACGACCAATATTTTTATTCCTTTAACATTTCTCTGTAGAAATGCGTGTCATTATTGTGGGTATCGTAGGGCAATAATGCCTAAAGGCCAAGAATATCTAGAACCTGATAAAATAGAGAATATTTTTGACACAGCAAAGCAGAATCGGGTATCTGAAGTCTTAATTACAATGGGGGACAAACCAGAGAAAAAATACACCAACGCCAAAAAATGGCTGAAAGCGCATGGTTTCGACTCTACGATAGAATATACCTGTTTTATTGCTAAGAAGGCATTGAAATATGAGCTGTTACCTCATATTAACGCTGGAACATTGACTTTTGATGAACTTGCTCAATTACGTGAGGTATCTGCTAGTGTAGGATTAATGCTTGAAACAATAAGCCCAAGACTAACACACTCTGGATTACCTCATGACCAATCTCCTGATAAACACCCAATAAAAAGAATGCGTACCATTATCTCCGCAGGAAAATTAAAAATTCCTTTTACAAGTGGAATTTTAGTAGGAATTGGGGAAACTCTAGAAGAGATAGTAGATAGTCTTTTTGCCCTAAAAAATGTTCATCAGGAATATCAACACCTTCAAGAAGTGATCATTCAGAATTTTCAACCTCAAAAAGGTAGTCACATGGCGAATTCTACTCCACCTACAATGGAATTAATGGAAAAAACCCTAATTATCGCGCGTCATATCCTTCCTCCTGAAATTTCAATTCAAATTCCACCAAATCTTGTAAAAGGTTATGAACATCGTTTTATAACAGCAGGAATGTCTGATTGGGGAGGAATATCGTCAATTTCATCAGATTATATAAACCCAGATCATTCTTGGCCATCAATTTCTAAATTAAGACAGATTACACGGGATGCAGGGTATCGTTTGCATGAAAGGCTCCCTGTTTACCCTCGCTACATTAATTTAGAGTGGCTATCAGAGCACATTTATAAGCTAATTAAGCTCAAAAGACCTAATAAAAGGATGGTTATGAATAACGGTGCATCAGACTGATCTGGAGGAAATTGATCTTCGATTAGCTAAGAAAGAACTCCAGCACATCCTTAAAAGGGCATTGGATGACCAAAGGCCAACCACTGAAGAACTTGAAATTTTATTTTCAGCCCAGGGACGTGAAATATACCTAATAGGCCAAATAGCTGATATAATTAGGGAACGGCAAACAGGATCGGTTATCACCTACGTTGTAAATCGTAACATTAATTTTACTAATGTCTGTACCAATAATTGTCTTTTCTGCGCCTACTCGGTTTCACCTGAATCAAAAGAGGGGTACATCGATATATCAATCGAAACGCTACGTAAAAAGATTAAGCAAACCCAGCCATATCGCATTACAGAGGTCTGTGTTCAAGGAGGGATCCATCCAAAAATAAACTTTGAGACCTATCTTGAAATCCTTCAAAATCTTAAAACAATTGACCCTACTCTTCACATCCATGCATTTTCCCCTCAAGAGATTACCCATGCAGCTCGTTCCATAGGGGAAGACGTTGAGGAGGTTTTACGGGAATTTAAGCGGAAAGGTTTAGATTCTATACCTGGTACTGCTGCCGAGATCCTTGATGATAATATTCGTAAAATAATTTGCCCCCGAAAAATAAGCAGTTCTGAATGGATGTATATTATCGAATTAAGTCATCAATTAAGAATTCCAACAACTGCTACAATTCTATTTGGACATATTGAAAATGTCAATCACTGGATTCGTCACCTCTCAGTATTACGAAAGATCCAAGAGAAGACAAGGGGTTTCACAGAATTCATCCCACTCCCGTTCATTTCAGAAAATACACAACTAAAGAGAACTTTCTCTACTCATATTCATGAATTAAGTAAATTAGATTATATAAAATTCTATGCTGTTTCCCGATTATACTTGGGGGACGTAATTAAGAATGTTCAGACATCTTGGGTAAAACTAGGGTTTCAATTAGCACAGATTACATTAACAACAGGATGCAACGATTTTGGGGGAACTTTATTTGAGGAGAATATAACCCGATCAGCAGGAGGGGAATTCGGACAACTTGCGACTCCTGAGAAATTTCAGTTGAGTATTCAGCAACTCCAAAGAACAGCATGTGAGCGTGGGACATTATATAATCTGTTATGTTAGTTTATCCAGAGATTTCTTAACATATTACTTTCAATGAAAGGTAAGAAGCTGAATCCGAAGTGATCCTCTATTAAATAAGGAAGTTTTAACTTTAGCTATAATAAAATGTGGCTTCGAAAATCCTATTAATTCAGGTTTTACAATGTCCACAGAGAAGAAAAGCATCTTGATTGTCGATGATGAGGAAGAAACTCTTGAGATGCTAAGTACAATTCTAGAACATGAAAATTACATAACTTGGAAAGCAACAAACGGTAATGAAGCATTAGAACTAGTAAAAAAGGTTCCTAATCTTATACTTCTAGATATCAGAATGCCAGGTTTATCTGGGCTTGAAGTTTGTCGTCGTTTAAAGCAAGATGACAAATTTAAGCATATTCCAATAATTATTTTTTCTGCTAAAGTATTAAGTCATGATATAGAGTTAGGATTAAGCGCTGGAGCTGATGAGTATCTCACAAAGCCATTTAGTACGAAAGAGCTAACCCAATTAATCAGAAAATATATTTCCTAAAAAACCAAGAAAACTGATAATACTTCTGATGAGTTTTCGAAGATTTTTGATAACTTAATTATATCTATAAAAAAAAGATCTCATATTCTCTAGGATTGAGGTGAAATTAGTGGTTTTTATTGTTATCCTCGCTGGAGGAGGAGGTGAACGTTTGTGGCCAATATCCCGTATAAATCGGCCCAAACAATTCATCTCTCTCGATGGAAAACAGTCTTTGATTCAACGAACATTCGAAATTGCTAGCGAAATAGCAGGAAAAGAGAGTATCGTTGTATCTACTAGAAAAGAATTAACATCCATAATCCAAAAGCAGTTACCTCAAGCTAGAATGGTTGTGGAACCATTAGGCCGAGATTCTGCAGCTGGGATGGGATTTGTCTGTGCTCACCTCCTTCACGAGAAAAAAGACGAAGTTACACTATTTATGGGAGCAGATTATCACATACCCGATACAAGTCACTTCAAAGAGGTCTTAGCAACAGCAGTTGAAATAGCTGAAAAGGGAAAGATTTCGACAATCGGTATCAAACCAAGGCGTATTGAGACCCGTTTTGGGTATATTAATCCAGGAAAGAGGATTGACCAGACTATAATTCCTACTTTTAAGGTTGAGAGTTTCACAGAAAAACCTGATGAGGTTCAAGCGCAAAAATATATTGAACGTGGGTATCTGTGGAATTCAGGTATGTTTATTGTCAAACCTTCCATTTTAATCAAACAAATACGTCAGTATATGCCCCCGCTCTACCAAGCACTTGAAAGAATAAAAGCAGCAGAGTTTGATGAAACAGAGGTCTATAACGCTTTCAATTCTCTCCCCAAAGTCTCCATTGATTATGGTATTATGGAAAAGACATCTGACTTAGTAGTTGTTATTGGAGATTTCCATTGGGATGATATAGGTACTTGGGATTCTTTGGATCATATATTAGAATCAGATTCCGATGGAAATATAATACATGGAGATTTTTCGGGTTTAGATGTAAAAAATAGTGTAATCTTTGGAGAAAAACCAGTCGTTGCGCTAGGAATTTCAAACATTGTAGTAGTCAATACTGAAGATTGTGTGTTTGTTTGTCATAAGAAAAGTGCTCATCACATTAAACGAGTTACAGAGAAACTCACAAAAGATCCTCATTTAAACCGTTTATTAGTCTTTTAACTGGTTTAAACTCACAATTTCAGTTTAGTTCATGGTTTTTTCAATGGAAACGTCAAAACAGGAAACTTTAACTCAAGTGTTAAATTTTCGTTATTTTCTTTTTGCCATAATACTAGCAATATTCGTTTACCTTCTCATAATGATATTCAGTGATTGGGAGGATCTGATAAAACAAATTTTCAAAGTTGATCCTATAGTGGTCATACTAGCTGTGTTCCTAAGCTTGGGAAATTATTTCTGTCGATTTTTTAAATGGCTTCTATTCACGCAAAGGTTAAAACTTGAAATCCCGTTCAAAGAAAATCTTCTGATCTTTTTCGCAGGTCTTAGTCTTTCAATAACTCCTGCAAAAGTTGGTGAGGCAATAAGGGCGTTTTTTCTACAAAAAACAAGTTCCATCGATCTCTCAAAAGGTCTTGCTTCTACTTTCTCCGAACGATTGATAGACTTGCTAGCGGTGACTATACTGGCACTAATAGGCAGTTTAATCCTGGGATTTCAACAATCAATCGATTTCTTACCTGTTCTTGTAATAATTTTGTTCGGAATTCTCATCGGAGTTTTAATCTTCCTTTTCGATCCATTATACAATCTTTTCAGTTGGATCTTCCATTTAGGGCCTTGGTTTAAAGTGGGAAAGAAATTTGATAAATTTCGATCAGATGTAGTGGTTACTTTTCATTACGATGTGTTTTTGGGAGCCTTAGTATTAGGAATTATAGGATGGGCATGTGAGGGTTTGGGTTTTTTCTTATTGGCTCAGAGTTTAGGGATATCTATTACGTTTGAAGCTTCTATCTTTATTTATGCAACATCGTCTCTCCTTGGAGCTATATCATTTCTTCCTGGTGGATTGGGTGTAATGGAGGGAAGTATGGAGTTATTTCTGGTAAACCTTCTAGTTATTAGTTTATCAACGGCTGGAGCTTTAGTTATTCTGATACGAATGACCACCTTATGGTTTGGTGTCACCTTAGGGTTAGTATTCCTCCTGTTAATCACACAAAGACTAGGAAAAAACCCATATAAAACCAGTAGCAGCTCAGAATGAGTAATAATTTCTTCCAATTTGCTGAAATTCATAAAAGAAAGACTTCGTTAAACATGATAATGTATTGCTTATAAGAAAGCACAAACCGCTTGTGGGCATAGTGTCTTACCCTTTTAGATAATTTTTGAAGATCTCTTCGATTCAAGCTTTCAGCTTCAATAATCTTCTTAGCATAAGCTTTTGATGTTCGTGCTTCAGCAATAAATCCATTAAATCCATCTTTAACGAATTCAGTTGCATAACCAGCTCCTACGATGACAGGAACGCCAATAACAAGAGCTTCAGCTAATTTAATTCCTGAAGCTGTATTAGGTGTGTAAAGAAGAACATCAAAGGAAGAATAATACTTTGAAACTTCCTGAAACGGGACTCTTCCCGGAAAAATTGCCTTTCTTACATTCAAACGAGTGGTCATATCCTTAATTTCAGAGAGAAATTCACCATCACCCACCATAAGTAATACTATGTCTCTTTTTGTCTCTTTTTGAGCAATTGCTGTTGCTTCAGGAATGAACTCCAACCCGTAATGATCTGTAAATTTCCCAAGATACCCGACTACAAACTCATTCTCCTTGATGCTGTGTTTTTTCCGAATTTCATGTCGTTTATAAGGTTTTATAACTGACAAGTCAGGAGATTGACTAATAACACGTATTTTTGTAGGAGGAATTCCAAGTGAGATGACTATTTGTTTACTTAATTGTGTTTCAACAATCACTAAGTTAGCAAGTTTCGAAAACATCCTACAAAGCATAAATGTCACAAAATAGCGGAATTTTCTCGTATCATAAATTCGTTGAAGCATGTCTGGATAGTAGTCTACATATTCAGCGATGACTTTTTTACCCGATAATCGTGAAATAAACCCAAAAACCACTAAATAAGCGTTCTCAACGAGTAGAATATCATATTTTTTTCTTAACAAACGAGGAATCGTTAAAATAAAACTGATGATGTATCCAAAATAATATCCAAAGGTCCGTATTGGTTCGATATGAATCTCTTGATAATCTGCATACTTTGCTATACGAGCTTTAATGAAATCGATCCGTTGAGGAAGACGGGCTGCTTCATTCCAAGCAAGAACCCGCAGTGCTAGTACTTTCAATATGACCAAGGGCCACCTTTTCTGAAATCATGAAATTTTACTACATTCAACGTTTTTTAGTTTATTAATGGATCGCCCATCAATAAAGGTACACTAACCATATAATCTTAAAATTCAGAATAAAAAAATGATTTCTTATGATACAACTTGTAATGACTTTAAATCTTAGTATTAGTAATCGTTGACATTTTATCATAAGAAAAGCTACTTCTAAAAATTGGTAACTAAACCGTCATATACATGAGTGAACGGTTAAAGGAGTACCAGAAAGATCCGAAAACAGAAAGAAGATTAGAAGAAATAAACAATATTCTAGAACCAATTGAAAAAGAATTAGTCTCAACTTTTACTGAACCTAAAAAGCCGGTAATTTTCATTCTCGGAGCACCAAGAAGCGCAACTACTCTATTATATCAATTAATTGCAGAATCAGGTTATTTTGGTTATATTTCAAATTATTTAGCCAGATTTTGGAAAGCCCCATATTATGGCGCACTTCAGGAAAAGGCGTTTGAGGTTCGCACCTCACCTCCAATGTCATTCAAATCGAATTATGGAAGAACATCAGGATGGAATGAACCACATCACTTTAGCTATTTCTGGCAAAGATGGTTTCAATTTGATGAAAATCATCAAATGCCTAAGGAGATAATTAAAAAGATTAATTTAAAATTCTTTAAGCAGGAAATAGCAGCATTAGAAAGTGTTTTTACTCTTCCCATGGCATTTAGGAGCTTATATTGTAATTTACAGATCAGTTTCCTAAAAAAGGCGTTAAATAAAGCTAAATTCATAGTATGTTTACGAAATCCTCTTTATCAAGCCCAATCTATCCTACTAGGAAGAAAGGCCTTTTGTGGAAATACTAAGGAATGGTTTTCTCTCAAACCACAAGAATATTTTGAATTAAAAAAGAGAAATGATTATGAACAGGTCACAGGCCAAATTTTCTACATTCTCAAGACAATAGAGGACAGTTTAAAGAATGTCCGCCAATCTGATTATGTGATAATACAACTTGAGAAACTTGTTGAGAACCCACAACAACAGATGAACAGAATAATCGAATTAATTGACGAAAATGAAATCAGTAGGAAATTAGAAGAAGAAATTCCAGCAGGATTTCAAAATCGTAATGAACAAAAATTAGATGATACTGAGTGGGAGTTATTAAAAAAATATGTAAAAAAAAGCTTTGGAGAAGAGAATGAAAGGGTTCCTTTCAAAGAATTTATGCTTTACAAAGAATAACTTAGAACTATGAATATTCATCAGTTCGAGTATAATAAGATGGTTTCTTCCTTTGAAAGATGACACATTTGATTCTAAATCAAGAAGTACAATTGTAGTAGCTATACATCAACCAAATTACTTTCCTTGGTTAGGATACTTTACCAAATTATTTTGTAGTGATGTGTTTGTCTTTCACGATAATGTGAAGTTTACTAAACGCAGCTTAACAAAAAGAACTCTTATTAGAAAAGCACCAACATCATCTGAAAAGACATACATAACAGTTCCAGTAAAGAAAACTAGTGATTACGATTTGATAAAGGATTTAAGAGTAGATCATAATCAAAACTGGCAATCAAAGCATTTGAATCAACTAAAAGGGGTTTATCATAAGTCTCCAAACTTCAAGGAATATTTTCCACAAATAAAAGAGTTGTTCCAAAGCTTTAAGGATGTAGAATCATTAGTCGATGTTAATATAAATTCTATTAAAGGGGTTATGGAGATACTATCCATAGATAAAGATACAGTGCTATCAAGTAAACTTAAAGTGAAAGGAGTGAAATCAGAGTATAATATTAATCTTATCAAGCACTTTCAAGGGACGGTTTACTTGAGTGGAACAGGTGCACAAGGATACCAAACCGAGGCGGATTTCACTAAGTCAGGTATCAAATTGATTTATCAAGAAATATTTAATTTTATTGAAGAAAATCCTTATTATCAAGTCCAGGGGGAGTTTATCAATGGGCTTTCAGTACTGGATGCACTGTTCAATATCGGAGCGGATGGAATTATTGAAATTTTAGAAAATTATCAAAAAATACTCTTCAATAAGTCAAAGTTAAGAAAATTTAGAAGCGATCATGAATAATGTATTGGTGAAAGTCAGATTTTACAATAGGAAGACATGAAAAATGTATGCTATTTTGATGTGTGCTCGTAATGAAGGAAAAATTATCACCAAAACATTAGATCGTATTCTCAATCTGACTATTAAACCAAATTATATCGTGGTAGTTGACGATGGCTCTAGTGATAATACTCCCAAAATTCTAAATCATTACAAGGAAAAGTACGGTATTATAGTAATAAAAAGGAAAGATAGAGGGTACTCTGCTGTCTCATCAAGTGTCATGGCTGATGTGTATAATTCAGGATTGAAATTCCTCAGGAAAAAACCCTGGGAATATCTTTT